>CAVXNM010000033.1:0-133130 GCA_963763115.1 uncultured Gammaproteobacteria bacterium
GGTCGAGAGCTGGCGCGGTAACCCATAAGGACGACCCTTGTCTGTATCCGGGGTTTCCCCCTTCGTGCCCGGCTAGGGTAATCCGTGGTCCCGTTTCCAACTCCCTCCACATCGCACGCAGCATGCGGATCTCCCGCACTACGCGCCCCTGCACACTTCACCTCAAGGTTTATGAGACCTATCATGCTGGGACGACTTTCGACCGTGGCCGCACCCGGTAGTTATCAAATAACCCCAGGGCATCATACAGCCACCGTCTACTCCACCGTTTCCAGCCGAAGCCTCGGCGCTGGCGACTTTTGGCCAGGTGACGCCGTATCTTTTGCTCAATCCAGTTTCGAATAAACGAGAAACACCGACTCGCATGACCCATCGCAAAGTAGTTGGCCCAACCACGCAACACCGGATTAATCACTTCGATAACCCGTGTGACCGGCTGGGAACGCAAGCCCCGGAAGATGACCTTGAGCCGGCGCAGCAATGCCGTGCGTTTCTTCGTCTGGGGCCGATACAATGGCATCCAGCGTCCCGAACGACTGCGCACGCGCCTAAACTCAAAGCCTAAAAAACCGAAGCTCTCGCCTCGCGACAGATCTGCCCGATAGGTTTTGTCCTCGTTCACCTCCACTTCGAGTTTGCCGAGTTCCTCACGAAGCCGCTTCTCCACCGCCTCTCGTAACCAACGCTGCTTCGGGTGGGCATTCACTAAGACGACCATATCGTCAGCGAACCTGGCATACTCGACCAACGTCCACTGCCGATACCGCGTGACCGTCTTCGCCCGCTCCAGCATCTTATCTACCTCATTGAGATACAGATTACTGAGCAAAGGTGAGATCACTCCGCCCTGTGGCACACCCCGTCTTACCCGACGCTTTCAGAATCAACTTGAGCAACTGCATCACCTTGTCATCATTGATCCGGCCCGCTACCTTCTCCAATACGATATGATGTCTCACCGTATCAAAGTACGATCGCAAGTCGAGATCGATGACATACGTTTTGCACGTCAGTATCGCTTCCGAGACGCGCCGAATCGCATCCTGCGCTGATTTCTTGGGCCGGTAGCCAAACGACCCCGGTTGAAAATCCGCATCAAAGATCGGCTCCAGGATGAGCTTCAGCGCACCCTGTACCACCCGATCGCGGATCGTGGGTATCGATAGCCCTCGCGAGCCTCCCCCATCCTTAGGTATCTCCACTTTCCGCAGCCGCAGAGGACGATACGTCCGCTCGACCAACTCCTGATGCAGCTGGTCGATAAACGCGTCCAGCCCTCCGGCTTCAATCGCTTCAAACGTTACCCCGTCAATACCCGGGGCTCCATTGTTGGCTTTTGCCAGCCGGTAGGCGTCCTGGAGCGTCTCATGTTTGCACACGTGGACATACAACCCCCAAAAGCGCCAAGACGGTTCAGCCTTCGCCTTGACGTATAGCCTTCTCCTCAGGTCTTGCAGATCAATAGGTGCCTTTATCATCTCACCCCTGCCTCCCATGTTGTCGAAGTCATTATGTGCAGTAAGGCCCCTTCGCTCCACGGGCGTTACCCCGCTTCATCACTACTACGGACCTCGCCGCCACCGTCTCGTCTTTCAGCTCACTTCCCGGTGTCGCCGGTTATAGAACCTACCTTGCTCCGACCCTTTCAGATCGGGACGAGGACGGCTTCTCCAGTTGCTCGGTCTGCCCTTGTCACCGTGCTGCCCCTACTACCCCGCCGGAGCGTAATACCTCAACAGTCAGTCTGCGATATTACGTGCTGCCTTCGCCCCCAAGGAGCGGGCTCGGCCTCCGGAGTTTTAAATTCTTACGAGGCCACCTATGGGTTCACTTTCGTTACGGCCCGGTGACTTACTCACCATCCCACGGATGGCTTTGTCAATCAGCTTCATCCGCTTCGTTTCCTCCACGAATGTGACTCAAGTTACGGGGCGCTGACTTCTACCCCGGTGGGACTGTCCCCCACTGAACAGACCAGCCTAAGCTGGACACACTCCTAGGCGAATTATTAATTATCACCTGAATAACGACAACTTAGACAGTCTTGCTCCTGAAAGCAACCTTCCCTACCCTGCTCTGCCATGAAGGATCTGCTGGTACTCCTCGCCCATCTATTGACCACCATCGCCAAACTCCTGGGACCTGGTGGCGCGAGGGCTGTCGTCGCTGACAGCCTTCTCATGAAACAGCAACTCCTGATCATCAACCGGTCTCGGCAACGCGCACCCAATCTGTCGCCACTCGACCGGTTTCTGTTCGGCTTCTGGTCGCTGTTTCTCAACCCACGCCGCATTCAGCGGGCTGCCGTGATTATCCGGCCATCGACACTTTTGAAATTTCACGACATGCTCAAGAAACGCAAGTATCGATTGCTGTACACCTCAAACAGAACAGGAAAACCTGGTCCCAAAGGTCCATCGCAGGAACTGATCGAAGCCATCGTTGAAAAAATTACTACAATCGATCGCGTACACATACGTCATTAGAGGTAACACGCCCTCTGAAATCAGTGGTGACAGAGTCGCGCAATCTGCTCCGCTGTAAAGTTACGCGTGGAAAAAGCATTGCAGCGGACTGTTCCAACTCCCGGTTGCAGCTTGAGTGACAATTCGCCAGGAACAGGGTCCTTTTCTACACTACGGCACCCGCACTGCGATCACATGCCCGACACAGGTATGCACCGGGCTGCCGAATACCACGTTTGCAACGCCACACGCTTCGTATTCACCTGCAAGCAGGAATCTCCCGGCGCGCAACAAACATCATAAGACACTGTAATTGTTGATTATATCTCATTGAAAAAAATCTCCCTCCCCCGGAATAAAACCATCAGAACAACATCACCTTTTCATCAGGATTAATTGCGTGCTGTGCGCCTGAATAGGCTGGTAGTCACACAACCGACCCGCCCGTGCTGCATCACCGCCAGGCGGGATGGACCAGTCAACACAACCTGGAGCGCCATCATGAAGACATTCAGTAGAATTATTCTCGCATTCTGCATCCTGGCAGTCTCTCGCCTCCTGCCGGCGGCGGTACCCGCCGACACCAACTACGAGCGCCTGGTCGTATTCGGTGACAGCCTCTCCGATCCCGGCAATGCCTACGAACTAACCGGTATGGCCCTCAAACCGCCCTACACGGCATTGATCCCGGACCACCCGTATGCGCGCGGCGGACATCACCTGAGTAATGGGGCGACCTGGGTTGAGCGGCTGGCCAAGAAAATGAAACTGCGTAAGAGTGCGGGTCCGGCACTCCGGGTGCCCGGCAAATTCTCCAATTATGCCGTTGACAGGACACGCGCCTGCTCGGACAGCCCCTCGCCCTCGCACCTTGATCTGACATCGCAGGTCAGCCTGTTCCTGACCCAGTTTGGTGCGGCGCCCGAAGGTGCCCTGTACGTCATGTTTGCCGGCAACAACGATGTGCGCGATGCACTCGTCAACCCGGAAATCGGTGAATCGATACTGGGATGTGCGTTGCTATCCCTTTCCGACAATATACAGACACTCATCGCGGCAGGCGCCAGGACCTTCCTGGTCCCGAATGTGCCGAATCTCGGGCTGGTCCCGGCAGTCGCTTTGCAGGGTCCGGAAGCACAGCAGGGCGCGGCAGAAGTCACTTACTTTTTCAATCAGCAGCTGGAGAGCATCCTGACGGACATTGAAACCGCATACGGCGGTCTGGTGACGTTCTATCGGCTCGATACGTTCGAGCTGCTTACCCAGGCAGCGGTTGAGCATCCGGAGCTGAATGTCACCGATCCCTGCATCGATGTGTTCAGCGGGACAGTCTGCAAGAAGCCCAAAAAGTATCTGTTCTGGGACGGTATTCATCCCACCCGGACAGGCCATAAGCTGATTGCCGAGGAAGCTGCCAGTGTGCTGGGGATTCACTCAGTAACAGTGTGAGGATAAAATTCGGAGATGCTGAGCGTCACAAGCTCAACATAAGCTGGCATCGGAATAAATGCATCGTGAACATAATAGCTAAATTCAGGGGCCTCCTGATGAGCAGCGTCCCGGTACTGTCCCGGGAACCGCATTCTCCGGTTGAGACCGGCCTGATCTTCACTGCGGTGGCAGCGCTGCTGCTCGGCACCGCGGTCTACCTGCTGGACCGTGACTGGGCAAATACGCTGTTGCTGGCGCCATTTGTCGCTTACCAGTGGCCGACGTCCGCCGTGTTCGGTGCCTTCGGTGGATTCTTGCCGGCCCTCCTGCATGCGTATGCGATCCCCGTACTGATCATTGTTGCGCTGAGACCCTGGCCATGGACAAGACCCTGGGTTTGCCTGCTGTGGTTCACGATAGCATCGACCCTCGAATGGCTGCAGTCCGACGCAGCCGAGGCATTATTCTTTGCAGCCGACAGACTGCCGGGTGACATGCCGCTCCTGACGTATCTGGAGAGCTATGCAGTGCAAG
The DNA here is from genome assembly GCA_963763115.1 of uncultured Gammaproteobacteria bacterium. Taxonomy (GTDB): domain Bacteria; phylum Pseudomonadota; class Gammaproteobacteria; order UBA9214; family UBA9214; genus CAVQCA01. The sequence continues at coordinate 4,431 of CAVXNM010000033.1, forward strand.
GTCAGTTCGACAACGTCGACCTGTTGGCAACTGGCGTTGGTTGCATCACTGCCCTGGCTGTAACAATTGCAATTGCGCCGTATAGGCAAAGGACTTAAGCATGAGAATCCTCCGCGTTTTCGTGGCGTTTACGCTGGTGGTTTCCGGTGTGGTCAGCACTGTCGGAAGCGGCGGTGGGTGGCGGTGGTTTTGGTGGTATTAGTAACTTTGGGAAAGTGGATTTACCGCCTGGATGCTGCTCTGTCCCGGGACCAACACCGGATGTAGACATCACTATCGCCAATGCGCAGGCTGTCTCTGCCACGATTGTGCAGGCGATCTACCAGATGTTTGACGTTGCGCCAAGATCGGTGGAAAAATATTCCCCAGTCCGCCGGCGACACCGGATCTGTTATCAGGCAACAGTAAGTTCGAGTTCTTCGCGGCCGTGGACAGCACCCGGAGAAACCGGACTGGCACATGTGCCGTAAGCGGTACGTAATTGTCGAGTCGGCCTCACGACAAATGATCCTGTCGTCCCTGTCAGTAGGGGATACGTTTATCTTGTGTTTGATACCTGCGATGACGGAGACGGTTACACCCTAGACGGCAGTTTTACGCTATCTGTGAGTGAGCAGGATGGTGATCCCCGGACCGATGTCTTCCGGCTAAGTTACAAATTTCTCGGTATGACACTTACAGTTGCTTCTGCTATGGATAACTATGTCGTGTCATCATATGGGAATACTTTTTTACTCGGCTTGGACAGCCTCGCCTTCCCTGTGGTCGTACTGACCGTTGCGCCCGGCAATATGAGCCTTGGCTCGCAGGCAGATGATTATTTCTGGAACAGCCAAGTGGGGGGGAACACTCCCTGACGGTTAATGCAGACGTATCGAACCCCACGACACTGGCTGACGCACATGCATCGGTCATGAGAAGCGACATTCTCGGCAGCAATATTTCTTACGAAATAATCGTTCCGCTACAGGCATCCGACGGTCAGGATCCGGTGTCGGGTGAGATTCTGGTCTCCGGAGGTGATGGGAATGGAACGGTCCGCATCGTGATCGAGTCAAGTGCCAGTGTCCGGCTGGAGATTGACGCGGACGAGGATGGCGTCGTCGATGATTACCAATACACAACCTGGGCGGCGCTGAATGGTTAGGTGACCGTTCGCCTGACTGCGCCGGTCCGGACGGTCTTACGGGGTAACATCAAGCGCGTTATCCCCGGCGAACCCATCGGCACTGTCGTCAGCGAGTTGTTGTTTACTGAATATTCAGGCGTAGCCTTCAACAAGAGAGAGAGGAAAATCCTATGAAATTTCTACTGCGGTGGTTGTTCACTTCGTTAATTCTCGCCAGCCTGCTTTCCATGACGGCCACGTCGGTCGAGGGGAAGATCAAACCCAAGACGCTGGCCTCGGTCTGGCAAAACTACTCATCGATAGCCGTGGATCCTGCCGGTACTCCACATGTCGTGTATCAGGGGGCAGACTATCACCTGTATCACGCGTGGTTTGACGGGCGCCATTGGCAGCATGAACTGGTCGATGCCAGTTCCGATTGTGGCTGGGGCAATTCGATCGCAATCGATGTACAAGGCAATCTTCACGTCAGTTATGGCGCATATCGCGGACTCGGCGCACTGAAGCTGGTTTACGCGAATTTCAATGGAAACCAATGGCACATCACCGATCTCGGTGTCGATGGCTCTGACTCGGTTCTGAAACTCGATCAAGCCGGTCAACCGCATATTGCGTATGGTGGGGGTAGCACGGTGCAATACGCCTGGCACGATAGCGCTGGCTGGCACTTCGAAGATACCGGCCTGGCGAGTGGACCTTACCGGCATGATTTTGTGCTCGATAGTGACGATCATGCGCATCTGGCGTTCTCACGTAACTATGATGGTTATTATTATGGCACTAATAAATACGGTTACTGGGAAAGCACGCTGCTCGATACCGGCAACTCCACGCCGGTGGCGATTGGGATCGATAGCCATAATCATCCTCACGTGGCAGCGGGCGTAGCAGGTTCGGTAAGTATTACACAGTATGATGGGACGAACTGGACCAGCGAATTGATTTTAGATCCGGCGGACACCGACAACGCACCCATCGATGGGTTGGCGCTGACAATTGATGGCGATGATCACGCGCATCTGCTCATGGCATTCTATGTGGGAATAGAGGTGAGCGTGTATGCTTTCGATAATGGTCTGGATTGGGTGGCAGGCGTGGTGGACAAGAAAAATGCCGGCTTTTACCCGAGTCTCACGTTCGATCCCAACGGTGTGGCGTACGGGACATATTGCACAGCGTTGAAGAAGGATAAATCAAAGGCCAAGTGGGTGCGCATTGGCTTACCGGATCTGGCGGGAACATGGAATGGTGTAACCGTGACGGAGGATGGCGGAGGATGGAACGTCGCCGGTACGTTCGCGATCAAGAACAATGGCCTTGAAAAGGCGACCAAGAACTCGGTGCTCTTGTACGTTAGCGACGATGCCGAATTCGATGAAGGCGACACGGTCTTGCCGGTTGCGCTCAAGGTCAAGAGTCTAAAGCCCGAGGCGACGGTGAATGTGCCGGTCGATTTTCAATATAACACCTCGTTAGCCGGTAAGTATCTGATCGCGGTCATCGACCCCGAAATGCTCACGTTCGACCGTAACATGGCCGACAACATCGTGACGGTTCTGCTCGAACCGTAGCTAGCTAATTGCGCATCGCGTCCATACACCTCGTGACGGTCAGTCTGCATCCAGTTACAAGATACAAAGGAGTTGGGCATGGGTAGCGTCACACGTTTATTGGGCGTCAGGATACGAAATACTGGAGACTGTTATGACACAGCACACCAGGTTTTGGAAAATCATTAACATTCTGGTAATCATCAACCTCATCGGCTGCACGTCCCTGCAAATCATCGAAGCGCCACCCGAGAAGCTGCACGAACAGATCAGACATGAAAACATCGTAAAGGTCGGTGACAAGGCCAGGATCATCGCTGATGATCAAAAAGAGCATCAATTTGTCGTGACCGCGATAAACGAAGACGATATCCGTGGAGAGGATGTCATCACACGAATTGACAGTATCGTGAGTTCGTAAACCCTTGAATTCAGCGCTGGGAAAACAGTTGTGCTCGGTGTAGGCATTACCGGAACCGTACTGCTGATTATGGCGGCGTTACTGAAAGCGGTAGCTGCTCCCGTGGCATACTGATAGCGGCAGTAGCTTCGGTTTCGTTGTAAGCCACAATCAGGATCCGTATCAAGCAGCCAAAGCACTGGATGGACCTTATGAGTTGGCGAGGTTGGAGTATAGGCAAGCACTTATTTAAGTCGCTGCAATTGTACAAAGGACAAAGTTCGACAGAACTCATGTTTACAGTGCCTAACATCTTCTTTCCTGATATACACAGGGATTGGGTTCAGGGTTATGACCGGAGTTGGCCGACAATTGCCGTTTATTGATGGCTTATATAATCAACCACTAAACGAGCACTTCCGACCCAAACAGGAAATCCCGGGTTTTTAGCTTCATGTCGTGTTTGTACTGCTATCAGACTATAAGTAACAAGGGTAATCATAGGGATTCGCGTCAGTATAGTTTTAACCATTGCACGGTTCGATACGGCTTCCATAAGCAGTGCTAGGCGGCTTGGCGTTTGTGGATTCGGTCGAGTACCTTGTCTTCGCTGGGACCACCGGGCGTGGGCAAGACGCATCCGGCAATCGTACTGGTTAAAATATGAAACAATACTTACGTGTTTGGCAAGGTTTGCTGTTCGTGTAGATTACCCCATAATCTGTAAAATTAAGAATCACTGTTATTATCGGTGTATTCTTACATTCTGTTTCTTATTATACGGACGTGTACCACGAGGCCATCATGAATAGAAAGAAGATTATCACGCTTATGATTACAACTCTCTTCCTGTCTTGGATCATAATTGTTCGAGCTGAAGAGTTTACTCAGAAATCTTATGTAGAGTCAGTGATTGTCGTATTGCGAATTCATGCCGATGCAATATCTAATTTAAACACACACAAAATAAAGTACTCAGATAATCTGGCGCGACATGCTATTGCCATTAAAGAAACCTTCGGATTGCTGGGCCCCATGGATTGGCATGCAGCTGATTCTGCCAAGCTAATGAATAAAAATGCCTCCAATTCGGATATGGATGCTGAAAAATTCGAGAAACTTGAAAAACGCAGTAGAGCTGCTTTGAAAGCACTACATATTGCTGCCCTTGATGCTATAAGAGAACAAGATCGTGAGGGGCTTAATGAGGCTTTAGAAAATATGAAGGACTCATGCAATGCCTGTCATGCCTATCTGCCTGAGTCAGTTGCTCCTGATGTTTGGGGAACGCTGAAAAGAAAATAATTCCGTGCCCCCAACTTGGGTATTTTGTGAGATATCCAAGTTTAAAATACATTGTAGTTCAATTACCTATTGCGTTGCGATCGGTACGCAGCGTCAGGATTTCAGCTGCATTCTGTGCTGGCCACCGCTGTCAGCTTGCGTCATAAAACGCCTGTGAGGTGCTGAGTACGCCTGTTTTGCGGTGTAAAAACAGGCTTCTATGCCTGCATCGCCTGGATTAACGGCTTGATACCCAAAATGTTCATGACACGCTTCAGGTTGTAGGGGAGCACATGCGAACTCATCTCGGCGCTTAGGCACAGGCAGGGTTATGTTAGCCCGTGCCTGGGAGCGGATTACACATTTAATGCTGCTGAAATATAAGTAGTTTTACGTAGTCCATTGCTGTTCTTTGCAAACCTCTACTTGATCTATGTCATTAAATTGACATCTATGCTACGTTAGTATTTCAAAAGCCAACCACATAATCAGATACTAAGGCTGAAATAACAATAGAGGAAAGCCATGAATACATCACGCCTATTGGGTGCTATATGCCCCTGTCTCATAGCCTGCAACATCGCCTCAACTTATGCATCGGAAAATGTAGTGCATATTGCCAAGAACAGCAATCATGCCGAAATCGTTGAAAACATAGCACCTAAAGATAACCAGATTAAACACGGCAATACCTCCAGTTTAGAGAATACGGTTTTTGTGATCAGCGCCGGATTGATGGGGATTTTTCTGTTACATAAAGCAAATAACGGTTGATAGCGCACTTTGCATTTATGCACATTGCAGGCTTACTTGATTTGAGGGCTTTGTTTTCTTGATTAATAAAGTGCGCAGCTATTCTTCGATAACGTTATGGCTAGATAACTGCATAAAGATAGCCATTGCGTGTCAATTATTTCGACAGTTGATGCTATTAAATGATGTCAAAATTGTAGACTAAAATGCTAACCATCAGTTGTCTATAAGGTTGATAGGGTTGGTCAGATCATTACTCGATAAAATGACAGGCTAACCGAATCGTGACAGGCATGAGCATCTTCGGCGAGCAGAATCAGAGCATGAAATCGGCAGAACGACGTCACTATATTCGTCGGCACTCTGATAACACACATGTCTATCTGTATGCGTATGGAGAAAGTGCACAACGCTGCAAGGTGCGTGACATCAGTAGCGCTGGCATGTTTATCGTAACCGAAACCACCTTGTTACTCCTACAACCTGTTGAATTGGCCTTCACATGCTTGTACACGCGCCATATCGTTAAAATATACAGACGCTCAGCATATGTCGCTCGTGCTTCAGAAGATGGAGTGGCAGTGCTTTTATTCGACAGGCGCCTTTCCTATCCTGTATCACAATATCCAGCATGGAATTTCTAGTGAAGGATCTGTTGTGCTCGCATTGTAGCCATGCGAAATGACCTGATTTGGCCGATCCATGACGAAAGACTGATCCGAAAAATAGATTTATCTAATCGGCGGGAGACGACCCAACCCTGACGTTCAGGGTTTTTGGCTTCATGTCGTGTTTGTACTGTAACCCGACCTAATTGTTGCAAATTGGCCACTCCACAGTCCCGTCAAAAAACGAGTCGACACATCCCTGTGCAGGCTCGTCTGTATTTCTTGTTGCAGTTCAGGCTGTGCTTCCTGCCTGAGGTTGAGGTCGCGGGTTACTCGCTCTTGGCAGCGGGAGCGGCCGGAGCGGTAACAACCGGTGGTGCATAGCCATACGGAGCACCCCAGGCGCCGGGATAGCCACCATAACCATAGGGACCACCCCAGCCGCCGTACGGATAACCACCGTAGCCATAGCCGTAACCCCGGCCATAACCACGACCACGGCCATAACCACTGCCATGAGCGCCACCGCTCATGTTGAAGTCGAAATCACCGGAGCCGTCACCCCAGCCGTCGCCCCAGCCGTCATTACCCCAGCCACTATTCCAGGGACCACCACCGCCCCAGGGGCCACCACCCCACCAAGCCTGGGCTGCCGTGAAAGGAATCGCCATGACGCCGGCAATGGCAGCAACACACAATGTTTTGTTCACCTTATTCATATCTATCTCCTCATCAGGTTATTTTACATGAAATGTGGACAGCAACCCTGTTTATCAGGTGTGCCGCAATCAGCAACGGACTTAACCTCCACACTTTAATTTTATTAGGTCGTTGTTCATGATGTGTCAAGCCTTTTTTACCTTTTTTCGAGCATCCTTGCGTTTCTTATGCCGTGGACCTTCGCGTTTTTACAACACAGACTTGCTTCACTCGACTACACTTGTAAAAAATCAGCGCCACGGAAGGTATCGTTAGGCCCTCATCAGGCTCTTACGCCCCCTGTGCACTCCGGGGGCGCTTTTTTACGAGTCAAGATCGGGCCGGTTATCGCTTCGTTTAGGTCCAGTAGCTGTTCGCCAAACAAGACTGCGAGATTGGAATTCCCATGGATTTGGATGGCGGTGCCCGAAGCGTGTACCTGTCCTGCTATCACGGGTAATCGCACAACCTGAGCTTAATGGTTGATAACTTTTGCCCGAGAGTCGAATTACGATAGCAGAACATGAATGTCCGTAATTGCTGGCGGAAGTTCACCTGAATCCCGGGAATGACTGGTTGGCCGACTCCCGACGTTTAACGAAACCTTATATAAGTATTTCGTGCAGGACCTGGATCGACCCTAAGTGGAAGGTCAGAATATTTGCTTAAAGGTCAGGAACGTCCTGTACTCGGACATACAGATTCAGAGGCGAACATCCAAATGTGTATACGATCAGGTATTACTCAAACTCGATTTCCTCATAAACCTTTTGAGCATTACGTGTCTTCAGAGCCTCGTAATTTTCGAGATAGCGGAATTTCAACTGATCAATCTTATTCACCTCCTCGATCCCCCCACCCGCCGCCATAGAATTGGCAACGGCTTTTCTGAGCGTTGTGAGGTAGTCATAGGTGTCCCTGTCTGTGACTTCCAATGTGGTCGGTTTGCCATGACCGGGGATGACATAAACCGGTTTGAACGATGCCATGGCTTCATACGCCTCGGTCCAGGATTTACTTCTTGAGTACCACATCATGCTCAGCATTCTGTCAGTGCAGGCAATATCACCGGCAAACATCACCTTCTGCTGGGGCATCCATACAAAGGAGTCCCCCGGGGAATGCGCGTTGCCCGGGTGATAGATCTCAAAAACGTCACCCCCTAGGCTAAAGCGGTATTCCTTGTCGAAAGTGATATCAGCGTAACTATCACGGGTGCCTTGCAAAACATCATCGCCTGCAGTATTGCCTAGCCGCAGCAGAATTTCGTTCAATCGGGCTTTCTGATCCGCTACGGCTTCGGCACTGGCGATGACGGTTGCCCCCTGACTCATGAAATAGTCGTTGCCCAGCCAACGATGGTCCTCTCCACCGGTATTAATGACAACCCGTACCGGTTGTTCTGTCACAGAACGGATGATTCCCTGAATGCGTTTTGCACCCTTGTAGCTGCCGCCGGGATCAATGAGTACCACACCATGGTACGTCACGACAAAACCAAAGGTCGCGTTATTGCCCAGATTGCTGGCCGTGCGATCATGCAAGGGACCCACGATTCCGTACACGTTCTCGGTGACCTTCTGGAGAGTCAGATTATCGTTATCGGCTGGGACGGCGGGTGAGCCGGCCACGATCGCCAATACTGACCATATCAGAGCCAAAGTTAATGAGGCAATTAATTGACGTTTCATGGGGATAACCTCCCGGACAGGTGAGAGAGAATGGCCCAGCTAGCGGAACCAGGTAATGCCGCCTCTGTTGCCTTGCCGAAGTCCGATGATGTTTTTTAGCGCATCGCCGATTAGCAACCATCGTCCTCGACTATGTATTCATCATCGTCATCCGATGTACTCTGCCGGGTACGGATGAACATCATGTGCTCAATGCGATCGAACTGTTCGTCAAGCGCGCGTTCAACCACCGCGTTATCCAATCCGTCGTAGATCATCACGCGCCCGCGGGCTTCGGCCTTTAACTGGGCAGGGGTCGGGTTGAACAGGGCATTGGATTGAAAGCCGTCATTCGCGTCGGCTGCCTTGGCAAGGGGCGCAAGCAGGGTACCGATGAGCGACACGATAAACAGGAGACGGCTGAGGGTACCGGTTTCCTCCGGCAGGTATCGCTGAGTGGATGTCTTCATGGTCCTGGCCTCCGGTTGTGGGTGCGGGTTTACCGGCATCGGAAGCGGGGGATGGCGCGTGCTATTCTCATTACAGACGGGTCGTTGTCCCGCGCATTTCCATTGCCGTTAAAGACTTTCTAGTGCGCAGGCGGGTGAAATACCGGACGGTTTCCGAACGAATGAGTAATGCCTGCCAAACGAAAAACTAACGGCCCGGAAAAACAGGAGGTTACAGGGGATACGGAGGGTCTGGGGACATGAATCAAGCACTAAAAACCGTACCGGATTGCCTGAAGATCGGTGAGTGGGAGTTTCATGTCGGATCACACGAGCTGGGTCGTAACGGGAAACTGGTCCGACTGGAACCGCGGGTCGCCAGTCTGTTGCTCTATCTCGCCACACATCCCAGAGAGCCCGTTAGCCGGACGGCGCTGCTGGAATCACTTTGGCCGGGGGTGGTGGTCAGTGACGAGGCACTGACCAATGCCGTTAACAAGCTGCGCCGCGCCTTCGGAGATGACCGCGCCAACCCGAAGGTGATCGAGACCATCCCGAAAGCGGGCTACCGTTTGCTACTTCCGGTGCAAGCGCAGGAACCTGTGCCTGCTACCTCTGCACCGGAAAACCAACCAATGAGCGGTGGCGGAAGGTCCAAGCTTCGCTGGCAAATCCCACTGGCTGGACTGGCAGCGCTCGGTCTGGTCGTGTCGATCATCATTACCCTGCACTTGACTGGCCCAGCGCCCCCCGGTCACGAGCCGGCGAAACAGGGCACAGAGACCATAGCGCTGCGGCCGTCGCTGGCCGTGTTGCCGTTCGACAACGCCGGCGCGGAACCCGACCAGGAGTATTTTGCCGACGGCGTGACGGACGATCTGATCACACGACTGGCGAGAAATCCCGGCCTGATGGTCATTGCGCGCGATTCGACATTTTTTTACAAGGGGAAATCACTGGACGTACGAGAGATTGCGACAAAGCTAAACGTCGGCTACGTGCTGCGCGGCAACATCCGGCGAGCAGGTGAGGTGTTGAAACTCAACGCATGGCTTGTTGATGGGGCGACCGGCGCCCAGGTCTGGGGAGAGCAGTACGAACGCAATGTCGGACAGATCTTCGAAATTCTGAGCGAGATGTCGAGTGGCGTCACCGGTGCCCTCGCGGTGACAGGTACCGGTTTACCGGATACCGGTTCGAAAACGGATAATCCACGGGCCTATGATAATCTGCTGCTCGGCAAGCAGCATTTCTACCGCTTCGAGAATCGTGCAGAAAACCTAAAGGCGCGCGCCTATTTCGAGAAGGCAGTTCAGCTGGATCCAAAGTTCGCCACAGCCCACGCCATGCTGGCCTGGACCTATGTGTTCGAGGCGATGAACGGCTGGAGCGAGGATCGACCGGCCGCACTGCGGCAGGCCGAGCGCATCGCCACGCGCGCCATCGATATCAAGCCGAAGCTGCCTGTGGCCTACTTCGTTCGCGGCCTGTCCTATCGGGAACAGCAGGAATACATAAAGGCCCTGGTCGAGGCGCAAAAGGCCATCGAGTATGATCGCAGCTACGCCAATGCCTACGTGCTTCTTGCCACGCTGCTCTATTATGCCGGGCGACCGGAAGAGGGTCTTGAACGTATCCAGCAGGCGATGCAGATCAATCCTCACCACCCCTACAACTACCACTTTCATCTGGGCCAGGCCTATTTCGTGCTGCATCGTTACCGGGAGGCCATTGATGCCTTGAACCTCGGTCTCTCCAGCTATCCCGCCTCAGAACGCATGCGGGTCTGGCTGGCGGCTGCCCTGGCGCAGTCGGGCAACATCGAGGAGGCGAAATGGGAAGGCGAGCAGATCATGGCAGCCAATCCCGATTTTTCGATCGAACGCATGACGCAGTCCTTCCCGTTTAAAAACCCGGACGACATGGAGCATTTCATCGCTGGCCTGCGACTGGCCGGCCTGAAATAATTATATTCCTGCGTGTCTTCAGGGCTGGTGATTGCGCGCAAATTCACCGGTATTCCGGCGCGCTACTTAATGTGCGAATAACCAGATTAGCTGGGAATCTAAGTGCAATAGAATAGCAGGATATCCGGAATTGTTAAGGGTTGTAAGATGCCTGCCCCAACCGCAGGTCTGTCAGCCTGCAGCAGAACTCAACGGGCAGGCGTCTGACAAGCCCCAAGGGAGGAAACCACGGGAGGCAACCACGCGGTTAAGAAAAGACGAAGTGCTATGGGGATTAGAGTGGTGAGTTTGGCCGACAGACGACGAAAGGAAACGTGCATGAGCGGGTTTGTCTTAATGGCCGCAAGGTCTCGTTTTCGACCAACTCGGACCACTCTGGATTACCATCAGAGGCCACCTGAATTGTTTGCGGGATAAACGAATGGGTGAGGATTTAAACTGTTTCGAGAAATTGACTCACTGCTTATTTTCGGGGGCAAAGAGGTGGTCCCCGGTAGCAGGACAGGAGTGAGGTAAGTTTAAGTGTATTCTGCGAAGATAATTGGAATTGAGACGGGAGCAGAAGATGAAGAGAAAGGGCAGGAATCATTCAGCTACGCAATGTTCTCGATATTGCGTGCCAGGTATTCGGCAGTTGCGGCATTGCAATCCACCCAGGTGCGGTTGGACTTGTTGAAACTCTGCTTGTCAGTCACCACCAGGTTGCTGTTGCTGCCCGGGATGTGCAATGCCACGAATTCCACATTGCTCCTGACAAAGCGGCTGCTCTCGCTGTAGGCCTGTCCCAGCAGCCCCTGGCGTTCCACCTTGATGGGATGCCTGCCTTGGGTCATGTCCTTGTTGAAGAAGGTCATGCGCAGGTAATTCAGACGCTCGATCGGGTCATAGCTGCCATTGTTGCTGCGATGGCAGTCCGTCCACTCGTTGACACCCAGGGTGTAGAGGGTCGGTGCCTTCAGGCGGTTGAAGATATCGATAACGTCCTGTCCGATGGTCTGGTCAGTGCACAAGCTGCTGCCGTTCTTGGTGTCACCGGCGAAGATCGTGAAGTCCAGATGATGTTTGTTCATAGAGTTGATGGTCTGTTCGACCATGGCAGACTTGCTTTCCTGGTCGTCGTTATAGAATTCATCACCCCACAGGGCCGCTTTCAGTACGCCCTTCCTGCCACCGTCATCGTTATTAGCTGCCTGTGCCGCAAATGAAACCGCCATGGAAAACGTGGACGTCAGTATTGCTAACCTGGATAGATTACGCATGTGATATTGCCTCTTGATTCTGTTTGAAAACGGCTATAGAAAATCGGTTGATTCATCCAAATCAGGATGCAGGAGGAAATCTATACAGGCCATGTGACATCACCATTACAATCCGGTTACGTTTTCATTTCAGCATGCACCTGTTGCACTGGCCGACTGCATATGTAATCTGACGGAATTCGAAACTGTCACCATGTGTTATCCCGGCACACAAGGTGTCAGGCATCCCCTCTTACAGCCAACGCCGAGGTCCATGTCAGGTCGCCAAGAAGCAAAGGGAGGGTGCTGAACTTTGTTCACGCTCTTCACAGCCGCCTTGTCGATCCTGCGCTCCGCCACAGGTGCAACACCCGATACGGGTAGGGGTTGCACAATAGGAATGAACGATAGCGAAGATTACTTGGATGACCAGTACGTCTTTCAACGACTACTGAGTCTGGGAGCCGCGAACCTTCTCCTTCAGTGACCTGGCTTGCCCGAGTCCAATATGGCCAGCCAGCGGTACCCGCGGGTGATCTTCAAGAGGTAATCGCCAGGCCAATTTCAGCAAAACTTGGCCTCATAATAATGTTAAAGACTTTCCGTGCTGCCAGCGACGCCAGATTTCCGCCTTCTTTGAAACGCTATGGTTTATTCGAGTTCGACAGACCATTTTCCAACACTCCATATTTTTAGATATTGATCAAAGTGTTGCGTCATCCGATTGAATCCGTTACCAAAACTTGTTATCTGATGCTGCTCTGGTATCTGATGCTGCTCTGGCTGTTATTGATCTGAGTCAAGCAGATTCGGTTTTTTTAACGCTCGAGAGCCAATTTATAAGTAATTACCCTTATGGCGCCATCCACAGTCGTTTGCTTTAATTAAAGGAATTTGCGGAAACGCACCACATCCACTCAATCAATCATTTTTCAGTACTGCGGAATTTGGCGTGAGATCCAGCCAAACAGGAATGTTGCCACCGCACATCACGCTTCTGATGCGGGCTTAGATGTGTTCGTGCAGATATTGATGGGGGTAACGCAATGGGTATGTTCAAAAGCAAAATGGGTACTACTGTAGATCATAGGAAAGCAAAGGAACGACGCGTCCAGGAGCAGAAGTGGCGTCATGACCGCCGCGTGCGACCTGACCGTCGTCTCAACAACATCTCAGTGGAGTGGATCCCTTTTGGTGAAGTCTCCTTGCATCCTGCAATACGAGAGGCTTTGTGCTGTCGTAATAACAAGAATCAGGCGAAAGAAACTCCAAGGGAAGAAGGATCACCATCAGCGGGCATTTACGAAAATCAATGGAGTCCGATTGTCAATCGGAGAAAAGTCGCAGATCGACGCACCCAGCAGCAGGAGCCGCCCTACAATCGCCGAAAGACGCCTGATCGCCGTCTGAACAATATCATCGTGGAATGGATTTTCTAGTGAAGTCGCCTCGCATCCAGCGATACGAGCTGCGTTGACAGAGGTCGCAACCCAGACTTCTGATGGCTAGCCCTGGGGGGGCTCCCGGTAAGATAATCAGCGCTCAATAGCTAACCTGCGCGAGACACACCTGTCTGCGACTTGAATGTCCAGGCAAGTCCACTAACATCCCGGAGCACATGTAACCGATGGCATTTTCTTTGGATATTTATCCAATAGCGGACAATACATTCTTTATCCACCCGGTTTCCGCGACCGGCACAAAAAAAAACGGTTGTTGGTATGCAGATACTCTGTCAGAGTGTGCCTGCCGTTCAGGCGGATGCAACAGGCTATCGCAAGGATACCGGACGTCCCGTGTGACTCCCGGCTGCACATGGAGATGTCAATGCCCGGCCTTAAATCCCATGCATATCACAAAGTGTAAAAAAGCATAATCAGTGGAACAAATTCCCGATAGCGGCTTTTACCTCGGCGATCATCGTATCGAACCGGTACGTTGTGCCATTCAGACAGCAGAGGGAGAAATTCGCGTCGAACCGAGGGTAATGGATGTCCTGGTCCTCATGGTCACACATGCGGGACAGGTCGTTACCCGCGAGGCGTTTATTAAAACCGTCTGGAATGGCACCTTCGTTACCGACGAGGTGCTGTCCCGCTGTATTTACCGTTTGCGCCAGGCGCTGGGTGATGACACCAGGAAGCCCAGGTTCATCGAAACTGTCTCCAAGAGAGGTTACCGGCTGATCGCCCCGGTGCGCAGAACCGCCACGTTAGCGGTAGCGGAATCGGTGCCAGAACCCGTAACCATGGCCCTGGAGTCAATCAAACAGCAGCACTTGATCCCCGAACCGGAACGCCATGGCGTGACATCGCGAAAACAGCTTTACTGGCTTGTGCCCGCAGCCGCCATCTGCTTCTCTGTCGCCGTGTATGTGTTCTACTTTGCTGGCAACCCGCAACTGGCGGAAGTGACGGGTTCCCATGTCGACGAGGCGGATGATGCGGCCTCCGCCTATCCAAAAGCCCCGGAAGCCAGGAACTCCATCGCCGTACTGCCGTTCGTGAACCTGAGTGACAGTCCGGAAAATGATTATTTCTGTGACGGAATCTCCGAGGAACTCATCGGCCTGCTGGCCAAGGTGCACCCCCTGAAGGTGGTCGCCCGGACCTCTTCCTTTGAGTTCAAGGACAAGGGGTCGGACGTACGCCAGATCGCGGAACTGCTTGGCGTGAATACCGTGCTGGAAGGCAGCGTGCGGTTGGCGGGAAGCCACATCCGCGTATCCGCCCAGCTCATCGACGCAAGCACGGGTTACCACCTCTGGGCGGACACGTTTGACACCCAGTTCGAGGACGTATTCACGGTTCAGGACCAGATCGCCGCTTCCATCGTAAAGGCCTTGAAAGTTTCGCTCGATGCGGATGATAGCGTTCCGGGCATTACCGACCGCGCCGCACCGACGGCTGACATGGCGGCCTACCGGTCTTATCTGCAAGGCCTCTATCACTGGAAGCGCCGCGGTGAACCGGCCATCCGCAAGAGCATTGACCTCTTCAAGTCGGCCATCGCGCGCGACCCGGCCTTCGCTTATCCCTACCAGGCCCTCGCGACCGCCTACCTGGTGCTGCCGTTTTATTCCAGCGAATCCCGGGCAGACGCTTTTGCTCAAGCGGAAGCGGCGGCGAGAAAGGCGCTGGAACTGGACCCGTCACTGGGCCAGGCCCATGCGGTGCTCGCCTTTACCAGCCTGAACCGCTGGAACTGGCCGGCCGCCTACCACGAGTTCCAGCTGGCTTTTGCAGCAGCACCCAACGATCCGACCACGCACCAGTGGTACTCGGAGTTCCTGAGTTACGTCGGCTATATCGATGCCTCGGTCGCGGAAGCACTCCGCGCACGGGAGCTCGACCCGGTATCCCCGGTGATCAATGACCGGCTGGGCGTAACCTATATCTGGTCGGGTGAATACGAACTGGCCGCAGAACAGTTCCGCATCGCCTCGGAACTGGGATTCAACCGCATTTCCTACAACCAGGCGTACATACTGCTGCTGCTCCACAACGGCCAGATCGACGAGGCCGTCACCCTGTATGAAACGATTCTTGGCAAACTCGGACTCGACACGGATTGGGTGCGTCCTGTTGCGGAAGCCACCCGGGACCCGGCCAAAGTATCCGGTGCGCTGGAAGCGGTGGCGCAAGCGCAGGCGCATGGCTCGCTCCCCGATGCCATGGTGTTCTACGCCGCGGTACTCCTGAAGCAAGCGGATCTGGCATTCGCCACGGCAGAGAACATGCTCGGGGACAGGTCACTGACGGTGGAATTCCTGTTCGCGCCACAAGCCGAGGAACTGCGCCATGATCCGCGCTTCCCGCAACTGCTGGATAAAATCGGACTCAACGCCTACTGGCGTCAACACGGCTGGCCGAGGTTCTGCAAGCCGCAACCCGACACCGTGGTTTGTAACTAACGCCTCCGGGTACACCAGGCTCCGGCCGGTCAGGGTCCTTTCCTCCAATGCGGCACCCGCTGACACAGACTACGATCGCCTGGTTGTTTTTGGCGACAGCCTGTCCGATCCGGGCAATGCCTATGTGTTGACCGGTATGGCGCTTAAGCCACCCTACACGGCATTGATCCCGGGCTATCCGTATGCGCGCGGTGGCCATCACCTGAGTGATGGGACGACCTGCATCGAACAGCTTGCCAAACAGATGAAGCTGGTGTCGTAACCGTGGAAACCCGCGAATTCAGTACCGGTAAAACAGCTCTGCTCACTGGTGGCATAACCGGTATGTACTGATTCGGTATGATACTGATTATAGTTGCGATAGAGATAGCAATTGCTGCTGCAGCGCCAGCTATTATCCTGTCGTCTTCAGGGCCATAAACATGATCTTTATTGAAATAGACGTACGCAGGAATTACCCATCATTAAAAATCCCGTAATGGTAGGCACCCTCAATCACGCCGCTCGTATAATAGCCTTTCAACCCGTTGAAATTACCTTGCGCGAAATACACCTTCAGGGTCGGGTTCTCATCCATCGCCTGTTTGACATTCTGCACCAGTTGCTCATCGGCATTTCTCACAAGTACGCCGCAGAATCCCGCCGTCAGCGGAAAAATATC
Source organism: uncultured Gammaproteobacteria bacterium (assembly GCA_963763115.1). Lineage (GTDB taxonomy): Bacteria > Pseudomonadota > Gammaproteobacteria > UBA9214 > UBA9214 > CAVQCA01. The sequence goes on from CAVXNM010000033.1 coordinate 20,752, forward strand.
ATTGCCGCTGTCCCCGCAAAATACGACATCCTCTTTCGTGGCACCGAACTCCCCTGCCACATACTCCAGCGCGGTCTGCTTGGTCGCGCTTGCCGGCAAGAAATCGAGCAGCCCCTTGCCGTCCTGTGAATCGAAGCTGTAGATGATGACTTCATCAAATCGTCCCTTCGCCAGTGCATCCACCTGCCTTAGCACTTCGTCGTTTCTGTCGTGCTCGACATAATAGCTCTGCTTGAACTGGTTCAGATGCTCGCTTTCCTGCTCCCGCATACCCTCAATCCCGCTGACCGCGTCCCTGATGGCAACGGCATCCCACCGTGGACTCGCGCGCCTGACATGGGCAATCCACCCATCATCGAATTTCCATTCGCCATTCCGGTACTTCCTGATGGACGTGCCGACATCGCCACACAGGACATCCGGATACCTGACGCCGTATTCCTTTATCGCATTTTCAGTGAGGGCCAGATTTCGTCCCGTCACATACACGACGAGGACACCATGTTTTTTTGTAAGTTCATTGAACAGGTCGATGGCTTCGTCATCGGCCTTCCAGCTACCATTCGGGAGCAGCGTCCTGTCGAGATCGGTGGCCAAAATTTTCATGTCGTTACCCTATAAATCCTCAAAGTCGCCTCTGCATGCTCGTTAGCGATACGATGTGACATATTTGGCGCAGGCTTCGCCCTTGTGTGTGACGCTGAAGCCGAAGTCGCGCAGATCGGCGTTCAATGTCGCCACGCATCCCTGGTATCTCCAGGTAAGGTGCAGACGGTGCTCATCCGAATCGTGGATCTCCAGTTCGCCTTGAAAAGCAGGCGATTTATTCCTCAGCCTCATGAGCTCCAGCTGGTCCCGCACGACAATTCGCGAGAGACCCTGTTCGATATCACTGTTTGTCAGCGTGGTGCGATTGATCTCCTTATGACCGGCCGCACCGCCCTTGTCAGCCGCCTCGTAATCGTTCTTCCCGGCAAACAGGTCCAGGTACCATACCTGCGGGATACCCGGCATGAACATCTGGATCGCCCTGGCAAGGCGCAGCTTTCGCTCATCCTCTCCCAGTGCGCTGAAGAATGTCGCATTGATCTGGTAATACGAAATCTTCTTGCCGTCCGGTCCGTACAGGTTTTTCACCCTGCCGCCCCGATCCATGATTTCATCGATGACGGCGTCGATTTCCTGGTCGCTCAACAGGCCTTCATTCATGACACCGTCCTTTTTCTTGCCTCTCAGGTCAAGGACCGGAATGCCGTCATGACAGCCAAGCATGTTGATGGTTCTGATGTTCTTCGCACGTATCTCGCGAATCCAGCGCACAAGCTGCCTGTTTGTCCCGCGATCCATCGCATCGATGACCAGCCCCGGAAAGAAAAAGTCGTAGATGGGGAACCCGTTGCCCGCCACTTCTTCATGGAGTCGCGAGCCGTATTCGGCATGAATTTCCGGCAGGACAATCAGGTCATACTTGTCTGCTATACGCTTCAGCCTTCCGAGGTACTCCCAGGTGCCAGGCTTGTTGAAGAAATTGACCTCACCCGGTTCCTTGTGCAAATAAGCGAAGGCGTCGAGCCTGACCAGTCTTCCGCCGTGTTCATGCAGTTTTCTCAGAGTCTCATCGTAAAATTCCCAAACCTCTTTCGATTGGGCGTTCAGGTCCATTTGCCCCAGATATTTACGGTTCTGCTCGACAAGGGAGACGATATCGTCCTTGTGAGGTGCAAAGTCGCGCAGGTCGACTTCGGTGATATCGCGTTTCGCATTCAATACATCATTTACGATTGCCGCGATGTTCTCCGCATCCTCCTGGGTGAGTTCCTTGATCCCGAGTGTACGCAGCAGGTCGTGTGCAGTGATCTCGTGATAGACAACCTCCTGATAGAAGGTATTCCAGTAGGGTCTGTCGGTTCCATCCGGGAAATGGACTTTCAATATGGGAAGTCCGGGTTTCCTCATGAAAAGCTTCTCGAGATGTTCTTCATGCGGCATCACGTAGCCGTCGGGGCTCATCTCTCCGTGTGATTGCCAGAATTCATTCCAGTCGATGAAAAAGTTCCTGTATTCCGAGGCGTCCCCGTTCTTCAATAAATCCTGGAACTGGGGTGAGCCCGCGGAGAGGTGATTCAGCACGAGATCGAACTTGAACATCACATTAAGCCTGTGGAGTTCCTCCAGATCCTCCCGGGAAACCAGCTCGTCGTTGAGGTCGTAATCTATGATGGAAAAGCCGCGATCCAGATCGCTGTTGAACACAGTAGGCAGGATGTAGAACAGGGAGAAAACATCCTTGAATTCCGGCCGTTTGAGCATATGCACAATATCGGCCAGGTTACGGCCGATACTGTCTGGATAGGCGTTGAACATGACGCCTTTGGGCAGATCTTTTTCTTTTGATATGGCTTCGGCTTTCATAGCACCCCCGCTATTACTTGCATGTTCTTCTTCCGGCCCAAAGGTGACCGGTTTACCGGCGGCGCCCGCCAGACAAGAGGGTTATCTATTCTAGTGGTAAAACGAACTCATGAAAACCCGCTGCGGGTGAATGTTGCGACAAAAAGCGACGGTCCGTGGCCGATCGATATGAGCGGATCAGCCAAAAACGTCGCTGCAGCTCGCTTCCATTTTCAGGCGCCAGTCGAGCAGGCTCGTTAAAAAGACTGGCACGCCCGATTTCACCCCGGGTGGCATCGCACCTCGCCACCATGATTTGCTGTTAATCACTTGTATCCCCTTCCGGCCCGTCAGGCAGTTTTATAATAACCCGTCCGGTGATTATCCGGAGCGAACCGCCGGGCAGTGATCCCGGACGCATCCTTGCAGCCGGCCCTGCTCCGGCCGGGCAATTGCGGGGGGATGTTTTCATATGGAAACCTGTTAGGATGTCAAAAAATAGCAACAGGATAGATGATGTGGCGGCGCAGCCTGGACTGACGGTAGCTCTGAATTTTCATGGGGTTCGCGTTACTGTTATCAGTGATGACACTGAATCTACGGCTTGTATCAAGACCGACTTCTCGTGTTTTCTGGACAATGACAACAATGCGGCAACCGGACCTGTGATAACAATTCTTGTCCACCTGAAAGCCCCTCCCGATACCTTTATTCCGACTGCAAGGCGTCCATGGATCAAAACGAAGGACGCCGCCGTCTACTCGTGGCAGGGGAAAAGAGTCCTGGACTCCGGCGGCAAGGTCCTGGTGGCCCTCCAATTCGAGCCTGACCAGGCAACAATCTACAGCCTTGACCGCAACCTTATCCGCGAAAAAGTCTACCTGGTGATCATGTCGAGGATTGGAGAGTGGCTTGATCGCCGCGGTCTGCACAGAATCCATGCGATGGGCGTAAGTCGCGAAGGACGCGCGGTAATTTGCGCACTACAGGAGGGAGGCGGCAAGACGACGCTCACGCTGGGCCTTATGTCCTGTCCTGAATTCTCACTGCTGTCGGATGAAGTCCCGCTGGTCTCTCGACAGGGGCGGCTTCTGGGTCTGCCGGTTCGACTCGGTGTCCGCGAGGATGCAGAGCTGTCAATTCCCGCGCGTTTCCTCAGCAAGTTCCGGCGCACGCGCCACGAACCGAAAACACTCATCGATGCCCGCTATTTCGGTGACAGAATCACGGTTGAAGCCGAACCCGGTATTCTGTTGATCGGTTGCCGAATCGATGCCGAGAAACCCAGCATAAAACCCGTGGGTTTCCCGGCAGCCTTCGCCGCGCTGTGGCAATTATGTGTCCTGGGCCGCGGGGTTCCCCAGCTGCTGGAATACGTGATACGTATCAGACCGGGCGCACTGCTGTCACAACTGGTGACTCTGGCGTCCAGAACACTCGCCTGCGTTGCTCTCGCACGCCGCAGCGACTGCTATACAATCGGACTTGGCCGGGATCGTGAGGCAAATGCCAAACTCGTTGCGCAGCTCGCCTCCGGGACATCCTCAGGGAGTAAATGACTGCGATGCGACCGCTCTCTGTAGCCGTGGTGGCGGCCTGTCCGTTTCCGTATCCGCGCGGCACGCCTATACGCATCCATCGGCTGAGCAACGCCATTGCCGAACAGGGCGTACAGGTCCATGTAATTACCTATCATCTGGGGCAACTGGCCGACGATGCGGCCTATCAGCTTACCCGTATTCCCCGCATCCTCACCTACAATCGGTATACCCCGGGACCCAGTTATCAGAAACTGGTAGTTGTCGATCCCGTCCTGGCCATCACGCTGCGGAGATTGCTCAACCGCTGCAGCTTCGACCTAATCCACGCGCACCACTATGAGGGTCTGGCAGTGGCCCTGGCGGCGCGCAAAACCCGTATTCAGCCGATTATCTATGACGCACACACCACCCTTGAGAGTGAGCTTCCGTACTATCATCTGGGTATTACGCAATCCCTGAAAAAGGCGCTGGGGAGACGACTGGACCACATGTTGCCGAGACGCGCCGATCACATCATAACGGTCACCGAACGCATCAGTCACCGATTGATCCACGAGGTGCAGATTCCGCAGGAACGCGTTACCGTGATATCCAACGGGGTCGAGATGGAGCCGTTCCTCAACGCCCGCAAATCAAGAGGTGAGTCACGATCCACCCGGAACACCGTGATCTTTTCCGGGAATCTTGCCAATTACCAGGGCATAGAGCTGTTGCTGCATGCCTTCCGGCTGGTTGTGGAAACCAGACCGGACGCCCGCTTGCTCATTGTTTCTGGGTCGTCATTCAGCAACTACCGCAACCTGGTCGCCGAGCTTGGCATTGGTGACAATATTGTTGTACACGACGCAGACTTCTCCGAGCTTCCCGCCCTGCTTGCCCGGGCGGATGTGGCGGTCAACCCTAGAACGGATTGCGACGGCATCCCGCAAAAAATTCTCAATTACATGGCTGCCGGCTTGCCTGTCGTTTCGTTTGCCGGCTCGGCGGTCACGCTCGCTCATGGTGAGACCGGCTGGATTGTCGAAAACAACGACATACCCGCATTCGCCAGCGGCATCCTTCGTCTCCTGACGGATGCTGCACTTGCCGAACGCCTGGGGGAGAACGCGTGTACGGCCGGCAGGCTGCACTATTCATGGGAGCGCAGCGCGCAGCAAACCATCAACGTGTATCAACAGGCCCTCGACCGGCAGCGTGCGCTGGCGGAACACTGATCAGGCAGCGGGCCCGTGCAACCCTTCTCCCGAGAATATCTGCAGTTGGCAGGCGCATTCGCCTACTACGGCTTTAAAATGCGGGACCAGTCGACAATTCTGGGTTTTCTCTGGACCCTGCTGCATCCACTGCTTCTGTTCGTCCTTCTGTTCATGCTGTTTCGCCAGCGCCTGGGGGCAGACATCCCCAATTTCGGCGTGTACCTGCTCATTGGCATCGTGAACTGGTCGTTATTCTCGACAGCAACGAACAAGGCCGTCAATTGCCTCCTGGCACGCCGCGACATGGTGGTGAGCATGAAATTTCCCAGGGAACTCATCGTACTGGGCGATGTTGGCGGGGTTGCCGCCTCATCTCTCCTGGAATTTCTCGTGGTGTGCTGTTTTGCGCTGGCCGTGGGCGTCACCTTCAAGGCGACGTGGTTACTGCTGCCACTGGTGTTCCTTGCCCAGCTGTTATTCGTGATCGCGGTATCCCTGGTACTAGCCAGTCTGCAGGTGTTCGTGCGGGACACCGAGCGTATCTGGAGTCTGATTCTGCGGATGGGCTTTTTTGCGGTGCCTATCTTCTATCCCATGGCCATGCTCGGCGACGGCATATCCCGGACGATTATCCAGGCCAACCCGTTGACGCAGTATATGGAGTTTTCGCGGGCACTGATTATTGACGGGCGTATTCCCCCGACCGGACAGATGGCGTACACCGTGACTTTATCGTGCATTGTCCTGGCCCTGAGTTTCACCTGGTTCCGGCGTATTGAAGACTCGTTTGCCGAAAAACTCTGATGCCTGCCATTGAACTACAGGATGTCTGGAAGCACTTTCGTCTCAACCGCAAGGCAAGACCATCGCTGCTGCAAATCATCAAGGGACTGGGGCGCAGCAGTACTCGCGACCTGCCGGTATTGCGCGGTATCTCTCTGACGATTGATGACGGCGAAAAGGTCGGTCTTATCGGCAGAAACGGTGCCGGAAAAACGACCCTGATGCGTCTTATCAACGGTATCTACAAACCCGATCGGGGGGTGATATCGGTGAGCGGGCGTCTGGCCGCCATCCTGCAGCTTGGCGTGGGTCTCATCGGCATCCTCCCCGTCAGGGACAATATCTTCCTGTACGGTGCTATTCTCGGCTTGAGTCGTGAGGCGATCCGGGAACGCTATCGGGACGTGCTGCGTTTCGCCGATCTCGAGGACTTCGAATCCGCCGAGGTTCGCCAGCTTTCCACCGGTATGCGGCAGCGGCTGGCGTTTGCCGTCGCCGCCCAGGTACACGCCGATGTTCTCCTTCTGGACGAAGTGCTTGCGGTCGGGGATCAGGTGTTTCGCAACAAGTGCTACGACTACCTCAACGACCGCCTGGCCGGCGAAATGACGGTTCTCTTTGCATCCCACGATCTCGCATCGATAGAGGAATATTTTCCGAAAACCATCTGGCTGGAGGACGGCAGGATCGCCGCCTATGACAGTACCCCAGAGGTGCTGAAGATCTACAAGCGCAAATACGGGCTGTCGGTGGAAGACCGGCTGCACAAACGCGGCGGGTGAACCTCACGGGCAAGCAGCTTTGATAAAGACCGGCAGCCTTTTGAACTTCGCCACGCTGGCGCTGATTGTCCTCTGGGGCCACGCTGCGCCCGCAGTCGCCACCGGCGCCAGCCCGCACCTGGCCATCGTCATCAGTGAAGCCAGCGACGACGAAAACTGGCGAAGCACCCAGATGTCCGCTCACGGCTGGACCGCGCTGGCCCACCTGGCAGGCATTCCCTACGACACCCTAACCGTAGCGGAACTCCTTGATGCCGATCTTGATGCTTACAATTGCCTGATCTTCACCCAGGCTTCACATGTGTATTGCCGGCTGTATCAGCCGCTCGTCGGCAAGTTGAAGACCTATCTTGCTGGCACGGGCGGCATCATTATCGATGACTTGCTGGCGTTCTATGACGAGACCGGAAAGCCGACCGGTGATGAGCTTAATGCCATCCTCGGCGTGCAGTATGGCGGGAAGCATGACGGCCCGGACTATCGGCTCAGCATTCAGCGGAATTCCCACTACGTTACCCGCAACCTCAAGCCCGGTCAGACGCTGAGCCAGGGACTCGCTGGCGAACTCGACATTCTGGAACCCGCGGGCGGGGATGCGCCTCTGGTCATTACCGGTAATGGTGTGGATGCCTATCCATTTCTCTCGACCATCAGGATAAACAGGGCGCGCGTGGTGCTGATCAGCGAGCTTGGCACGAATTCCGGACCGGCAGCCTTCTTTCGAATAAAGGAGCCGGCCGGGTTCTATCCAAACGAGGTTCTTGAACCGGTCCTGCGTGCCATCTACTGGGCCAACTACGGCGACATCGACGGGCCGTTTCCCGCAGTTCAACTGACCAACGCCGATCTCGCGGTCATCCTCAGGCTGGATGCAGATCAAACCGTTGTACCCGGCATACAGCAGCGCACCCCGCGCTACCTGATCGATCTGGCCCAGGACACGGGGGCGGTGCCGGTCTATGGCTGGGTTTCGCAGCAGGCCACAAACGCTGGCTGGGAACACTTTGCGGCACTCGGTAAGGAACTGGAGAATGTCGGTGGCGAGATCGGCACCCACAGCAAAACCCATTTCCACAACCGGCACGTGGATGCCGAACTGGCAACAGCAGAACTCGATGGCTCGGTATCCGAGATCGAGTCCAATATGCGACGCCTTGGATACCCGATCGGTGATGTGGACTTCTTCATAAATCCGGGGATATCAATTTTTATGAAAGATTATGGAGAAATCGCCGCGCGCTTTTCACTGTTCATGACACACGGATTCCAGTTTGCCATGCCGGTGGGTTATGGCTTGGCCGACTGGTTTACAGACCCGGGCAGGGAACTCGTCGTGCTCGAGAATTCCCCTGGATCGGATTATCGGTGGTTCAATGCACCACACAGCAATTTTACTACAAAAGAGGCAACCGCCTACCAGACCGCGATCTTTGATCACATGCCCCAAACGCCGGGGCGGAGTGAAATCTTCAACCTGATGTGGCATGACTATTATATCGGCAGAATGGTGAGTCTTACTGATCGACTCTGGTCGCTGTGGTCACCGCAGCATATACCCGAGCACCTTTTGTTCTATGAGGCCCTGCTGCGCGAGCGGCTTTCGACGCAAGACCTCTATTTCCCCACGCCAGTTGATGTGGTACAAAAACTGCGCGCCGCCGCCAGGTGCCGCTACGACTGGGAGGTGACCAAAACAAGGATAGATCTCACACTCGATTGCCGGGACGCCGGGTCCAGCGCCATCGCGGATTATATCGGCGGCATGGGAGTGCGAATCGAGAACTGTGACGGGGTGATTCAGGCTGTGCGCATCAACGACCAGCAACACTTAGGGTTTCGTGACAGGGTGGTTATCCTGCCAAACCTCACGGGGGACCGCATGAAGATCTCGATCACCCTTGGCGAAACCCCCTTGATGGAACCCCGGCTGATCTATGCCTCGAAGCGTACTCCGGTGATTCGCAAGACAGCCGACGATCTTGAAATCAGCCTGCTGACAAAATCCAGGGCGAAGTTTGCGTTTTATGCACCCGGACCGTATCTGCTGCTTAATGCGGATACCCAATGGCGGGACACCAGTGATGAGCGGATTCTGCGTGGCCATGTTAACAGCGACAGGGACGTGATTCTCAAGCACATATCGCAGTCCGCGTTTTCGCTGCTGCGCTCTGAGGTTCCCATTTCGGAAATTACACGGACACCTGACGGCCTGGCGCTCGAATTACTACGGAGCGGAGGTGTCTTCAAATTCAGCGCATCACAGGCACCAACCAGGATAGTGTTGAATGGCCTGCGACTTCAGATGAATAAGGAAGACAGTGTCTATAGCCTGCGACTACCTTCCTTGAACTCTAACAGCAGACTCGTCATCAACCTGCCGGGAGTATCGCCGGATGCATCTTGAAACCGGAATGCGGGTCTACGGAATCGCGGGATGCGGGTTCTCAGGGTCCACGCTTCTCAGCTTTCTGCTGGGTTCTCACTCGGGAATATTCAGTACCGGTGAGGCTTACCGGACTTTCCAGGTATATCGGCGCCTGCTTGAACACAGGGGGTTCAGCTATTATTGCTCAATGCATCATGTGGAGTGTGATTTCTGGACTCCGCAATTCCTTGCTGAATGTAACGATGGAGATCTGGATATTTTGTACGATCGCATTGCCCGGTTTGATCCTAAAAACGAGGTAGTCGTGCATTCTTTCAAGGATCCCGGGATCTATCTGGAAATGCTGAGAAGGTCATTGCCGGTGCATGGTTTGATATTACTGTTTAAACTCCCGGTGGCGTACTATTCAAGTGCCAGGATACATCGCGGTAGTTCGATTGCGGATGCCTGTGATAAGTATGCAAGACTAAACATGCAAACCCTGGAGTTGTGTAACGAACAGCACATCCCGGTGTTTCCATTGTATTACAATGATCTGGCGGCCAGCCCTGAATCCTGCCTCAAGTCGCTCTGTGAGTGGATGGAGCTTGGTTACGAACCCGCGATGGTTGAGCCCTGGACGGTCAGTGACCAGACTCACATGGTTAGTGGAAACACCGGTGTCTTTATGCATATGTGGAAAGAGCCGGTGCGCAACTGGGTCCTGCAATCCGACACCTGGAAGGAAACCTACTCACCGGAACATGAACAATGGCTCGAACAGAATTACCGGAAAATCGCCCTCGATGAGAAATGGCGCTCCCTGCCGACGGATGAAATTGCCCAGGTATATGCACACAAACCCAGCAGGGATATCTTTGAACAGTTGCTGCAAATGAACACGCTGCGTACCGGCAGCCGGCAGGCTGCACCTTGACTGGCAACCCGTTGATGCGCTCCGGATCCCGGCCTGCGCCAACCGTAACCCAAGCAATCATTATGCAGGAGACCTGAATGCAAGACCTTGCCAACGCGTCTCGTCTGGAGGACATACTCGACCCGGGGAAAGGCTACCTGCTGGTCAGAGACCTCATGGATCACGACGAGGTAACCCGCTACCGGCAGGAATGCGCGGAATTCCTTGAATTCGGCCAGCACCTCTGCAAGTGGCCAGGCTACGGGCGCGACAGGATCAATCGGGATGATATGCAGGATTATGTCTATCCATCAGTTAATTCATCCAACTGGCGGCTGTTTCAGTTTCTGCACAACCCCCACAAACCCGCCACGCAGGCACTGTATGCGCGGGCGCTGGCGCTGCGCGACGGGATCGAGGCAAACTGGCTGCACGACAGAGCCTACCGCAGGCTGCGGGCCTCAATGGGCGAGTACGTCCACGTGATCCACTACACTGAGGGCCGGGGAATCGGCCGGCACAGCGATTTCCGGGGAACCTCGCCCTTCCCCCTCCTGCAGTGTGTCGTGCTGCTTTCCGAACCCGGTGAGGATTACCTGGGAGGTGAGCTTTTCCTGTACACCGCAAACAACAGGCGCGTAGGGGTGCATGCCGATCTCGATATGAGAATGGGTGACGCCATCATCTTCGACAAATCCATGGAACATGAAGTGGAGCCTACCCGGCGCGCCGCTGACCCCGGCGTCGGCCGGTGGAGCGTAATTATCGGCGGGCGCTACCACCGGCCACCGCTGCTGCGACGTTGGGTGCGCAGACTCACCAACCGTTTGCACGGCTGACCCATCAGGCGAAATAACCCGCCAGCAATCCGTGAATTTCGGCACAGAACGGGATCATCGATAAAGATTCGCGCCGAGGCCTTTCGGCCCCCACCAGGCAACCTGCACGAAGCGCAGCAACTGGCACAGGGTATTTGTGATTCGGTCACGGATTCGCATGACTTGGCTGCACAATTACGTCATCAACCACGCCGCGCGGTTTGCATTCGACGTCGCGCATACAGAGAGCCTTGCAGACGGACAATCCAGTGGCGCCACAACGGCAGGATCGCGTACTTTGAGAGACAGTGGAAACCCAGTAAATGGACACGGCGCGCCCGCTTTGTGTTTGTTCGCCAGAGAAAGAGTTATTGTCAAAACTGGTGTTTAGCAGAATGAATCAAGCGGCGGCCTGATCGAATTCTGTCACCTCGATTCCATCTTTGAATCCAACTCCAGTGATCACCTTGGCCAGGTAATCGAATCCGCGCAAGCGTCGCCATTGCTTCTCGGCACACTGACCGAGTTTGAACATCATATGCAACATACCGTCACGGGACAGACATCCCTTCGAACGTTTCGTCCGATGACGGATCGTCGCGAAGGTTGATTCAATCGGATTGGTGGTCCGAATACTCTGCCAGTTTTTGTGCCGGGAAATCATAGAACGCCAGCAGTTCCGCTCGGTCTTTTTGCAGGCAGAGAGTCGCCTTCGGGTACTTCGGTTCATACGTTTTAATGAACAGGCCGAAGGCTTTTTCTGCCGTTACTTTCGTCTCTGCCTGCCAGATGTCGTGCAGGGCCTGTTTGGCTTTAGCCTGCGTCGATTTGGGAAGATAATTCAACACATTCATCGTCTTGTGCATCCAGCAGCGTTGCTGGTGCGTCTGCATCAGATCATCAAAACCATCAATACCATGCAAGTGCGTGTCCTCTCCTGAATCAATGACAGCAGATGCCTAAATGAAATTTCAACTGAAATCTTAATTAATTTGCTATTCAGTAGGCTACGATTTCGAGTTTATTTTTACAATACATAATATATCACTGTCGCCCCAATCAGTGAGACCAACCATATGAGGCTGCGTTACGTGGCCAGCCACTCCAATGTATAGTTTGATACTGTAACCAGAATCCAGGACATGGAGCCGGAACTGGCTGTTGCCCGCAAGAGATAACACGCGCAAAATGCCTACGTGCTGATACTGGATGTACGCGCTGCCACAAATTCGTTTGTTGTTTGCTTTTTATAGCACATCGACTTAAGGCACGTCTGAAAAAGTTATGAAAAACACGGTTACATCTCGATGCGGATGATGTTTTTCCCGGGAATCTGTTTCATACGCTGTTATTGGTCCGGATTTAATTGGTATTTACTGACTCATGGCGTTGATACTGCTGTTACGGACGGACCTTCCAAACATTTGGTATCGCAATCTACGTTGCACAAGATACAGATTCATCAACGAACAAAAAACAGACAGCGCATTGACAATCTTGTCCAACCCACAATAGCGGATCTTAATAAAATCAAATACGCAATTGATTACCGCAATGACATGCTCCACCTTTGCCTTGACTTTCGACTTGATACGGTTGCTTGCCTAGGTCGCCGCATTCAGCGGTTGATTGAGACGGTCTTTCTCGTGGGTAAAATCCCAATCATCGGGTGTAGCTCGGCGAATGGCCTCCGTCTGATCGGTGCAAGCCGTGTTACCCCACATCCGTGTCTCCTCTTCGTGCAGCAGATCTTCCAGTACCTGCGAGTCGTGCAAATTGGCCACGGTGGCCTACACCGAATGAATTTGCTTGCTCTTGCTGTCCACTCCGATGTGGCCCTTCATGCCGAAATACCACTGTCTGCCTTTGCGTGTGGAACGCATTTCCAGTTCGAGCGTGCTATCTTTGTTCTTGGTCGTAGACGGCGCACTGATGATAGTGGCGTCCACGATAGTACCACTGGCAATGCGCAGGTCCCGTTCCTGAAAGTCCTCGCCCACTGCCTGAAACGGCGGTTCACCCAATGCATTCTTTTCCATCAAATGACGGAAGTTGAGAATCGTGCCCTCATCCGGCACCGGTTCCCTTCCCAGGGCAATACCGGCAAAGCAGCACATCGAGCGGGACTCATAGAGAGCTTCCTCCACACCCGGATCCGACATGTTGAACCAGTACTGGAGAAAGTAGATGCGCAGCATCCGCACCAGTCATATTGATGGACGATCGTTGCCGACCTTGGGATAAAATGGATCAATCCGTTTACATGGCTGATTTCACGGTATCAGCTCGTCCATCTCATCAAGAAACTGTTCCCGGCGGGTTGGCTTACTGTGGCACTCAAATTCTCCAGTGGTAAAGGTCTTCTGCCTCATCAATTCCTGTCCGTTGTGATCGACGCGCGTATTATCGTAGATGGCAGATCATAATCAGAGCTGCCTTGAAAAAATAAAGATCCGGGATCAATAGCAACAAACAAAATGAAAAAATCCATATTTGAGCAACTTGCCGACTATGGCATCAATGGTCCTAGCAGCGACAAGCTTGCTACTTACGAACGTCACCTCACTCGTTTTTTTGAACGTGAATACAAACGAATTGAAAATCATCACGCCACACCGGAAGACTTGGGTGTTTTTACCGACCGTGGAGCGATGTCTCTTGAAACCAATGAACTCATGGATCACCACTATGACGAGCAACTAGAATTCTTTAACAGTTTTTTGGATACCAGGTTCAAGGCATACACAATGGCATATTATGGTGAAACACCTGAGGAAATCCTCGCTTCTAAATACACCCTCGAAGGAGCACAGCTTGCGAAATTCGCATTAATCGCAGAACGTGCGGGAATCGAAGGTCACGAGTACATTCTTAATATCGGTTGCGGATTTGCCCCACTGGAAACATTTTTATTGAAAAGATATCCAAATATAAGGATCGTTGGGATTACCCCAAGCAACGTTCAGGCAGCTTATATAAACGAACGAAAGCACAACAAGGATGATCCATTATGTACAAATAGATTCACTCTTATAAAGGACTCATTCGAGAATATTTCTTTTGCCGAAGAAGAGTTCGATACGATCATTACAATTGGATTGTTTGAGCATGTCGTAAACATTAAATATGTAATGAACAGGATTCATGGGCTATTAAAACCGAACGGAAAAGCATTCCATCACTTTATAACATCCAAACACACAGTTCCTAATTTTCTCAACCCAACAAAAACAAAAATAGGCAAGTACTTCCCCGGCGGTCATGTATGGCCGGCAGAAGAAATGTTAAAGCATATAAGTGGTTTCGATCTAGAAGGATACTGGTTCATTAACGGGCTCAACTATTGGCGTACTCTGGACGAGTGGCACAGACGCTACTGGGCCAGCCTGGAGCACCTGCATGGATCCGCTTTTGACATCAAGGCCATTGCTCATTGGAACGAATATTTTTCACTATGCAAAGTGGTATTTGCACCTCTTGACGGTGCGTTCTATGGCAATAGCCACTATTTGTTAAGGAAGTCAAGCTGATGGGCACCTCTATGAAAGTGCCTTGATTACAATCACCGCATTCAAGCCGCCAAATGCGAATGAATTAGACAGTGCGATTTTAACCGCTTCGCGCCTGGCCACGTTCGGCACATAATCAAGATCGCACCCATCCCCAGCGCTCGTAAAATTGGCCGTAGGTGGTATCAGTCCTTTTTGCACCGCTAGAGCGGTTGCTACCAGTTCCATGGCGCTTGCCGCACCAAGTGCATGTCCATGCATGGACTTGGTTGCTGACACTGCAAGCGATTGTGCATGCTTGCCAAAGACCTGATGGATCGCCTCGGTTTCAGCCAAATCATTAGCCTCGGTACCGGTTCCATGCGCATTGATATAGCTAACTGTGTCAGGATCCAGTGCTGCATCCGTTAGCGCCGCTCTTATTGCGGCAGCAATACCGTTTGAATCCGGTCGGGTAATATGTCCGGCATCAGAAGTCATTCCAAATCCTGCAAGCTCCGCATAGCAGCGGACGCCACGTGACGCTGCATGCTCCGCAGATTCCAGCACCAGCATAGCGGCACCCTCCCCCAGCACCATACCTGAACGATCAGAGGAAAACGGACGGCAGGTGTCATTGGAAACAACCCGCAGGGCTTCCCACGATTTAAGCAATCCGTAGGTAAAGGGCGCATCGGTGCCACCCACTACCGCCACCTCAACCAGTCCTGAGCGAATCATCATGGCGCCCTGGATAATGGCATGTGCACCTGAAGCACAAGCGCTGGCTATGGAAAAAACGGGACCCCTGATCCCGATATGCTGACTGACCATGCTGGCAGCAGCACTAGGCATACCTTTCAGAATGGTCAGCGGATGCGCACGCCCATGCCCTTCCTTATACAACTTCCTGTAGGTTTCCTCATCAGTCTGCTTGCCTCCGCACCCGCTGCCGATAACGCAAGCGGCACTTTTCAGAATCGACCCATTTGCGGACAGTCCGGCATCTTCGATTGCCTCCCTAGCCGCCAGTACGGCAAACTGCGAGAAACGATCGAGCAACGACAGATCGTCATTTGAGAAGTGTGCTTCCGGTCGAAAGTCACACACCTGGGCTCCCACCGAGATTCTGATATCACTCTCAACACCGGACAACACGTCAATGGCGGAACGCCCGTTTGCGAGCGACTCCCAGAATGTCGGGACATCTGGACCCAGCCCCGAGATACAACCCACGCCTGAAATCATAGTCCTACGATTCATATCGCATATTTCCGGGTAATGTTCTCTGCATATTGGGACGGCAAGTCTCCAACAGATTGCAGAAAATCAAAAGTCTCATCTGGGACTCTAAAATCCGGCCTGTCTTCCAATTCATTGGGCGTTGTGATCTGTCACTACTAGGCTATCTAGCCAAATTCCAGTAAGAATACCTTCGGGCAGACAATTCAGTTAATAACAATTTGTTTAATAACAGTGGGTTGCAATGAATAGCCCACAAGAGAACGCACTTAGATTATTTAAGGATTGCACTCATTTTGCCGACAACTAACTTATTGATCTATAAGCATCTCACACACAAGTTATTGAATATTCGCAATGAGCGTTATTGCACCAAAACAAACCATAAACACAGGGTCAGTTGGCGTATTGAAAATAATACTCTCTTTACTAGGCTGGACGGGTCACCCTGAACAAGAACAAGCAGCTCTTCGTATCGTAATACCATCGTCTGTCCTTGTTTATTTATTACTAAACAAACCCACACCTACCGATAGCCTAGTGCTATGGTCATATGGAATACATTTTGTATTAGTTTTTCTAACAATATCATTTGTAATTTATGGATCCACAATTCTCTGGCCAAGACAATCTCATTTTAGAAAAATAACAGGGATATTAGTTGATTCAATTGGGCAAAGTTTTGCCTTACACATCACAGGACCAATCGGGGCGCCATGGTATGGCTTGTACCTCTGGGTAATACTTGGAAATGGATTCCGTTATGGTGAGAAATACCTTTATCTATCTACTGCAGTATCTCTTGTTGGATTCGCTTATGTCGCGACTTATACGCCCTATTGGATTACAAATTCCGGACTTGCCATTGGTCTTGCATTCACACTACTCCTGATTCCTGCCTACTCCGCCATCCTGATTCGTCGACTCAATGAGGCTCGTCAGCGTGCCGACGCTGCGAGTCGCGCCAAGAGTGATTTTCTGTCCTGCATGTCTCATGAAATTCGCACGCCTTTAAACGGCATCCTGGGCATGACGGACTTGCTGAGACTGCGCCCGCTTCCAGCCGAGGACAAGGATTGTGTCGAAACAATCCATATATCCGGTCATGCACTGGCACGCCAGATTAATGAAATTCTCGATCTTTCCAAGATCGAGGCCGGCAAGATGACGCTTGAAACAGTCAACTTCGATCTTCACATGCTGGTCAACTCCACACTGCGTATTTTCCAGACACAGGCACAGGAAAAAGGGCTGCTTCTCAATTCCATTATTGATCCTGCAACGCCTTACCTCCTGTCCGGTGACCCACACAAAATACGGCAGGTCATAACCAACCTGGTTGGCAATGCACTGAAATTCACCCATAAGGGCTCCATAACGCTGCGCGTTTCACCAATGTCTACCGATGAAGGCATGACATCACTCCGTTTTGAAGTGACAGACACGGGCACTGGCATCCCTCAGGACAAGCTTAATGTTATTTTTGATCCGTTCACACAAGCCAGCGACAGTATTTCGCGCACCTATGGAGGCACTGGTCTGGGCACCACTATTTGCAAGAACCTTGTAGAACTCATGGGTGGCACCATAGGCATTGAAAGCACCCTGGATGTTGGAACGACTTTCTGGTTCGAAATACCACTCAGCGTCAACAAAAACAAGGCGGACTCCATAGACAAGAACTGGACGAGCCGTTGCAGGGCAATATATCTGTCGCAAACGACTCAAGCAAAAGATGCCATTCTGAATAAACTCGAAAACTGGGGCATCCCGTACGATGCGTTTGTCTGCATCGAAGAGGCATACTCAAAAGTAATTTCATCCAACATCTACGACGCCCTGATCATCAATGACATGCCAGCAAGCCCGTTACTCGCTAGCATTATTGACGGCACGGAAATAGAACTCCCCACCGGGTTACAAATAGTGCTAATCAACTCCAGTGAGCAGCCGCATCCAGACCAGCACAAACGGCAGTCACTCTTTGTACTTAACACACCATTGGAAGATAATTTGCTACTCAATGTCCTGCACGCGTGTTACTCGAAACACGGAACAGAGGACGAAATTATCCACTTTGCACACAAGCAGTCGAAGAAGAAAGTTGCTGGCCGTCAACTAAATGTTCTGGTAAGCGATGACAACGCCACCAACCGTATAGTTATGCAACGCATGCTGGACAAGCTTGGACATCGCTACACCATTGTAAATGGTGGCGAAGCAGCGCTTCTTGCCCTGGAGAAGGATAAATTTGATGCTGTCATCATCGACAAAAACATGCCGGACATGGGTGGCGTCGAGGTGTACCAGGCATATTGCTTTGCACACGACGGTGTCCCCCCTGTAGGGTTTGCCGTACTAACCGCAGATGCCACTGAAGAGGCGAAAGCCAGTTGTGAAGCAGCCGGCATCAAACATTTTCTGACCAAGCCGGTCTCATTGGTCAGGTTGACAGATACTTTGTCAGATATGTATGACGCAACATCAGAATCCAGCAATCAAGCAGAACTCGCGCCTGATTCGGGGCCGGACAACATTCAGTCAACAGAGACCTTTGACGAGGAGGAATTCGACAGACTTGCTGATCTCGCAGATGGCGACATCGCCTTCATAAGCGAGATTGTTGACAATTTTGTTGATGATACAAACAAGAATCTCCGGGAGCTGGAATCAGCTGTTGCCAGAGGCGACTGGTCTGGTTTCCGCGACCTTGCACATGCCCTGAAAGGCTCGTCTCTGTATTTGGGACTTACACAGCTTGCCCAGTTAGCCAAAGACGCGCAAAACATCTCACTCCAGGATTTCAGGGACAGAGGTATTAGCAACGTTGTCACCATCAGAAAGGCGGCGGACTCCGCGATTATACTGCTGCACAACAAGTTGGCTGACAACCCGGAAAATAAGGCGGTCAGCTGAAACTAGCGCATCAGTCAAACCTGGATGCGCATTCATAACCGGTAGTAATATCGACAGCATAATCAGACAGCAACCACTCAGACAGGAGGACCGACTGCGACATCATAACGTCATCTCATACCATCAGGAGAAATTATAAGCACAATAAATAATACCTGTGAATTCACGAATGATACATCCGAGTATGCGCTCGCAGGTTGAACACCCTGATTGATTTAGCTGAATCTCTGGCGTCCCAATTCCTTTACCGACGTAAACACGTCTCTGCGTAAACGTTTGTCTGTCAGGGGCAACAATAACCTGAAGAAGGATATTGTATTGTTGTATTTTGGTATTAAGGATTATGACAGAGAACCGTATATGATGTACGTCACTTATAGCTTGAGAGCTACTCCCTGAATCGGGAAATGTAAAAACATCAGAAGTAAATTAACCGCACCTACCATGCTTTTTAAGCGTAATGCCTAATTGATCCAATTGGGCAAATAATTGGTCACCTTGCAATTTTCCTAGTGTTAGTTTTTCCTGAAATATAATTAATTCCTCTAGCTCGGTGAGTCTTGGATGCCCCAATCCATATCTGCGCTTAATGATTTCCTTCTCACTAATGAGTTCACCAAGATCAATGGCTGCTTGCTCCAATGAATAGTCTTTATCAAAAGCATTGCAGAGAACGTCAGAAAGTGTGATTTTCTTACCCATAAGATGGTCTATCGTGCAATACGATCCGAAATTTTCGGATGTATATTGCTTCTCGGTTGATTATGGAGAAATACCAGAAATTGAAATAAGAATGTATCTACCCTTATTTGATGGTTATTTCTAATGAGAAGAATACTATAAAGGCTGATGCGACGTGGTTTTACCAAGGGCCTGGTTATACCATCGCTTTGATTACTTTCAAAGCGATGGATTGAGAGCGCGTTATGTCTAACACTCTTCAATACCGTCACTCACTACTTCACCAGTACCAGATTCAACTATTCCATTCAAAGCCTGAAATGCAGTCGAGTTAAGAAATGATTCGGCCAAACAATAATCAGCGATCTGTCGGGGATGAAAACCCGGCCTAAAATAGAGTACTAAATAACGTAAAGACTTAATTGCTACTTTCTCTCGTATAAACAGAAATCTAAACCAGTCGCCCCAAGATTTTGGGTTTAATATTTCTCGACATTGCCATGAGAAATATAACGTTCCCGCCAAACTAAATACATAGAACAGTGGAACCGTAAGCAGCATTCCGATAACTCTTAACGGATAATTGCCACTTACCTCCTGGAATACGTCGTAAGATACCTCCTTATGCTCAATTTCCTCCGCAAAATGCCAATTAAATAAAAGTCGCTTCCGAGGATCGGCTTGTTTAAGCAAGTTATCCTCCAAAAAGATGTGTCCCATATATGCGTTGATATGCTCGACTGCTGCAATGACAGATAGCTGCATAGACAATGGAAAAATCGGTTCTAGAAACTTATAGCTCAAGAAGTTTGTGACACTCAGAAATCCTTTAAATTTCAAACCCTGTGCGGATAAGTTCTCCCAGTAACGCTTATGCGCGATACCATGTTGCCCTTCCTGCTGAATGAAATTCTGGACGCGCACTTTTAGCTCTGGATCTTTCAATCTTTCATACGCACATCGAATATTTCGCATGTAGTAATGCTCATTATCTGGCACCAATAATGTGTACGTGTTCAACATATTTGTCAGTATTGGATTTTGCCTAAACCAGTAGCGCGGTATGTCATTAGGGAAAGTGCCATTGAACTTCCTGGGGACTACGTTGGTGGGGGACGTCACGTTATCAGCATTGATGGGGTTCGGTGCCATAGATTTTTACCTAGATTCATTAGCCCACCCAAAGAAAAGGATCAAGACCAGACTGGAGTGATTTTAAATTATTAAATTCATATATTTATATATCTCAAGACAACTGCACATCAATAGAAAAAATCTTCTGATATCCACGCGGTAATTTACGCCCTCTCCGCCCTCGCTCTCCAACGAACCCATTGAGTTCATCGGTTTTGATGGTTTTGTGTTGCTTGCCGGCATGAATGACGAGTTGCTCGCCACTGTGCACGCAGACAACCGCAGCGACGATTTCCTCGCGACTTTTCAGTCTTGCAGATGGAATATTGATGATCTTGTTACCCTTGCCACGTGACATCAGCGGTAGATCAGCAGCCGCTATGACCAGCATATAGCCGTCAGTGGTGACGGCGGCGATCAGGCTGTCTTCAAGGCTTCTGACCGGCATTGGTGACAGTATTCCGGAGCCGCGGGGAACTGACAATACCGCTTTACCCGCCTTGTTCCGCGTATACAAATCGCCGAGCCGCGTGATAAACCCGTACCCTGAATCACTCGCCAGCAGGTACAACCTGTCCGGATCGCCGGCCATCACACCGACAAAACGCGCGCCATCTTCGGGTTTGAGGCGGCCGGTCAACGGTTCGCCCAGCCCTCTCGCGCTTGGCAGCGAGTGCGCGGGTACCGCATAGGTACGCCCGGTCGAATCGAGGAACACCGCCAGCTCGTTGCTGCGACAACGCGCCGCGGAGGCAAAATCGTCCCCGGTCTTGTAAT
Source organism: uncultured Gammaproteobacteria bacterium (assembly GCA_963763115.1). Taxonomy (GTDB): domain Bacteria; phylum Pseudomonadota; class Gammaproteobacteria; order UBA9214; family UBA9214; genus CAVQCA01. Next base: position 41,782 of record CAVXNM010000033.1, read on the forward strand.
TCATTTCCGCCGGATCGATATCATGTCCCTTGGCGACACGCACCCAGCCGTTAGTCGACAATACCACGGTTACCGGTTCACTCGGCACCAGTTCGGCCTCATCCAGTGCCTGGGCGGCCGCGCGTTCCACCAGCCGGGAACGTCGCTCATCGCCGTATTTACTGGCATCTGCCTGGATCTCCTTCCTGATCAGGGTCCTCAGCCGCTGCGCGGAGCCGAGTATTTTTTCAATTGAATCACGCTCGCTGGCAAGCGCCTCCAGTTCCGCCTTGATCTTCATCTCTTCCAGACGCGCGAGTTGCCGCAGCCGCGTGTCCAGTATGTAATCCGCCTGCTCCTCGGTCAGTTCAAACCGCTTCATCAATACCGGTTTGGGCTTGTCCTCGGTGCGAATGATCCGGATCACCTCGTCGAGGTTGAGGAAGGCGACCAACAGACCTTCAAGTAGATGCAGACGCCGGTTGACCTTGTCCAGTCGATACTCGAGACGCCGGCGCACGGTAACGAGGCGAAACTCAAGCCACTCCGAGAGGATGGTGCGCAGGTCCTTGACCTGCGGCCGCCCGTTCAGACCGATCATGTTCAGGTTGATGCGAACCGTGCGCTCCAGGTCGGTGGTGGCGAACAGATGCGTCATGAGGGATTCAACATCAATCCGGCTGGAGCGCGGCACAATTACCAGACGGGTGGGGTTCTCGTGATCGGATTCATCGCGGAGATCCTCCACCATGGGCAGTTTTTTCGCCGTCATCTGGGCGGCGATCTGTTCGAGCACCCTGCCGCCGGATGTCTGGTACGGCAGGGCCGTGATGACAATGTCATCACGCTCGATTTCATAGCAGGCGCGCACACGCACGCTGCCGTTCCCCGACTTGTATGCCTGAATCAGGTCGGATACCGGTGTAATGATCTCTGCACCCGTGGGAAAATCCGGTCCCTTTATGAACTCGCAGAGCTCCTCGACGGTACTCCTGGGATTCTCCAGCAGATGGATTGCCGCCATGGCCACCTCGTTGAGGTTGTGTGGCGGAATATCGGTTGCCATACCGACGGCAATGCCCGTGGCACCGTTAAGCAGCACCGACGGCAGGCGCGCCGGCAGGATTTCCGGCTCTTCCAGGGTGCCATCGAAGTTGGGCGTCCAGTTCACCGTCCCCTGCCCCAGTTCATCCAGCAGAATTTCCGCGTAGGGTGACAGGCGCGACTCGGTGTAGCGCATGGCGGCGAAGGACTTGGGATCGTCCGGTGCCCCCCAGTTGCCCTGGCCATCGATCAGAGGATAACGGCAGGTGAAGGGCTGGGCGAGGTGCACCATCGCCTCGTAGCAGGCCGAGTCGCCGTGGGGGTGGAACTTGCCGAGCACATCACCGACGGTTCGGGCCGATTTCTTGTACTTCGCGGCCGCCGACAGGCCGAGCTCGGACATGGCGTATACGATGCGCCGCTGCACCGGCTTCAGGCCGTCGCCGATATGCGGCAGGGCCCGGTCGAGAATGACATACATGGAATAATTCAGGTAGGCCTTCTCGGTGAAACTTTTCAAAGGCAGCTGTTCGATGCCTTCATAGTCGAGGTCGAGCGTTTTCATCGTTATACCTGCGGTTCGCTATATCTCAGCCATATCGCCGGAAGCCTCGAGCCAGTTACGGCGATCCGCCGCACGCTTCCTGGCCAGCAGCATATCCATCAGTTGATGGGTGTCGTCTTCGACGTCTACCGTCAACTGCACCAGGCGGCGTGTTTCCGGTGCAATGGTCGTCTCGCGCAACTGCATCGGGTTCATCTCGCCCAGCCCCTTGAAACGCTGAACGACCACCTTGCCCCTGATCTTCTCGGCGGCTATCCGGTCCAGCAGTCCCTGTTTTTCGGCATCGTCCAGGGCATAGAACACGTCCTTGCCGGCATCGATGCGGTAGAGCGGAGGCATGGCGACGTAGACATGGCCGGCCTGCACGAGGGCGGGGAAATGGCGCAGAAAAAGCGCGCACAACAGCGTCGCGATATGTGCACCGTCAGAGTCGGCATCCGCGAGAATACAGATCTTGCTGTAACGCAGATTCCTCAGTTCATTGGAACCCGGTTCGACACCGATGGCGACCGCAATATCATGCACCTCCTGGGATGCCAGCACCTCGGCGGAATCCACCTCCCAGGTATTCAGGATCTTGCCGCGCAACGGCATGATGGCCTGGAACTCGCGGTCTCTGGCCTGCTTGGCGGAACCGCCGGCCGAATCTCCCTCGACCAGGAACAGCTCGGTGCGCTCGCCGTCACTTGAGGAGCAATCAGCCAGCTTGCCTGGCAGGGCCGGGCCCGAGGTTACCTTCTTGCGAATGACTTTCTTTCCCGCGCGCTGGCGTTTTTGGGCGTTTTCGATTGCCAGCGACGCGATGCGCTCACCCGACTCCGTGTGATGGTTGAGCCACAGGCCAAAGGCATCCTTGACCACCCCGGAAACGAATGCCGCGCACTCCCGGGAGGATAGCCGTTCCTTGGTCTGACCACTGAATTGCGGATCGAGCAGTTTCACCGACAGGATGTAACTGCACCGCTCCCACACATCCTCGGGGGCAAGTTTCACGCCACGCGGCAGCAGGTTGCGAAACTCGCAGAATTCGCGGATGGCTTCGGTCAGGCCCATACGCAGACCGTTCACATGGGTTCCGCCCTGGGCGGTCGGAATCAGGTTGACATAACTCTCGGCTACCGGTTCGCCGTCGTCGGGCAACCAGACCAGCGCCCATTCGGCAGCTTCGTGGTTGCCGGCCATGTTGCCGGCGAAAGGTTCCTCGGGCAGCCGGGGCACATCACCGAGTTCCCCGATCAGATAATCCCGTACCCCCTCCTCGTAGCGCCATTCCAGCTTCTCGCCGCTGGCCTCGTCGTGCAGTCGTACCACAAGCCCGGGACACAGAACCGCCTTGGCGCGCAGGACATGTTTGAGACGCGAGAGTGAAAATTTGGTCGAATCAAAATACCTGGGGTCTGGCCAGAAACGGATTCTGGTGCCGGTATTCTGCCTGCCGACCGTGCCGACCTCTTCCAGTGCCGACACCCTGTCGCCGCCGGAAAAGGCCATGTTGTACTCCTTGCCCTTGCGTCTCACCCAGACTTCAAGGTGTTTGGACAAGGCATTGACAACGGACACGCCCACGCCGTGCAGCCCGCCGGAGAACGTGTAGTTGCCGGCCGAGAACTTCCCCCCGGCATGCAGGCGGGTGAGGATGACCTCAACTCCGCTGATACCCTCATCCGGGTGCAGGTCTACCGGCATGCCGCGGCCGTTGTCCGCAACTTCCAGCGAACCGTCCTTGTAGAGCGCCACATCGATACGCGTGGCATGGCCGGCAATCGCCTCATCGACGCTGTTGTCGATGACCTCCTGTGCCAGATGGTTGGGCCTCGAGGTGTCCGTGTACATACCCGGACGTTTGCGCACGGGTTCAAGCCCGCTGAGAATCTCGATCGCGGCAGCGTCGTACACAGCACTCATGGCAATAATCCGTAGCCTGGGTTTGCAAAATAACTATTCATGAAAAACGGGTCCCGAGGTATTGCGAATCCTTCGTAACATTGACGCAGTATCGAGATTCGGTCGCAAGGGGCTGCACAAGTAGTCCCAGTACAGCACATGACGGTAATGATCCACTCCGATGTCGCTCACCCTTTGCCAGGGCGAAGCCTCGATCGGAAACCATTTATCACCGGAACCGTAGGCATAGCGACGGTATTCATGCTTGCCGCAATGCAGTCCTTCATAGGAAATATTTTGCACGCCTGAAGATGAAACGATCACCAGGGTGTAGCGCACCACCCGGTCTCCCCCCACGGTTAGCGAGTCCGGATCGATGAAGACACGAAAGTCATAGCCGGGCAGGCTGGCCGGAAACTCCAGCAAGCGGTCATTTTCCGGATAGGCGGGCAGTCCCGGGACTTTTTCCTTCCAAGCGGGGGGGGCGACAAAAGGAGTTCCGGTCCAGCCCGTATCGTCATCTGCGGAGATGACATTGGAAAAAATCAAAACCAATGCGGCGAGCCAGCATATCCGGTGTGTCGCCCTGCCAGGAATGGGTGTGTTCATGGGGAGCGCAGTTTAGCGCGCCCATCGACTCATTTCGAGCCTCATCAACGCATCTTCGCAATTTCAGGGTCTTGGTGCGTGTTGCACCGGCTCACGCGAGGTCGGCAAGCAGGGCTGCGCGTACATTTTCCGTGACAGGCAACACCTGGTGCGTGTAGTTCGCATGGTCTATGCCAAAACCGAACGCCACACCGCTCCTGGCATCCTTGACCATTGCCGGGCCCAATTCAAATCGCAGGAAATGGACCGATGAGGTCTTTTCTTCCGTGTCCCGATCAAGATCCTCATCCGCGACCGCATATACCCGCTCATGCCCGTCAACCATCACCCACACCCTGTCCTCGATCCCGACAAGCCCGGCCAGCAGCTGCCGGCGCTTGTCGATATCGGATTCCTCGAGCATGAAGGTTGCCTTCCAGTTGGCGCCATCCGGGATGAGCGGATTATACGCCGCGAGTTCTTCCTCGATGCCCGCGGCTTCAAAGATCCGTTCGACCCGCAGCATTTCCTGAATCTGGTACTGTACGGTCAGGCGATCCTCGAAATACAGAGTGGCCACCGGCCCGATGGGCAGCTTGCGATTTTTCTTGTGCGTCATGACACGGGCACGAAATTCCGGTCGCAGCTCCGCATACTGTTCGAGACTGTAAAGATCACCACGCGTCAGTTTTTCCATTGCATCAGTCCCGGTTAACGTTCCTTTTATCCATAAACAATGTTTTCACCGCAGAGACGCAAAGGACGCAGAGAAATTCATTAACAAAACAATCAAATACTCTGCGTCCTTTGCGGCTTTTGCAGCGAGTTTATCTCTATTATGGATGGGTGCTCGCTAGATTCCATAAGCCAAGCGCAACAGGCTCAATGGATGTTCCGGCACCCTGCCGTTATCCAATCCGTTCTCGATCTGGTGCCCGGCCATCGGGCAATCACTGCTGTAATGATCGGCCTCATCACGCACCACGCGATTGACCACAGGCCGACAGATCTTCATCGAGACCTCGTGAAATTCTTTCTTTACCGCGTAGGTACCGTCATGCCCCGAGCAGCGCTCGATGGCCTCCACCCGGGTGTCGGGAATCAATTGCAGCAGATCGCGCGTCTTGAGGCCAATATTCTGTACCCGCAGGTGGCAGGACACATGGTAGGCCACCCTGCCGAGCGCCTGTTTGAAATCGGTTTTCAGCTTGCCGTACTTGTGACGCAGCATCAGGTATTCGAACGGATCGAAGATGGCATCCCTGACCCTGGCAACATCCGGATCATTCGGAAACATCAGCGGTAGTTCCTGCTTGAACATCAGTACGCAGGAAGGAACCGCGGCGATAATATCCCTGCCCTCGTCAACGAGGCGCAGCAAGGCCGGTATATTGGCATCTTTGGCGGCCTTCACGGCATCCAGGTCACCCAGCTCCAGCTTGGGCATGCCACAGCACTGCTCCTTGTGGACAGTGGTCACCGGAATGCCGTTATGTTCCAGCACTACCGCCAGGTCCATCCCGATATCCGGCTCGTTGTAATTGCAGTAACAGGTCGCAAACAGGGCTACCTTGCCCTGCGTCGGTCCGGCCGGTTCTGCAGTCATGCCGGAATCATCACGTGCGGCGAGCCGCTTTCGCAATGTCCTGCTGTGGTACTGGGGCAGGATGGCATCCTGGTGCACATCCAGCACCTTTTCCATCAGCCGGCGTGTCGCTGCTGACTTGTTGACTGCATTGACCACCCCGGTGACGACCGGTATTCCAGCGAGACGTCCGACCGTATCGGTCGAGGTCAGCAGACGGTCACGCGGCCGGACTTTTCCCTGTTTGAACCGAACCGCCTTGGCGCGCAGCATGAGGTGCGGGAAATCCACGTTCCACTCGTGCGGCGGCACATAGGGGCACTTGGTCATGAAACACATGTCACAGAGATAGCAGTGGTCGACCACCTTCCAGTAGACCTCGCGGGGGACGCCGTCCAGCTCCATGGTGTCCGATGCGTCAATGGCATCGAACAGGGTCGGGAAGGCATTGCACAGGCTGAAGCAGCGCCGGCAGCCATGGCAGATATCAAAGACACGTTCCAGTTCGGTGAACAGTTGCTGTTCGTCGTAGAAACCGGCACCCGTCCAGTCGAGCGGATGACGCGTCGGCGCTTCCAGGCTGCCTTCCCGTTTTCCTTCACCTGTTGATGCCATTAACCCGTTCCCGTTGTTTTACCATACGAGGGGCCGATTGGCCGGCCCCTCGATTGCCGCGTGTCAGGGCCTATTGATCCAGTGAATCGAGTGCCTTCTGGAAACGGTTGGCATGAGAACGCTCGGCCTTGGCCAGGGTTTCAAACCAGTCCGCAATTTCATCGAAGCCTTCATCGCGCGCCGATTTGGCCATACCCGGATACATATCGGTGTATTCATGGGTTTCCCCGGCAATCGCCGCCTTCAGGTTATTCGAGGTGGCGCCGATGGGAAGCCCGGTAGCCGGATCACCCACCTGTTCGAGATATTCAAGGTGACCGTGGGCATGGCCGGTCTCGCCTTCCGCCGTGGAACGAAACACCGAAGCGACATCGTTGTACCCCTCGACATCCGCCTTGGAGGCAAAATAGAGGTAGCGGCGATTGGCCTGTGATTCACCCGCGAAGGCATCCTTGAGGTTCTGTTCCGTGTTGCTGCCTTTCAGATTCATAGCTGTTTCCTCATGCAATTTAATGATGGGAGTGTAGGGCCCCGGATTAAGTTTAGAATCAATCTAATCTTTTGGCAAATCTAAACCAGCATCTCTGTCAGGTCAAGTACTGGTCATCTTCGGGTGACGACATCGGGCGTTTCATTGACCCCTCTCACCCGGCTGGGGTAACGTAGGCCGATTCGGTAAAAGTTTCAAGCAATGGCCAGAAAACAACAGGAAACACTTGCGTTTGAAAAATCCCTGAAGGAGCTGGAAGCCTTGGTTGCGAAGATGGAGCAAGGCAACCTGAGCCTGGAGGAATCGCTGCAGTATTTCGAGCGCGGTATTCAACTGACACGCACCTGCCAGCAGGCTCTGAAAGAGGCCGAACAAAAGGTCGAAATCCTGTTGAATAAATCCGGCCAGGACGACATTGCCCCGTTCTCCAGTGATGACACCTGAGGATTCCCTGCCCTCGTTCATGGCAAATTGCCAGGCTCGTCTCGAGAAAAGCCTGCATCACTGGCTGCCCGACGCCAATACCCTCCCGTCATCCCTGCACGAGGCGATGCGCTACGCGGTACTGGGCAGCGGCAAACGCATTCGCCCCGCCCTCGTCTACGCCAGTGGCCAATCCGTCGGCAGTCGCCGTGAACAGATGGACAATGCGGCCTGCGCCATCGAGCTCATCCACGCTTATTCCCTGGTCCATGACGATCTTCCCGCGATGGACGACGACGATCTGCGCCGTGGCAAACCCAGCTGTCACAAGGCGTTCGGCGAGGCCATCGCCATTCTCGCCGGTGACGCACTGCAGGCGCTGGCCTTTTACGTACTTGCGCATGATAAAGCCCCGAAAAATGTGAACACCCGGCTGCGGATGATCGACACCCTGGCCCTCGCGGCCGGTTCGCGCGGAATGGTAGGCGGACAAACAATCGATGTCGCGGCCACCGGCCATCAACTGGGCATTGCCGAACTCGAGGACATGCATATCCACAAGACCGGCGCGCTGATCCGCTCCAGTGTCGTCCTCGGCGCACTCACTGCTCCGGAACTCCCTGCAGACTCCCTGGAAAAGCTCGATCACTATGCGAAGTGCGTCGGACTGGCCTTCCAGATTCGCGACGATATCCTCGATGTTGAAGGTGAAACCGATACCCTGGGCAAGCATTCCGGGGCTGACCAATCGCTGGAGAAATCGACCTACCCGGTGCTGTTCGGGCTCGAAGGCGCGAAACAGCGCGCCCTGGAACTTCATGATGAAGCCATGGAAAGCCTTGCAGGAATGGATAAAGCCGCAGATCCCCTGCGCTGGATATCAGCATACGCTATTGAAAGAAATAGATAATAACCAGACACTACGGGTGATGCGGTTGGTAAATCGGGCATTACGACGGTTGCGCAAAGCAAGTTACCGGTCTCAGTATTTGCGTTGCAAAGTCAGCAGACGCCCGTCATTGCGGATTTCAAGCCGGCCAAGATAGGACATCCCCAGCAGGACCGTCTCGGGCTGCGCGCCCTCGAGCACCACACCCTCGACATTGCTCAACTCGATGTCTCCGACCTTGACGGAATCCAGCGTCACCGCCCAGGCCGGTTCCAGTCTCGACGCCGTGGTAATCGCCGCCGGCACGCCGATGACGCGATAATCTATTCCCAGACGCCGCGCCTGGGCGGCATTCATGGCGACCTGGGTCGCACCGGTGTCGACCAGCAGGGAGACCGGCAGTCCGTTGATACTCCCCGTGGTCGCATACATGCCCTGGGGATTGCGCCAGATCTGGACTTCCTCGGTCGCTGGCGGCCTGGTGCGTGTACTCACTCGACCGTCCAGCAGCCCCTTGAACTCCTCCCCTTGATACTCCAGGAGAGCGGATTCACTGTCGGCCGCAACCAGTTTCACGCCCTCGGGGCTGGTCTGTCCCACCCGGAGTATGCGCTGCTTGCCCTCGATAAGCACCACGGCGCGATCCTTGAACAAGCCGACCACACGTACGTCCTGCGCGGCCTGGAGGCCGGGAACCGCAAACACACAAAACACTAGGAGTAATAACAGATTTCTGGATAATGACATTTCCTGAACCAGTTGCCTGATCGCACCATACCGGGATCATTATGAAACCTCTGTATATTTTTCGCCACATCGAATGCGAAGGCCCGGGATACCTCGGCGAAGTACTGTCCCGGCTCGCCGTTCCCGGCCAGGTCATTGCCATCGACAGCGGCGACCCGGTCCCTGCAGGGATCGATGACTGTTCAGGCCTTGTATTCATGGGCGGTCCGATGAGCGTCAACGACCCGTTTCCCTGGATCGGTCAGGAACTGGAATTGATCCGCCAGGCGCATGCAGAGGGAATGCCGGTGCTGGGACACTGCCTTGGCGGACAACTCATCAGCAAGGCGCTCGGCGGCACCGTGAGCGCCAATCCGGTCAGGGAAATCGGCTGGCACAGCGTGCGCAAGCTGCACAATGAGATGGCGAAAAACTGGCTGGGTGAACTGCCTGCGCGGATGGAGCTGTTTCACTGGCACGGTGAAACGTTTTCAGTGCCCGATCAGGCCGAGGTCATACTTGAAAGTGATCACTGCGCGCGGCAGGCGTTTGCCTCGGGAAACACTCTGGCATTGCAATGCCACGTGGAAATGACGGCTCCGATGGTGCGTGAATGGGCATCCCTGTACCGTCAGGAACTGGACGACCCCTCGCCCGCGGTGCAGTCTGTCGGGACGATGACGGAGAATCTTGCCGGGAAAATCGCCGGGGCACAACAGATCGCCGACCGCCTGTACCTGCGCTGGCTGAGGCCAGTGCTCGGCTGACACGGTTACTGCCTGTCCGGTAATCAGGCGAGCCAGCGCGAGGTGATCTGCAACAGGCCGGCCGAAAACACGCCGGCCAGCAGATCATCCAGCATAATGCAAACCCGCCAGGTACCCGGCGGTCACACCAGCGGATGGGCCAGGGTTTGAGGATATCGAAGAAACGGAACAGCACAAACCCCGCGACCATCCAGACCAGACCTGGCGGAGCGGCAATCATGGTCACGAGATACCCCACGATTGCATCCCACACAATGGCCGGATGATCATGCACCCCGAGCTGACGGGCCGCGTGGGCGCACACCGGCAGGCCGACCAGGAACAACAGCGCAACCACTACCCTATAGCCAGCAAGCGGCAAATCCCGCAGCAGGAGATACAGCGGGACCGCCGCCAGCGTCCCCGCCGTACCGGGCGCCACCGGGACCAGCCCGCTACCGAACCCGAAAGCCACGAAGCCCAATGGATGCCGCAACAGACGAGGTGGCACCTTGCCGGGCAGGGTCATGACGTGCCGCTGAAATGCTGGTACCCGGTCACTGCAGACCGATACGGTGCGCCATCATCCCGGTAACAGCGTATGCCCTGATCGGCTTCCACGACGCCGATCCATCGGCAACCGCCGGGGATCCCGGCGAGCCGCGCCTCCATCTCGCCGCAATGTTTCTCTGCCACGGTGAAGCACAACTCATAGTCATCGCCGGCGCCCAGGGGCAATTCGTAGAATAACCCCCGTCGCTCCGGATCCAGAACCTGCATGGCCCCGAGAAAGGCTTCCGAACGCGGGAATGTGTCGATCCGCAGCGAGGCACCCAGCCGGTCGACCTCCAGCAGATGACCCAGATCGGCCAGCAGGCCATCGGAAATATCAATCGCGGCGCTGGCATATTCCCGCAGCACCAACCCGGCCTCGATGCGGGGCTCGGGAAAATCCAGCCGCTTCCGCAGCCAGTTGTCGCCCGGGTCATTCATTCGCAGGGCCAGTCCGGCATCGCCGAGTGTGCCCGTCACATAGATCCGTTCGCCCGGGCGCGCGCCCTGCCGCCGCAGGGCCTTTTCCGGAGCCACGAAGCCGTGCACCTGAACGGTAATGACCAGCGGTCCACGGGTGGTGTCACCGCCGACAAGCTGTACGGCGTAACGATCGGCAAGCGCGAAGAATGCGTCGGAAAAGTCCGCCAGCCAGGCAGCATCGTTATCGGGCACGGTCAGTGCCAGCGTGGCCCAGGCGGGCTCGGCGCCCATCGCCGCCAGGTCGCTCAGGTTGACCGCCAGCACTTTATGTCCGATGGCGGCCGCAGTAGTCTCCGGTGGAAAATGCACGCCCGCGACCAGGGTATCCATGCAAACGGCAAGTACCCTGTCCGCCGGCACCTGCAACAGGGCCGCGTCGTCGCCGATCCCCGCCAGGACGTCATCACGTGAAGCCCGGTGGCGGGCAAAGTAGTGGCGAATGATATCGAATTCGGATTCGTCCATGGCTCCGAAGGCAGACCGGATTTCAGCTACCCGTGACCTGCTTGTCGACTCCCCGGGACTCGGCCGGCCGGATTTTGCGCGCCATGTTGTCCAGCACGCCGTTTACAAAGGTATGCCCCTGCTCGGCGCCGAACTTCCTGGCCAGCATTATCGCTTCGTTGATGCTGACGCGATACGGGATGTCATGCCTGAACAGCAGCTCATAGCAGGCGATGCGGAGGATGGCGCGCTCCACGGGGTCCAGCTGCCCGATCGGCCGGTCAATGGCTTCGGAGATATGTGAATCTATGCTCTCGATGCGAGTCTTGACGCCATTGAGAAGCTCGATGAAATAACCGCTGTCGGCATTCTTGAAATCCTCGGTTTCGAAAAACTGCCGCTGGATCTCGGCCATATCCAGCCCGGACAAATCCCACTGGTACAGGGCCTGCATGCCATAACGCCGCGCCCGGGTACGCGCCTGTGCGGAAAATTTCATCATCCTTCACCTCGCGATCTCACGTGTCGAGGTTGCGCAACAAACTGATCATCTCGATCGCCGACAGTGCCGCCTCGGCCCCCTTGTTGCCGGCCTTGGTACCGGCCCGCTCGATCGCCTGCTCGATCGTATCCACAGTCAGCACGCCAAAGGCCACCGGGATATCGTATTTCATGGAAACCATGGCCAGTCCCTTGGTGCATTCTCCGGCCACGTATTCGAAATGCGGGGTGCCGCCGCGGATGACGGCACCCAGAGCGATCAGGGCATCGAAGCGTTTGGAAGCGGCCAGTCGCTGCGCCACGACGGGCATTTCAAAGGCGCCCGGCACCTTGACGATCTGCAGATCGCGTTCATCGGCGCCATGGCGTTTCAGTGTATCCAGCGCGCCAGCAAGCAGGCTGTCGACGACGAACCCGTTGAAGCGCGACACCAGCAGGGCAATGCGCGCATCCCGTATCACCAGCTCACCTTCTTTTATTGCAATATCGTTCATGGTTTTCCCAAATCCTGCGATCATTCAAATCCTGTTCTTACCTGGCGTCATCCCTAAACACCGTTTTCACCGCAGAGGCGCAAAGGACGCAGAAAAATTCTTTATCGAAAACAAGCAAGCACTTTGCGTTCTTTGCGACTTTGCGGTGAGATTATCGTGCCCATCGCATCGCATCATTCACACGGAACGTATTCCACCACTTCCAGTCCGAAACCGGCGATACCGTGCACGATCTTGGGCGCGCTCAGCACACGCATCCGGTGTACTCCCAGATCGGCGATGATCTGCGCGCCCACGCCATAGGTACGCAATTCCGCCGGCTCCCCTGTCCTCGGCGAACCTGACTGATCCTCTGGCATATGATACTCCCTGATCTGTTGCAGCAGTTCATCCTGCTGCTCCCAACGCAGGATAACAACCACGCCCCTGCCTTCGCGCGCGATGCATTGCAGCGCCTGGCGCAGCGACCAGTGACGACCCTCCCGCTGTGCTTCGACCAGGTCACTGAGGGTGTTCTGCATGTGCACGCGCACCAGGGCGGGTTCGTCGGAGGTGACGTCCCCCATCGTCAGCGCCAGATGAATGGCGCCGTCGATATGGTCGTGGTAGGCATGCAGCTGGAAAACGCCGTGTTCGGTCGACAATTCACATCCCGAGACACGTTCCACCGTCTTCTCATTCTCGATCCGGTATCGGATCAGATCCTCGATGGTGCCGATCATGAGTCCGTGTTTTTTCGCGTAGACTTCCAGATCCGGGCGTCGCGCCATGCTGCCGTCCTCGTTGAGGATCTCGACGATAACCGCGGCCGGTTCCAGGCCCGCGAGCCGCGCCAGGTCGCAGCCGGCTTCGGTGTGCCCGGCACGGCTCAGTACGCCGCCCGGCTGCGCCATGAGCGGAAAGATATGACCGGGCTGCACGATATCCCCGGGAACGGCGTTCGGGCTGACGGCCGCCTGCACCGTGCGGGCGCGGTCGTGTGCCGAAATACCCGTCGTGACGCCTTCCGCCGCCTCGATGGACAGGGTGAAATTGGTCGAATGCAGCGACACGTTGCGCCGCACCATGAGCGGCAGGGCAAGCTGTTCACAGCGTTCGCGCGTCAACGTCAGGCAGATCAGGCCGCGCCCGTGGCTGGCCATGAAATTGATGTCCTCCGGGCGCGCGAGCGTCGCCGCCATGACCAGGTCGCCCTCGTTCTCGCGGTCTTCGTCGTCCATCAGAACGACCATGCGGCCGGCGGCGATCTCCTCGATAAGTTCTTCCGTACGATTGAGTGTCATGGCAACGCCCGGTTCCTGCGATGATGGCAATGCTGATAACCTATTATCCATCAACGGGCGGCGCGCTTCAGCGCTTACCCTCCAGGAAACCACTCGTCGCGAGCAGTTCCCGGGTGATGGCGCCGCCGGCGCCCGGTAGCGCCGCCTGTTCCCCCAGCAGCAGCCGCTCCAGATAGCGTGCGACCAGGTCTACTTCCAGATTGACCTTACTTCCCGCGCGGTAACCGTTCATGGTGGTCTCGGCCAGGGTATGCGGCACGATGTTCAGCTCGAACTCGGCGCCATTCACGCCATTGACGGTGAGACTGATGCCGTCCACGCAGATCGAACCCTTGGTGGCGATATAGCGGGCCAGATCATCCGGCGCCCGGATCGTGAACTGCACCGAGCGGCTGTCTTCGCGCCGCGCGATCACCGTGCCGACGCCATCCACATGGCCGCTCACCAAGTGCCCGCCCAGGCGGGTGGCCAGAGTCAGCGCCTTCTCCAGATTGACGGACGTATTGACGACGAGCGTCCCGAGGACGGTCCGCCTGAGAGTCTCCCCCGAGACATCGGCGTGGAATCCGCCGTCGCCCAGTTCGACGACCGTCAGGCAGACGCCGCTGACGGCGATGCTGTCGCCGGTGGCGACATCGTCCAGCGGCAACTTACCGGTCCTGATGCCGATACGCAGGTCTCCTCCCCGGTTTTCCAGTGAGGAGACCGCGCCAACCGCCTGAATGATTCCCGTAAACATACGCCTGGTCAGAATCCTTGTTGTTCCCTGAAGAACACTTGACGATGAGTCCAGAAGTGCCGGCGCCCGGCGTCAGTTTGGTGATCCATCCAGGTCGTGCTATTCACGGTGATTCACCTGTTCACCGAAGCGGTAATGCGCCAGTCCCGTCCCACCGCGCGGATGTCGCTGATGGAAAGCCCGATACGCTGTTCCATACGCTCCAGCCCCGGCAAACGGAACAGGCCGCGGGCGGCATCGCCCATCAGGTGGGGCGCCAGGTAGATCAGCAATTCATCCACCCGGCCCGTCGCGAGCAAGGCGCCGGACAGCGTTGCCCCCGCCTCGAGGTGGACTTCATTGATTTCCATCCTGCCAAGGTAAGCCATCACGGCGGCCAGATCCAGACGGCTGCCGTCCATCGGCAGGGTAACGACCGAGACACCGTTGCCTTCCAGTCGGGCCTCCCTTTGCCTGTCCGGGATGCCGGTCAGGATAAGCGTTTCTCCCGGCAGACCCAGCAACCGCGCCCCGGGGGGAGTACGCAGATGCGTGTCCAGTATGACCCGCAGCGGCTGCCGCAGGGAGCCGGATTCGCCCTCTCCCAGGCGTACCGTCAGCGACGGGTCATCCGCCAGCACGGTCCCGACGCCGGTCATGATGGCGGAACTGAGCGCACGCCAGCGGTGCACGTCGCGGCGCGCGTCCTCGCCGGTGATCCACCGGCTTTCGCCACTCGCCATGGCCGTACGTCCATCCAGGCTCATCGCCAGCTTGCAGCGCACCCACGGCCGCCCCTGGCGCATGCGCATGACAAAGCCCGGATTGAGCCGTTCCGCCTCCGCCGCCAGCACGCCCAGGCATACCTCGACGCCGGCTGCCTGCAAGGCCTCAAGACCCGCGCCGCGGACCTGCGGATTAGGATCTTCCATCGCGACAACCACCCGCCTCACCTCGGCGGAGATCAGCGCCTCGGTGCAGGGCGGCGTGCGCCCGTGATGGCAGCAGGGCTCCAGCGTCACGTAGGCGGTGGCACCGGCCGCGCGGTCGCCGGCCGCACGCAGGGCGATGATCTCGGCGTGCGGACCGCCGGCGCGCACATGCCATCCTTCCCCAACCACCACCCCGTCCCCGACCAGTACACAGCCCACGCACGGATTCGGATCGGTGGTATTGCGACCCCGTGCGGCCAGCTCCAGGGCCCGTCCCATGTGCTCGTGATCAGATGGGGGAGTCATATCACCGGGCCACTAACGACCGTCCGCACGCGCTTTCAGATTCATCATCGATCCACCGGATCCAGCCGTCCTCAGTCCTCGGGGAGCAGCGATATCTGGTCTTTCTTCTCCTCCGCCGTGGGTTCGCTTTCCAGACGCTCGATTTCCTCCTGAAAAGCCTTGACGTCCGCGAAGCTGCGGTACACCGAGGCAAAGCGCACATAGGCCACCTGATCGAGCGCCCGCAATTCATTCATGACCCATTCACCCAGCAGACGTGAGGGCAGTTCGCGCTCGCCGCTCGCGCGCAGTCGGTGCTGTATGCGGTTCATGGCGGCATCCACACTGTCGGCATCGACCGGGCGCTTTTCCAGCGAACGCATAACGCCGGCCGCCAGTTTTTTCTCATCGAACGGTTCACGTGCACCGTTGTTCTTGATGATGCGCGGCATGACCAGTTCTGCCGATTCGAACGTGGTGAAGCGTTCGCCGCAGGACTGGCACTCGCGCCGGCGGCGTACCTGCGAACCTTCACTGGCAAGCCGTGAGTCGATCACCTTGGTGTCCTGGGCGCGGCAAAACGGACAATACATGATGAGGAGTTTCCGCTGCGAGGATTCCGTTATCAGCCACCATAGACCGGGAAGCGTTTGCAGACTGCCAGCACCTTGCCGCGCACGGCTTCGATCACGACCGGGTTAGCGATGTCATCCAGGATGTCACAGATCCAGCCGGCCAGCTCGCGCGCCTCGGTCTCTCCGAAGCCACGCGTGGTGATGGCAGGCGTCCCGATCCGGATGCCGCTGGTGACAAACGGCGACTGGGGGTCGTTCGGCACGGCATTCTTGTTCACCGTGATAGTAGCCGCGCCCAGCGCCGCATCCGCCGCCTTGCCGGTGATCCCCTTGTCGATCAAGTCGACCAGAAACAGATGGTCATCGGTCCGCCCGGAAACCACCTTGTAGCCACGCTGTATCATCACCTCGACCATGGCCCGGGCGTTGTCCAGGACCTTCTGCTGGTATTCACGAAAGGCCGGTTCCATCGCTTCCTTGAAGGCGACGGCCTTGGCGGCGATGACATGCATCAGCGGCCCGCCCTGGGTGCCGGGAAACACCATGGAGTTCAGTTTCTTCTCGAGCTCGGCATTGGCGCGGGCCAGGATGATCCCGCCACGCGGGCCCCTGAGGGTTTTGTGCGTGGTGGAGGTGGTGATATCGGCGATCGGCACCGGATTGGGATAAATCCCGGCCGCGATCAGCCCGGCTACGTGCGCCATGTCAACGAACAACAAGGCGTCGACGGCATCAGCGATGTCGCGGAAACGCTGCCAGTCGACCTGCAGCGAGTAGGCGGAGAAGCCCGCCACGACCATTTTCGGCCGGTGCTCGCGGGCCAGCGCCTCCACCCGGTCGTAGTCAATTTCGCCCGTCTGCGGGTTCAGTCCGTACTGCACCGCATTGAAGAGCTTGCCGGAGAAATTGACTTTGGCGCCGTGCGTCAGATGTCCGCCGTCGGCCAGGCTCATGCCCAGGATGGTGTCACCCGGCTGCAGCAGGGCGAGATACACCGCGGCGTTGGCCTGGGAACCGGAATGCGGCTGCACATTCGCATAATCCGCGCCGAACAACTGTTTGACGCGGTCGATGGCCAGCTGCTCGGCCACGTCGACGAACTCGCAGCCGCCGTAATAGCGCTTGCCGGGATAGCCTTCGGCGTACTTGTTCGTCAGCACCGAACCCTGGGCCTCCAGCACGCGCGGACTGGCGTAGTTCTCCGAGGCGATCAGTTCGATATGTTCTTCCTGACGCCTGCGCTCACCCTCCAGGGCGTTCCAGAGTTCCTCATCGTAACCGGCAATGCGCATCTCTTTGTCGAACATGTCAGCTATCCTGCAGTAAGTTTTAGAAATCCGGGGAAAACCGGAATTCCGGTGAGCCGGAAATGATAGCCGATTCGAACCGGGCTGTGCTAACCGGGAAAGATTAAAAAATACCCCATTAACCCCGGGGTCGATCAATTTTCGATCAGCGATTCCAGCACCGCCGACCACGCCAGCGCCAGGTTCGAGCGATTGTAACCCCCACCTCCCATTGCCAGCAGGTGGCCGCTGCAATGCCGTTCGGCCAGCCGGCATAATCGAGTTGCGGCATGCCGGTGCGCCGCCGGCGTGAACGCCAGATGGGTAATCGGGTCGCCGGCAATGCTGTCGGCGCCGCACTGGAACAGGATGAATTCCGGCCGGAATTTCTCCAGCAGGGTCTCAACCCGCCGCCACGCTTCGCGGAAGGCATCGTCTCCGGCCGCCGGCGGCATGGGAATGTTGAGTTTGGTTCCCTGCGCCGTCCCCCGCCCGGTCTCCACCATCGACCCGGTGCCGGGATACAGGTAGCGGCCGTCCTCGTGCAGGTCGGCAATCATCAACCACGGGTCGTTCTCGAAAGCATAAAAGACCCCGTCACCATGGTGAGCATCGATATCCACATAGGCAATGCGCTGCAGGCCGAACACCTGTCGCAGCGTCTCGATGGCGATGCCGCAGTCATTGAACACGCAAAAACCCGCCGCACTGTCGCGCCGTGCATGGTGCAGACCGGCAATTGGTACGAAGGCATGCCGACACTCGTCCGCCTGCAGACGCTTCACGGCATCGAGTACACTCCCGACGACATAACAGGCGGCTTCATAGACACCCGAAAAGGCGGGTGTATCGCCAAGATCGAGATAACCCGTCCCGGTTTTCGACTGGCGGATGACCCGATCGACGTATTCCGGGGTGTGGAACCGCTCGAGGCTCGCCCGGTCGGCGGAAACCGGCGCGCAGCACGTCACCCGTTCCTCCAGTCCCGCTGCCTGTGCGTGTTTCCAGAACGCATCCAGCCGGTCGGGGCCGAACGGATGACCGTGACCAAAACCGTAACGGGCCAGTTCCTCGCCGATGTACACACAGGTGCCAGTTGACATGCGCCAAGTCTACCGCATGACGTGGAGTGGTTGGACGGTACTGTTCGCCCTGAGCATCATTATCCACCGCAAAGACGCAAAGGACGCAATGTCCTTTGATTACTTTTCCCTGATTACCCCCTGAAAATCAGCTTCGACGCACAGGTGCTGCGTCCGGATCCGGGCGGCAAGACCGTCTGCCGCATGGATGCGGCAATCGAGCCTACAGGGATGTATTGACGGCGTGTCTTGCGGTCCGGGTCCGGATGCCACCTGTCAACGCTGTCAGCGGGTATGGGTGGATAATTCTTTTACCGTATCCCCACCAGGATGAGCGCGCCTGCTTGCCCGGCAGGGACAGGCGCCTATAATGATCCTCCGTTTCATAAGCTGCTCCAGGAATGCACGACGCATGGCACAGTACGTCTACACCATGAATCGCGTGGGCAAGGTGGTCCCGCCCAAACGCGTCATCCTGAAAGACATTTCCCTGTCCTTCTTTCCGGGCGCCAAGATCGGCGTGCTCGGCCTCAATGGTTCGGGCAAATCCAGTCTTTTGCGCATCATGGCCGGGGTGGATACCGAAATCGAGGGTGAGGCGCGGCCACAGCCCGGACTCAACGTCGGCTTCCTGCCTCAGGAACCCACGCTCGACCCCGCCAGGGACGTGCGTGGCAATATCGAGGAGGCGCTGACCGCCCTCACCAGGGCACAGGAGGAACTCGACGCGGTGTACGCCGCCTATGCCGAACCGGATGCCGATTTCGATGCCCTGGCCGCCGAACAGGCGCGCCTGGAAAACATCCTGCAGGCCAGTGACGGTCATAACCTGGAGCGCAAACTGGAAGTCGCGGCGGAAGCCCTGCGCCTGCCGCCCTGGGATGCGGATGTCACCCGACTCTCCGGCGGGGAACGCCGGCGCGTGGCCCTGTGCAAACTGCTGCTGTCCAACCCGGATATGCTGCTGCTCGATGAGCCGACCAATCACCTGGATGCGGAGAGCGTCGCCTGGCTGGAACGATTTCTGTCCGAATACCCCGGAACCGTCGTGGCCGTAACCCACGATCGCTACTTTCTCGACAATGTCGCCGGCTGGATCCTGGAGCTTGACCGCGGCCATGGCATCCCCTGGCAAGGCAACTACTCATCCTGGCTGGAACAGAAGGAACAGCGACTCGAAATCGAGGAGAAGCAGGAGTCGGCCCGCCAGAAGGCCATGAAGGCCGAACTGGAATGGGTCCGCGCCGGCGCCAAAGGCCGGCACGCCAAGAGCAAGGCGCGCCTTGCCCGATTCGAGGAATTAGCCTCACAGGAACAACAGCAACGCAATGAAACCAAGCAGATTTTCATCCCGCCCGGCCCCCGGCTGGGCGATCTGGTGATCGAAGCGCAACACCTCGGCAAGCGCTTCGGGGAAAAACTGCTCATCGAGGATCTGAGTTTCAACCTGCCGCGCGGCGGCATCGTCGGCATTATCGGACCGAACGGCGCCGGCAAGACCACACTGTTCCGCATGCTGACGGGCGCAGAACAGTCCGATACGGGCGAGTTGCGCATCGGCGAAACCGTCAAGATCGCCTGTGTGGACCAGAGCCGCGACCTGCTGGATGACCGCAAGACTGTCTGGCAGGAGATTTCCGACGGACAGGACCTCATCACCATCGGTAAATACGAGGTCAATTCGCGGACCTATGTGTCCCGGTTCAATTTCACCGGGGCCGATCAGCAGAAGCATGTCGGCAATCTCTCGGGTGGCGAGCGCAACCGCGTGCATCTCGCCAAGCTGCTGAAGAGCGGCGGCAATGTGCTGCTGCTCGACGAGCCAACCAACGACCTGGATGTGGAAACCCTGCGCGCACTGGAAGAGGCCCTGCTCGATTTCCCCGGATGCGCCGTGGTGATCTCGCACGATCGCTGGTTCCTCGACCGCATTGCCACGCATATGCTGGCCTTCGAGGGCGACAGCCAGGTCACGTGGTTCGAGGGCAACTACGCCGACTATGAAGCGGACCGCAATCGCCGCTTGGGCACGGATGCCAAGCAACCCCACCGCATCAAGTTCAAGCGGCTGGATGCCTGAGGGACGATCGCGGGTTCCCTCTTCACATCACCTGACAGTTGCGCCGAAAACCTTCCGAATCTTGAAAAGAAAACGGGATTACGTTTTCAGACACCCGCATTTCAGATACCGGAACCGTCTTGATACGGTGGCCATTTCACGACCAATCCCGTATCACTCCGGCGCCCTGTACCGATGACCTTGTCACCGATCGACCTGAATTCCATCGCGCGCTAAAGAATTACCGGCGATTGACTGGATACCGGTTGTTCTGCTGTGCGACAATGCCTCGCCTTTTGCCCGCCGGCGCATGACGAATGCATGATACGACGGTCCGGGCGAATTGCCTTGGGGGAGTTGCCGAACGCGTTGAATAACGATTGACACGATAGGGGAAATGGACTGATGTCCCATCGAGATCACAAGGAACCGAACGAGTTCTCACAAAAAATGCGCAACGAGGGGAAAGCGGGCTTTGGCACCGGCCCCTGGTCGGACCCTGCAAAAATCGGGGTCAAGGCACGGCCTGCGGTGATGCCGCCGGGCAACAACCGGACACGGCCCGGCTCTCCCCCGGTACAGCCAGACAAACACGCCCCCTGCCGCCTGGGTGATCGCATCCTGACCGGCCTGGCGATCATGTCGCTCGGCATGCTGATCACCGGCGCCATGGGCGCCTATTTGTCATATGACTCACAACATGTGGCGACAACCACCCGCAGTGAATCCGTGGCATCCGCCGCACTCCTGGAATCGTCCGATGCGCGCTTCGTGGAACTGGAGAGGAGACTGGCACAGGTCAATGATTTTTATGGAGAAAAACTCCACTCCCTAGAGGCGAAAATAGCGCAAACCGTCGATCCTTACGAGGCGCGCCTGACGAAATTGGAAAGCCGGCTGGAAGCATCCGGGGATCCCGATGCGGCACGCCCGCAGAATTCTGAAATCCCGCAGGCGCAGTTCGATGCATCCCGATATGAAGCGCGATTAACGACGCTCGAGAATCGTCTCGAACAGGCTTATGCGCCCAATCAAGCCGAGCTCCGGGACATGGAAAACCGAATGGGACAGAGTTATGCCAGCTATGAAGCGCGCCTGCGGGAAATTGAAGGCCGGCTGATGCAGATCCAGATCCCTTATGAGCAGCGTCTCCAGGCGCTGGAGCAGCGGCAGATTTACGCCTCTGCCCGCCTCGATCATCTGTCTGCCGAAATGGAATCCCTGATCGACAATCACATGGCCATCATCGAAGCCAGCGCGGCCATGCGGGACGACCCGCCCGCCGCCCCGCCGGTCGCAGCGTCCCGTGACGTCCCGGTCGACAACGACGCTTCGCAATCGTCGATAGAGAACGCCGCGACAGCGGACACATCCTCCGATAACCCTGTCGCGCCGGCGTCAAACGAGGTGGTCCGGGCCGCTAAATCACAGCAGTCAACGGCCATCGCACAGCACATCCCACCGACCGGCAAATCGACGGCCGTCATGTCGGAAGTTCCGGAGACCGGTGTAGTAATTGCGCCAACTCCACAGATCGACATCGCGCAAGCCGAAGCGCCACAGACTCACACCAGGCCGGTTGAAACCGCCCGTGAGATACGCCAGGGAAGTCCTCCGCGTCAAACCGGAACGGGCGACTGGGTTATCAACCTGGCATCCTATGCCAGCGAGTCGATTGCGGCACGGAAGCTGGCTGATTTCGGGAGGAAAGGCGTCGCCGCCGAACAATCCGTGGCCAGCATAAACGGCAAAACCATCTACCGGGTGCGCATTACCGGATTCGATACTCGCAAGGCGGCCAGGGACCGTGCGGAATCGATCCGGCAACAGTTGGGCTTGAAGGAAACCTGGATCACGCGGCAGTAGCTAGGGAGTCTGTCGCTCAATAATGATGCGGGATTCACTGTCTCCTGCCGCCACGGCGCTCAGGTGAAATGTCCGCACGGTTTCAGGTATTGTCGAAGGACGAAACGGATGACAACTGGATCGGCTCAACAACGTCCCCGACGGTTCAAGGCAAGAATCAACAATCCGGCTAATAGCAGGGTCATTCCGGTACCGATGATCCATAGCCTCACCGTCTCGAAGAACGGCCCCCTGATCATCGGGTGACTTTCCGGCAGAAACCCGATCAGCAGCATTGAAATGCCCGAAAGTACGATGCCGTCCGCTGCGGATTTTCCGGCAATAACCGTGTAGGCCAGGGTCTGCAGCAGCATGGCTCCGGCGAGCGCCACGTAGGATTGCGGGAACAGGAAGAACCAGGCGATAGCGGCAGCGGAAATCGCGTACACGGTCGTGCGGGTGGATGTCATGATTTTCAACGCGGAAGTTTATCCGGGTTAATTAGCGCTCACCAGGATGTCAGGCTTGCAAGAATCGCGGCCGGGAGTATACGACAACCTGGCGGTATGTAAATAGTACAGGACAACGGCATTGAACCAACAGTTTCACCTCATCTCCACGCTCGCCTCCAGTTTCCGTGATTTGCTGCCGATTATCCTCGTCGTTGCGTTCTTCCAGTTAGTCGTGCTGCAACAACCACTGCCGGCCTTTGGTAATTTGCTGGTAGGTTTCCTGTTCGTGTGGCTCGGGCTGGCATTATTCGTTCGTGGCCTCGAACAGGCCCTGTTCCCCCTCGGGGAATCGATTGCCTTTGCCTTCGCGCGCAAGGCGAATATACTCTGGCTGCTGTTCTTCGCCTTCGCGCTCGGCTTCGGTACGACCATCGCCGAGCCTGCGCTGATCGCGATAGCCGATGTCGCGGCCGGGGTTGCCGCCGGCGGTGGGATTATCGAGAACCATAAGGAATCACTCGCGTCGTATGCAATGGGTCTGCGACTCACCGTTGCGTTCTCGGTCGGTCTGGCCATCGTTATCGGCGTGCTGCGCATCATCAAGGGCTGGCCGATTCACTATCTGATCATCGGCGGTTATATCTGCGTAGTCATCATGACATTTTTCGCGCCCCCGGAGATCATCGGCATTGCCTACGATTCGGGCGGCGTCACCACCTCCACGGTGACCGTTCCTCTGGTGACGGCGCTTGGCATCGGTCTGGCTGAAAGTATCAAGGGACGTAATCCGATGATCGACGGATTCGGTCTGATTGCGTTCGCCTCGCTGACACCGATGATTTTCGTCATGGCGTACGGGCTGGTAATCTGATGGGGCTGCTGCAACTTCTCTGGAAAACCGTCCTCTCGACCATGACCGACGTGTCGCCGATTGCGATCATCATTTTCGGATTCCAGCTGTTCATCCTGCGTCAGCGCATTCCCAACCTGAAGAGTGTTCTGGTCGGTTTAATCTATGTACTGCTCGGCCTGACCCTGTTTCTGGTCGGCCTGCAGGAAGCGCTGTTTCCGCTCGGTAAACTGATGGCGCAGCAACTCACCGACCCCGACTTCATCCGCGGTACGACAACGACTCTCGTGGACGATTTACGCTGGTATGACTACAAATGGGTTTACCTGTTCGCCGCCGCCACCGGCTTCGCCACGACCATAGCGGAACCCGCGCTGATAGCCGTCGCCATCAAGGCCAACAATCTGTCCGGCGGCACCATCAGTGTGTGGGGTTTGCGCGTTGCCGTCGCGATCGGTGTCGCCGTTGGTATTACGCTGGGTACCTTCCGTATCGTCACCGGAACCCCCCTCTACGGCTATATCATCACGGGTTACATGATTGTCTTGATACAGACCCTGTATGCGCCGCGCTCGGTCATTGCCCTGGCATACGACTCGGGAGGGGTAACGACCTCCACCGTGACGGTGCCGATGGTAGCGGCACTGGGCCTGGGCCTGGCCACAACCGTGCCCGGGCGCAGCGCCCTGCTTGACGGCTTTGGTCTCATCGCCTTCGCCAGCCTGTTTCCCATGATCACGGTCATGGGTTATGCCCAGATCGGCGCCTGGTGGTTGCGCCGCTATGCAGAGCGCCGGCCGGTGAAGTCGGGTTAGGATCCGTGGGTGACCCTGAGACAGTCAAGCGAGCACATCGCCGCTCTCGACATGCCGGGCGGCTGCGTGCGGGATACCGCGAGCGGATGCGCAGGAGCCATCGGAGTTTAATGAATTTTGAACATGGAGTAATCAGTTATGCATTTCAAACTTCTAATAACGCTTGTGGAAGACGACAAGACCAATGCGATCTTGACGGCGGCCCGTGAGGCCGGCGCCACCGGCGCCACGGTACTGAGCCAGGCGCGGGGCGAGGGGCTGAAGCAGACGAAAACCTTCTTCGGGCTCAATCTCGAATCGCAGCGCGATATGCTGCTGTTTCTGGTGGAGGAGCATCTCAGCCGTGACATCCTGGAGCGCATCACCGAAATCGGTGAGTTCGACAACAAGCCTGGCACTGGCATTGCCTTCCAAATCGACGTGGAGGATGCCGTCGGGGTTTCGCAGCAAATCAGCCGATTAACTGACGTCGTGGAGGACAAACTATGAGCGGGGAAAATCCTATTCGCGTCAAGGATGTAATGACGCAGGATTATCAGACCGTGGACGGCATTATGTCGGTCAAGGACGGGGTATGCAGGATGCGGGACACCGGCGCGGTGGCGCTGATTGTGAAAAAGCGCAACATCGACGATGAATACGGAATCGTTCTGCTTTCCGATGTGGCGCGGGAGGTACTGGCCAGGGACCGCTCGCCGGAACGCGTGAACATTTATGAAATCATGTCCAAACCGGTTATCGGCGTCGATCCCGATATGGATATCCGCTATTGCACACGCCTGTTCGAAAAGTTCGGGCTATCCTATGCGCCGGTCATCGTCAATGGCGAACTGAAAGGTGTCGTGAGTTACGCCAGCATGGTGCTGCGCGGATTGTGCCGCAACGCCCAGGAATCCTGAGCATACCGGCAACCGGTTGCCGGTACGAATACATCCCGGTGAGATGCCGTTTTTCCGTTCCGGCCCAGGATGGCTGCCGGCGTGCATTGCCGTTATCATTCCGGGAATTACAGTATCCACTTGACCATTTCAGGGAGCCAGCTTCATGTTTTCATATGAACGCCATATGATCGTTGCACTTGCCATCGCCGTCGTTGCCATCGTGGCCGTCGTGGCAATTGTTGTCCTGGACATTCCCCTGCCCTTCCTCGACAACTGATCACCACGCCGGGGCGCCTGACTGTTATGAGCTATCCAACCCGGACCCGCACATTGCGGAACATGCGCATCCAGGGACCGTCTTCGTCCCAGTCATCCGGGTGCCAGGAATTCTGCACCGTACGGAAGACCCGTTCCGGATGCGGCATCATGATGGTGACACGACCGTCGGCCGTCGTCAGGGCAGTGATACCGAGCGGTGAACCATTGGGATTGTCCGGGTAGCGTTCGGCCGCACGGCCGCGGCCATCGACGTAACGGGCCACGACCTGGCCACTGTCCAGCGCCCGCCGGGCTGCGGCAGAATCACCGAAGTCCGCACGCCCTTCCCCGTGCGCAACGACGATCGGCATGACCGACCCCGCCATGCCCTCGAAAAGCAGTGACGGGGAGTGAAGAATCTCAAGCTGCGAGAAGCGTGCCTCGAACTGTTCCGAACGGTTGCGCACGAAGCGCGGCCACAACCCGGCGCCGGGAATCAGTTCCACGAGTCCCGAGAGCATCTGGCAGCCGTTGCATACCCCCAGGGTAAAGCTGTCCGGGCGCGCAAAAAAGTCGGCAAACATGTCACGTAATTCCGCGTGGAATAGAATGGATTTCGCCCATCCCTGCCCGGCGCCCAGCACGTCACCGTAGGAGAAGCCGCCGCACGCCGCCAGTCCCGTGAAATCCTTCAGGCCGGCACGCCCCGACAGCAGGTCGCTCATATGCACATCCACGGCATCGAAGCCGGCGCGATGGAAGGCCGCCGCCATTTCGTTGTGGCCGTTCACCCCCTGTTCGCGCAGGATGGCGACGCGCGGCCGCACGCCCTGCGTGATATACGGCGCGGCAATGTCCTCGTTGATATCGAATGTGGTCCTGCACTGGATGCCGAGATCCGCCGTATCCAGCAGGACATCGAATTCCTCCTGCGCGCATTCGGTATTATCCCGCAGGGCCTGCAGCCGGAAGGTGGTCTCCGACCAGGCGCGCTGCAGGTCGACGCGCGTATCGCAGAACACCGACAGCGTATCGTGCGTGAACAGGATCTGGTCCGAGTCATTGAGCGTACCGATTACATGGCTGTAATGGCCCAGCCCGGCTTCATGCAGGGTCTGAATCGCGCAATCCGTGTCGGTGTGCCGCACCTGGATCACGGCCCCCAGTTCCTCGGCAAACAGGGCGGCGAGCGGCTTGTCGCCCAGTTCATCCAGTGCGATCGAGATGCCGCAGCGACCCGCAAAGGCCATTTCACAGAGACAGGCGAACAGGCCGCCATCGGAGCGGTCATGGTAGGCGAGCAACAGGCCCGCACCATTCAGCTCCTGGATGACGGCGAAGAAGGCTTTCAGCGCGCCCGGATCGTCAAGGTCCGGCGGGTGATGGCCGATCTGCCGGTATACCTGCGCAAGCGCCGAACCGGCCAGCCGGTTCTTCCCCTTGCCCAGATCAATCAATATCAGGTCGGTATCGTCATGATCGGTGCGCAGCCGGGGTGTCAGCGTGCGACGCACATCAAGCACCGGTGCGAACGCCGACACGATCAGCGACAACGGCGCTGCGGCCGTCCGCTCGACGCCCTCGTCCTTCCACACGGTCTTCATGGACAGGGAGTCCTTGCCGACGGGGATTGCGATTCCCAGCGCCGGGCACAACTCCTCGCCGACCGCCTTCACCGTGTCATAAAGAATCGCATCCTCGCCGGGATGCCCGGCGGCGGCCATCCAGTTAGCCGACAGGCAGATCCTGCCGAGACCATCAATACGGCTGGCCGCAATATTGGTGATCGCCTCGCCGACCGCCATGCGGCCCGAGGCGGGACCGTGCACCAGCGCAATCGGCGTGCGCTCTCCCATCGCCATGGCTTCGCCGGTGTAGCCCTGATAATCGGAATTCGTCACCGCGACATCGGCAACCGGAACCTGCCAGGGACCGACCATCTGGTCGCGGCACACCATCCCGCCGACAGAACGGTCGCCGATGGTAATGAGAAACGTCTTGCTGGCCACCGCAGGCAGGCGCAGAACGCGGTAGGCCGCCTCCGTGGCGTCGAGGCCGGAGATCGGAAATTCCGTTTTCCCGAACGTGTGATGCCGCACGTCACGCAGCAGCTTCGGGGGTTTGCCAAGCAGCAGATCCATGGGCAGATCGATGGGAGTGTTGTCGAAATAGCCGTCGCCGAGCAGCAGCCGCGGCTCTTCGGTCGCTTCGCCGAGCACGGCGCAGGGACAGCGTTCGCGTTCGCAGATCGCCTGGAACTCCGCCAGGCGGTCGCTGTCGATGGCCAGCACATAGCGTTCCTGCGATTCGTTGCACCACACCTGCATGGGTGACATACCCGGATCGTCATTCGGAATCGCGCGCAGCTCGAAACGTCCACCCCGCCCACTGTCGTTGACCAGTTCGGGAACCGCATTGGACAGCCCGCCGGCGCCCACGTCGTGTATCGAGAGGATTGGATTGCGCTCGCCCAGAGACCAGCAGGCGTCGATGACCTCCTGCGCGCGGCGCTCCATTTCCGCGTTGCCGCGCTGCACGGAGGCAAAGTCCAGGTCTTCGGCGCTGGCCCCGCTCGACATCGAGGAGGCGGCTCCGCCTCCGAGCCCGATCAGCATCGCGGGCCCGCCCAGCGCGATGATCGGCGTGCCGGCCGGGATTGTGCCCTTGCGCACATGCTCCTCGCGAATCATGCCGATTCCGCCGGCCAGCATGATGGGTTTGTGATAAGCACGCAGCTCCCTGCCGAGCGGACCCGGGACCTGCTCCTCGAAAGTCCGGAAGTAACCGCACAGGTTCGGACGGCCGAATTCGTTGTTGAACGCAGCCGCCCCCAGCGGGCCTTCGATCATGATCTCCAGGGCGGAGACGGTGCGCGCCGGCCGGCCATGGTCGCTCTCCCACGGTTGTTCATAACCCGGGATGCGCAAGTTCGACACCGAGAAGCCGCACAGGCCGGCTTTGGGCTTCGCGCCCCGCCCGGTGGCGCCTTCATCACGTATCTCGCCGCCGGAACCGGTCGCCGCGCCGGGGAACGGGGATATTGCGGTGGGATGATTATGCGTCTCGACTTTCATCACCAGGTGAGCGGGCTCCGCATGCGGAGCATAGGCCCTGGTCTGCGGATCGGAAAAGAACCGCTGCACTGTATAACCCTCCGCAACGGCGGCATTGTCGCTGTAGGCCGACAGAATGCCGTCCGGGCTGGCCTCGTAGGAGGCGCGGATCATGCCGAACAGGCTCTTCTCCTGTGACTGGCCGTCGATCATCCAGCTGGCGTTGAAGATCTTGTGGCGGCAATGCTCCGAGTTGGCCTGCGCGAACATCATGAGTTCGATGTCGGTCGGGTTGCGCCCGAGCGCCGTGAAGTTCTCGCAGAGGTAATCGATCTCGTCATCGGAAAGGGCCAGGCCCAGTTCACGGTTGGCCACCACCAGCGCCTCACGTCCGCCTTCCAGCACATCGACGCGCGCGAAGGGGGCGGGTTCGGCATGCCGGAACAGGGCGTCGGTATCCTGGATGTCAAACAGCACCGCCTCGGTCATGCGATCATGAAGCAGCGGCAGAATCATGTCCCGCTGCGCGGCCGTCGGGGAAGCGCCGCTGTCCGTCTCGAGGGTATAGATGATCCCCCGCTCCACCCGACGCACCTTTCCGAGGCCGCAGTTGTGAATGATGTCGGTCGCCTTGCTGGACCAGGGCGAAATCGTCCCGGGACGGGGCACGACGATCAGGGTTAACCCGGTGATATCGTCATCCAGCCGCTGCGGCCCATAGGCCAGCAACTGTTCCAGCATCGCCTGTTCCTCGCCAGTCAGCCGTTCTTCCAGTTCGGTGATATGCAGAAAATCTGCGGCGATTCGAGCAGCATCCGGCACACGCTCCCTGATCTGTTGAAGCAGTTTGTAACTGCGGAACTCTGAAAATGCGGGGCCGCCGCGCAGATGAGGCATCAGGACTCCGGAATGGGTCGGGAACGGGAGGTGGAAATGATACTGGATGGGACTGGCGGGCAAAAGTCAGACAAGCGTACACCACGCCAGCCCAACCTCCTGACCGGCCACGCCGATCCAGTCCGCTGCACAACCCAGCGACGAGGCCAGCGCCGCACGGGCCAGTTCGGGGCAGTTATTCTTTTCACTGAGGTGTGCGGCCACGACATGCTGCAGTCGTGAGCAATCGATACTCTCCAGCAGACCGGCAGCTTGCGCATTGCTCAAATGGCCCAGCGGACCACCGACCCGCGCCTTGAGACTGGCGGAATACGGTCCCGTGGCGAGCATGTCCGGATCGTGATTGCATTCGAGCATCAGGGCGTCACACCCGTCCAGACAGGCACGGATATGTGCGGTTATCCTGCCGGTATCCGTCAGCAGGCCGAAACGGTGACGCCGGTCCGCGAACACAAACTGGCAGGGCTCGCGTGCATCGTGGGGGACGGTAAAGGGTTGTATGTCGAGATCGCCCAGGCAAATGCCGGTCTGCCCGTCGAAACGGTGGATCCCGGGCGGGGCATCGTCACGCAGCATCAGCTGCGTGCCGGCGCTGAGCCACACCGGCACATGGTATTGCCGGGCCAGTGCGCACACGCCGCGGATATGATCGCCGTGTTCGTGCGTCACCAGTATCGCCGCGAGCTGCGCCGCCGAACACCCGAGGCGCGCCATGCGCCGTTCGGTTTCCCGGCAGGAAAAACCGCAATCGACCATCACCAGGGTTGAACCGGATTCGACGAGCGTTGCATTGCCCCGACTGCCGCTACCCAGAGACGCGAATCTCATGAGAACGGCTAGCGCAGCTGTTCCTCCAGCAGGGTCAGGATTCGTTTCGCGGTACTGGAATTCTCACGCTTGCCCTCGGCGTTGTTGATGATGATCTGCGTCTCCGCTCCCTGGGCAAGCAGCACAATCCGGTACTGTTTGGCCTTCTCTTCATCGGAAGACCAGAAGGCCAGCTTGGACAGCAGCCCCTTTTCGTCTTCTCCCAGAGGATCGTTGTAGCGCACGAAATAAACGCCGTCCGTCCGGTTGCGATCCTCCACCGCAAAGCCGACACGATCAAGCGCCACACCGGTACGCCGCCAGGCGCGCGAGAAATCCTCCTTGTCGATCAGCATGACACCATTGCTGTCGGAGACCAGCTGGGCCCGGCTCTGGGTCTTGGGCTGTGCCGCCATCAGCGACTTCGCCTTCTGCTCATCCACCCCCAGAAATACCACGAGTCGCTTCAGCATTTCCGCCTCGAGTTCCGGGTCGGGGGCGCGCGGTTTCCACTTGGTGCTGCGATCATCGGCCGTTCCCGTGATCACTTCCTCCATACCACGCTGGGTAAGATACAGCTCTGTCGTGCCGGGGGTGGTGCCATGTTCGAGGCGCACCCGGTACTGGTCACGGGTGGAGGCCGAATAGACGAAATCCATGACCTTGCCCAGGGTGTTGCGAATAATGTCCGAAGGGATATCCGCACGGTTTTCCTTCCAGCCGGTTTCGAGAATGCCGAGCCGCGGGTCTTCCATCTTGATCAGGAACCCCTGCTGCATCCAGAACTCCCGCACCTTGGGCCATACCTGTGCGGGTTCAGCCTGGATAATCAGCCACTGCTGATTCCCGTCGCGCTCCACGCGGATGTCACTGTTCTCCGGCAGCACCGTGGTGGTACCGGGGGCCGGTTCAGTCTTGCTGATTTCAGAGTAGCTCGTGCCGGCCGTATTGAGCAGTTCAGGGGCCTGGTTGATGGAGGAAGCGGTGAGATCCGGTGGAACCTCCAGTGACTCGGTAGTCTTACTCTTCTTGTAGTCGACCTTCTTGCCGGGTGCTATGGTGCTGCAGGCCGTCACCAGCAGCAGAAATGCCAGGGCGGTAACAGCGACATTTATAATCAGGCTCGCTTGCTTCATCGGATTACCTGTCAGGTGAGAACGCCGGCCTGCCTCAATGCCTGCCGAACGGTATCGTGAAACTCTGCTGCCAGTGGCGTCATCGGCAGGCGAATACCCGGCGGGATCAATCCCATCTCGTGGAGCACCCACTTGACCGGTATGGGATTCGATTGCACGAAGAGAATCCGGTGCAGGATCTCCAGCGGCCGGTTGATCGACTCCGCCCGGGAGCGATCCCCCGCCAACGCGGCGGTGCACAGATCATGCATACCGGCCGGGGCTACATTGGCGGTCACCGAAATATTGCCCTTTCCGCCCAGCAGCATCAGTTCCATGGCCGTCGCATCATCGCCGCTGTAGACATCCAGCCGCTCGCCGCACCGCTCGATGATCTCGCGCGCCCGGTCCATGTTTCCAGTCGCTTCCTTGATGCCGACAATGTTGGAAATCATGGACAGGCGTTCAACCGTCGCCGGCAACATGTCGCAGGCCGTGCGGGAAGGGACATTGTACAGAATCTGGGGTACCGGGACGGCTTCCGCCACCGCCCGGAAATGCAGGTAGAGCCCTTCCTGAGTCGGCTTGTTGTAGTACGGCGTGACCAGCAGGCAGGCATCGACGCCGGCTTCCATGGCGCAGCGGGTCAGGATGATGGCCTCGCGCGTGGAATTGGCGCCGGTTCCGGCTATTACGGGTACCCGCCCTGCCGCCATCTCGACGGTACGGCGCACCACGTGGCAATGTTCCGCTTCATCCAGGGTCGCGGACTCCCCGGTCGTACCAACCGATACGATGGCATTCGTGTGGTTCTCCACATGGAAATCGACCAGCCGCTGCAGGCTGTCTTCATCGATAGTGCCATCCCCGAGCATCGGGGTTACCAGCGCCACCATACTGCCATGGAACATGACTGCGGACTCCGGAACCGACTTGAGACGGACATGGTACTGATGCCATGCTTCACTGACAAGGAAACCGCGCGGCCGGCAGGCGTTGCCAGCCGGCAGTAGGCAATCAGACCGACAAAGATGCTAGACTCTCGAAACTGTAATGACATCCGCGTCGCGAGGCCACGCCAGGCACATGAGCAAACATTCCCCGGCAAAAACCAGTCAGCTGGTACTCTCCGCCCTGGGGGAGGACAAGTCCGGCATCATCGACGAGCTTTCACGCTGCGTCCTGAGCTGTGGCTGCAATATCATCGACAGCCGTATGACTGTGCTGGGAGGCGATTTTGCCATTCTCCTGCTGGTTGACGGCAACTGGAACAACATCGCCAAGCTGGAAAACCAGATTACCCTCCTCGAGGAACGACTGGCGCTGACCATCATCGCCCGCCGCACGATGCCGAAGCAAGGCGGCAAGGACCTCCTGCCCTACGGGGTAGACGTAGTGGCGCTGGACCAGCCGGGCATCGTCCACAACCTTGCCAGCTTCTTCGCCAAGCGGCAGATCAACATCCAGGAAATGATCACGTCCAGCTATGCTGCCGCCCATACCGGCACTCCGATGTTCTCGGTACACCTGACGGTCGACATTCCAGCCAACCTGCAGATCGCCATGCTACGGGATGAGTTCATGGATTTCTGTGATCAGTTGAACCTCGATGCCGTCATCGAGCCGATCAAGGGCTGAGGAAAGAGTTTCCGGCATCATGAGCACAGTATCGATCGACAAGAAAGTCCCGAATTTCAGCCTGCCCGCCACCGGAGACCAGACCGTCGCCCTGTCGAATTACAAGGGCAAAAATGTCGTTGTCTACTTCTACCCCAAGGACAACACCCCGGGTTGCACGACAGAAGGACAGGACTTCCGCGACCGTATGACCGCTTTCGGCCGACGCAATACCACAATCCTGGGAATTTCGCGTGACAGTATTAAATCACACGAGAATTTCAAGGCAAGGCAGCAATTCCAGTTTGAACTTCTCTCCGATGTGGATGAAACAGTCTGCCGGCTCTTCGATGTCATCAGGGAAAAGAACCTGTACGGCCGCAAGGTCATGGGCATCGAACGCAGCACCTTTCTGGTAGACGACCGGGGCATCCTGCGCAGGGAATGGCGTAAGGTCAAGGTCAAGGGTCATGTCGACGAGGTACTGGAGGCGATAAAAGAACTGTAATCGACCCGTGCCGTTAATACTGACAAGTTGAATTATCAACTCCAGGAAAGGAGTGAACAGTCGATCACATTCACCGCAAAGTCGCCAGGAACGCAAAGCGTATTAATTGCTATTTGTTAAAATTCCTTTGCGTCTTTGCGTTGTGCGCGGGTTGCCTGTTGCAACGGACAGGTCCCATGAGGCTCAGGTGGTGGTCGAGCTGGCTTCCCCCACTGCCCTGGTCACCTCTTCTTCCCGGTTTTTTACCGGCCAGGCCTTTATCACCGCCTGCACCAGGGTGGCGAGGGGAATCGCGAAAAAGACGCCCCAGAATCCCCATAGCCCGCCAAACACGAGGATGGCGATAATGATGGCCACGGGATGCAGATCAACCACCTCGGAGAACAATAACGGCACCAGCAGATAACCATCCAGCGCCTGGATCACGCCATAGGCGAACAATACCCAGCCGAACTCTGCGCTCCAGCCCCACTGGAAGTAGGCGACCAGACCCACAGGCACGGTGACCACCGCCGCGCCGACATACGGGATGATCACCGACAATCCCACCATGGTGGCCAACAGCAGGGTGTATTGCAGTCCCATCATGGTAAATGTCGCATAGCTTACAGCCCCCACGATGAAGATTTCCCAAACCTTGCCGCGCACGTAGTTCGACGCCTGCAAATTGACGTCATGCCAGACCTGGTTCGCCAGCCCGCGCTCCCGTGGCAGTCGCTGGCCAATCCAGCCGAGGATGGTTTCCTTGTCCTTGAGAAAGAAAAAGGCCAGTACCGGTACCAGGATGATGTACACCATGACGGTCATCAGACTGACAACCGAGGCCACGGACAGCGACAACACCCGCTGACCCAGCATCGTTATTTCGGCGCGAATGGCGGCGATCAGGTCATTCACCTGTGTTTGGGTAAACAGATTCGGATACTTTTCCGGCAATTGCTGCAGCGCCTCCTGACCCTGCGCGATCCAGTTCGGAAGCTGCTGGACCAGTTGGGTAAGCTGCGATGACAGCCGCGGCATCATCCACAACAGCGCGAACACCAGAAATGACATAAACAGGAGAAACACCATAACGACCGCCGACAGGCGTGGAGCACCATAGCGCCGGCATTTCTCCACCACCCCGTCCAGAAGATAGGCGATGATCACGCCGGCCATCACCGGGGCGAGCATTTCGCCCAGGGTCATCATGATGACAAAACCCGCAATCAACAGCAGGGCCAGTATGACGACCTGCGGATCGGATATATAGCGGTTGTACCAGGCGCGTACGATGTTCATGATTTACTGTTACGACTGCTCCCTGAGCTTGCGGTAATGCTCACGGAATATGTCCTCGAGCTGATCGATGACCTGCGCAGGATCCGTCCCGAGCATGATATTCCGGGCCACCAGTTCCGAGGTGGCGGTCAGCATCTCGGTCTTGCTCAGCATGGGATAGGTCTGCGACAGACGCTTCAGTCCGGCCACCACACTCTCCTGCTCCGGTCGGACTATCGGGACAGGTTCGGGTATTTCGACTGTCTCTGGCCGCGGTGGATCAACGGCGGATGCACCACGCTGACAGAGAAACTCCGCGAAAGCCAGCAACATCGCCTGCCCATCGGGTCCCAGTCGCCGGTAGAGATCAAGCAACTGACGCTCAGAGGATGCCAACGCAACAGTGTCCACAGGTATCTGATCTCAAGACGAGGTCACGACTCAGCTGTCATTCTGGTGCGACAGGCAATAGGCGCGGGCGAATTCGAGCAGTTCATCCATGGCGCGCTGGCGGAATTTCTGCTTCTGGTGGACAAAGGAGAACGGGCGTTTAATCTGCGGATCCAGTTCCAGCGCCACCAGCGTACCAAGCTGCAATTCCTTGTGTATGGTCACCTCGGACACAATGGCGACTCCCATCCCAGCTTCGACGGCCCCCTTGATGGCTTCCGGACTGCCCAACTCCATGGAGATATGCACGTCACTGGAATTCATTCCCTGTTCACTGAGATAATCCTGGATGACTTCACGTGTTCCGGATCCTTCTTCACGCGCAATATAGGCATACTCGAGCAGTTCCGGCACCTTGATCTGTTGTCTAGCCGCCAGCGGATGCTGTGGCGTCACGATTGCCACCAGCCGGTCCTTGCGGCATTCTTCCACGACCAGATTCTTGTTCATGACCGGCGATTCCACGACGCCCAGGTCGATGTCATTGTTCTCCACCATCGAGACGACACCGTCCGAGTTTGACACCCGGAGATGGACATTCACATCCGGGTACTTCTTCTTGAAGTCGCCCAGCAGGGCAGGCAGCATGTACTCCGCAATGGTAGTGCTTGCCCCGATGATCAATATCCCCCTGATCTCGCCGGTCATATCACGAACGGCATTCTCCATCTCCGCATAGAGATCGAAGATCCGGTCCGCGAATTCATAGACCCGCTGCCCCGCCTCCGTCAGGCTGATACGGTTATGGGTACGGTCAAACAGACGGGTGTTGAAATATTCCTCAAGCTGGCGAACCTGGAAAGTCACGGCGGGCTGCGTCATGTGCAGGCTCTCCGCCGCCTTGGTGAAGCTCAGCAGGCGGGCAACGGTATGAAAAACCTGTAATCTGCGATCTGCCATAGTCTCATTCTCATGGACAAGTACCGAGCCATACACTCGAAGGTCGGTTGTAAATCATTGAGACTATAAAATAAATTCATGCCATACACCAACCCTATCAGGCACTGGGCATATGCTGGACTACCCGTTCGGCCTCCCCGTGTGCCGGCACATCGGTTTGCGACAACGCTGTTTTGGAATTCGCCAGCTCAAGCGTCCCGGGACAGGCAGGGGGCGGAAAAATGAGGCGATACCATCGAAAGAGGGAGATGGATGGGGTGATATACAAGTTCGTGAAAATATCCGCTCTGTTATTGGTAAAAAAAAAGGCCGCATCACTGCGGCCTCACAGTCATCGACAAACGTCTGTCTAGAACTTGTAGGAATAACTCACGTCAACCGCATTCTGGTACATGGTGATGGAGCCGGGGATGCCGAAAGCCGTTTGCGAGGACTTCACCGTTTCCTTGAAGGCGTGCATATAGGCGAAATTCCATTCGCTCTTCTTGTCCGGCTGATAGGTAAACCCCACCGTGGCATGCTTCTGAATCGTGGCCGGCGCCAGAATATTGAACGATACCTGATCATCCGGGATCGGCTGGTCGTTGTAGGAAAAACCGGTGCGGAATATCCAGTGATCGTCATAGCTGTATTCCGCGGCCAGACGGTAGATGTTGATGTCCTGCCAGCCGAAACCCATGCCATTCCTGGTTCCCAGCCAGTCACCACCCGGGGGGAGACCGGGACCGGCAGGTGTCGCCACCGGGCCGGGGTTTGCGATGGAATTGACACCTTCGTAGAAGATGCGCTGGAAATCGAAGGACACCTTCAGTTTGGGCGTCGCCTTGAACGTGGCGCCCAGGGTGAAATTGGCGGGAATATCGAGATCACCGGATTCGGCGAACAGTTCACTGTAATCATCGAAATGCGTCATGTAGATCTTGCTGGACACCGAGGCGCCCAGAGTAAGACGGGGATGGACCTCACCCATGTAACCGACGCGCACACCGGCGCCGTAGGCCCAGTCACTTTGATTGTTGGTCAATTTATCGGAAGGGTTGGTGGCATAACCCATGGCACAGCTGGGCTGGTTGCCCTTGACCGACTTGGTAAAGCACTGGAAGTTGCCAAGGCCGCGGGCGCTGAATCGCTGCACGCCGATCAACAAGGCGACGCCGACGGACTGGTTTTCATGAAACCGCAGTGCCAGGGCCGGTGCATAGATGGCCTGCACCAGGTCGATGCCCAGCTTGCCCACGTCCTTTGTCGGCACCAAGAAATCTGCGGTCGTGGTTCCTTCGGGAACAAATGCCGCCGCTCCGGGGCCCGGTGGAATCCCGGGAGGAGGCGCGGGTGGGGACGGGATCCCGTTGGCATAGGCACCAAGGACAGCGGCCGTCTCATCGTAAAGATTCCGGTCATAGGTCGAATTCAGTCCCCCATTACCGTAGTTGTTGAAACCGAACCAGAGCTTGTCGCTTAGCTGGATGTTGAATCCGACATTGGGGATCAGAAAGAGGTTACGCCGGCTGTCATCCTTCACGTCGAAGGTCGCCCCGAGGGCGGACGTGTCGAGCTCTGCCTTACGCTGCGGACTGAAGAATTCCAGGCCGACATCCACGCGTTTTCCGATGGCCGTAATGCCTGCCGGATTGACCGCGATGACGGCGGAGTCCTGGGGATTGGATACCACGGCGCCCGCCACACCCATCGCCTTGGCCCCGTAACCCAGGGCGAAATAACCCGTGGTTGCCGACGCCGGTGAAGAAACCACCACCCCCCCAGCCGCCAATACCACAACAAGCCATCCGGATAAACGCGTCA
This sequence comes from uncultured Gammaproteobacteria bacterium, assembly GCA_963763115.1. Classification (GTDB taxonomy): domain Bacteria; phylum Pseudomonadota; class Gammaproteobacteria; order UBA9214; family UBA9214; genus CAVQCA01. The sequence goes on from CAVXNM010000033.1 coordinate 79,521, forward strand.
TGCCTGTGCTCCTTCGTCTGTGATCGGGCATTTGAAACCGTGCGATGATGTAATGTTGTTATTTTTTGTTGTTATTTTGATACATACAAAACGCACCGGGTTGCAACTCTGTCAAAGAGTTACGTGATTGTCAAGATTTTTGTTGTTTATTTGCTTCGATTATTGTAGTGTTCGCGATACAGTCAAGGGGAGGTTGTTGCAATGAGTAGACCCGCAACACAGTTCGGCTGAAAACATGCTGTCATAACGGGCTAAGGAGGCAATAATGCGCAGTCACACACCTTATGTACGTCGCACCTGGGCATGCGGTCTTGCCGGATTGGGGGCAATCATTTCGCTCGGCGCCAATGCGGGCGGATTTGCATTGATCGAACAAAGTGTCAGCAGCATGGGCACTGCCTATGCCAACGGCTCGGCGGGTATCGATGACGCCAGCACCCTGTTTTTCAATCCGGCGAGTATGACGCGCCTGGAGGGAAAGAACGTCAGCGGCGGCGTTCATATCGTCCACTCGGATGTCGATTTCTCAGGCAAGGGCTTTTACAACCCGGACAACCCCGCCATCCAGGCAAGCGGCCTAGCCGGACCTCCGCCAGCGCCCATCTCGGGCAAGAAGAGCGATGATCTGGGCCTGACGGCCGCGGTACCTCACGGCGCCTACTCCCATCAATTCAACGACCAGCTCTGGTTTGGTCTCAGCGTAAACGTGCCCTTCGGGCTTACAACCGAATACAGTGACAACTGGGTTGGCCGTTACAACGCCATCAAGTCAGAACTCACCACCGTCAATATCAACCCGTCATTTGCCTGGAAGATTGATGAGCACGCATCGGTGGGCTTCGGCGTCAGCGCGTTGTACGCGGACGGTAAACTGACCAATGCCGTTGACGGCGGCCTCGGCGCGGCGCTACTAGGAAACCCCATCCCCGGTTGGCAACCCGGCACATCCACTTACGACGGGAAAGCCAAGCTAACCGGCGATGACTGGGGATATGGATACAATCTGGGCGTTTTGCTGGAGCCCTCCGACCGCACCCGCCTCGGCATTGCCTACCGTTCCAAGGTCAACCTGACGATTGAAGGCGATGCACAAGTATCCGGGCTGCCCGCCGGCAATTTCAAGCGAAATGCGAAGCTGGATGTCTCGCTGCCGGATTCCCTGTCACTCAGCGGGCTGCATCAACTCAACCCTCGATGGACCATCATGGCCGATGTCACCTGGACCAAGTGGAGCAACCTGAATGAGCTTGACATCGATATCCAGGGTGGCTCCCAGAGCGTCACTCAGCTGCAATGGAACGATACGACCCGCTACGCGATAGGCGCCACTTACAAATACAATGAATCCTGGCTGTTCCGCACCGGGGTCGCCTTTGATCAGACGCCGGTACCTAACGCCCAGCTGCGCACGGCGCGCGTTCCGGATGCGGATCGCACCTGGCTCTCATTCGGCGCCAACTACAAGCTCAACAAGAAACTGAGTTTCGATCTCGGTTACGCCCACTTGTTTGTGGACAACCCCGACATCAACAGCTCTGATTCCTATGACCCGACCACGGGGCTGAATACCGGTTTTCACCGGATAAAGGGCAGCTACGATGCCGCCGTTGATATACTCAGCGCGCAGGTCAACTGGAGATTCAACTGATAACCGGGGACTGATGGGAGATCAACAAAAAACCCGGCCACTGACCGGGTTTTTTGTTGATCTCTGGTAACCGATACCAAATATCAGCCCTTTTTCAACAGAAACATGAATTTGCCACCTTCTTCGGTGGACTCCAGCAGTTCGTTGCCAGTCTGTTTGGCAAATGCTTCAAAGTCCTTGACTGAACCCGGGTCTGTCGCAATGATGCGGAGCACCTTGCCGCTTTCCATGCCGTTCAATGCCTTTTTGGCACGCAATATGGGCAGTGGACAATTCAGACCGGTGGCATCAAGCACTTCATCAAAATCCGCCATTTTTTAATCTCCTGTTACTATACCTGTTTTGGTTACGATCGACTCAGACCCGACCGAGCGGATCATGATGCTATATTTGAAACCCGTGGAAACTTATGATAACACGACATGAAACGCAAGACTCCATCTCTGACTTCGCCCCCGGAACCCATCGCCGCACGTTCTGATCCCGGAAAGCAAGCCATTGTACGAACAAAAACATTCATGGTAACGAAGAGTCCATCACGCGCACTTCCCGGCTTATTGCTGGGGATACTGGTGACATTATCGCCCGGCGCAGCCGACCCGCAAAATCTGTATTCGGATTTGCCCAATATCGGGGATTCTTCCAGTTCAGCCATTTCCCCCGAGCAACAAAAACAGCTGGGCGCCGAAATGATGCGCCAACTGCGCCAGAGCGGCATTGTGCTCGATGACACGGAAATAACCAGCTATCTTAACGCGCTCGGCCAGCGGCTTACCTCCAACAGCGATTCAGGCGGACAGCAGTTCACCTTCTTCGTCGTCAACGACCCCGCCATCAACGCATTCGCCGGACCCGGAGGATACATTGGCGTCAATTCCGGCCTGATACTGGCGGCGGAAAACGAAAGTGAACTCGCCGGGGTGCTCGCGCATGAAATTTCGCACGTGACCCAGCACCACCTTGCCCGTGCCTTCGAGGCCCAGCAGGGATTGAGCCTGCCCTCCATGGCGGCGATGCTGGCGGCAATACTCATTGGCACGCAAAACAGTCAAGCCGGTATGGCGGCCATTTCAGCGGTTGCGGCAGGCGGTGCGCAATACCAGATCAACTTCACCCGCGATAACGAAAAGGAGGCGGACCGCGTCGGCATCCAGACACTCGCACAGTCCGGCTACGACCCCTATGGCATGCCGCGATTCTTCGAACGCCTGCAGAAGAATTCCCGTCTCTATGGCAGCCATCCTCCGGAATTCCTGCTTACTCACCCGGTCACCACAAGCCGCATTGCGGAAGCCACATCACGCGCCGAGAGCTTTAGCGGTCATAATACCAAGGACAGTCTGGACTTCCAGCTGATCCGCGCAAAGCTGCGTGTCATGCAATCCAACGACCCGAAGCAGGTGTTCGAGGATTTCCAGCGGTACATGGACAAAAGCGATAACGCCCCGCCCTACAAACAATACGAATATGCGCTGCTGCTGTCGGCAGTGGGCAAAACGGGCGAATCTGCAAGAATACTCGAGAAACTGCATCGCAATGACCCCGATCGCATCGCATACCGGCTGGCCCTGGCAAATGCCTATGAGCGTGGCGGCAATTACTCCCAGGCGCTCAGGATCTACAAGGACAGCCTCGACCTGTATCCAGGCAATCTGACGTTTCTGCTGCCCTATGCAAGCGCCCTGATTGTCGTGAACGAGGCGCCCCGCGCCTACAAACTCGCTACAGAGATCCGCAAGGACCAATACGGCAACCCGCTGGTCTACAAGCTGCTGGCTCAGGCGGCCGAAGCCACGGGTCACAAGGTGGAAACGCACGAAGCCATGTCCCAGTATTACTATCTCAACGGCTTTACACGCGATGCAATTCAGCAACTGGAACTGGCCAGTCACGAACCGGGTTTAAGCGACTATGACAGCGCACGGATAGAAGCCCGGCAGAAAGAACTCGAAGCGATCTTTGAAGAAGAGAAAAAAAATCAGAAAATACAATAAAACCACAACGTTTGCATCTTGACAGTTCATAAATTAGGATGATACGGTCATCCGGCATTTCTATAGTCTACAATTAAAAAATGCAAAAAATTCCTGCCAATACACACCAACGGGAGTCCCCGCGATGAAGAAACTGCATACCATAAAGCTTTTAACTGTCGTGCTGCTGTCCTGTGCGGTCACCGCGGGATGCGCCGGACAGTCAGCAAAAGATTCAGCATCCAAAGCCACTCCCGAAGCCAGGCAGGCGATCAAGAATGCCTCCGATGCCATCAGCATGGCCAATGAGAATAACTGGATATGGAGCAATACCGAAGACCTGCTGAAGGAAGCGCAGGCTGCCGCAGACAGCGGCGACAATGCCAAGGCCATCAAGCTGGCCGACCAGGCCAAGTTCCAGGCCGAGGCGGCGTTAGTCCAGTACAACTATGAAAAAGATCACCCGCGCGGGTTGTGATCAGTATTGACGTGGAATATACGGCCAATCGTAACCGAGGAGAATCGAGATGCGTCACAACGCCAGGAGCATGATCAAGACCGTATTCATCAGCGCCGCACTGACGAGTGTTGCGGCCACAGGGTATCTATCATCTTCCTACGCGGCAGAGAAGGAAATGACCGTGGTCGAAAAAGGGAAGGAAGTCGCCTTCGACCGCAGTAAAGGCAACTGTCTTGCCTGTCATGCCATGGATGACGGCACCTTGCCCGGCAATATTGCACCCCCGCTTGTCGCCATGCGTCTGCGTTATCCGGACAAGGCAAAACTTCGCGACCAGATCTGGGATGCGACCGTGGCCAACCCCAGCACGATCATGCCCCCCTTCGGCCGGCATCAGATACTCACCGAAGAGGAAATTGACGAGGTAGTAGAATACGTCTATACACTTTAAGTACAAGCAACCCCAACCATCAGGAGAAGCACTCGTGACCAGCATGAAACGTAGAATTTTTCTGAAGGGCTCCCTGGCAACAGGCGCCATCGGTATGGCCGTCAGTGCCGGCCTGATCACACCGCGTATGGCCCTGGCCGCATGGCCCAAGGCGGCATTTGACGCAACCAGTGTCGATAGTGCCGTTAGCAACCTGTTCGGAAGCTCCACGCTCACCGCTAATGACAAGATCAGGATCAAGGCCCCGGATATCGCCGAGAACGGCGCCGTGGTGCCGATCTCGATAGAGACCGACATCGAGGGAGTGGAATCGATCAGCATCATCGCCGAGAAAAACGCCACTCCATTGACCTCGTCTTTCGTCCTGGGTAAAGGCACGGAACCATACGTCGCTACCCGCATCAAACTGGGGAAAACCGGCAGTGTCATCGCCATAGTCAAGGCGGGCGGCAAGCTCTACAGCACCGGCAAGGAGGTCAAGGTCACGATCGGGGGATGCGGGGGTTGATACCCGTCTCCCAACCACTATTACCTAAACTACATGGCATATTGAGGAGCTAACATGTCAAGCATCAAAATGCGTGCAACCCTCGGGGATAACGGCGTGACTACGGTCAAGATACTTATCAGTCACCCGATGGATACCGGCCTGGTCAAGGACAAGAAAACGGGCAATCTCATTCCTGCTCATTTCATCCAGGAAGTCGTCTGTGAGCACAACGGTACCAATGTATTGACCGCCGAATGGGGTCCGGCGGTATCAAAGAACCCGTATCTTTCCTTCCGTTTCAAGGGCGCCAAAGCCGGTGATACCGTCAAGGTAAAGTGGGTCGACAATCAGGGTAACAGCGACACGGGCGAAGCCACGATCCAATAATTGATATCAACCGTGAGACCCATCCGTCTACTGACCTGGAGGAGAAAGACCCGATGAAAAGACTCCTGACTGCAACACTAGCAATCGGCCTGCTGGGTGTCATTATGTTGCCTGTACACGCCGACCCGGAGCAGGACCTAAAACAATTCAGGTCTTACTTTTACAATCGCTTCCCCGACACCCCGAAGGATGACTTCATCAATGGCGTGTATTCCATCGATCCGGCGTCGCGGGAACAGTGGGAATCCATTGAGGAATTTCCGCCCTATGAACTGAACCTGGAGAAAGGCAAGGAACTCTTCAATACACCCTTCAAGAACGGCAAGACTTACGCCAGTTGCTTTACGGATGGTGGCATCGGAATCGCCAACCGCTACCCGTTCTTCGACACGGAGTCGGGGCAAGTGATCACTCTGGAGTGGGCCATCAATCAGTGCCGCAAGTCGAATGGCGAGGCCCCGCTGAAATGGGAAAAGGGCCCCATCGCCGATATCTCCGCCTATATGCATTACACATCGCGCGGCAACATCATCAATGTCGTGATCCCCGATGATCCCCGTGCCCTGGAAGCCTATGAAAAGGGCAAGGCGTTCTTCTACGCCAAGCGTGGCCAGCTCAACTTGTCCTGCGCGGATTGCCATGTATTCAATTCAGGCAACAAGATCCGCGCCGACATTCTGAGTCCGGCGCTGGGGCAGACCAGTCACTTCCCGACCTACCGCTCCAAGTGGGGCGACCTGGGCACCATCCAGCGGCGTTATGTCGGGTGCAATACTCAGGTGCGCGCCAAGCCCTACGAACCGCAGGGTGAGGAATACCGGGATCTCGAGTATTTCCACACTTATATGAGTAACGGACTGGCGATCAACGGTCCCGGTTCTCGCAAGTAGTAGTGCCGAACACACCCGGAAAGCCCGGCTTGGTGAAAGTCGGGCTTTTTTTATCCTGTTAACGGAACCTGGCTGGCGCCATTCCAGCCAGGCCTCATCAAACAACACGGAGCCAACCCATGAGCCTTTCACGTCGTGAATTTCTCCGCATGCTCGCCATCGCCAGCGCCGCCGGATTCAACCTTTCAGGCTGCGACTCGGGCAACAAGTCCGGACCGGCAAACGCCACCGGGATGAACGCGGCGCAGGCGCCCGCAGATCCCTATGAATTGCCGCCCTTCGGCAACGTCTCGCTGCTGCATTACACCGACTGCCACGCGCAGCTGCTGCCGGTGTATTACCGTGAACCGAGTATCAATATCGGCGTCGGCGACATGAGGGGCAAGCCGCCGCACCTGGTCGGAGAAAAGTTTCTCGAATTCTATGGAATCAAGGCCGACACCCTCGATGCACACGCATTCACCTATCTGGATTTCGTGCAGGCCGCCCACAAGTATGGCAAGACCGGCGGATTCGCGCACCTTGCCACCCTGGTCAAGAAACTGCGCGCCCAGCGGCCAGGCTCCCTGATGCTGGACGGCGGAGACACCTGGCAGGGTTCGGGCACCTCGCTGTGGACCAACGCCCAGGACATGGTGGATGCCCAGCTGCTGCTCGGCGTGGATATCATGACACCGCACTGGGAAATGACCTTCGGCGCCGAGCGGGTCAAGGAGATCGTCGACAATGATTTCAAGGGCAAGCTCGATTTCGTCGCCCAGAACATCCTCGACAATGAATGGGAAGAGCCCGTTTTCAAGCCCTACAGCCTGCGGGAAATCAATGGCGTCCCCGTCGCCGTCATCGGTCAGGCCTTCCCCTACACGCCGATCGCCAACCCGCGCTACCAGGTGCCGGACTGGAGCTTCGGCATCCGTGACGAGAGAATGCAGAAAATGGTGAACCAGGCCCGCGGGGAAGGCGCGCAGGTGGTCGTCGTGCTGTCGCACAACGGCATGGACGTCGATCTCAAGATGGCCACCCGGGTCACCGGCGTCGACGCCATCATGGGAGGACACACGCATGATGCCGTCCCGGCGCCGGTCGTGGTTGACAACCCCGCCGGCAAGACGCTGGTGACCAACGCCGGGTCCAATACCCAGTTCCTCGGCGTGCTGGATCTCGACGTGAAGGACGGCAAGGTCCGGGATTATCGCTACAAGCTGCTGCCGGTGTTTTCCAACCTGCTCGAGGCCGATCCCGCGATGAGCGCCTATATCGAAAAGGTGCGCACACCTTACAAGGACAAGTTGGAAGAACCCCTGGCCGTCACCGATGACCTGCTCTACCGGCGCGGCAATTTCAACGGCACCTTCGACCAGCTGATCTGCGATGCCCTGACCGACGTCAAGGGTGCGCAGATTTCCTTCTCACCCGGTTTCCGCTGGGGCGTCAGTGTGCTGCCCGGCGAGGCCATCACCCTTGAGGATGTCATGACGCAGACCGCCATCACCTATCCGACCACCACCCTCAACAACATGAGCGGCGCCCGCATCAAGGAAATCCTCGAGGATGTCGCGGACAACCTGTTCAACAAGGACCCCTACTACCAGCAGGGCGGCGACATGGTGCGGGTCGGCGGACTGAAATACGCCATCGATCCGGGCGCCGACATCGGCAAGCGGATCTCGGACATGGAACTGGACGGCAAACCGCTCGACCCGAACAAGGAGTACGCCGTAGCCGGCTGGGCCAGCGTGCAGGAGCAACCGGAAGGCGTGCCGGTGTGGGATGTGGTCACCGAATACCTGCGCGCCAAAAAAACCATCAGCCACATCGCGCTGAACGAGCCCAAGCTGATAAACGTGGGCGACAATCCCGGTCTCGCATAGAGAGAGGCACGACATCGCGGCGACAGCACGCTGTGCAGGGCGTTAAAACCCCTGTGCCGATGGATCAGCACCACGCTTTCACGCTGGTCCGATGGCATAGCGGGCACGGAGCGTGATGATCCCCGCGAATCCGCAATCAGGGGTCCCCGAACAGGTCGTCTATTTCCGGCAAGGGCATGGTGTCGACCCGGAGATCGATGACCTCCCTCAGTCGGGTATCGATCTCATCGATCAGCAGATAGGCCTGCTTGGACTGCCCGCGGCGTTCCAGCTCGGCAACCTGCACGATCAGATCGTCGATATCCCGGTGCCTGATCCAGATGCGTTCGAGTTCGGCATGCAGTGCAAACAGTTCATTGAAATCATGCGCTGAGGGATTACTGCGTATCTCGCAGATTCGGGCCAGCAGTTCCCTGGCACGACGTTCCGGCAGTGTCGAATCGCCGCTCACGCGCGGTTATCCGGCACAGAGCCGCTGCGCCAGTTCACGGCTGTTGCGTATGCAGTCGTTCATGGCAATACCTCGATAGGCATTGCAGTTCAGATGCAGACCGGGATAGCGCGCCACCTGATCAAACAGCTCGTCCATGGCTCGCAGGTGCCCTACCGGGTAATTCGGAATGCCCTGCTCCCAGCGCCTCACGAAACTCACGTCCGGTTTGGCATCCACGCCCATGGTCATACGAATACCGGCGTGTGCGGCGTCCAGCAGCCCCGCATCGTCCAGGCGCATCTGTTCCGGATTGCGCTGGCCGCCAATCATGACCCGCAGGCACTTGCAACCTTCGGGCGCGCGGTCGGGAAAGATGCTGCTGTCCCAGAGCACGCCCAGAATCGGCAGCCCGGCGCCCGTGGTGGTAAGCAGGCCGAAACCGTCCAGGGGATGATCAAGATGGCGATAACCGAATCCGACCACGGCGAGGGGTGAATACTCGATTGCCGCAAGCCGCGAGGCGAGGTCCGCATCCAGTCCTTGCAGCATGGCGGCGGCTGCGGGTGCGGTGGCCGATACCACCACCTGATCGACAGGCTCCTCACCCGCCGCCGAGATCACCCGATAGCCGTCGACATCCCGCAGGATCCCGCCAACCGCAGCGCCCAGGCGCCAGTCGGCGCGCAGCACAGACTGCAAATGGCCGATGAATCGTCCTACCCCGCCCTGGAAACTCATCAGTATGCCACCGGGGCCCGCCTGGCGCTTTCGGCGCGCGAGCATGCCGCGGAACAGACCGCCGTATTCCCGCTCCAGCCGCACCACCAGCGGGAAAGCCGCGTTCACCGACACCCGCCCGGGCGTGGTGGCATAAATACCGGCAGTCATGGCGTCGAGGAACACATCGGTAAACGCCTTCCCCACCCGACGATAGCCGAAGCTCTGCAGGGTCTCATCACTGTCGTCACGCCTGGGAGGAATAAACACTTCTGCGGCCACCCGAAGTTTCTGGGGCAGGCTGAGCAAGCGCGAGGCAAGGAACGCCGGCGGTGTTTCCGGCAGTCGATGCAGTCGGTCGGTAAAAATGTAGCGTTTGCGCGCCAGTTCCGAACTCGGAAGCAGCAGATGCTCGGCTCCGGCATCCTTCACCAGCTGCAGGCTATCCGGTTTGTTGGTGAGAAAGCCGTTCCCGCCGGCCTCGAAACGGAAACCCTCGCATTCGACCGTACACATGGTCCCGCCGGGCGCCGGATTGGCGTCGAAAATCAGTAGTTCGCTATCGGGGCGTTCCCGTTGCAGGTAGAAGGCGGTGGACAGGCCGCTGATGCCGGCCCCGATGATGGCGATACGCATGGTTTTCCCGCAGTCCGTCTTTGGAAGGATGGTACTCGTGTATACGATCGTGGTGAATCAGGCGGAACCCGTCTAAGCCGGAACGTACATGGCAAGACGCGGACCCCGCGAGGCATGGAGGTTGCGGGTAATAACCGCGGTATCGAAGCAGGACCTGCAACGCCCTATTGACGTTCGAGATGCATTCGAGGCAGGTTTAGCGAGAAGGGCCAGGAACCGGTCACCCAACGTGCAGAGTCATGTGATCCCCGGGATCCGGCGGCACCTATCCGACACCCGGCGAAATGCCTGATCCGGGCGATGATCGGGATGAGGCCGCCAGTTACCTGGCTGAAGGGCTTTGTTGCTCCTCGGCGATCTCATCCGGCGTTTTGTGCGCGATCCCTTTGTGGCAATCGATGCAGGTTTTGCCTTCCTCGGGGCCGGTGACGTGCGCCTTGGCGGCCTTCTCTGCCTGTTCCTCCAGAACAAAAGCTTCTTCGCTGTGACAGTTGCGGCATTCGCGGGAATCGGTCTTCTCCATGTAGTCCCACACGTGCTCGGCCATGCGGGCACGATTAGCGTCGAATTTTTCGCGAGTAGTCGATGGTCCCCTTGATTTCGTTGTAGATATCGACGATACCCTGCGCGGGTCTTGACGATCAGCCTCTCGGGATAGTCAGCGGTATGTGGCAGTCCGAGCAGATAGCGCGCACTCCGCTGGCGATTGTCATAGTGCGTCGAATCCCGCCACTCTTCGGTAGGAAAAACCATGGAATGGCAGGCGCTGGTGCAGAACTGCTCGGTGTTCGATTCAGTGAATCGCCACCTGCGACCCGATCACGGCGATCGCGCCGGCTAGAAATACCACAAAGGCACCAACGGGAAAGCCGAGCAGCCACTTGTTACCCGGCTGCCAGAGACGAACCCACCAGCTTCGCCTGTCAGACGGTTGTTTAGTTTCACCCATGCCGCACCGTTCCCCATTACAATGATCGCCAGTGGTCAGAAGTATCGCGCAGGTCGTTGCCTGCATGCCACCCCGGTATATCGTATTGGCAAATCTGGCAGATCCTGCCAGCGCGCAGATTAACACAGCACCGGCAACGGCGACAGGCTCAGCCACACCCCGGAAGGAAGGACAAGCACAGGAGCAACCGAAAACGACTGCGGGCACGTGATGGGATGCTCCCGCAACACCACGCCAGATCAGTATCAGTGCTTGCAGGGAAATTCCGCGTTAAGGGCATCAATAACCAGCAATGCCGCGCTGTCACCCCGTCTTTCGGGGTGCGCCTTGAGGAAGCCGGTTACAACAGCGTTCACACGCATTATCGAAACATCTTCAGGCATGCAACACAAGCACAAGGGCTTGGAGATTAACCCCCGAGTCGTCAGAACTTCATCAAGGTCGATAGCAGCCATGATGTAGCCGGAACATATCCCGGGACGGAAAAGATGGCCTTTCTGTGTTGGATCACAGACCCGCAAGAGATCCTCACCGTCTATCCATTGTGCAGAGGCAGTTGATGCCCCAAACAGGATCAAGGCGCAGCACAATCCTGTACCCCCACGGACCACTCGCCGCCAGTCACTCATATATATTTTCATTTCTGTCTCCTCCTTTAAAGATACCGCCCGAAATCCCTGTGCGTTCGGTATGGCTCATGAAAAGCGGGCAGAGACACCGGATCGGATCATCAGTTTCTTGTTAGCCGGCATATTCAATATGATATGAAAAGTTGAACCGGTTATGTATCATATAAGAAAATAATACGCCACCTCATTGCAAACGATTCGTGGAAATCCGATGTCAGTCAAACCATCGCACAGGAACCGTTCTTCATGGATCGTGATTCCGGGGATTCTCGGCAGTATTCTGCTGGTTCTTGGCCTCGCCGCCTGCGGTGGTGGTGGCGGAGGCGGAGGCGGTAATGGCAATGCCGGTGTACCTGGCACACCCCCCGACATCGATATTAACACTGCTACATCGATCAACGCCCAAATCACCAGCGTATCGGTCTCCAGCCCGCCGCTCGTAAATTTCCGCCTGACCGATGATAACGGTAATGTAATCAATAATCTGCCGGCCAGCAGTATCAGTTTCACCATAGCAAAGCTGACACCCGGAACGGACGGGAATAACAGCGCGTGGCAGAACTATATCAACCGACTGGACAATGGTGTCGTCCAGGCTGATGCAGAGAATGGTGCAAACGGCACCCTGGTGGATCACGGCGACGGCACCTATACCTACACCTTCGCCACGGACATCACCAAAGTTACCAACCCGGTCGCCGTGCCATTTAACGGCCACCTGACACACCGCGTGAGCCTCGAGATTAGCGGCTTCGTCCCTGTGGATAATCCGGCCTACGATTTCCGGCCCAATGACGGAAAGACCAATGGCCTGTTCACGAAGGATATCGTCAAGACCGCAAGCTGCAACCGTTGCCACGAGAAACTCGCCGAGCATGGTGGCACCCGTTTCGAGGTGAGACAGTGCGTGACCTGCCACAACCCCGGTTCAACTGACGGGCAAACGGGCAATACGGTCGATTTCAAGGTCATGATCCACAAGATTCACATGGGAGAGAATCTGCCCAGCGTCATTGCAGGCCAGGATTACTGCATCCAAAGTTCATGCTTCGGGGATGTGGTGTTTCCGCAGGACGTGCGCAATTGCAGTAACTGCCATGATGCCAGCGACCCCAAAACGCCGGATGCGGCCAACTGGTATTTCAAGCCCTCGGCCGAGGCATGCGGTTCCTGTCATGACAACGTGAACTTCACAACCGGTGCGGGACACGCCGAAGAGAATGGAATCGGCATTGTCGCAGACGACACCCTGTGCGCGGGCTGTCATGCCTCAAGCCCGCAATCGCCCATCGAGGTTCGTCAGGTGCATCGCATGCGGACGCAGGAAGCGGTGGCACAGTTTCAGTTCAACATCGAGAATATCGCCTTCGGGGGGCTGGGTACGGCACCCGTCGTGGACTTCTCGATCACAAATCCCACCAACAGAAACAGGCCCTATGATCTCGCCAATGATGCGGAAATTACCCGCGGCAACCTGGGCATTACGGTGGCCTGGAATACTGCGGACTATTTCAACGAGGGCAGCAACAACAATCTCGCCCTGTCTTCCTATACCAAACTGATCAGCGGCGGCACCCTGTCGCCCGCCGTAATCGACAACCAGGACGGCACCTATACACTCTCCCTCGGTACCGTCCCGAACGGCACCTCCATTCCGATCACCGGCTCCGGGGCGGTAACACTGGAGGGATATCCGGTCATCGACGTCGGGGAGAACCCGGAGGCGGTACCGGCCACGACGGCGGTGGCGTATTTTGGCATCACCGACGATCCGGCGAACCCCACGCCGCGGCGGCAGAAGGTCGACATCAAGCGGTGCGACAACTGCCATGAACGGCTGTCGATACACGATGCCAACCGCAACGACAATCCCGACGCATGTGTCACCTGCCACAATCCAAATGTCACCGACATCTGCTGCCGGCCGGCCAATCCCGCCAACACTCCGGATGGCAAGAAGGAGGAGTCCCTCGACTTCAAGTACCTGATTCACAAAATCCATGCAGCTGACATCGTGGTATATGGTTTCAGCGACGTGGCGGATTTTCGCGACCTGCGCTATCCGCAGCGGCTCAGCAACTGCACGGCCTGCCATACCGATGACGGCTTCTACCCGGTCAACCCCGACAGCGGAGTACTGGCCACCACCATCAGCACCGGCGCGAACCGCGCCTCACCGCTCGATGACATAAACATCACCCCGAACACGGCGGTCTGCTCCTCCTGCCACACGACGAGCGGAGCAGCATTGCATATGGAGGTGAATGGAGGCTCCTTTGATGCTTGCCAGGGAGCGGACGGAAATCTTACTGTTCGTGTCGACACCTGCGGCGGTACACTGGGCCCGACCACGACGGAGGGTTGCCCGGACTGCCATGGCCCGGGAGGGTATTTCGATGTCGCGGTCGAGCATAATGTTGACTGACACCATGCGGGCTTATAACACCGGATGGTTTGTCCACCCGGGCGCGGACATAGACAGTTTACATCTGCCGCAAGAGGCAGGAATCAGGACTCAACCGCACCAGGGAGGCGGGTTTCATGAGAGCTCAACATTGCGATTATTTCACCCCGGCCAGGCACATCGGCTCAAGTAGCGTCATCCGCACGATCACCTTCCTGGCAGGTTCACTACTGGCCGCCTCTGCCGCCTGCGCGCAACCGTCAGACATTCCTGCGCCTGTCGACACCCCCTATACCGCGCAATATACCAGTGAGGGTACAACTGCCTGCCTGTACTGTCATGATGTCGAACGGATGCGGTTGGTTGGCAATACCCCGCACGGCGACAAAACCAACCCCGACACCCCGTTCGCCAAGCATGGCTGCGAGTCCTGCCACGGTCCGGGAAGCCTGCATTCCACCCGTTCCCGGCGAGGCAAGGGCCGACCGCCGATGATCGACTACGGCATCAACAAATCCACGCCTCCTCGAAAAACAGTCGCATAGCTGCCTCACCAATTGCCATGAAAAGAAGATGGGCAAGTTAGACGCGATGCAATGGAAGGGCAGCGTCCACGGCAACGCCTGGAAAGATGATGCCGGAAAGGTAAAAGAAATGTCCTGCAGCAACTGTCATGAAGTACATGTCGAACATGACCCGATGAAGGACAAACAGGCACAGGCCAAGGCCTGTTATTCCTGCCACGAGAAGACGGAGAAGGAACACCCTCGCTTCGAGGAGCAGGCCATCTCCTTCGACAAGTTGAGTTGCTGGGACTGTCATGACGTTCACCAGCTAATCCCGGAGGAGAAGTGAGCCGTACGCGAATGCACGGAAACATCGGGACAGCCATCTGCAGATTGATGAACCGGAAGACTTGATCCGCCATGGAGAGACTGGAGGCCGCCGGCCGAATCTGTGTAATCCTCGTTATTTACGTCTGCACGACCCTGATATGGCCGTGGGGCACGGCGCAGGCCGCCGCCCCCGGGGCGGAGAAAACCCCGGAGAAGTCGACGGCAACCGCTTCCGATTACAGCAAGCAGGGAGCGGATACCTGCCTTAGCTGCCACAATGGCGAGCGCATGCAGCACATTTTCCGTACCGCTCACGGACAAGGCGCCGACGCGGAAGCGCCTTTCGCCTATCTCCAGTGCGAAAGCTGCCATGGCCCCGGAAATACCCATACGGGGCGACAGAACGTGGGCGCGGGTCATACACCGGTTGTCGACTTCGGACGCGATGCCGGCACGCCGGTCGAGGAGCAAAACGCCGTGTGCCTTAAGTGTCATACGCGAGATCCCGGTCTGCAGTGGAGCGGCAGTAGCCACCAGAGCGGCCAGGTCTCCTGTGCCGATTGCCACGATGTCCATGCAACGGTTGATGCCGTCTCGGTGCTCACCGAACAGGCGGATGTGTGCTACAAATGCCACATGAAGCAGCGTGCCGACAACCTCAAGCCCTATGCCCATCCCGTCCGTCAGGGCATTCTGACCTGCAATTCATGTCACAACCCGCATCATTCCTCGGGTGATGCCCTGCTTAATCGCAATACCGTCAACGAACTGTGCTGGAGCTGCCATACCGAACTGCGCGGCCCCTATCTGTTCGAGCACCCGCCCGTCAGCGAGAATTGCCTGCTCTGCCACGAGGCGCACGGCTCGATCCAGCCGGCGATGCTCACGCGGCGGCCGCCGCTGCTGTGCCAGTCGTGCCACTCGCAACAGGGACACCCGAGCGTTTCCTACACCAAGAACGGTCTGCCCGGAAACAATCCCAGCGCCTTCGTACTGAACGGAAGCTGTGTGAACTGTCACAGTCAAATCCACGGCTCGAATCACCCCTCGGGCGCCAACCTCATGCGGTAAGCGTGGAGGAGGAAACCTGTGCCTGTATGCCGTCCTCATATTGCCATTGCCGGTATCGGCTTTATCCTCGCATTCGTCGGTCTTGCTGTCGCGCCCCGGCCGGCACACCCCGGGGATATCGATACCTCCAACTGGGACTGCCAGCTGTGCGCACCCAGTAACGGCTGGGAGATCGATGCCGAGGCAGGTGCCGGCTACGTCACCGATGATGAATTCTATTTCGGCAACTACACCGGGCTGGACGACGACGGGACGTATCTGACCGGCGACGTGTTTGCCCGCTACTGGAGCACGCACGGCGATCAGCTGCGCCTCGAGGGCTATCGCCTGGGGCAGGATTCCCGCGCCATCCTCGTCAAGGGCGGCAGGCAGAGTCTGTACAAGCTGCGGGCTTCCTACCAGGCAATTCCGGTCAGACAGTACGACACCACTGTCACGCCCTACCGGGGCAATGGTTCGGACAAGTTGACGCTGCCTGCCGGGTGGGTGCGGGCGCCCTCGACGCAGGGCATGACCCAGCTCGACAGCGCGAAGCATGGCGTCGAGATCAAGCAGGACTGGGATATCTACACGGCGGGACTCACCTACACACCGACACAGCACTGGAACTATGATGTTGACTATCGACGGACCGAGCGCGACGGGCAGGACATCTATGCAGGCAGTTTCTTCTTCAATGCCGCGGAGTTCACCCGCCCGATCGATTACCACACCGATGAGGTCGATGCCAAAGTAGGCTACACGGCCCAAGACTGGCAGCTGGGTCTGGCATACAACGGCTCATACTTCAACAACGCCAATAACAGCCTGACCTGGGCCAACGCCTACTCACCCCAGACGGCGGGCCAGAACAGCGGACAACTCGCCCTGCCCCCGGACAACCAGGCGCACCAGGTAACCCTCAGCGGTTCGATGCGACTGCCGGCTAGAACCACCGTTAATGCCAACGTCAGCCTGGGCCGCATGAACCAGGATGACAATCTCCTGCCCTATACAACCAATACCCTTATCCCCACGTCGCCCCTGCCTGCGGGGTCGGCCGACGCCAAGGTGGATACCACGAATGTCGATTTACGGGCGGTTACCTCACCCGTCAACAAATTCACCTTTGAAGGCAAGTTCCGTTACAACCAGCGTGATAACAAGACTCCCGAGCGGACCTACGATTACGTGTTGACCGATTCCGTTCTCTCGCCAGTGCCGGTGAAGAACGTCGCCTATGACTACGAACGCTATAATTACACGCTGGGAGGGAGTTACCGCATCGATGCCCGCACCCGCGTGCATGCAGGCATCGACCACGAGAATTTCAAACGCAGCGACCAGGAACGCAACGATACTCGGACCAACCGCATTTCGACCCGGCTCGATACAAGACCAATCGACATCGCGGACATGAATTTCGAGGTCTTTAAAGAACAACGTGACGGTTCCGATTACGATCCGATCACCAATGTTCCCAATCCGCAGAACCCGCTGATGCGCCTGTATAACATGGCGGACCGGGACCGTACCGGTATCAAATCCTACCTGTCCATTCTCGCCGGTGAGCGGGCCAGCTTCGGCGTGGATGTGGAAGCCAGCAAGGATGAGTACAACAATTCCACTCTCGGTCTGAAGGAAGTCAGCTACGCCGGCCTGGGTTTCGATATCTCCTATCTCATTACAA
The DNA here is from genome assembly GCA_963763115.1 of uncultured Gammaproteobacteria bacterium. Lineage (GTDB taxonomy): Bacteria > Pseudomonadota > Gammaproteobacteria > UBA9214 > UBA9214 > CAVQCA01. The sequence goes on from CAVXNM010000033.1 coordinate 97,035, forward strand.
AAGATATTACCAGCTACGCCACCACGCACTGGGAGCGCAGCAAGTCGAACCAGGCCAACAGCCAGAACTTCTCCTCCGCCGACTGGACGGCCGACACCAACGACAAGTTCTTTACCGGCACAATCGGGCTCAAGTACCCGGGAATCATCAGAAACCTGGGTGCCAATATCGAATACACCTACGCAAAATCGACGGGACAGATCAGTAATGATACCAGCGGAGTGGAATCCGATTTTCCCAATCTGGAAACCCGCTTCCATCAGGTCAAACTGGGGCTGGACTATCCGTACAGCAAGGCGCTGAGCCTGAAGTTCGGCTACCTGTTCCAGAAATACAACGCCGATGACTGGGCGCTGGACGGTGTTTCACCGGACACGGTACCCAACCTGCTTTCACTCGGCGCCGATCCGCAGAATTACACCAACCATGTTGTGTTCATCGGGGTGAAGTATCTTTTCGATTCGCGCACCACGACGGTAGCGCGCCCCGGCCACTAACCCCGACGGGACTCCGCTCTTTCCTTTATCTGCTGGACGACCTCTTGTGCAACAGCTGTGACAGGAGCACCTCGATTTGCTCGAGGGTGAAATCGGCCACCCGCCGTTCCTGATAGATACGGCGGTCCCTGGATACGAGCACGTCATCACTGTCAACCAGGGGAAATTCCATTGGAAGCCCCATACGCCGATCCCCAAGCTGTCTCTTGATGATTCCCATCATGCGGCCTTAAGGATAAGTATCGAAGAAGATGCTGCAAATGCAATGCCAGATGGCATCATCCTTTCTTTTACTTGATCCAGATCATCTGGAACTCATGCATTCCGTGAAGCAGGAGTGAGATACCACGACGCATCGCCGACACGGGCCGCACCGGGTGTAGTCGTATCACTACAAAAGTTTCCAACATGTTTCAGAGAGTTACCTGGATTTCCCTGTTCTGCCGTTGCCATACAACGACAATGCGCGCCCTCACCCCTTTCAACACCCCTGAAATCCTTCATCAAACACGAGAATCCAACCCGTTTCGACGCTTCAGAACCAACCGGCACAATTGTTGCCGTTAGATTGAGTGCGCCCGCGGGCATCATCTGAAGAGAGTTGAATCATGAGACAATTTACAGCGATCACCGTCCTTGTACTCGTTTTGCTATTCGTTCTTGTCGGCAGTCAGCTTTTGGATGCCACGGTTTCTCCCCCGGTAACCCGCATGGATAAAGAAGGTTCGAGTATGGACAGTACATTTGCCGCAAAGGAGCATCTCCGCTCAAGGAATTCGCCATACGATAGAACCGGTAAAACCGGCGGAATCTGGTTCTGGTAGTCGCCCATCCTGCAGTCAGGACCTGTCACAGTGTCATGGGAAACAGCAGGCGAGATCACGTCTATCGATATGCCAGCACAAACATGCCCGGATGAATCGGGGGAACAGGCTGATGAACGATACGACGGTGCCATCCACCACGCCGTCTGAAGTTGCTGTATATTCTGAACTGACCACAAACATCCTGTGATGTGATACAACCCCGGCCGAAGCGCGCCGTGCTATTTGCTTGACGTTGCTCGCGCAGATGCCTAAATTAACACCCATGTTTCGACAGGGCAGTATAAGAAAATGAATTCGAAGGGAAATTATTCCTGATAGAAGAATGCCAGCCAGAGAGACGTGGACAGGGAAAAACGACAATACTTCAGGCTTAACACAGAGATCCCGGCTACAGTGCGTCTGCCGAAGGGAGAGATTCTTCCCACCGTGATCGTCAATCTGTCTGCCAGCGGTCTCAATTTCAGCTGCGGGCGTGACACTGTCTATCAGATCCTGCCGCAAGACCAGCGAACCCCCGGACAGGTCACGGGCGTTATGATCGAGATCCAGTTCGACTTGCAGCCACCGGCGCAACCCCGTCTGTCGCTCAATATCAGGGCCAGGGTCATCCATTCGGAACGACTTGCCCAGGATGTTTTCCATGTAGGCATACAGTTCATCCACATCGATGAGGCCGATGTCGTGGCATTGAAGGGCTATATCGATGCGACTTTCTTGCAACAACAGACGTAGACTCGCCATCATCACGCCAGCGCGCGTCATGACGGTCTCGCGACCAACCCCCATGGATCGATTCTGTTCGGCTTGTCGACAGGTTCGCTGATCTGCCGATAGACACGGCAGTCAAACTCGAAATGATAGGAGCCATCCGTGGCAGGAGTACGGGCTCCAACGGGCTGTCCCTAGGATCTGATTTGTCCCCTGGCATCACACCGCGAAAAAAAACCGGCCCCACACCAAGCGAGGGGCCGGAAATAGCCACGGCAGTGATGGCTATGAGGAGAATATCTATGCCAGTACTCACACACCGTCCCGGCGGCGAGTAGTTATTTAGAGGCAAAACATATGCCAGTGCATGACAAACATTCATGTGACTGTAAAACAAGGGAAGTCAATCAGCAGGTCTTTCCGACGAGGTCAGATTGTGCACTAATACAGGGGCATGTTGCACCAAAATGCACCTGTACCTGCGTCACGAGCCGGTTCTTTGATGTCAGTGATCAGGGCAGAACAGTGACTTAATGAAAACCGGACAGCGTCTGCACGGATTCCGGCATAACGAACCGCTGGCAATGCAATGCCCTTCCCGCGGATTACTCTACCCGTGTCAGCCGGCTCTGGTCTACCGCCAGTGGGGTGCAAATCCGGCGACAGGGGAAAACCGCAAGCAGTACGACTGCACTGCCGGCGGCGTCATCGGGAAAGACGTGATATCAGCGGCAACCGAACCGGTGTTTTCATTTATACTGCATCAAGTCGACCCGGCTCTGGTCGATAGTGTCATTGCAGTTTATGCTGGCGTTAAAAATCATCTCAACCTTCCTGTTGCCGGTTTGAACCACCAGGATTCCCGGATGGGTATTATGCATTCAATGTTTTATGGCTTGATCCGCGGGTGTGCGCTTGCCTGTCTACTCTGGTCGGCAAGGCTGCTGGCCTGCGAGCCCGACATGGACGGATGCCTGGGTTGCACCGACGCCGAACTACCGGTCTGTGTAGAAAAAATTGCCGTGGAAATATGCAGCAACGGCGGTGGATTTGAATATTGCGACAAACTAAGCGCCAAGGAGGATATCGAGAGGATTGTGCTCAGAAATACCGGGGTACACATGTCCAGGATACGCGCACTGTTGCGGGGTGCCAGCCGATACCAGCGTCCGCATCCACACCCGCATTGACGCTGGCGTTGCCGCCAGCCCCGGGCTTATCCTCCCGTTTCCCGTCAAGCCCGGAAATACACCGGCCGGGACCTCACTTCGCATGATCCATCCACCTATAGGGTTCCGTTACCTTCAAAATGCGCCAAGATTGTACCATCAGATCATGATTGCACCAACATGCGTCGTTTTTCTTGATCGCACAATCCCACCGCCTCGAAAAATATCCATAAATATAAACAGATAAATAATTCCTCTGGTTGGTATGGTGGTTGCATAATCATTAAACGGCTGTGTGTTGTATCGGCCCGGTACAAGCCGGACCGATCACCTGGAATGTAACTGGTCGCACTCCTGCATGTTGGATATTGAGTAACAAACGAGATGTGCAAGGAATTGCTGGATTGTTTTCGAACAGCACTTGCACTGCTGTTTTTGATCGTAGTCCCACAGCTTCTGATAATAATAATCTGGTTCTATTTGCCGGGATGAGTCTATTCCCGCTGGAGGTCGTCGACCGGCATGCAATCGATTCTTCTCGTCTGTTCGCCTCCCTATCGTGGAGTGTGACCTGACGATATTACCGGGACCTGCTATGAAAGAGACTATTCGTGCATTCCTGTTGGGTATCCTGATACTGCTGACGGCGCTGATCCCGCCGACGATTCTTCTGGTGGAGCATTTCAGGCACTGATACCGGACCATTAGTAAAACGTCCGGCAACACCACCTGCGGACAACTCGCGGGGCATGGCGCCTGCGACTGCCACACTCCGGGATTTCCATGAATTCCTGCCCGATTCCAGCCGGTTACCCATACGATGTGGCATCCAGCAATTGCTTATGCCGTCATGGTCTGCCTGTAAGTAAGTACTTCAATGATTACAACGCGTTATTCCACTCCTGCCGCATGACGGAAGATCGGCGATCCCGGTCCGGGGGTCACACGCGCGCATGTCTGTTCGATAAATTATCATGCTAATATTCCCCACCTGAGTGTAGGGTAAGTATCATGGACCGGGTGTCGACTCCAGCTGAGATAAGGACAGCGCCGACGGGTTCGCCGGTTACCCGACATTACCCTTACATCTATAGTGACCTACTAAGGAGCTGATGATGAAAATAATAACCTTGCACGCACTGGGAACAGTGCTGGCCTGTGCCTTCGCCGCCTCAAACGCGATGGCCTATGACGAGATCTCAGGGGAAGTCGCCACCAAGGCAGGCGGGTTCCTCGGTCTCGGCGTTACCTACCGTCCGGATTACGAGGGTTCTGAGAACTATGAAGCGTGGCCCGCCCCCTTCGGCCGCTACAACATGGAAAGCGGACGTTATATCAGTCTGGGCGGCACCGCGGGCAGCGAGCACGCCGGGCGCCTCAAGATGAATATCCTTACCAGTGAAACGGCCTGGGAAATCGGTCCGGTGCTGCAGTACCGGTTCAAGCGCGGTGGCAACGTCGAGAACAGCAAGGTCTCCCACATGCAGACGGTTCCCAATGAGCAGGAAGCAGGCGGTTTCCTCGGCTGGCATACTGGGCACCTGTTTTTGAGCATGACCGGTGTCTACGACATTTCCGGTGAAAGCGACGGCACCCTGTTTTATTTCAACGGGCTCTACCGCCTGCCGGTAACCGACAGGTTCGAGATGGCGGTTGGCGCGCAGACAACCTGGGCATCCAATAATTACATGGAAACCTATTTCGGCGTGTCCGGCCCCAATGCCGCGAGCAGCGGTTTACCGAAATACAATGCCGGCAGCGGTCTCAAGGACGCCGGTCTGGGTCTGACCGGACACTACAAGTTCACCAGGACCTGGGGTGTGATTGGCAATGTGAGTTATACGCGAATGCTGAACGACGCCGAGGACAGCCCCCTCGTCAAGAAGGTGGGTGACGAGAACCAGTACACCGCGGTCGTCGCGCTTACCTACAACTTCTAGCCCGTCGGTATCTACACTCGGATCCGTCGCTGTTGCGACGGGGCAGACCGGCTTGATGTGAGGCGGGCAAGACAGGAGTTTTGCCCGCCTGTTTATATTATCTCACCTGATAACCCGCTCTCCGGCCGATACCCGCCATTGATCAGGCATGGTTCGCCAATGTAACCGGCAAACGCCGGCTTCCCCAGTCCCCATGCCGGGACTCCAGAACCCCGGAACAGACGGTGTGACAATGCGGACAACGGCCATCGGCCGTCAGGTGCCATGCGGTAATGACATACCAGTCCCGTCCAATCAGCTTGCTGCCGCACTGGTGGCAATAGGTACTGTCACCCGCCTCATCGTGAACATTTCCCGTATAGGCGTAACGCACACCGTTTTTCAGGGCAATCCGCCGTGCCCGGCTCAGCGTTTCACCCGGGGTGGGCGGTTTGTCGAGCATCTTCCAGTCGGGATGGAAGGCGGTAAAGTGCATGGGAACATCCGGTCCCAGATGCTCCACCACCCAGCGCGTCATTTCCTCCAGCTCCGTGTCCGAGTCATTTTCATCGGGTATCAGCAGGGTGGTGAGTTCAATCCATACGCCGGTCTCTTTCTTCAGGTATATCAGGGTGTCCAGCACCGGCTGCAGGTGACCGCCGCATATCTTCCAGTAGAACCGCTCGGTGAAGGCTTTCAGGTCCACGTTGGCCGCATCCATGTAGCGGAAAAATTCCGCGCGTGGCTCCTCGCAAATATAGCCCGCTGTAACCGCAACCGTCTGGATGCCCATCGCGTGGCAGGCCCGAGCCACATCGATGGCGTATTCCAGGAAAATCACCGGATCGTTGTAGGTGAAGGCGACGCTTCGGCAGCCCAGTTCCCGCGCCACGCGGGCGATCTTTTCGGGTGATGCCTGATCCGCGAGGGTGTCGATCTCGCGCGACTTGCTGATATCCCAGTTCTGGCAGAACTTGCAGGCCAGGTTGCACCCGGCCGTTCCGAACGACAGCACGGGCGTACCGGGCAGGAAATGATTCAGGGGCTTCTTCTCGATGGGATCGACACAGAAGCCGCTGGAGCGACCGTAGCTGGCAAGCACAATCTGCCCGCCCTGATTGGTTCTGACAAAGCAGAGACCACGCTGCCTTTCCTGTAGCTTGCAGGCACGCGGACAGACATCACATTGCACCCGCCCGTCATCCAGCACATGCCAGTAACGTGTCGGTACGACGGAATCATCGATCATGGCATGCAACGTCATCGCTCCCGCCTCGGTAACCGGATTTAGTAACTATAGCCCAACACGGCATGCGAATGCCCCACCCGGGAAGGAATTGAAATGATCTCCCGCTCACCACAAACGGGCACGGGAATGCAGGTGAGATAGCGTTCCAGAAAAAAACCTGGCTCGTGTGACCGGCCCGCACCCTGGACGAGCTGGTAATAACGGCACCGGGTTTTTCTGCATCAAACCCATGGAATCATCGTGATAATACTTGACTATTTTACTAGGTTATTATACGTTTAATCCACGGTATCTGATCGGGTGAATGTTACCTGTTCAACTATTTTCAATGGGTTGGGATTTCATCGCCCGCTCCCGGAGGGTTGTCATGGCGGTTGTTAATCAACAAATCGACACCTTGATTAAAAAGGAATATCAGGCGGGTTTCGTCACCGATCTGGAAGCGGACAGCATGCCGCCCGGTCTCGATGAGGAGATTATTCGACTGATCTCCACCAGGAAACAGGAGCCCGGGTTCATGCTCGACTGGCGGCTCAAGGCCTATCGCCACTGGCTGACCATGAAAGTCCCGCAATGGTCCAGCGTGCATTACCCCCCGATCGATTATCAAAGCATTGTCTATTACTCTGCGCCGAAATCACGCGCGGACAGACCCGGGAGTCTCGCCGAGGTCGATCCGAAATTGCTCGAGACCTACAAGAAACTGGGCATCCCGCTGGAGGAGCAGGAAGCGCTTGCCGGCGTGGCCGTGGATGCGGTGTTTGACAGCGTATCGGTGGCGACCACGTTCAAGGACAAGCTTGCGGAACACGGCATCATCTTCTGTTCCTTTTCGGAGGCGGTGCGCGAGCACCCCGAACTGGTCCAGAAGTACCTCGGCAGCGTGGTACCCCATACCGATAATTTCTATGCCAGCCTGAACGCCGCGGTATTCAGCGACGGATCGTTCGTCTACGTACCGAAGGGCGTGCGCTGCCCGATGGAACTGTCCACCTACTTTCGCATCAACGCCTCCAACACCGGGCAGTTCGAACGCACGCTCATCATCGCCGATGAAGGCAGTTACGTCAGTTACCTGGAAGGCTGTACCGCACCGATGCGCGACGAGAACCAGTTGCATGCCGCGGTCGTGGAATTGATCGCGCACAAGGACGCCCGGATCAAATACTCGACCGTGCAGAACTGGTACCCGGGGGATGAGCAGGGCCGGGGCGGCATCTACAACTTCGTTACCAAGCGCGGTGCCTGCCGCGGCGCGAACGCCAGGATCTCCTGGACCCAGGTGGAAACCGGTTCGGCGATCACCTGGAAATACCCCAGCGTCATCCTGGAAGGCGACAACTCCAACGGCGAGTTCTATTCGGTGGCACTGACCAGCAATCACCAGCAGGCGGACACCGGCACCAAGATGATCCATATCGGCAAGAACACCCGCAGCACTATCATCTCCAAGGGCATCTCGGCTCGCCAGGGGCAGAATGCCTATCGCGGCCTGGTGAAGGTGCTGAAGAGCGCGGAGGGTGCGCGGAACTACACCCAGTGCGATTCTCTGTTGATGGGCGATCGCTGCGGCGCCCACACCTTTCCCTATATCGAGGTGAAGAACAACACCGCCCGGGTCGAACACGAGGCGACCACCTCCAGGATCGGCGAAGACCAGCTCTTCTACTGCCGGCAACGCGGGCTCTCCGACGAAGACGCCGTCACGCTGATCGTCAACGGATTCTGCAAGCAGGTCATGAACGAACTGCCGATGGAATTTGCCGTCGAGGCGCAAAAACTTCTGGGCATCAGCCTGGAAGGCGCCATCGGCTGATAATCACAGGAGATACGGAATGCTCTCGATAAATAATCTGCATGCCTCGGTGAATGACACGACGATTCTCCATGGCATCGACCTGGAAGTGAAGGCAGGCGAGGTACACGCCATCATGGGACCGAACGGCTCGGGCAAGAGCACCTTCGCGAACGTACTTGCCGGACGTGAACAGTATCGGGTCACGCGGGGCGAGGTACGTTACAAGGGACAGGACTTGCTTGCCATGCCGCCCGAGGACCGGGCACGGGCCGGCGTGTTTCTCGCCTTTCAGTACCCCGTTGAAATTCCGGGCGTCAGCAATATCTATTTCCTCAAGGCGGCACTCAATGCCATCCGCACGTATCGCGGCATGGATGAACTCGATGCCATGGATTTCATTGCCCTGGTGAAGGAAAAGGTGGAAGTGGTGAAAATGGACGAGGCGCTGATTTACCGCGCCGTCAACGAGGGCTTTTCCGGCGGTGAGAAAAAGCGCAACGAGATATTGCAGATGATGGTGCTGGAACCGGCACTGGCCATACTCGATGAAACGGACTCGGGACTGGATATCGATGCCCTGAAAACGGTGGCCGACGGCGTCAATCGGCTGCGCAGTGACGAGCGCGCCTTTATCGTGGTCACCCATTACCAGCGCCTGTTGAATTACATCCTGCCCGACCATGTACACGTCCTGAGCAACGGTCGTATCGTAAAATCCGGCGGCCCCGAACTTGCCCTCGAACTGGAGGAGCGCGGTTACGTGTGGCTGAACGAGCTGGCGGCAGGCGCGGCATGATGAATCCTGCACATGGCGCTTACGGCGATGAATTCCGGGGCAGAGAGAAGTCACTGCCCGGCTGGCACGCACCCTGGGTCCGGGCGCTGCGCGCGCAGGCCCTGGAGACGTTTATAGAACGGGGTTTCCCGGACACGCGCGTGGAAGAATGGAAATATACCGATCTCCGCAGTCTTACAAGGCACTACTTCACGACGACTCCCGGAGTGAGGTCTCTCGATGAATCCGCATTGCAGTCCCGACTGCTGACCAGTGAGCCGGTACACCGGCTGGTATTCGTCGACGGGCACCATGCTCCTGAACTCAGTCCGTTCAACACGCTGCTGAACGGCGTCACGCTGACCAGTCTGGCATTCGCACTGGTCAACCGGCCGGAGGAACTCGAGTCCTGGCTGGGTAGCAAGGCCGACCTGGAAAAACCCGGTTTCAATGCCTTCAACACGGCCTTCATGAGCGACGGCGCCTATATCAGACTCGCGCCAGGGACGGTGCTGGAGCAGCCGGTGCACCTGCTGTTCATCGCCACCGGCAGACCGGATACGGTCGCGACAGTGAGAAATCTTATCGTCGCCGAAGCGGGAAGCAAGGCGCAGATCATCGAATCCTATGTTTCCCTGAACGATGCCGCCTATATGACCAGCACGGTCACGGAACTCATCACCGGCGACGGCGCCGACATCGAGCATTACAAGCTGGAGCAGGAAAGCGAATCCGCCTACCACATGGCGGGCATTTATGTCAGTCAGCAACGCGACAGTCGCTACACGTCCCACAATATCGCGTTCGGCGGCCGGCTGGTACGAAATGACCTTCAGGTCATGCTCGACGGGCCGGGCGCCGGTTGCACCCTGAATGGCCTGTACCTCACCCGGGGACGCCAGCACGTGGACAACCATACCCGCATCGACCACTGCAAGCCGCGGTCAAGCAGCCGTGAATTCTACAAGGGCGTGCTGGATGGACACTCGCGCGCCGTTTTCAACGGTCGCGTGGTCGTGCACATGGACGCTCAGCAGACCGATGCCCGGCAAAGCAACCACAACCTGCTGCTGTCGAACGAGGCCGAGGCCGATGCCCGGCCGCAACTCGAGATCCATGCCGATGACGTCAAATGCTCGCATGGCTGCACGGTTGGGCTACTGGATGAGGAGGCCATGTTCTACCTGCGCTCACGCGCCATCGATGCGGTGACGGCGAGGAATTTTCTCATTCATGCCTTCGCCGCCGACGTACTGCAACGCATCCGGATAGCGCCTGTCCGCCGCCACCTTGAAGCACAGCTGACAGGACGTCTGTACGGTGGGAAAAGACCGGATATGTACATGAACCAGGAGGGTGTTGCATGAGCACGAAGAGGGATCCGGCAATGACTTTTCTACGACAACTCTACGAGGAAACAATCCTCGACCACAATCGCAATCCGCGCAACTTCCTCAGGGTACCGGAGGGGGCCAACCGTCGTGCGCGTGGCTTCAACCCGGTCTGTAATGACGAGTTTACCGTTCATCTCAGGGTGAAGGACGGCATCGTCGAAGATGCCGGCTTTGAAGGTTCCGGTTGCGCCATTTCCACCGCCTCAGCATCGATGATGACGGAAAGCATCAAGGGAAAGACGGAAGCCGAAGTGCACGCCCTGTTCCATGGCGTACACAACCTGCTGACCGAAGAAGGTCCGGCCGAGGGCGTGGGCAAACTGGAAGTCCTGGCAGGCGTCCACGAATACCCGATGCGCATCAAGTGCGCCACCCTGCCATGGCATACCCTGCAGGCGGCGCTGAATGAAGAGCGCAAAATCGTCTCCACGGAACCCCGATGAGCCAAAGCGACAAGAGTCTCATGCACAACCTCCTGGAGGAGCAGGTCATCCAGACCCTGCGGGAGATTCGTGATCCGGAACTGCCGGTCAATATCTACGACCTCGGGCTGATTTATGACCTCGATCTCGATGCTTCCACGGGCACGGTCGTGATCAGGATGACGCTGACGGCACCGGCCTGCCCGGTCGCCCAGTCCTTCCCCGCCACGGTCGAATGCGCGGTACGTCAGGTCCCAGGCATCCAGGAGGCCAGGGTTGAGCTGGTGTGGGATCCGCCCTGGAGCCGGGAGCGCATGTCCGAGTCAGCGCGCCTGACACTGGGTATGTACTAGGGCCTGTTAACACTTGTATGATCGCCGCGTTGCTGTCTGAAATCAGGCCAGGCAAGGCGCGAGGAGCGAAGTGTAGTGGTGCTAAATGAACGACGAGCAACGCCGCATGGCCTGATTTCAGGCGCAACCCGCAGGGACGGGGCCATTTTCCCGCAATCCTGCGTTAGCGCTCACTTGTTGTGTAGCCTAACTACACGGCACTCGCGCTGCCTTGTCTTGCGAAAAAATGGCCGCCGTCGCGACGACCATACACGTGTTAACAGGCCCTAGGAGTCATGCATGTCCGACTGGGTTGATGTCGCGGCCGTCGACGAACTCGAGGCAGGCGGCGTGATGGTGGTCGAAGTCAACGGGGCCGAGGTCGCCGTGTTCAATATCGACGGCGAGTTCTATGCACTGGCGGATATTTGCACCCATGACGGGGGTACGCTGGCCGACGGCGCCGTGGAAGATCACGAGATCGAATGCCCCCGGCACGGCGCCCGCTTCGATATCCGCACCGGCAAGGTCACGGCACCGCCGGCCTACGAAGATGTCACCACCTACCCGGTGCGGGTAGTCAACGGCATGGTTCAGGTCAGGGATGTTTACCCGGACTGAATCCGGGCAACATCCATAACACACCGGCCGCCACCTGCCGGCGTGCCTTACCCCTAACGCTCCAGCAAGCGCTCCAGCATGGCGTCAATCTTGGCCATACGCGCGTCCAGCACGTCCAGGCGTCCCATCAGCTCACGGTACTGTTTTTTCGTGATGCCGGAGTGGCTCATACAGCAGCCTGTCTTACAGCCTTCACCCATGCCGCCGGGCATCATGCCCTTCATGCCGCCTTTACCCATGCCACCCTTGCCCATGCGACAGCCTTTCTTGCCTGGCCCCATCATGCCGGGCTGCATCGCCATGCCCTCGCTCTTGGCGGCGCTGCCCGGTTCGTCCATCGTCATTCCGGGTCCATCCGTCTCCATCCCGGCAGCCGGAGCGGCTGTCTCCTGAACCGGCCCCGGATCCACCGTTTCTACCGTCACGACAGCCGCGACGTCGCCCTGTTCCGGTTGTACAACCGGCTCCTCGGATAACGCCAGCTGGCTGGCGAACAGCAGGCCGGTCAGAACAACTGGTATAAATTTCTTTGTAATCATTTACATACCTCCACTGTCTTGCTGATTGTGCGGACCGGAAACCGAGCCTGCCGGTTTCCGATGATTGCCGAGAGACAACGACTCACAGCTTATCTAACTCACAGCTTATCTAAAGCGGTAATCCGGTCAATCACTCAACACGTGCCGGAGACGCGTTAGACCACCCCGTTGCCCATGAGTTGCAACGCGCCCGGGCGCCATCGGTACCTCGACGTCAGGAGCCGGCTCCACAGCACTTTTTATATTTTCTGCCGCTGCCACAGGGACAGGGATCGTTGCGTCCGACCTTGGGGGCGGCACGGCGGACGGGTACGATGCCGACCGGTTTCCCGTCGTAGAAATACCAGATGCCTTCCGCCCGGCGAAACTCCGATAGTTCGTGATGCACCTGGGTGGTTCCGTCCCGGGCGTAATGCACCTGGAACTCGACTGTCCCCGTCTGGTCCCCGGGTGACGTTCCAGAGACGCTGATGACTTCAAGACCGAGCCATTCGGATTCGTGCGACCACCGGGCGGCGCCGTCTTCGTCAAAATCATCGCGCTGGCTCGGGTGCAGTGTCTGGGCGAGATAGGGAATTTTCCGCAGTACATAGGCGGAATAGCGTGAACGCATCAGTTCTTCGGGCGACGCCGCATGCCTGCTTCCGTTTATCAGCGGCGCGCAACACGTCTCGTAGGTTCGGCCGGAGCCGCAGGGACACAGGCCGGTTTGTTCGCTGTTGATTCGTGCGGTTTCCATTTGTAGTCATACCCTCCTGGAAAGACAAAGTACCGGGAAACGGCGGAATGCAGGATCAACCCGGTACCCAGGCTTATGGCCTGGATGGCGGATCGTGAAAGATTCCCGATCTGCACCTCGCCCCACCGGAGTCAGCGTCGCTCATGAGGCGCTGCTGACCTGGTCGACTGTGTCAGCCCGGGTTCCAATCCTCAAGCAGCGAACTGATATGACACATCATGCCAATTTATCACGTTCCAGTTCAGCTACTTACCGCCCTACCTTGCCACTATTGCATCACGACACAGGGCAATGCATCCCGGATCCCCACAAATGTTCCACGGGACTTTTTGACCGATCAGGCAGGACAGGCTGACAAACTGCGGTTGCATTGCCTGCGCTGGCGTCGTATCTAGACCAGGATTCCACATAAGCGCATCATGCGTGAAATTCGCCAGCGTAGCCGTGTGCCGGCGCAATCCCGGATGGCAAGTCGGCACTCATGCCGGCTGCGATCAGACCTATTGCCGATACACAACAGGCCGGCGCAGTAGCCTGGAATGGGTTTGCCGCGGAACCCCGACGCTTTCGAGACCCACGCAGCAGTAACCCGGATCGGAGCCATCATCAATCCATGTGGGGAATTACTGGACACTACCATTAATCTCGCCTATGTATCTCTGTCTGGCTAACACATCTGGCTGTCGTTGGTCTTATGTTAATGCGTGATATTTCAAATATGGAATCTGTATCCCCGCAAGCCGCAAATGTACCGGGCAGTCTCAAACCACGTAATTCGAAGGGTGCGCTGCACTTCTCCCTTTCCATGGCCCTGACCGCCATGGGTATATGGCTGTCATCATTTGACACCCTCCTGGTCTGGGGTGCCGGACAGATCGTTCTAGCTGTCGCTTTCTTGCAGTGGTTCATCCTGCTCCACGAGGCAGGGCACCGAACACTTTTTCGCTCAAAATCCCTGAATACTGCTGCCGGCCATATTGCCGCCCTGTTTTCCGGATTTCCATACTCCTCCTGGACCTTGATTCATTTTCGCCACCACAAATGGACGGGATGGCAGGACCTGGATGCCACAACAGCGTCGCTGGTACCACGTCCGCTGAAAAAGTGGGAACAACTGGTTATCAATTTCTGCTGGAAATCCTGGATTCCGATGTTCAGTCTTCTCTATAGAATCAACAACTACTGGAATTATCCACGGGTAGTCCGGTACCTGCGACTTTACCAGCAACGCAAAAAGGTCGCACGGGATATTCTCGTTCTGCTGATCGCCTATGTTTCGCTGATGCTTGCCATGGGGCCATCGACATTCCTGCATGTTTTCGGGATTGCCTTTCTGATCACTCTGGTCATGCAGGAAGTCATACTGCTGAGCCAGCATACGCATATCCCTACCAATGTAAGCGATGGGAAACCTGTCAGGCCGTTTCCACCGCGTGAACAGGAAGTCTACACCCGCTCACTGCGTTTCCCCGCCTGGGTTTCCAGCATTGTGCTCATGAATTTCGATGCCCATGAACTGCATCATATGTATGTCCAAGTTCCCGGCTATGACCTCAGGAAGATTCCCTACAGGACGCATAACGAAGTCAACTGGTGGACATGGATCAGGGGATCCAGGCGACTGTCCGGTGTCTCGTTTTTATTCAGTGACAGAACCCGGACAGGCTTCGGGCTGTGATCACGGCGATGACGGCACATTACCATTCAGATCCGCTCGCCGTTGCATTACTGATCGTGATGGCCTTTATCGCTTCCGGCATATTCCATGTTCTCTGGCTCCGCCATCCATGGTCACTCCCGCTGAAGGTCCCCCTGGACGGAGGCCTGAGGTATCGCGGAAAGCGAATATTCGGTGACAACAAGACTGTCCGTGGCCTGGTTGTCATCATACCCGCGACAGCATTGAGTTTCCTTGGCATCGGTCTGCTACGTCCCTGTTTCCCTGCTTGGTTCGCCGAGGGCATCTGGCCGTTGACTCCGCTCACCTACGCAACAGCGGGGATACTTGCGGGTTTCGGGTTCATGGCGGGCGAATTGCCAAACTCTTTCATCAAGCGTCAGTGCGGGATATCCCCGGGCGGCAGACCGCGGCGGATGATCTGGCGCATCCTGACATCTGTCACCGACAGGATAGATTCGATCCTCGGGGTGCTGCTGATGTTGAGCTTGCTGGTACCGGTGCCCTGGCAGACCTGGGCTTACCTGCTGCTTATCGGACCCGGCGTGCATCTGTTGTTCAGCGCCTGGCTCTTCCGGCTCAGGGTCAAGGCGAGACCGGGATGACAGCGGAATTGCATCAATTATCGATGACCGAATCCATGGCGCCGCTGGTACTGATACTGGCTGATTCAATTCGGGAGTCCCTGTGCGGCGGCAAGGCGGCCGGACTGGCCCGGGCAATGGAACTGGGCATTCCGGTGCCAGACGGTTTTGTCATCACTAATCATGCATTCCGGACATTCCTTGAACAGGAAGGTCTTGGCGCCAGAATAAATACACTGCTTGCATCACTGCCTGGACAGGATATAGCACAACTGAGAACAGCCTCCGGTGTCATATCCGAATGGGTGGTCGCCGCCGCGCTGCCAACCGACATCCTCGTGGCCCTGCCCGGCCTGTGGGAACGCCACATGAACGCCTGCCCCGTGATCGTGAGAAGTTCAGCCGTAGGGGAGGATTCCAGGGAAGCGTCTTTTGCGGGACAACTCGATTCTTTTCTGAATATCGATACCCCCGGGGACCTCGAAGTCGCCATCAAGAGGTGCTGGGCATCCTACTGGTGCGAACGGGCGCTTGCCTACCAGGCATCAACCGGGAAACTACTTCAGGGCATGGGGGTGCTGGTTCAATGCCAGGTCGATTCGAAGCTCGCCGGGGTACTGTTTACCACGCCACCGACAAGGCATGGCAGGATCAAAGGCACGTACATGCTGAGCGAGTTCTGTTTTGGCCAGGGCATAACACTGGTTTCCGGACAAATCAATCCCGGACGATTCCGTATATACAAACACGACCTGAGCTGGGAAAAGCTTGCCGACCCCGAACAGACTGATAGTCCCGATCCTCCCCCGGATATGTCTTCCAGCTGGATAGCGCCGCTGGCGGAGGCCGCACTCAAGCTGGAGGAATTTCATAAACAGCCTCAGGATATCGAATGGGCGCTGGATGGTTCCGGAAAATTGTATATCGTACAGTCACGGCCAATCGTGCTGCATGCAGATTCAGCAGCCAGCACCCCCATGATCACCTGGTCGAATGCCAACGTGCGCGAGAATTTTCCTGACCCGATTACCCCGCTGCTTTATTCCGTCGCCTCCGCCGGCTATAGCAATTATTTTCGCAATCTGGGTCTGGCTCTCGGCATTTCCAAGCAACGTGTCGCCGCCATGGAAGGGCCGCTGAGAAACATCATCGGCGTACACGGTGCACGCATTTACTACAACCTGAGCAGCATTCATTCAGTAATTCGCATGGCGCCTTTCGGCGACTGGCTGATCAACTACTTCAACAGTTTCGTCGGTGCAACAGAGACACCCCCGCCCTCCCCTGGCGACCGGAGATTCCATGACCAGGACCGTCCCCGTTGGCTGCAGTTTCTCGAAATCCTGCGCATAGCGGCAAAAATCACCTGGAATTTCATGTTCCTCGGGCGTCGTGTCGCAAGATTCGAGGCCCGGGCCGACCGGTTTGCCGCCGCCACAAGGCCCGCCGTGCTGGACTCCCTGGGGGTAATCGAACTGCGCGATCTGATGCGTGGATTCATGGATATTCGGCTGCATCGATGGACAGACGCCGGTCTGGCGGATGCGGCTTCGATGATTTGTTATGGCATTCTGAATTCACTGCTGAGAAACACCTTTCCCGAGGAGAAACACGCCGCCCTGCCCAACAGCCTGCTGAAGGGTGTTACCGGGCTGGTAAGCAGTGAACCGGTATTTGGCCTTTGGGAGCTGTCACGGTTGATTCTGCGCGACGGGGACCTCCATTTGCTGTTCACCAGCCGGCCGGCGGAGGCAATACTCGAGGCTCTCCAGAGCCCGGAAGCCGGCGAGCATCTGGACGAATTCTCGACCGCCTTCGATCAGTACCTGGAGAAGTGGGGTTTCCGCTGCTCCGGGGAATTGATGCTCACCGTCCCAAGCTTCCAGGAAAATCCCGCCGGACTGATCAATATTCTGAAGACATACCTGGATGTAAGGGGCGAGTCCCCTGTCGAGGTGTTGCAGCGACAGAAGGATGTCAGGGAACAACAGACACGCGAAGCGCTCGCGCACATTGCGGACATCCGCAGCTATGGCCCATTGCAGCGGTTTGCACGCACCGTTCTGATAAAGCTTTTTCTCATCTGGACTCAGGGTGCAATCAGCATGCGGGAAAGAGCCCGGCTGAAGCAGGCGCTGCTCTACAGCCGACTGCGCCGCCTTGCACTGTCCATGGGCGAGCGTCTTGCCGGTAGTCGACTGCTCGCGCATGCCGACGATATCTTCTTTCTGACTTACCAGGAGATCGATGAACTGGCCTCCAGTCGTGCGATGTTCTCGCACAGCACCGCCGGACTTGTCAGACTGCGCCGTGATGAACACGAGCGTCTCGGAGCAATGGACCCGCCGGACAGTTTCGTCATGGAGGAGGGCGCCTACCTGGACGAAGGAGACTATGCGGTGCAGCCGGACTCCGCCAGCGAAACCACTGAAGGCATACCTCTCGAGGGGACAACCGCATGCGCCGGAATGGTACAGGGACGCGCAACGGTATTACGCGATGTGTCGGAATCCGGCCAACTCAATGCCGGTGACATACTGATCACAACCCAGACCGACCCGGGGTGGGGACACGTTTTTTTCCTGATCAGTGGGCTGATCATTGAACGCGGCGGAATGCTGTCCCATGGCGCGATACTGGCGCGGGAGTTCGGCATACCGGCTGTTGTCGGGGTACGCAATGCAACGCAGCGGATCCCGCAACACGCAACCGTATTTCTGGACGGTGATCGGGGTCGGGTACATGTGCTGGAGTAAAGCGCTGGGCAGTTATCTCCACAGCCGTTTTCCGGCCAACCGGTTTGCCCCGTTGGCCGTATTTATTGCCGCCGCCGGACTCGCATCATCACCGCCCGCACAACTGTGGGAGTGGATACTTGCTGCGGCGATGGCGCTTCCACTGATATTGCAATTCCGCCTCTGGGATGATATCGCCGACCGCGAGCATGATCGAGAAACTCATCCCGGGCGTGTATTGAGTCATACCCGCGATTTGAAACCGTTCCTGGTTACGGCTGTTGCCCTGTTTGTTATGAACGGTTTCCTACTTCAAGGGATTCATGTCCAGAATCACACACTCACCGGTTACCTTTTATTATGCGCATGCCTGCTTGCCTGGTACTGGTTACGTCCGCATGCACTGCACGCAAGCCTGCTGAACAGCCATCTGGTTCTGCTCAAGTATCCGGTGATTGCCTGGCTTGTAGGCGTCCCTGCGGCAGATACTCATGTCGCCTTGTTATTGTCTTGCCTGCTCTCCGTGTATCTGATATTCATCATCTTCGAGATACTCGATGACGACAGCCTGCAGGAACTACCCGGTGCGATCTTCAGCCTTGGAGCGAGCCTGGCGCTTCTGGTATGTGTATGGATCTGCATTGTCCTGCAGAGCAGGCCACATACCGGTCCACTGCCCTGGGCAGTCTGGAGCGGCATCGTGACCGGCACCCTGATACTGGGATTATCCGGCATATCCACACTGAAACACCGGACTGTGTCCCGCAACAGACGCGGCTTTTTCATCGTAGGTCTGCTGGCCTATCTTGCAGTCGCGGTTGAGAAAAGCATATGAATCGGACACAGGACCTTCCCGATAAAGCAATGCTGGAAGAGATCAGCTGCTATCTTTGCGGCTCCCGGGAATACAGCCATTTCACCGAGGCATGGGATGACCTCACTGGCAAACCGGGCACCTTCCACTTTGTACGCTGCAAGCGATGCGGAATGGTCTATCAGAACCCGCGAATCAAACAGGAGTTTATTGGCGATTATTATGACGATGAGTATATAGCACACCGGAAAAAGAAGAACTGGGGCATGATGACACCCCTTTATAACCGGGCAATGGACAGGCATGACCGGCAGAAGGCAAAGCTGGTGGCGCGCTACACATCACTCACCTCTTCCAGCAAGGTACTGGAC
This sequence comes from uncultured Gammaproteobacteria bacterium, assembly GCA_963763115.1. Lineage (GTDB taxonomy): Bacteria > Pseudomonadota > Gammaproteobacteria > UBA9214 > UBA9214 > CAVQCA01. The sequence goes on from CAVXNM010000033.1 coordinate 116,206, forward strand.
ATCGGCTGCGGTGCCGGCACCTTTCTGCTCAAGATGCATGCCCTGCATGGCGCGGGAATCACCGGAGTGGATTTCAAGGATTTGTCGGCACTGCCGGGATTTGATCTGATCGATTTTCATCACGGACCCATTGGTGATCGGGTCTTCCCCGCGGACAGTTTCGATCTCGTTACGATGTGGCATTTCCTGGAGCACGACTATGCACCGGTACAAACACTTGAAAAGGTCAACCAGTGTGTCAAGGCCGATGGAATTGTTGTCATCGAGGTCCCGCGTCTTGACAGTCTGACATTCAAACTCTACCGGGAGCGCTGGCCGGGGCTGCAGGCACCACAACATACCGTGCTATTTGATAAACGATCCTTGCTCGAAACAGTACAAAAGGCGGGTTTTGTGGTTCAGGATTACCTCCCCTACGGTGCATTCCCTGCCTATTTCTACCTTTTCAGCGGTCTGGCATTCAAGATACTCAGAGGAAAAGGGCTCAACCTGTCCAGTGCGGTATATCCCTATTTCGCCGGACAACTGCTGGCGCTGCCAATCCTGATATTCGAGAAACAACTTAATCTTGCCATGCAAACCGTGATTTGCAGGAAGTCACCATGAGCAGATTATCCGATCAATCGGCCAACACGGACATGAATGGCGCATTTTTATCCTTCAGCGAGGGGCGCAGTCTGGCGTTTAAATTCAGGATCCTGCTGAAGGTGCTCGTATCAGCAACCACCCTGACCCTCTGGTCCCTGATCATGCTGGCAGTTGCCATTCCCACACTGTTCAGGGCCAGAAGGATCTACAATGAATACCTGGGCAAATGGCTGACCAGGTTCATACTCTGGCAATGGGGCATCAGGGTGGTTGTTCACCGAAAGGGGGAACTGCCGCGGGGACAAGTCATCTACATTTCCAATCACACCTCGACGATCGATATATTTTCGGTTATCTCCCTGGGTCTTGTCCGGTGCCGCTATTTCCTCTACGGCCGTATGCGTCGCGTCGTCCCGCTCGGGATTATTGCCACGATCATGGGTACATTTTTCACCTGCCCGCAAACGGAACCCGGGAAGCGAGTTCGGGTTTTCAAAAATGCCGACAACACATTGCGCAGAACAGGTGAATCGGTCTATCTCAGTCCGGAAGGTATGCGTGTCACCACCGGTGATATCGGTCATTTCAACAAGGGCGCCTTCCACCTGGCGACCAGTCTCAAGGCCCCAATCGTTCCCTTTTATATCCATATCCCCGCTCATGTTAACCCCGGCAGCGGGATCGATGCGGAACCGGGGACAATTCATATCTTTTTCGAGGACCCGATACGTACAGACGACTGGAAACTGGAAGATCTGATTGAGAACAAGGAAATGGTAAGGAATCTGTTTCTTGCCTGTCACCGGAAGTACGGCGCCTCATAGTCAACCCGCAAGGGAACACGGAAGGGTACGCATGCCAATCAACTCAGTGACCGAATTGATCCGCAACAGGTCTGAAACCAGCGGTGCTACCCGGGCTTATACCTTCCTTCAGAACGGTGAAACCGAAGCCGCGCAGTTAAGCTATGCAGACGTCGATCTTGGAAGCCGGATCGTCGCGGCTGCCCTGCAGGAAATCGCGTCAATCGGTGACCGGGTATTGCTGATGTACTCACCCGGCCTGGATTTCATTACCGGTTTTCTCGGATGCCTGTACGCCGGTGCAGTCGCAGTACCTGCCTATGCGCCGAATCCTGCGCGTCCGGAGCGGTATATGCCGCGCCTGTCGGCGATTGCTGCGAGTGCGGATGCCAGAATCATCCTCACAACCGGCGATCAGGGGCGCAGACTCCCCCCGCTGATGCGTGGCCTGAAACCGCTCGAGCTGGCCTCAATCGTGGAAACCGACCGCCTTGAACAGTCGCTTGCGGAAATCTGGAATCCTGCAGCCGCGGATTCGGACACGCTGGCATTGCTGCAATACACATCCGGCTCGACTTCAGAACCCAAGGGCGTGATGGTCAGTCATGGAAATATCCTGCACAACCTGAAATTCATCCACGAAAGGGAAGCAAATGACGTGAACAGCGTCAGTGTTTCCTGGTTACCTTCCTTTCACGACATGGGACTGCTGGAAGGCATTCTCTCCCCTGCCTATGGCGGCTACCCGCTGTATCTGATGTCACCACTGGCATTCGTGCAACGCCCCGTTCGATGGTTGGAGGCGATTTCCAGATACCATGCAAGCAATAGCGGAGGACCCGACTTTGCCTATGAATTCTGCACCCGGTCCATCAGCGATGAACAGCGTGAGGCTCTCGACCTGAGCAGCTGGCGTGTTGCCTACAATGGATCCGAACCGGTACACATGGAAACCATGAAGCAATTCAGCAAGGTATTCGGACCGTACGGCTTCCGGTTCGCCGCATTCTGTCCGGTATACGGGCTTGCAGAATCGACCGCCCTTGCAACGGCAACACAATGCGGCACCGGACCGACCGGGATTGCTGTCGACGATTCCCAAAGGCGCGCTGTCGCCTGCGGTAAATCAGACAAGGATTCGCTGATAGTGGTGGTCGATCCTGACTCCCGCCTCCAGTGCAGCTCCGGTGAAGAAGGTGAAATCTGGCTGGCAGGTCCAAGTGTCGCAATGGGTTACTGGAACGATACGGAGCAATCAAACAGGATCTTCAATGCCTTTCTGGCCGACACCGGTCAAGGGCCGTTCCTGCGTAGCGGTGATCTCGGATATTTGATCGGTAATGAGCTGTTCATTACCGGACGCATCAAGGACCTGATCATATTGAGGGGACGCAAACTCTTCCCTCAGGATATCGAGTACAGCGCCGCACATGCTCATCCGCTGGTCCGGAAACACGGGGTAGCCGCCTTCTCCATCAAGGATGGCCATACAGAACAACTGGTTGTACTTGCCGAACTGGATCTGCGCCAGCTCAAAAAGACGGCAGCCGGTAATACTGCCCTATCGAACGGAGCACCGCCCGATTTTCGGCGTATCGCACTTGATCTTGTGGACATCATCTCCAGGGAACATGAGGCACGGGTTTCCACTGTACTTCTGCTGCCTCCGGGCCAGATAGACAAGACCAGTAGCGGGAAAATCCAGCGGCACACGTGTCGGGGACGCTTTCTGGAAGAAAGTATCGACTTCATGTTCCGCTGGGATACTGCAGACAGTCTGCAGCCGGCGGGAAGCCGTACCGCCTGATGCCAACGGCGATGTGGATTCCGGTCCAGAATCGACTCGACGCGCCCGCGCAGATAGAATCATGGCTAATCGGCCTGATTGCGCAATCTCTCGACGTACACACCTCACAACTGGACGCCAACGAGCACCTGTCATGCTACGGTCTGGACTCGATCTCCACGGTCTCCATAACGACCGCAATCTCCGACATGACAGGTCTGGCTATTCCGGAAAACACACTATTTGAATACCCGACCATTTCACAGCTCGCAGGCCACATCAGGGCACTAACGGCTCATCCAGGAGATGCTGCCCGTCCTCCCGACGCTGGTACCGATCCCCGCAACCTCATGCTGCAGGACAGCATACTCCCTGCGGATATTTTGCCTCCGGCAGGTGCAGTCACCGCCGTCCCAGCAGCGATCCTGCTGACAGGGGCTACCGGTTTCCTCGGCATTCACCTTCTGGATGTCCTGTTGAGAAATACTCAAGCACACATCTATTGCCTGATCCGCAAGCCAGAGGACGGCAATCCGTACGAGCGACTGATAACCACATTGTCGGAATACGATCTCGATACCCGGGAGCTGGAACCTCGCGTAACAGTTCTCGACGGGGATATATGCAAACCGCTGCTTGGCCTTCCTCAAGAAACCTTCCGGCAGCTTGGGGAAACTATTGATGCCGTTTATCACAGCGCCGCCGATGTCAACTGGGGGCTGGATTACGCCAGCCTGCGCAGAACCAATGTCCTGCCGGTTATTGATTTGCTGCGACTGTGCTGTTTGCGGAAGAAGAAGTATTTCGTATTTGTCTCTTCGATCAGTGTCTGCTATGCCTACCGGGGTCCAGAGACTGTTGCCGAAAGCGACCCGGCACTCTCACTGCTTGATGGCATCCATCTCGGTTATGCCCGGAGCAAGGTCATCGCCGAGGCACTGTGTGAACAGGCGCTTGCCAGAGGCCTTCCAGTCATCATACACAGACCCTCCCTGATCCTCGGCAACAGCATAACCGGCTATTCCAACAATGACGATCTGGTATCCCGCATGATCAAGGGGTGTATCGCGATGGGTTGCGCACCTGATCTTGACTGGCCGGTCGATGCCTGCCCTGCTAATGAGGTTGCCGACGCAATCTGCAGGCTCACGCCATATGGTGATAATCCGCTGCCCGTGACTCATCTGCTTCATCCGCAGCCGAGATACTGGCGTGAACTCGTATTGTGGATGAATATCTATGGATACCGAATCGAGTTGCTTCCCTATGCACAGTGGGTTGATCGCCTGCGTGAGGAAAGTGATTCAACCGATCACCCGCTTTATCCCCTGCGTCCGTTTTTTATACGTCGCCTTCCCGAGGCGGATGGCCTTGCATTACCGGAGATCTACGAAGAACACCGGCGCACCAGGGTCGTCGCGACAGACACTGACGCCGCACTTGCATCCCTGTCACTGGCTTACACCCCCCTGGATTCAGCGCTTCTGGGACGTTACTTCGAGGTCTTTACTGAAACAGGATTCCTCCCGAGGACGGCCGGCAATCCCGGCAGGGCTGTCCGCGATGTCTCCACTGTACTGGATGAGCATTTCTTCAGGGAACTGGCGCGCAGTTCATTCCGGAATCCCGGAATCCGGTCTGTCGGCATCGAACGACTGGCAACACCCGTAGACAGCAGCATCATCACCGACCTGGCATCATGGAAGTTTGGAAAACCATCGGGCCTGTTTCGCTACCGGTTAACAGACGAGGCTGCACATGCGCACGAGGTTTTCATCAAGGTCAAACCCGATGACAAGGCAGTGCTGGATGTTGCGGCAACGGTTGCCGAGTTATCTGTGAAGGGCCTGGGCACACTCTTTACCACCTTCAAACGACAAACCGGTTTGACCGGCTGTCACAAGCGCGAACTGGCTGTCTACCGGCAGAATGACCCGCGTTTTATACGCCATACACCCCGTCCCTGCCTGCTGATCGATAATGATGCTGACCAGCGGTGGATCATTGCACTGGAAACCATAGAATACCCGGTTTTCATGGATACCCGTGCAATAGCTCCCCGCTGGTCGTCGAGAAACATCCTCGGCTGTATCGATGGCATAGCCGAATTGCACGGTATATGGCTGGGTCGTGAAAGCGATCTGACAAGCCAGAATCCGCTCTACGATGCCCTGACCGTGAATGATATGGATAACGCCAAACCCCTGTGGTTTGCACTGGCGCGGCAGGCAGACAGTTTCATGACAACAGCAACAGGTGAATCGCTGGAGGGCGTGCGCAACACACTTGTTGACTCAATTGACAAATGGTGGCGTGAAATCGAGTGCCTTGACAGGACCCTGATACATAATGATTTCAACCCGCGAAACATTGCTATTGTAGGCCGGCTGGGAGATCCGACCCTGTGCGCCTTTGACTGGGAGCTGGCAACACCTGGAATACCACAGCGTGATCTCGCAGAATTCCTCTGCTTCGTCTTACCACCCGATCACGAGAAGTCGGAGTCCATGCACTACATCGAACACCATCGCCAGATGCTGGAGCGGGCGTCGGGATCCGCAATCGAACCTGATACCTGGCTATACGGGTTCCAGCTCGCCCTGTTTGATCTGGCAATCAACCGGATCCCGATGTATACGCTTGTTCACAGAATCAGGCCCCAGTGTTTTCTTCAGCGCATGACACAAACATGGCATGCGCTGTTCAAGGCGTACTGCGATAGTACTTGTCTTTAGATTATTACACGCTCATAAGCCGCACACTCCACATACGCATCAGACAGAAATACCCGCATCAGCGAATGAACATGGAAAGAGAAAAAATGCCTCGCCCTGGAATCCACATGCTCGGATTTACACGGGATATCCCGAATTTAATGACGCTGGCGGGTCTGTGTTCTGGCATGTTAGCAATCTATTTCGCCGGTGTGCAGTCCTATCCTTCCGCCATGATTGCGCTGTTGTGGGCCGCCTTCTTTGACTGGTTCGACGGCCCGGTTGCAAAGTTCCTGAAAGGCCGCGACGAGGACTTTATGGCTTTCGGCGCCCAACTCGACTCTTTGGCTGACCTGGTCAGCTCCGGGGCAGCGCCTGCCTTTATTCTCCTGACCGTGGGATCGTTTAACCCCGTGTTTCTCCCGGGCGCCCTGTTTCTTATATGTGCAGGAGCTATCCGGCTGGCCTACTTCAACCTCTACGGCGTCAAGGAGGATGGCACGTATTCAGGCGTGCCAATCGGGATAAACATCATCCTTATGCCCCTGATTTTCCTGCTTCACGGCATCATCAGACCGGAATACTTCCAATGGATCCTGTACGGCACCATTTTGCTGGGCGGTACATTGAACATTGCTCCGATTCGATTCGCCAAGCTCACCGGTGGCTGGTATATCGCCGTTGCATGTTTTGTACTCGGACTCACCATATTCTATTCAATACATATCATTTAACAGCACCTCACAAATGAGCTGCGCCAGGTTCCGCTGAAACCGCTCCAGCGCAATATCTTGCGCGTTTTGACATCAGGATTCTTGTTGCCGGAATGACGTTATTGCGGATACATGACATTAAGGGAGTTAATCGGCAATAAAAGTGCTAATAGAAAGCAAAACAAACCCCGCCTAATGCGGGGTTTGTTTTGCCAGGTGTTCGTTGAATCACAATGCTATTGAATGACCGGTTTTGGCCGACTCCCTCCGTTTAAAGAAATCTTATAAAAGCATCTCGTGTAGGACCTGGATCGACCCAAAGTCGACACTAGCGTCATTCTGCCAGGATAAGCTCACACGGATAAAGGTTTGCTGAGTACGACGGGCTACCTTAAGGCAAAAATTACCCCCGAAGGGTTGAATCTTGCATCGCAGTTGGTCAAGGCATATTCAAGCATTTTCAATGTTTCGGTATCTATTTCAGCCTTGTTAACATTTTCCAACTCCCCAAGCCTGCCTAAATGGTAAAAACCAATTTTGTTATCTAACTCAGCCACCAGCAGTGTGCCTCCGCCGGATTCTCGAACATACTTGATACCGTCTTGAGAGATACTGTAGATGACATCCTCAAAGACATTCTGTGTGCGAGTAGTCACTGTAGTTGTCCCGGCAGCAGTGGGCGGCAAGGATTCAGGATCAAACTTGTCTCTCTCCATAAACTCCATAAGGATGGAAATTACTACCACGAAAACAATGCTGAAAAGCCACCAATATTTCGGGTTCATGTCACCTGTCCATGGTTGCTTTGTTCCTGTGGCGGCATCTGCGAAGTTGTAATTATATATACGCGCAGCACGCCGAGGCTCAATGCAGTGTATGTACTGAGCCAGTGATAATAAACCTGGGGAGAGGCTGAGTCACAAATTTATTAAATAGTGTATGGTCAGACATCTGTCTATTCTCCTATGGTCCAAGCGGACAGCATTAGAAACACTCTAAAAGACTAGGATCGACCCTTTCGAGACCTAGCGGTTATTGCTATCATATGACGGATTCTGATTCTGTAAGTGGTCGGTGTGCTGGGGTGTAATGGATATACATCATGTATTCGTCTCCGTAAATTCAAAGCCCCATTATTATTGACTGGTCTTCTTTATTTTCAGCGAGTGTTGCAGCGCATTAGTATTACCGAACCGTCATTCAACGATCTGAACTATCGATTAATAGTCTCATTCCGACCCTACTTGGACAGCCATTGATGAAAATAGACCCGATAGGCCTGCTGATAGCACGCAAGGCGTCGCATCTGCAGAAAGCAAAGTTCCATTGCCTGAGTCAACTCATTGCCACCGCACTGGCCGCCATCCTATGCGTCTCGTCGATGCAGGCTTTCGCCGCCGTCACTCTCAACCAGTGGGGCGTCACCGCCCGCACCGACAGCGCCGACTGCACCGGATCGTTGTTTGGTGGCTGCAATGTCTTCGATCTGACACTGGATAAAGGTGACTCGGTCGGCGGCAGCCAGAATTCATCGGCCACCATAGGTTCCGCGTCGGCGGGTAGCACCACCGGCCTGCAGGGCCGGGGCAGTGCCGGCGCTAGTGTCCAGATCCCCACCAGTGGGCTCAGTGTACCGGTGCTGCGGGCCCGGGCCGAATCCACCATGGATGATTTCTTTGTAAGTGGCGCTGCGCTGGGTATACAGGCTTACCAGTTTACCGGTGCCGACGGTACCAGCGTCAGCCTGGATTCAAGCCTGGATGGTTTCGTCACCAAATCCCTCAACTCCTCGACTCTTACTGGATTGGAGGTGAACGTCTGGATCATGAGTGCCAGTACCCCGTTTACCTTTCCGGCAGATCCGGTGCCGGTTTCGGATCTGGTGGCCCAGATCATCGTGGACGCCGCGTTGGCTGGCGTCGACCCGTTCATCGCCTCCATGGCCTGGGATGCCACCACCACCGGCACTGGCACCATTAACCGCAGCACCACCCCCGGTGATCAGCTCAACTTTCTCCTTGACAACGGCGATGAGTTCTACCTGATGGCAGCGCTCAGTGCAGGCGCTGACGGCGTCGGTGCATCTGCATTGTCCTGGAGCACCCTTACCATGGAATTCAACACCACGGAACTGCAAGCCGCCTCGGTGGTGCCGCTGCCTGCGGCGGTATGGTTGTTCGGTTCAGGCCTGCTGGGTCTAGCGGGGACGGCAAGGCGTAAGAAGGCGGCGTAGCCGTTTATTTAGCGTTAACAGAAACGGCGGCTTTGGTCACCGTTTCTGTTTGTGCTTAAGTCTGGAATTGGCCCAGGCCGTGTGAAAACCAAGAAATCCTGGTCAGAGTGTTCAGTAGCGGCACTCACAGGCATTCTCCAAGCTATCTGTCCGATTCTTTTCGGCACCTGTTATGCCGGACTATTGAAGTATATCTGTCAGCTTGCGTCATAAAAACGCCTGTGAGGTGCTGAGTACGCCTGTTTTGCGCGGTAAATACAGGCTTCTATGCCTGCATCGCCTAAATTAACGGCTTGATACCCAAAATGTTCATGACACGCTTCAGGTTGTAGGCGAGCACATGCAAACTCATCTCGGCGCTCACCCGATTAAGCGTCCTGGTCAGGAAGTGGGTCGAACCCATCCATGCTTTAAGCGTTCCATACGGATGCTCCACTGTTTGATGACGTATCCGCATGATCTCCGGATCACTGTCCAGCCGATCCTGCACGGCCTCGAGTATCGACTCATGCTCCCAACGCGGGACACGTCGTTCTCTGCCGGGTGTGCATTGCGTTTTCAGGGACCATGTTTGGCAGCTGGAACTCCAGTAGCGGTGTATCGCCAAGCCATTTTGTTCTGACGTCATGCGCCAGATCAAACGCTCATTGGCGGGACAGCGGTACCGGACAGTCTCTCAGATTGATAATCCTGAGCTTTTGGCACTGACGGCCCTCAAGCCGAAGCATGAATTTTGCAAAATCAGGCAGGGGAACTCTGCCGCAGGTACATGAGGAGGCAGCGGTCTCGAGGGACTATCTGCAGGTGATCCGATGAGCGGGGCATACTGCCGATGATTTGGCGGCATTTTCGCCTTGACTTATAACCGAATCTGGTGTTTTTGTTGTTGGGTCTCGAGGTCGAGAGGCCAGTGTGGATCCTTTGACTGAGCTGCTGAGAGCAGGCGCCCAGCTGCTGATTTGTCAGGCCTTGGACCAGCACTGTACTTTGATCGCCGCCTGGAAGCTCGTGCAAATTCGCAAGTATGGAATTGTAACCTATAATAATTAGGATCAATATCGCCGTTTTTCTCAATTGAGAGTTTATTTCTGGAGTATCGATAATTTTGAGGTGAAGCCATGATAGGCAGAATATGTTTGTTTGTTTGCATATTCGCATGTGCGCTGGCCTCGGGTACAGTTTCCGCACTGAAGGGAACGGGCGTGGGGAAGATCGAGGAAAAGACAACCATCCACGGTTGCAAATCACGCCTTGAAAGTGGCCAGGTCACAAGGTTTTCGATTGGGATACGGGGTGATTGGTCGATGTCCACAAACATCGATGATTACGCCGGCTTCTACACATTAAAGAATCGAAAGGGGCATGTATTCACCTTTGAGTTGGACCAGTCCAATCATGATGCTCTGCTCGAGAGTCTGAATCTCAGAATCAGTGAATTATGCGGCTTGCCAGCAGGTACTCTCGCCATCACAGAGGCCCGCATTAGACGTTTCAAGGCAAAACTCGCGAAGGATCGCGCCGCCATCAGACTGAAGCTTGAAATTCAGGCAAAGGCAACGGATGGCCACGACTCATTCAAACTCAGACACCGCATGCTTGCCGATATCGCCTTCACGCCGGCCGGTATTACCCTGAGTTGGACAGCCCCCGTGACCCACAGCGATGGAACGTCGCTGTCACTGGCGGATATCGAGGGTTATGGTATCCACTACGGGAAATCGCCCGGTAACTATACCAATCATGTCACCCTGGTGGATGGTACCGCACAGAGTGTGACCTTGAACGATATACCGGCGGGCACCTATTACCTTGTCATGACGACCTACGATGTAAACGGTGAAGAAAGCAATTACTCTGAGATGATCTCGTTCACTGTTCAGTAAAATGAAGGTCGAGTTTCTGCTGCTTCTCTGACATTCCTGATCACCGCTTCATCCAGACCTGCAGTACTTACGCAGTACCCTCGAGACCAAAGCTTAAGACCAATGAAATTCCTCTTGCGTCCATATCTCTGATGCAGAAGGATCGTCGATTTCCCTTTCAACTTCCCGATCGTGTGGGACACACTGTATTTTGGCGGAATTCCCGAACACAGGTGCACATGATCCGGCATCACGTGTCCTTCCACCAGTTCCACCTCAAAACGACGACATAACTCCTTCACTATCTCACCAATATCCCGTCGGATCACCCCACACACAGATTTACGTCGGTATTTGGGTACGATGACCACGTGGTAGCGGCAATACCACTTCACGTGAGCTTGGTTTTGCCATTCTCTCATATCGATTTCTCCTCTTGTCTGGACTCAGGCAAGCCCAGCTTGAGGAGAAATCTTTTATCCGCTCAGTTCAACTCCGGTAACGGCATAGCCTTTGTTTTTCACACCGCCATAGGCGGTGGCTTAGCGGTCGAGTCATGGCCGCTTCCGCGGTCTCCAGCCTGGCGTTGACTTCCGCCCATGCCTGGGAGGCCTCACGGGTAACCTGGGCGATGGCGGGAATGTCCTCAAAGGACGCTGGCAGACGGATCTCCACCAGGTCATGCAGCTCACCGGCCTTTTCCGTGGCGATGCGTTTTGCCTTGCGCAACACCTTCTGCAGGGCTTTCAGTTCTTCCGGTGTCATTATAGCTTCCTACAGCTTCGCCACTTCACGCCAGCTGTTGATCAGTGCTTCCGCCTTGTCCACCAGTTTGTCGACCTCCTCCTTCATCTTGCCGAGATCGGGGTAGCCGAGCGATGCACGTCGTGCAGGGCCCGGTCCATGACGACCAGCTTGCCAACCGTGATCAGCGCACGCCCGAAGCCTTCGTGGGTGAGATTCACCGCGGGCACCGCCATCAGGCCGCAGCGCGGCGTGATCGTGCCCGAAGTTCGCATCCCGGTTTTCGTCCTGATCATCGCCACCATCGTCACCCTGGTGTACATGGGCATGAATGCCTGGCTGCACGACCTGCACAAGGTGCTCGGACTTTTCATCCCGCTGATTGTCACCAACTGTGCCATTCTCGGCTGCGCCTGGCTTACATTATCTTGTACAATAAAGTACACTATTTGTATAATATTTTTAGGGGACCCCCATGGACGATTCCGTCAAGACACGCCTCACACCGCCCGCCGAAAGTCTGTTACCCATCCGTACCGTATCCATCCTGACCGGCGTCAATGCTGTCACCCTGCGCGCATGGGAACGACGCTACAACCTGATCACTCCTCAACGCACACCAAAGGGCCACCGGCTTTATACACACAAGGACGTGGAGCGCATCAACCAGGTTGTCGACTTGCTCAATCAGGGCATTTCTGTCAGTCACGTCAAACCCCTGCTGGACCAGATGCCCGGCGATGTTCTTGCTTCGGTCACAAGAGACGAGGGAGACACCTGGAAAACCCATCAGGAAAAGATGCTCAGAGCCATAGAAAATTTTGATGAACCGGCTCTGGATAGTATTTACAACGACGCCTTGTCATTGTACCCCGTCGACATCGTCAACCAGCGCCTTACCACGCCCTTGCTGCGCCTGCTCGGCGAACGCTGGAAAAAAAGGGAATTGGGTATTGCCGAGGAACATTTCTTCTCGATTTACCTGCGCAACAAACTGGGCACCCGCATTCACCACATGAACCAGCGCGGCAACGGCCCGCTTTTATTACTTGCCTGCCTGCCAGGCGAATTGCATGAAATCGGCCTGTTGTTTTTTGCGCTTGCCGCGGTCAACGCCGGATACCGCGTGCTGATACTCGGCGCCAACACACCCTTGCAGCAGATTCACGGTGTACTCGACATAAAACCCTGTGTCGGCGTCGTTTTATCGGGCTCGGCAAAACCTGCCCGCAGCGTTATTGACACAGATCTGCCAAATATCATGGCGCGACTAGCAACGCCGGTTTTCATCGGCGGTGAAACTGCCGTTTCACATCAGGAAGAACTCGAGCAGGCCGGCGTCATTTGTCTGGGCGAGAACATAGCGACCGGGTTGCAACTGGTAAACAAACTATTGAAATCGAACAAATCGCGCTGACATGTCGCCGGCACTGATCTGGTTTCGCCGCGACCTGCGCCTGGCGGACAATACGGCATGGCAGGCATTGATCGATGAAGGCCACACGCCCGTACCCGTTTATATTCACGACGAACCTGATGCTGACTGGCCACTGGGAGAGGCGAGCGCCTGGTGGCTGCATCACAGCCTGATTTCGCTGCAACAATCCCTGCGCAGGCACGGCAGCGACCTGCTGATCTTTCAGGGCAACCCGGAAAACCTGCTGCCAGAGTTGTTGCAGCAGGTCCGCACGGACAGACTTGCCTGGAACCGCTGTTATGAACCCGCCTGGACGGCACGCGATACACACATCAGGCAGGCACTCGAACAGGATGGTTACCGCATAAGCAGTCATAACGCAGCGCTGCTGCGCGAACCCCGGGAACTCCTGAAAAAGGATGGAACACCCTACCGAGTATTCACACCCTTCTGGAAGAAACTCTACAGTATTGGACCGGATCGGGCAGTCATCGCCACCCGTGAACAACCACCCGCCATCGACACAGCAAGATTCACGGATTCGCTATCCGTCGATTCGCTCGGACTGCTGCCGAAGGTCAACTGGGACAAGGCGTTTTACGCACACTGGCAACCCGGCGAAGAAGGCGCATGGAAAGCGTTGAAGCACTTTCACGACGACAAGCTGCTCGACTACCCGGTTCATCGTGACATGCCCGCCAGTTCCGGCACCTCACGGCTGTCAGCACACCTGCACTTCGGTGAAATCAGTCCGCTGCAAATATGGGACACGCTATCCTGCCTGGCAGCTACAACAACCTCAAATGGATACCTATCAGCGACTGAATCCTGTTTACGCCAGCTCGCCTGGCGGGAATTCAGCCACCATTTGCTTTACCACTTTCCGTCCACGCCACTGGAACCGATGGACAAACGCTTTAACGGATTCCCGTGGAAAAGCGATTACAATAACGAACTGCGACGATGGCAATGCGGACAAACCGGCATCCCGATGGTAGATGCCGGCATGCGCGAATTGTGGACGACGGGTTATATGCATAACCGCGTGCGCATGATCGTCGCTTCTTTCCTGATCAAGAATCTGCTGATTCCCTGGCAGGATGGCGCGCGCTGGTTCTGGAATACGCTGGTCGACGCCGATCTCGCCAACAACACCATGGGCTGGCAATGGTGCGCCGGCTGTGGCGCGGATGCCGCGCCCTTCTTCCGGATCTTCAATCCGGTCTTGCAGGGAGAAAAGTTTGACCAGGAGGGACACTACATTCGCCGCTGGATACCCAAACTGGCCAGGCTCGAAAACAGGTACCTGCACAAGCCCTGGGCTGCCGATTCGTCCGTGCTGACCGCGGCCGGCATTGTTCTCGGCAAGGATTATCCCGAACCCTTGGTGGATTTACAGGACAGCCGCAGACGGGCATTAAGCGTCTGGGATCAGGTCAGGCAACTGCGGGTAAACTGAGTTAATTTCGTCTTCAACGAACAGCCGGAACGGCGTATGCATGGCCGGCGCCTTACAGCACGTTGCGCAGCATCAGTGCACGCGGGTGCGGGTTCATGTACACCTGCCGGCTGATGTAGGGGTTCGGGTTGCGGCGGAAGTGGTGCTGCAACAGGGTGATCGGCACCACCAGCGGCACCAGGCCGCACCGGTAATCCTCAATGACGTCGGCCAGGTCGGCGCGGTTGATATCGTCGACCTGCTTGCGCAGGTAACCGAGCAGGTGCTGCAGGACGTTAACGTGACGCTTGCGGCTGGCCTGCGTTTTCAACACCTGCATGACCAACTCGATGTAGCGGTCAGCCAGCGCATCCAGCGGGGCGTTATCGAACCGTGCCAGCATGCCGCCAAGCTCCCTGTAGGCTGAGGGGCTGTGCGCGAGCAACAACAGCTTGTGGCGGGTGTGAAAATCGATCATTCCCTTTTTGCTCAGCCGCTGCCGTCGCAGCGCCTGCCAGCGCGCGTAGACAAGCACCCGCGAGACGAAGTTTTCCCGCAAACCCGGGTCGTTCAGCCTGCCCTCTTCCTCGACCGGCAGCAGCGGGTTGGCCTCCTGCACCGCCCGCGCGAATATGCCCGAGCCGTCGCGCTGCGGCATACCCGTGTCGCTGTATACCTTGACCCGCTCCATACCACAGCTCGGAGAGTCCTTCTTGAACACGAAACCGCACAAACCGTCCAGCCGCGACGCCGTGCCGGTGCTGTATTCCCGCAGTGCGTCGGTCACATCAAGGCTGTCGTTCCTGCTCCCGATCGCGCGGGGCGCCTGCACCTCGCCAACCAGTCGTATTGACGGACGTGGCGTGCCCATGCCAATCGCGACTTCGGGACAAAATGGCACGAATTCGAAGTGCGCGCCGAGTTCCTCGATGATAAAACGGTTGCGTTTGTGTCCGCCGTCGAAGCGGACCCTGGCGCCGAGCAGGCAGGCGCTGACGCCGAGGCTCAGCGGTTTCAACCCGGATTCATGCGTGGTCTGCACTTTTATCGACATGAATGATCTCCCTTGACTGCTCACACATCAGTTTCCGGTCGCAGCCGCCCGGAATGGCCTTACAGCAACGCCTCGATGGCCACGATCAGGCGTTCGTCCTGCGGACTGACTTCACCGGGAAAACTCGCCACCACGCGACCCTGCCGGTCGAGCAGGTACTTGTGGAAATTCCAGCGCGGCGTGTCGCCGCTGACATCGGCCAGATGCCGGTACAAGGGTTCGGCATCGGGGCCGCGAACGCGCGTCTTGGCGAACATCGGGAACTGCACGCCATAGGTCAGCCTGCAGAAATCCCGGATCTGTTTTTCGGTTCCGGGTTCCTGGCCGCCGAAATCATTGGACGGGAATCCGGCAACCACCAATCCGCGATCCCGGTAGCGGGCGTAGATTTCTTCCAGTCCGTCGTATTGCGGCGTGAACCCGCACTTGCTGGCCGTGTTGACGATCAGCACAACGCGCCCACTGAATTCCTCGCACAGGTGCACCGGCTTGTCTCCCAGCAGCGGACGCTGGTAGAAATCCAGCGCCGCCGGACAGTCCGCTGCCCCGGCCGGTGCGGCGTTTGCCAGCAGGGCCACCGCCAAAGTCGCCAACCATGTCTTCATGTCTGCCTCCGCTATGAGTTCGTCACCAAGACGACATATTTATACATTAATTGTATAAACATTGCACTACTTATTTTCGTTCAAGATACGGTCGTAAATATCCTGGTGTATACATATAAGTATATGTTTTTTTAAATGTAAAAATGTATTTTATAAGGACGCAGGGCAACCCCAGGCTGCACGTCAGACACCATATACTGGAAATTCCGCTTGACATTGTACATCTTTTTTGTACAATATTTGTACATAGATACGACCCGGCAACCGAGGAGCACATACGACGGGAATCCGGCCACCACCAGGCCGCGATCCCGGTAGCGGGCGTAGATTTCTTCCAGTCCGTCGTATTGCGGCGTGAATCCGCACTTGCTGGCCGTATTGACGATCAGCACGACGCGTCCGCCGAATTCCTCGCACAGGTGCACCGGCTTGTCTCCCAGCAGCGGACGCTGGTAGAAATCCAGCGCCGCCGGACAGTCCGCCGCCCTGGCCGGTGCAGCGCCTGCCAGCAGGGCCACCACCAGAGTCGCCAACCATGTCTTCATGTCTGCCTCCACTGTGAGTTCGTCACCACGACACCTGTTTATACATTAAATGTATAATTATTTGCATTACTTATTTGCAATCATGAGGAGGCCGGCAATATCCCGGAGATTACGGTTATATTCATGTTATATATGTTTATTATGCATTCAATACGCGCGCAGGACAAACCCTGGCTGCACGCCGGACACGATTCATTTGAATTTCACACTTGACACTGTACAAGTATATGTATAATATTTGTACATAGCTGGAAATGACCCGACAACCGAGGAGCAAAGATGTGAGCGCCACCCACCTGAGCATCGACTGGACCGAACAGGGACTGGTTCCCGATTCCGTAATACGTCTCGGTATACGGCGCATGCTGAAGGCACGCCTGCAGGGTTTGCCCGGCGACGTGGAGAACCTGGCCCGCGCCAGGG
>CAVXNM010000034.1:0-66885 GCA_963763115.1 uncultured Gammaproteobacteria bacterium
TCGCGGTGCGCCACCACCAGGACGCGATCATCCTGTTTGAGCACGTCATCGTCACTGACGATGATCGATTCCTCACCCCGGGTGATGACGATGACACGGACCTGATCGGGGAGATCCAGTTCGCCGATCCTGCCGGCATCCTGCTCGCGGGCCACGAAATGGAAGAAACGGATTCCGCTTTCCACGGCGGCGCTCAGATCGGCCACGTCGTGGCCCTCGACCAGGTCAGCAAGACGTTCGCCGACGTCGCGGTCCGGCACGATCACGTCATCGAGTCCCAGCTTGGTGCAGATTACCTGAAAGTCAGGGTCCTCGATCTTGGTGATCACGCGGTTGAAGTGCATGGTCTGAGCTACCAGTGAGGCGATAATGTTGTCCTGATCCTCGCTGGAGAGACAAAACAGCATGTCGGACTCTCCCGGAGACAGTTCCTCGAGCACGGCCGGCCGGCTGCCATCGCCGTGGATGAAACCGCAGTCCAGCGTTTCCGACAGCGTTGAGATCCTCTCCTTGTCCTCTTCTATGATGACCACATCGTGCCCCCCCTTGAGCAGGCGACGTGCCGCCATCACGGTCAGGGGGCTTGCACCCACGAATATCGCTCGCATGAGAGTTAACCTCGTTTTCGTCCGAACCAGCTGCGCGGATACAGCAGCACCAGAAAGGCGATCACCTCGACCCGACCCATGAGCATGTCCAGACAGAGCACGGCCTTGAGCCCGGGTTCCAGTGTCGCCGATACCACACCTGCCGAGAGGCCGGCGGTGGCAACCGCCGACACGATGTCGAACAACGCATCCAGCGGCGCATGGCCGGACACCAGGAATGCCGCCCATGACAACAGGATCACCAGCAGATAGACCACCAGCAGCGTGACGACCGCGTTGATCTCATCGGACTGTAACGGTGAACCGCCCACCGTCGCGGAGACACGACCGGTTGCCGGAATGGCCGTTCGTTGCACCAGCAGCCGCACCAGACTGAGCAGCACCATGAGCCGCAGCACCTTGAGGCCGCCCGCGGTGGAACCCACTTCGCCGCCGATGAACATCGAGACGATGAGCGCGAGTTTGCTGCCGGGATCGAGCTCTGTCAGCGGCAGGCTCGAAAAGCCCGTCGTCGTCTGTGCCGAAATGCCGGTCAGAATCGCGTTGGCGAGGTTCCCGGCCATCCGCTCCGGGTGTGCCAGCGTCATGAACCCGAACAGCATGACAACGGTCACGGCACACAGCACGATCAATCCGCGGAACTGCGGCTCGCGCAGCAGCCTCGGCACGTCACGGAAGGTGCCCAGATAGTACAGGGAAAAGGAGACCGCGCCGGCCAGTGACAGCAGGGTAATGAGCACGCGCGCCGGCCAGGACGCGATGCCCGCCAGGCTGTCATCGTAGTTGGCGAAGCCGCCGGTCGACACCGCCGTCAGGGCATAGTTAATCGCATCGATCGCGGGTTCGCCGACGGCCAGCAAGGCGAGGATGCCGATGACCGTTATCACCAGGTACACCTGCGAGACGCGCCGTATATGCGCCTGTGTGCCGCCGGCGATGTCGACGCGCTCGTCGAAGCCCAGCCGTTTGGCCGCCACGCCGGGTTCGATCAGCAGCGCCAGCACCAGCGCCAGCACGCCCAGTCCGCCAACCCACTGCAGCCAGGCGCGCGCGAACAGGAAACTGGCTGGCCTGTCTTCCACGCTCGCCAGCGTCGACAATCCCGTCGTGGTAACGCCGGACACGGCCTCGAAGACCGCATCGACGAAAGGTATGCCATAACCCATCAGCGGAAAGGCCATGGCGCAACCCGACAGCGTAAACACCAGCGCGGTGATGACCAGGGCCTCGTTGCGCTGCATGTTCGCCGCCACGCGAATTCGGGCGGTAAGAGCGCCGTAGACCGCAAATAACAGGATGACGGCAAGATAGCGCAGCGCGACACCGGTATTGCCGGTGATACCCGCGACCGCTGCCGGTACGCAGGTGAGCGCAGCCAGCATTAAAAATGCCTGACCCAGATACTTTGCCACGACGCGCACGCGAACGGCGAAGCGAAGTCCCCCGATCGCGGCAGAACCCGGCATTCAGGACCTCTGCTTCACGCAGGATCGGCGCCCGGCAGGCATTCGATCTGGCATCGGCGCAGACATTCCGGGAGACCCGCTGTGACCGCCCTGACAATGGCGACATCGTACCAGTGAGACATGACCAGCGTCTCCTTCTCCAGGCGCCGAGCCGGCGCAGACCCCTCGCAATGCATGCAGCATACCCCTCTGTTTGTCGGGTGCATTGACAAATAACAATGACGGTTTCATGCCGATTCGAGAAACTGCCGGTACTGAATACGATGCTTGGCGCCGTATTCCTGCCTGTCAGGCTCCTGGCCAGGCGCTCCGGTACAGACCGACTACGGCACCATTGTCTACGAGTGGTTAAACCATGGGAAACGGTTTTTTTATAACCTGCATGGAGGATAACCATGACAGCGACAGAGACACAATTTGCCGGTTGGCTGATGATTATCGCCGGCGGCATTGCTTTTTATATCACCTGGCATGGCTTCCGGGATCGCTGGGTTGTCTGGCTCAAGCCGTTTGTATTATTTGTAGTTGGCTTGCTCATTCTCCTGCATCCCGTCGCCGGTACGGCGGCACTCGGATTGATGCTGGCTGTCTATTTCCTGCTTGACGGTTTCGGCGGTGTTGGCTCCGCCTGGGAATTGCGGCCACGGCCCGGTATCACAACGCCACTTGCAGGCCAAGTTCCAGAACCCGTTCTTCCGGCAGGTGGTAATAGGCAGTGGCACGGGCGGCGTTGCGTGCCAGCCAGACAAAGATCCGTTCCTGCCAGTAAGGCAGGCCGGGCACATCGCGCCTGGCAATCAGCGTTTCACGCCCAAGGATGTAGATAACCGACTCAGTGTCGATTGGCATGCCAACGTGTTCGCCAAGCTTTAGTGCAATCGGAATATTCGGCGGTTGCGAAAAGCCGTAGTGGACACGCATACGCACCAGGCCCTGACCAGGATTATCAAAATCCAGGCGTTCGGCAGCGGGCACGTGCGGCTGGTCGGCGGTGACCACGGTAAGAAAGATGACCCGTTCATGCAGCACCTGCGTACAGGCCATGTGATGCACCAGCGCAACCGGCACGGACGACTCGCCATGGCTGGTCAGCACGACCGCGGTACCAGGAACGCGGTAAGGTGGATCTGCCTCGATCTGCTGCAAAAACGCCTCCTGGCTGATTGCGCGTTCCGCCAGCCGCACCGCCAGCAGGGCCCGGCCTGCGCGCCAGCTCCACATCACCAGGAAAATCAGCCCTGCGATTAACAGTGCGTACCAGCCGCCGTCGGGTATTTTCGCCAGGTTGGCACCGAGAAATGCGCTGTCGATGGTCACGAACAACACACCGGCACCCACTGCCAGCAATGGACGCCAGCCAAAACGCCATGCCACGGCCACGGCCAACAGTGTGGTCACGACCATGTCCATGGACACGGCCACCCCGTAGGCGGAAGCCAGCGCATCGGAGCTGCCGAAGCCCACGACCAGCGCCACGCAGGCCGTCATCAGCAGCCAGTTGACCAGGGGCAGATACACCTGGCCGGATTCCTCCGCCTGCGTGAATATCACCCGCATGCGCGGCAGCTGACCAAGCTGGATCGCCTGGCGGGTGAGTGAAAAGGTGCCACTGATCACCGCCTGCGAGGCGATGATCGTCGCCACAGTGGCCAGTATTACCAGCGGCATGGCAGCCCAGTCCGGCGCCAGATGGAAGAACGGCGCCTGCATAGCGCCCGGTTGCCGAATCAGCAGCGCAGCTTGTCCCAGATAATTCAATACCAGCGCCGGGAACACAACCAGAAACCAGGCACGCCGAATGGGCGCCGCACCAAAATGTCCGAGGTCGGCATACAAGGCCTCGCCGCCCGTCACCACCAGAAACACCGCGCCCAGAGTAAGAAAACCGGTCAGGCCGTTATTGGCAAAAAACAGTACGGCATGCCAGGGATTGAACGCGGTAAGCACTGATGGTTCCATGATGATCCCGCGCAGCCCCAACAACCCCAGCACCACAAACCACAACAGCATTACCGGTCCGAACAAACGACCGATCCTGCCGCTGCCATGGCGTTGCACGCCAAACAGGCCGACCAGAATCACAATCGTGACCGGCAGTACGAAGGCAGCCAGCCCCGGCGCAGCCACGTGCAGGCCTTCTACGGCGCTCAGCACCGAAATGGCCGGCGTTATGGTCCCGTCGCCATAGAGCAGACAGGCGCCGAACAAACCCAGGAGCATCAACCAGTAACGCACCTCACCCGGTTTGCTGCGCCAGGGATTGAGCAGTGCCACCAGGGCGATAATGCCGCCCTCCCCCTGATTGTCGGCGCGCAAAACAAAGGCCAGATACTTGATCGATATCACCAGCATCAGCGCCCACAGAATCAGCGACAACACCCCCAGCAGATCGGGCCGGTCAAGCACCGGCGCGCCGTCGCCGCCGAAGCTTTCGCGCAAGGCGTAGAGAGGACTGGTACCAATATCACCGAACACCACGCCCAATGCCGCCACCAGGGCCTCGCGATTCAGCGGATGCTGCGTGTCAGGTATGGCAGTGTCGTTTGTCATTCTCAGCGCCCCTTTTCACTGTATCCAATACCCCGGACAGACAGAGACATGATACAGGCCGCCTGTTTCAGATAGTGAGAGACACGGGAAGGTGACACAAACAGCAACAGTTTTCAGGATGCCCGTTATCACGGCATTTATTCTGGTTCGGGAATCACTGCTCTCTATTTACCCATCGTAAACAGCAGGGCGTTGCGAAGCGCATCGAGAATCACATCGTAGGTGTTGTTTTTTCCCTGATTGCCCTGGCCTAGCTGCGTCAGCAGAGCGTCCATTGCACTCATTGCGTCCTGAATCGGAATGTCCAGGCCGTCACAAGCCAGCATGTGGCGTGCCTGATTGAGAAGCGTCACAGGGTCTCCCGCTTTGTCTCCCTGCATGACCTCCTCGGCGCCGACGATTAAATCCTCTGCGGCGCTTTCAGTCGCATCGTCTGGCAACGTTAGCAGGGATGCGTGCAACAGGGGGAACCATGCAAGCATCTGGGCATAATCGTCACCCGACCTTGCCTGTATGATCGCATCGATCACCAGAACGGTGCGTGCTGCCGCGCCGCGACTGGCGGCCAGATACAGCGCAGTGCTGGCGAAGTTCAGTTCACGGATCGCTGTCGCAGGTTCTTTGTTTTTCAGCGCCGCCCTGGAACGCATGGTCAGGTCCAGGCTGGCAGAGAGTTCTTCCGCCACCACCATCAGCACATCCGTGTTCGGGCAGTAGCTGCCGGGTTCTGGAGAGGTGCCGGTGTTAGTGGCAGCAGCGGCTGTCATGCTGAACGACAGCACCAGAAAAGGTATACATGCCCATAACAGGCGTTTGCCGGCATGGGCGAACTGTCGATTCATTAATTTTACTCCCTTGTGCAACCTGCTGTTGTGAATTGATTGGTTCCCATGATTTTTCATGGCATGGTAAATACCGGATCCGCGCCGGTCCACACCAGGTGCTGGCTGTCGGTCGCCGATGAAATTCGGACTGGATACGAACGTAACATTCTCAGGTATCTATTTTAAATGTCGCAGAGCGACTGTCAGATCGGTTTGCCGGCGCAGAATATGAGAGTGTCCTCGGCCCGATGATTCAAAACGCGGAGCTGATACAAACTTCAGACTTGCCAGATCCCGTCAGCGAACATCCTGACGACGATAAATTTTCGGCCTGCGCACTAGCCAGCGACTCCACTATTATTTTCAGCGGAAGCTGCCGTAGTCTCATCGACCACTATCAGTCTGTTCAGGACGTTCTCCACGACACTCCTCGCCGTTGCAATATCCGGTTCATTTTCTCCCAGCAACTCTAAAGCCAGCAGTATCTGCCGGTCCTAGGCTGATTGCTAATTATCACCTGAAAACGACAACTTAGACAGACTTGTTCCTGAAAGCTACCTTCCCTACCCTGCTCTGCCATTAAGGATCTGCTGGCACTCCGCGCTCATCAGTCTCTCGGTGGGAACGCACCCGCTGAAGTTAGCGGCGAGCATCAACCGCCAACCGCTAAATTCAGCAACTATTCATGGATATCACACTGCAATGGTATTTTTTCAGACGCCACTTGCTGCATGAATAGGAATTCGCCAAGGACAGCCCCCATCAATCATGCTTGGATGTTTATATAGCAAACTTTACAGGACGATACCGCAGTATAGGCCACGCACCTGAAATCGGATATTCAATTACAGCTATAAAACCACACCATCACATCAACAACACAACACGGCAGGAAAGGCGCCGCCCTCGCTCCTTCCTGCCGGCTGGCTGTTCATGCAGTCACCGTGCGGTCGAGATCGATGCCTCGCTTTCACCAACGCAATGCAATCCGCCTCAGGGCGCAGGCACGACACGATAGTAGACGCCGTTTGCGCCGTAAGCGGGCTGATACCAGGTATTCCCATTCAGGTAGTACGTGGTGCCGTTTTTGTTGATGGACATGGAGCCGGGGGGCAGCTTGGCCGCGATCGCGCCCGTCGCAGACGAGGTGTGGACAGTCGTGGTGGTGGTGCGTCGTGGTTCCGGCTACGCGCCGGTGGCAACACCGGCCGTATAGGCCGCCGTGGTATTGGCGCTGCCGGCGGCAACCCCGGCGTTGTAGGCGCTCGTTGTGGCAGCGTTGCTATTGGCCGAGGCCTTGGCCGTGCCGACGGCCATCCCCACCAGGGCGCCCGCGGCGGCGGCCTCTCCGGTGGACCAGCCCCCGCAGTTGTCGCAACTGGAACCGTAGTAATTCACCGTGGTGGGCGGATGGTACGGCGGATGGTACACCGGATAGGCCGCGCCGTAATAGGGACTGTGGTAGGCGGTCGCGCCGTTGCTGGTCGTGGCGGTCGTGCCCTCTCCATAG
Source organism: uncultured Gammaproteobacteria bacterium (assembly GCA_963763115.1). Lineage (GTDB taxonomy): Bacteria > Pseudomonadota > Gammaproteobacteria > UBA9214 > UBA9214 > CAVQCA01. Next base: position 6,959 of record CAVXNM010000034.1, read on the forward strand.
GTGTGCGTCGCGCTCCCGCCGTAGGGATTGGTAACGGTCGTGGAGTCGGAGCCCTCTTTGTGAGTGGCCGTGTCGCCGTAGCGATTGGTGGCGGTCGTTCCCTCTCCGTAGGTATGGGTCGCGCTGCCGCCGTAGGAATTGCTGAAGGAGGTTTCGCCGGATCCCTGCTCGTGGGTTGCCGAGCCGCCGTAGCGGCCCGAGGCGGTCGTGCCCTGCCCGTAGGTGTGGGTTTCGCTGCCGCCCCAGCCCGTGGTCCGGGTCGTGGAGCCGGAGCCGTAGGAATGCGACGAGCTGCCGCCCCAGCGGTTCGCATGCGACCAGGCCGAAGCCGGTCCGGATAAGGCTAAGGTGATTAAGAAAATCACGGAGCCAACAAAGGTCTTGTTCATGAGTGTCGAACCTCCTTAAGGTGTTTTGGACGGCTCGTCCTTCGCCGGTGGACTGGCCTCCGGCGCAATGAACCCGGCATCCGGACGGGCGAACGGGATACGCGCGGCGCTGGCAGCCTTCGGCGACGTAAAGGCATCGGCCGGTACCGCCAGGTCGAGCCGCCAGTCAGAGAACTCCACCTCATGGCGCAATTGAGACGGATCGTTGAGAAATACCGCGCGCGCCCTCCGGGGCAGTTTGTCATCGGCGCCGATCCAGACCTGCACGAAGGTGTCGTCGGATACATAGGCCACCATATCCGTCGTCGTTCCACCGACCACGCTGGATTGTCCGATATAGAAGGCGGTCGTAAGACCATCGGCAATATCCTTGTACGGATCGGCGACGATCATGTCGGTGAACGGAAAATAGATCGCGGCGTCGTGGTAGGCCTGTTCCAGCGCGGCGTCGATCGTGGGCGGCGCTTCGGCAACGGCGACGAGATTCTCGGCCGGTGAATAGGCCGTGATGGTCTTGCCGTCGTAGTAGAACTCGGAGGCCGGGCCGTCGCCCGGCGTGATCACCCGCAGCTTGTCAGGCCGTTGCAGCAGCACCTCGGACTTCGTCGTGTAGACGAGCGGCGGACCGAGGCGGCTCGGGTTCTCGTAGGAGACCACCGCCGTAAAACTCATCGTGCGGGCAGCGGCCAGACGGCTGCTGGAGGCTTTCAGCAGATCGATCGCGCGCGCCTCCAGCGCCGGCTTGACCGGCTGTGCAGCCGCGCTTTTCTCGGTACCGGCAGCCGGCGTTGCCGACTGCTGCGCAAGTACGCCAACGGTCACGAGCAGCCCCAGCACCAGCAACAGTCCACGCCCGGGCCGATTGCGCCTTGTCAGGATGGCTGCCGCCGGGCGTTCCGCTGCAAACGTTAGCCCGGTGACGCTCATGGAATCATCCCGCACTGGAACATCTTGTTGACGACCGGACCCGCGATCTTGTCGATGAACGCGGTGCGCATCTGCGGATCATCTTTCAGGATCTCTATAAGGTTCTTTTCCTCGTCTGTTTTGGGTTTTTCCTTCAGCTGCCACAACTGCTCGCAGGTCGAACTCTGATACTTGTCAATGACTTTGTCGGCAACGATATTCATGAGCGGGTAAGTCAGCCCTTGAGGTTCCGGCAAACAGCACCGCGGGCAGCACGGCATACAGGTAAAGTCGCTTGTTCATGGTTGTTCTCCTGATTACGATTCAAAGCACGGCTTTTCAGGGCGTCTGCCCCCGGGGGTGCTTGTTGCCCGGATACCAACATATCAGGTTAACTATTGACGTTAACCTGGTCCCGCCAAAGTAATACTCCATCCACCCACTCAACTGATCCAGCCCTCCTGCTGGAAGCGCTTTTTGAGGACATCGGCGATTTCCTTGGCGGTCTGCTTGGCCCGGCCCTCGATACCGCTGCGGCCGGTCTCTTCCCCGTACACCTTCATCCCGGTGCTGATGATGAGTCCAGCCGGGTTGTGGGTGGCAACCAGGGCCAGGATACCCACGGCTGTCCCCGGCGTTTTGGCTCCGGTGGCATCGGTCTCGCCGGAACCGAGCTTGCGCAATCCTTGGGCGTCATCTCGAAACCTTCGACCGCCATTTTCAGCTCGGATTCACCGGAGCCGAATCCGATCAGGACGCGCTTCTTCTCGCTGCCCTGGACGACGGAGACGAGATAACCATGGATGACGATGTCGTTGATCTGCGGCGTGTTTCCGGCCCCGCCACGCGCTGCGTGCAAGCCCATGCCGTTGATCTGGTCGACCAACTGTGTCGCGATTTCGGCGCCTACCTTGCCGGCCGGTCGCGATCTGCTCGGCGGTCTGAGGCTGTTGTGTCTGAATACTGGCCGGCCAGTGCGGAGTCGGCCGGGACATCGTCCGGGGTGGCGGCGAAGTCATAGACCCAGATGGTATTGGGCCGCGGGATGTTGCCCGGTCACGAGCTGCTCGCGGTTGGAGACCTTGGTCGAGGCGCACCCGGCAACAATCAACAAGGCGAACAAACTCAGCATGATGTGGTTATGAAACTTCATCGGAAAACTCCTTTGGTAGTTGGTAGTAAATATCATCATGTAAGCGCGGGGCGATCGGCGTGTATCACAACCGGAACGACTGTTAAGCTGAGCTTCAGGTCGTTTGAGACACCATGAACGTAGGACAGGCTGCACGAAAAGTTGAGACCGTCCGCATTGCCGCGGTCCCCGCTGCCGTAGGTGGCATTAGGAGCAAGCTCACTCCAGACAACCCATTACCCATTGCCTGGCACGGGCAAGCCCGTGCCAGGCAGCCTTACCGGCGACTTCCCGTTATTCCATCGTGATCTTCAGGCCCTCCACCCCCAGGTCCAGCGCAATGCCCTGCGCAGCGGCCTTCAGGTGCAGGACCACGCCCTTGTCGTTCTTCATCACGAAATCGCCCTTGCTGGCATTACCCAGGGTGACACCGGCCTCGGCCACACCATAGACGCCCGCGAAGTCGGCGGCATTTTTCAGGTCATAAACATCGCCGGTTAGCTTGACATGGTTGACGCCGAAACCGCCGAGCTTGAGGCCATCGGTCTTGAATTTGTAGGACTTTCCCTGGAAATGCAGGGTGCCGCCGCCGATATCGCCGCCCACGATCCACATGATCTGGGTCTCGTCGATGACGATGGTGCCGGAGGGCGTCTTGTCCTCGGCCATGGCGAGACTGGCCGATAGAAGCAAAGGAACGACAAGAAACCAAATAACACGTTTTATCAGCTTATTCATCTGACTTCTCCTTGTGGTTTTCACGACAACGGGATTGGGAATGGGTATCGGACCATTGTTTTTTAGCTGCAAGAGTAAACTTGCCTGTGCCCAGCGATTAATCGCGTGCTCACGAATAGGTATTTCAGGTTCAACTGGTTCGCGAGCTGGCTCGCTCCTACAGTAGCTTAGTCGTATTTTTCGAGGCGTACAGAAGTATTTATTCCGTGACGGAATGTAAGCTTCCTTGCTTAAATCCGCATGAAATTTTCTTTTCACCGGTAACCCGACATCCAGTTCCGGACAAAAACGTTCGGGTATTTCACCCCGATAGCCCTGCAGGCGCTTCACGTGGTTCCATGCTTTGTCGGTATCGCCACACTCGGCGGAAAAGCTTGCCAGGGCCTGCAGAACATCCCGGTCATCGGTATGGGACGCCTGTGCCGTCTTGATGGTAGCGAGCAACCATAGGGTGCAAAAAATTGAATTAATCTGGATGACATGAAGGGGCTTGTTGAGCAATCGGGGCTCAATCCGTTAATGAGGCCAGCAGAATTAATCAACTACCACCCGCAGAGCGGGTGGTATGATGAAAGCCCCCAGAGGGGGCTAGATACTAAAGCCCTGCTAACTTCATCTGCTCCTGACGTTTCTCTTCTTGCTCCTGGTTCTTGATGTACTCCCGGATCAGCTGCTCGTCTAATCCCACCGTACTCACGCAATACCCGCGTGCCCAGAAGTGACGACCCGTGAAATTCCGCTTCACCTGCAAATATTCCCTGAATATCCGAATCGCTGACTTCCCTTTCAGAAACCCCACCGTATTGGCTACACTGAACTTCGGCGGAATCATCAACAGCATGTGGATATGATCCCGCATCGCATAACCCTCCACTAACTCCAATCCACCTTGGCGACATAACTCGCGAAAAATCCCGCCAATTTCCTTCCGCAACGTCCCGTAAATCGCCTGCTTGCGATATTTCGGAACAAACACAATGTGATATCTGCAATAATGCTTGACGTGAGCTTGGCTTTGCCAGTCTCTCATTTTGGCCTCCTGTTAGAACTTGCCGGTTCAAAGGGAGGCCATTTTCTTACTCCGCACGCCGCAACGGCAGAGCCCTGTCAAGTCTCACCGCCAGAGGCGGTGGTTTACCTAGATTTAAATTAATGTGGAGGCGATTCCGAAACTCGGAAGCGGCAAGAATGATTTTAGCCGGGCAAAGCAGATGGCATTAGAAGCGTGTGCATATGGAATATGATACCAATCCGCATCCAGCCCTAAACGGCAACTTTCTGTGCATCCAAGACATGGACCCCATGACGTCGTATAACAATTCAGGGCCAGACCCTCACTCCTGTATGTGAAAATACGTACACGGCTCTCCGAATTCTTTGACCGACACCAACAATCTGCCATGCCACACTCGTAGGCGTGGATATCACCAAGCGAATGCCTCGAGAAGTGCTAATTGAATTTCTCAAGCTGCTAGCCAGATGGGAATCGCGTGAGCTAAAGCAGATCATGCAGTAGAAGTGAGAGCAGGTGCGGCTCGTGCGGTTACACTAATCGTGTTGAATGTGGTGTTGAGGTCCGTTTCGGTTTGCCGCTTCAAAACAAGCGCACCGAAGTGGAAGACCACCCAATTAGAAATCATTCCGAAGATATACCAGCTTTTCTAACTTATTGATTCTTGTGGGTACCGAAATGATAAAACCGCTAGATACTTTGCTTGGGAAGCTACAGTTCTACCATTGAACTACACCCGCGAGATATACCACCTGAAGGATCAACAATTTATACGAACGGTTGGTCTACTTCAATCCCTAAAAAGATAACCACCTGATTATATAAGCAAACCGAAACGTAGAGGAATTGTACCGAAGGTTTTATCAAAAGCTAAACCAAATCACTCGGACTGCAATGATGTTGTAAAATCCCAACCGGTTGGTTAGCCGGCGCCTAACAATCCTCCAGTTTGACGGCAGCAGATAAATGTCAGATAGCGACGTAACCAGAATCGACCGTAAAGAAGCTGCCTCCGGCCGTGTTAGCTACGGCGATGCAGTTCTCTTACACGAGACAAGTCGCTCACATATAACACTGGTCCCCTTTTCATTCGCCATTCTGACCATACGGAGCTATCGATTAAGATAGTTTCATATGCTAAGCAGCCGCCACCCTATGACTGGGTCGTCAATGAGGAAAAATCACTGACGTTAACCGGCCCGGCATCCCAGAAACTCTTCTCAGCATTGAAAGACCACTTGGCTGTAGCGCAACAAGATGACGACGGTTCATATTTGCTCTTGAGAGTTTCCGAAGGCACGGCTGATATTGGACAGCACGATCCTCAAACTGTCGCAAAGGCTCTCATGAAGCTGCTCTCTCGTGAGGATATCGTTCAACATCTTGATGGAGCAGACTTGAGCGATGAACTTATCGGATCCTTACGGAGTGCGATTCGATTGCGAGAAATGCAGTCAGCGGTCGCCGACCTACAAGAGAAACTGGAACATGGGGAAACTAACGAACAGCTGTATCAAGACTGGTGCCAAACACATTCATGGGCTTTTGGAAGTGCATATGTAGTTAACGACGAGGTACGTAACATTACAGCCAGTGATAACCTTGACCTTCTATTACCCACAGTTATCGCTGGCTATCGCGACCTAGTTGAACTGAAAAGACCAGACATGGATGTACTTCGATATGATCAAGCACATCGGAACTACTACTGGTCCGCTGACGTATCGCGAGCTATTGGTCAGTGTCACCGGTACCTAGATGTTCTTCACGAGGTTGCGGCTAATGGTCTTCGTGATCATCCCGAAATCGTTGCATACCATCCGCGTGCAATTATTGTTATTGGACGTTCTAAAAATTGGGAAAACGCACAATTACGTGCCTTACATGGATTGAATCATAGGTTAACCAGTGTCACGGTCATGACCTATGATCAGTTGCTTGCACAGGGAGAGCGCTTGCTAAGTATTGTTTCCCCTAACACTACAGAAATGAGCGAAACTTTATCCCAGCGGGAAGATGACATCTCATTTTAGTGAAAAACCGTATCAGAGAGGCTAATTTATATTAGCAATATTTGCTCACTGATACAGATTTACTTAAATTGAGTACACTAGTGGTCCATGCGTAAAGTAGTGTAATTAATATCGACTGAGCGTATCATTTGGTATGCGCTCAGCCAAGTCACTTCGTATCTCCAAGCGGGCCGCAGCAACGCTGAACCAATGGTGTCGATCCACGACGCTGCCTCACGGTCAGATCATGCGCGCAAAAATCATTTTGCAACTCAGTGAAGGTATGACGCCCACTGAGGTTGCTACGGCACAGAGGACCACAGCAAAGACGGTGCACCGATGGCGAAATCGGTTTGAGGCCGAGGGTATTGACGGTCTACTGGAACGTCCGCGCTCTGGGCGCCCGACGGTCATCGATAAAAAGACCGTCGACAAGGTCATCTTCCTGACAACGAAACGTGTCCCTGAAGAGGCAACACACTGGAGCATCGAGTTGATGGCCCGGTACGCGGAGGTGACGCCGTGGCAGGTACGCCAGATCTGGAAAGCCGCTGATTTACGCCCGCATCGGCTGAAGACATTCAAGATCAGCACCGATCCAGCATTTGCCGACAAGGTGGTCGATATCGTCGGGCTGTACATGAGCCCGCCCGACAACGCCGTGGTGCTCAGCGTTGACGAGAAGACGCAGATTCAGGCGCTGGATCGCACACAGCCAGGTTTACCGCTGAACCCGAGTCGCATAGGCAGTCGCACGCATGACTACAAGCGAAACGGCACCGCGGCCCTGTATGCCGCATTCAACACGCTCACAGGAAAAGTCATTGGTAAGGTCACCGACAAGACCAACGGCAAAGAGTTCTTATCCTTCCTCAAACTGCTGAATCGGCGCTTCAGTGCAGGCAAGGATCTTCACATCATCCTGGACAATCTAAGCGCTCACAAAACGCCGGCCGTGCGCGAGTGGCTCGAAGCACATCCCCGCATCTACCTTCACTTTACCCCTACCAGTTCATCATGGTTGAATGCTGTTGAAGGTTGGTTCGCTCAGTTGGAACGTCGTGCCCTGTACCGTGGCGTATTCACCAGCGTTCCTGAGTTGAAGGCCGAACTGCGAAGATTCATCGAAGTCCACAATGAGCAAAGCGCCAAACCCTTCAAGTGGACGAAACCGGCAAGCAACATCATCGCCGCAGTGGGCCGCGCCAAGCACGCGTTACACAATTAACCGCATGGACCACTAGGCCACGAACAACCTTTGGATGCTCCTCCTTATCCAAATGGGAGTAATATTATTCGCTCTCCGGTGCGCATAGTTTAAATGACTCAACACAAGAGTATTCGTCTAGGCTGGTTACGTGACGCAAGGAACCAACTATGGCAGACATAAAGCTAGACCTGCTTGACAACGCCATAGATAGCCTGAATGAGGCCCTTAGCAAGTACCAAGAAGGCAAGGACGGTAACGAAAAGGCATATAAGTTCTGCATCCAACACCTTTCACACTTTTTTGAGCTAATACTAAAATATTACGTCACACAGTCACACCCGTTGCTCATTTATAAAAATCCCTTTGCGAAGATCATTAATCAAGAGTCTCAAACCATTGGCCTTTATGAAGCGATCAATTTCTTAAAAAATGAAGGCCATGAAATATTCGAAAGGTTCGAGGAAGATCTTCATTGGCTAAAGAAGCTTCGTAACAATATTGAACACCATAAATTTGAGATGGATGTAGATGAAGTTGAGGAAACGATTGGTCGCTTGATGAGTGCCGTCGTCGAATTTGATGAGTCACATGAGAGTATTAACCTGAGCTCCTATATTTCAACGGCACAATATGATTTGTTTCATATGTTGGCGAACACATATGAAGGGCGTCTGAAAAAAGCCGAACTTGAAGTGAAGCGCGCAAAGGAAAAGGCATATGAAGGTGTCCGGCCTAAGGAATATAATTTAGTAGACTTCCATATTTACCATTGCTATGAGTGCGATCACGACACCATAATTCCAAATTCTGAGTCTTCTACCGGCTATAGCTGTACGTTTTGCGGTAATGAAGAATCTGATGATATTGAAGTGGAATGCGGTATGTGTGGTAGTTCATGGCCAATTCGTGATATGCGCTACCTTGATTGGTCCGTCACGGGACAATATGAATACTATTGCCCATATTGCATGCACGACCCTGATTATGTCAGTGACGACTGACAAAGATTTTAACGTCGAAGCTCTACACCCCCACATTCAATGCAGCCGTTCCTGACTCTCGGCATCCCTCTACTCCTGGATTATCACCCTCACCTACGATAACACCATCAAACATCATCTAACTATTCCATTTTGGAAAGTATGTCTTTAACCGCTCCACTGTGTGCCGCCACTTTGGTGTTGTCGGCTGACAGACCGTGTTCTGGTTACCGAACAGGCCTACCTCATTGACGGCTTTCGATTCGGGAACGGTGTCGAGCCACTCCACGCGAACAAAGTACTCTGCCTTCTCTGGATCATCAGCGTTCTTTTTATATAAGTCGGCGTGTTTGAGAACCTCCAGCGCCGGAAGCTCACCTGACGATGTCTGCACTGTGAATTCCTTGACGGGACGTACTGTCTCCATGACCGTCGTCCGCGGCATACAGGACGCTCACCGCACCGGCTCCGTTAGGCTATCATACCGGCATGAGCGTACAGCCCGTCCTGCGAATGGGTGACCCGGTGTTGCGCCGGGTCGCCGCCCCCGTAGAGCAGTTCGACACACCGGAGCTCAAGCGACTGATTGCCGACATGACGGACACCATGAACGCCTGTGACGGTGCGGGACTGGCGGCGATCCAGATCGGCGTGTTGCAACGCGTGGTGATATTCGGCGTGGAGCACAATCCACGTTATCCGGATGCCGTTCCGGTGCCGTTCACGGTGCTGATCAATCCCGTGATCACCCCGCTGGACGAGGAGCGGGAGGAGGAGTGGGAAGGGTGTCTGAGTGTGCCGGGGATGCGCGGGCTGGTACCGCGCTACACGCGGATTCACTACCGTGGTTTAGATCCGTCCGGCAACGCCATCGACCGGGACGTCGAGGGATTCCACGCGCGTGTGGTGCAGCACGAGTGTGACCACCTCGACGGTATCCTGTACCCGGAACGGATCGCGGATCTGCGCAAGTTCGGATTCATCGAGGAACTCCAGCAGGCAGGTCTGTTCGCAGACCGTATCATCGAGGTTAAACCCACGGTGGGGCCGTGATTCCGTGGGATCATATTCGGATTTTTCTATTCAGGCTTACCAAGATCATTCCCCTATATGGCAGCGCAGGCATGCTCCGCCAAGGCTTGCAGAAGGAATATATCGTTGGCAACCATGTCGATGTCGATGTGGAACACTCATCGTGAGGCACTGCGCCCGACTGATATGAGAAGTTGAATGTTCGACCGATTAAAGCAAGTCGTTGAGGTCCTTATAAATGGACCATGACGCGTTATCAATCCGTTTCAAGCTTCTTCCTCTGCTCCGCCCACAGCACCGCCGTCCCCGCCGCCAGCTCGATCAGCATCACCTCTGGTTGCAACGTCTCGTCCAGGATGGCGGCGACGATATCGGGTGCCAGGGTGGTCAGGTTAACCATGCGGCTCACGTAGCTGTCGTTGATCCCCTCACGCAGGGCGATCTCCTTCAAAGACTCGGCCTCACCCGATTCCAGGAGGGCCAGCCAGCGGTGCCCGCGGGCGAGTGCGAGCTGGAGCGGCGTCGGCGTGTCATCCCAGGGGCGTGGCTGCACACGGTCACCATCCGGCAGGGTCACGACTTTGCGCAGACCGCGACGCTTGATCCGGATCGGAACGGTGACGGTGATGCTCCCGTCACTTGTAGTAATCACCTCGGGCTGACCCGCGCGATCAATCAGAATCTCGCTCATGCCACGGCCTCCTCAACATTTTCTGCAGTGGGCTCCGGCTGCAGTTCGAGCGCCAGCACCTCGATCCCGTTGGCTCGGAACCGCACCTCGAGGTCCCGGGGCGAGACGATCACCTTCTCGATCAGAAGCCGCACGATGCGCTGCTGCTCCGCCGGGAAGAGTTGCTCCCAGATCACCTCCAGCCGGGTCATGGCCACCGTGACCTGCGCCTCGTCCAGGTAGGGATCGAGCCGGGTGGCGTGCTCGGTGACCCCCGCGACCATCTCCGGCGCCCGCAGCACCCGGCGCATCTGCTCGAGCACTGCGGCTTCCAGCTCCGCTGCCGGCAGGCGCGGCAGTCCCGAGGCGCCGGCATACTCCTTGTTGTCCCGCACCGGCAGGTAGTAACGGTAGAGGCGCCCGTTCTTCTTGCGGGTGAACCAGGGGGTGCCGGTCTCGATCAACGCCTGGATGCGCCGCGCGTTGCGCTCCAGCAGCTGGGGATCGACCGTGCGGAACTCGATCTCCTGCAGCTTGTAGGCGATCCGCCGCTCCAGGAACTGGCGATTGTGGGTGGGGTTGTCGCGGCCGAACAGTTGCTGCCACAGCGCCTTAATCTCGGCCATGAGCAGCTGCGGCAGTCGGGCAATTTGTGCTATGACCGATGGAGGTGGAGTGAATCGGTTCGTGGATGTGTTCATTCGGACTCCATGTTGGTGTTGTCGGTGGAGTCTGTATGAACGCTCTGGTAGCCGGATAAGCCAAGTACAAACTCGCTCTCTGGCAGGCCATTTGCGAACTTCGGAGAGCATGTGCTGCGCAGACGGACAAGACCATTGGCCAGCAACGATGCGACTTCGCGCCGGCGCTGCTCTGGGGTCATACGTTCCGGGGGTAGATGGTTGATTTCATGCATCGGTATCGGTCCTGTCCGTCAAACGCGCTTGATGCGTAATTTTCCGGACAAACCGTCACCAATACCATGAGGGAGTTTGGGGTGGATGCAGGCGTCTGTGGACGCCTGCGGAGATTTCAGTAGGGAAGCTGGCCGTTGCGGATAAAATTTGTGTAGGTGTCGACCAGGAGTACATCCTCCTCGCCATCCTCCTTCTCCCACGGATCACGGCCGGGCAGGATAAGCAGCGTGATGACGAGATGGTACTGATCGGAAACGACGCGCATTTCGCCGAGGGACAGGACCGCCAGCTACCCCGTGAACCAGATCCGCGCGGGGAGCTCCCCGGTAATAGCACTCCCACCCCTGAAGTTCTTTACGTAGACCAAATCCGTAAAGGACAGGAGGAACCTGTCCTGCTTTTTCTGATGTGCTTGAGATCACCGCTGTCCCGTTAAATTCAGAGGAAGGCGAGCTGATTTGTGTTGCCCAAGTTCTTGTCGGGCGGGTCTGTTGCAGCATCAGGCTGCGACTTAATCATCGATCGACGGCTGACCGCAATTTCACGACATCTTTTATCGGACTCGCGAAAACCGTTGAGGCTGGCCCGCAGGTCGATGTTGACCGGCATAAACGGTCTGCACCTACTCAGAAGATCGTCGGGCCCAGACGAAACCTCCAGCTAACCATTTGCCAAGTAGTGTGTGAGGAGCAGTTACACAATCCAATTTACAGCTCCAAACATTTCGTCATGTCAAACTGTTTGGCTAATTTCAGACTCTGCCCTTGATAATTCGAACTTATATCCTGCCCATAGAGTATATCGGGCCGAGCTGCCATGCGCTCATAGCGAAGCCATCCAACCGTTTGTCCATGTTCGAGCAAGAATGGAACCTCATGGGAGCGTACTTCAAGAACTCCTCTGCTACTTCCAGCTTTATTTGTTCGGATATCCCACCCGAATCCTGGATCAAAGAATCCAGCATAATGAACCCGGAATTCACCTGCACGCGTATCATACGGCATCATTTCAGCCGCATAATCTGAGGGGACTGCTATCGCTTCTTTGGTCATAAGAATATAGAACTCATCAGGCTCCAAGATTAGGGAAGGCGTCTTATGAAACCGAATTGGATCCCAGAAATCCAGCGGATCATAGTCCCGCCTTTCCAAGTCAATGCGATTAGCATGCTTTTTTGCGCGCCATCCAATTATCTCGCCGTCTTTACCAGAACCTCTCAAATCTATGGTGAAAGGTAGCACACCTCTTTTTTCCGGAGATTTATCGAAATCATTCGAATCAATAATCTGGCCTTCATCGAGAAGCCTTTTCCATTCTGTTGAACTAACGAATTTGGCTTCCTCTCCTCGAGAGCGGCGGAATCTTAGTTGGTTTAGCCGAGCACCGGCTTTTACCACTACGCTAAAGCTCCGAGGCGCTACCTCTACATAAAGCTCGCCTTTATATCCCTCTTTTACTTCATCAAAAGCAGTTGCACCATCGGCAATTAGCCGCGTCAAAATATCTAGCCGGCCTGTTGAACTCTTTGGGTTAGCAAATGCAGCAACTTCGCTTTTTAAGCTAATAGATTCTTGAAGGGGAATAACATATACCAGCCCTTTTTCAAGAACAGCACCATCGCCAAGAGGGACCTTGAAGTCGGCGAACCGATCATCTAACTGCTTCAGCTTTTCGAGTACCTTTATTCCCTTGCCGGGAAGAAAACTTGTGCGAACAGGATATGCATTATCTCCGAGACGCAAATCAATGCTGGCTGGCTGGATTTGGTCATGATCAGTTGGGACCAACATCGTTTTGATGTCGCCACTCTTCAACATTTCCCTAATCTTCTGGCTCGGGAAAACTCCAGTATAGTCACTCCCTCGCTGCAATGCAGTCGAGCCTTTGGCAATCTCATGGGCATTCGTTATTACTTCATTCATCGGACTTGCTCTTCTGTAGTCTTTCTTGATGTCTACGGACCAATAGTGCTTCGTGCCATTTGGCGTAGCAATCTAACGAACAAAACACACCATCTTTAAATTGCCCGCCGCCAACTTTTTCATAAAGCGGATGTTGGCACTCGGGACAAATGCTTTGCTCCCTACATTGGCGTAAATATTCTTCTTCATCTTCTGCCATTGGCGTAGTCTTTGTTTAACTACCAATCCAAGGGTTAATTAGAAGCCTGCATTGATTACTGTACCGACCTAACCACACGCGCCTCGGGCAGCTACCGGGATTGCAGAATCGTGCTCTCGTCCGGCACCGCTTCATTGTCCCAATACATCGCGAGAAGCTCGCGCATCGCCCGCGAATTATACAGCGTCTCTTCCATGCGCGGGACCGACATGTTGTACTAATACTGCATGAAATCGCTGCGCAGCACCTGCGATAGGCGGAATCGAACTGGGGAACAAAGCTAACACGGTTTAGAACCCGAGACTGCTACCCAATTCAGGAAGAAACCCGCTTGATCGTCCGCAACGATGGCACCACCAAACGGCCCTACCCTCTTGAACCCGCAGAACTTCGCACTGGCTGGTAACGTTTCGTTTGCGTACTTCAACAGTGGTTTGAAGTCGGCTGCCACCACACCACCAACATATAAAGGTCAACCGCTCTCGGTTGGCCTTTTTTATTGCGGGCTGCCGCGTGTTTGCGGGGGTTCCTGCGGAAACCTGCGGACTTCACCCGCGACTCCTAGCGGGCGCTCAGGGCCCCATTCCACTCTCTCCGGGCTCTTCTTCTCTCGCCCCGCCTAGCGTCAAAAATTTGAAGTCCGGAAGCACCGAAAATTCGGTCACTACAAATCAATGGCTTACTCGCGGACTTTTCAAGCGGTTGGATGGCGTCATTGCCTACCCGGAGGAAACAGCCTACGTGCCGCTTTAGTTCGGCGCAGATCAATCGGCGTCGCAGCTTCCGCGTGCTCGATACGCCTAGTAATGCCCTGTGCGGAAAATCTGGCAGCCGGTCGAACGTCGAGGTTTCGGTCATGCGTTGGCCCCCTGGAAAGTGATACGAAGGTAGCACCCGCCATTCGGACTACCAACCCAGTGCACCAATCTTTTCAGCAACAGCCGGGCCAATGAATGCCACGCGCTGTACGCCGCCGGTAACCCATGCCGCGAGCAGATACAGGACTCGTCGAACCAGTGCGATGCGACGTAAGACGACATACCTGCGCTCTTGATAATGGACGCGCCATCGGCGAAGTCACCCACCCCGCGTTAAGTATTCCTTAAGCTTCACCCCTTAGTGTGCCCGCATGACCAATCGATGCGGAGCACTGACATGAACACACTGCTTTACCGACTTGCCACCACAGCGTTGGCGGCCTCCCTCAGCACCGGCGTCGCAGCTGAGACACCACTGGACATCCAGAAGTCGCTTGAAACGGCCGCCCGCCAGGAGAGCGGCAATTTCGACGGCTTCTCCGCGCAACGGGGCGAGGCGTTTTTCAATTCCGCCCACGGCCGCGACTGGAGCTGCGCCTCCTGCCACACCACGAATCCCGTGTCCGCCGGTCGTCACGCCAGGACCCACAAGGAAATCGCGCCGCTTGCACCGCAGGCCAACGCCGAACGCTTCACCCGTCCGGAGAAGGTTGAAAAATGGTTCCGGCGCAACTGCAACGACGTCCTGGGCCGCCCCTGTACCGCGGCGGAAAAGGGCGACGTCCTCGTCTATCTCATGTCACTCAAGAAATAGGAGCGCACCATGCAACACGCAACCAAACTGTTCATAGTCGCATCACTGGCGCTAGGCGCGGCCACCGCGGCGGTCGCGGATGATGACGACGATGGCCACCGCTACGCCACCAGTCACCCGGCATGGAAGGCCGAATGCGGCGGATGTCACGTCGCCTATCCGCCGCAGATGCTGCCCGCGCACTCCTGGCGTGCCCTGATGTCTAATCTCAACAACCACTTTGGCACCGATGCCAGCCTCGATCCGCAGGTGACGGCGGAGATCAGTGCATTTCTCGAACGCAACGCGGGACGCGAACTCAGCCCGGCCGCACAGCCCGTGCTGCGCATCACCGAGACCCCGTGGTTTATACACGAGCACGATGAGGTGCCCGCACAGGTGTGGAAGAGCGCGAACGTGGGGAGCCGCTCCAACTGCGGCGCCTGCCACGCGAACGCGGATCAGGGCGGTTACGGCGAAGGCAGCCTTCGCCTGCCGAAATAGCGGAGGTTGTCATGTCGACACGCATACTTGTCTGGGATATCCCGACGCGCATCTTTCACTGGCTGCTCGCGGCGTCATTCGCCGGTACCTTCCTGACCGCAGAATCGGAGCGGTACCGCGACGTGCACGTGGCACTGGGTTACCTGCTGCTCGCGCTGATCGGTTTCAGGGTCGTCTGGGGGCTAGTCGGCACGCGCTACGCGCGGTTCCGGTCGTTTGCCTTTGGGCCGTCGCAGGTGCTTTCCTACCTCAGATCGCTGCTGCGCGGTTCACCGAAGCACTACGTCGGGCACAATCCCGCCGGCAGCTGGGTGATCTACGGGCTTTTGCTGCTGGGCGTACTGAGCGGCGTTACGGGTTATGCCACCTATAACGAACTCGGCGGCGAGGCATTCGAGGAACTGCACGAAGCGTTCGCGAGCGCCATGCTCGCACTGGTCACCCTGCACGTGGGGGGCGTGATCGTAAGCAGCCTACTACACCGCGAGAACCTGGTGGGCAGCATGCTCACCGGCTATAAGTCGGGTGAGGCATTGCAAGGCATACGCAATGCCCGTTGGCTGACCGGTACCCTGCTGGCGGCCGGTGCCATGGCCGTGTGGATCGGCGTATTGTGGTGATATGCGCATCTTGCTGGTCGAGGACGACAAATTGCTGGGCGACGGCATCCGTGCCGGTCTGACGCAGGCCGATTTCGCAGTGGACTGGGTACAGGATGGTATCCTCGGCGATACCGCGCTGCAGACCGAGACCTATGCGGCCGTCGTCCTCGACCTGGGTCTGCCCCGGCTTTCCGGACTGGAACTGTTGCGCCGGCTGCGCGCGCGCCGCGATTCGACGCCGGTGCTGATCCTGACGGCCCGCGATGCGGTCGGCGATCGCGTGAAGGGCCTCGACAGCGGTGCCGACGACTATCTGATCAAGCCGTTCGACCTGGACGAACTGGCAGCGCGCTTGCGCGCCCTGATACGACGTGGCCAGGGTAGTGCAGCACCGGTACTGCGCCTGCATGGAGTGCTGCTCGACCCCGCCGAACACCGCGTTGAGTACCACGGACAGCCGGTGGAACTCACGGCGCGCCAGTTCGCCCTGTTGCACGAACTCATGCTTAACGCCGGTCGCGTGCTCTCCCGTGAACAACTGGAGCAGCGGGTCTATCCCTGGGGTGAGGAACTTGAGAGCAACGCCATTGAAGTTCATGTCCACCACCTGCGGCGCAAGCTGGCACCGGAGCTGGTGCGTACGGTACGCGGCGTCGGCTACCTGATGCCAAAAGAAGACTATGCCTGAGCGTCGCCACGGACATTCGATCAGGCGCCGGCTGCTGCTGGCGCTGCTCGCCACGACGCTGCTGGTCTGGGGCGCAACCCTGCTCTTCAGCTACCGCGATACGCGGCACGAACTGGATGAACTGCTGGATGCGCACCTTGCCCAGTCCACCTCACTGCTCATTGCCCAGATCAGCCACGAGACCGACGAAATCGACGTGGAGCATCCACCTCGACTGTACCACTACCAACGCAAGGTCGCCTTCCAGATCTGGGAACGGGGCCAGTCGCTGCTACTTCACTCCGCCAGCGCGCCCAATGTCCGACTGTCGCCCACCGATCAGGGCTTCAGCGACAGTCAGGTCGGCGGCTCCACGTGGCGCGTGTTCAGCGCCTGGGACGACACGCGGCATTTTCTCATCCAGGTCGGCGAGCGACGTGAGGCGCGCGACGCGCTTGCCAGGACCATCGCCAAGGCCATGTTGCTGCCTCTGCTGGTCGCGCTGCCGGTGCTGACGTTGTTGATCTGGTTCAGCGTGGCGCGGGGGCTGCGCCCGCTGCAGGTGCTCGGAAGCCAGGTCGCGGCGCGGCACGCGGATAACCTCGCGCCGATCGAGGCGGCCACCGCGCCGAACGAGGTGCTGCCACTGCTGCAAGGGCTCAACAAGCTGTTCGAGCGCATGCGCGCGTCTATCGACAGCGAACGCGGCTTTACCGCCAATGCCGCGCACGAACTGCGCACGCCGCTCGCGGCGATCCGCACCCAAGCCCAGGTGGCGCGGGCCGCCAGCGACGACGCGGAACGTCGGCGCGCGCTGGACAACGTCATCACCGGTTGCGACCGCGCCGCGCACCTGATGGATCAGTTGCTGACGTTAGCGCGGCTGGAGCCGAACCAGACGGTACAGCGCGAGACTGTCGATCTGCAGGCGTTGGTGGTGAACGTCGTGGCCGAACTCGCGCCTGTCGCCATCGCCAAAGACGTCGATCTGCAACTGGCGCCGGGTGTCGCGGTGGCGGTCGCGGGCTCGCCGGGACTCCTGGCGATAATGGTGCACAATCTCATCGACAACGCTATCCGCTATACCGCTCGCCACAGCGCGGTACAGGTGGCGGTCACGCCGACCGGCAACGGCGCCGAGTTCTCGGTGCTCGACCAGGGACCGGGCATTTCGGAGGACGAGCTCGGCCGCGTGTGGGACCGATTCTATCGGGTGCTGGGCAGCGGCGAGACCGGCAGCGGCCTGGGGTTGTCCATTGTCAAGCGCATCGCCGAACTTCACGACGCTAAGGTGTCGCTCACACCGGGCGCGGGCGGCACCGGACTGCATGTCCGGGTGCACATCGCCGGCGGACAGGCGCCCCGCTGAACGATCCTTGACACGTAGGCTTATCCGATAATCAACGGACGAATCGGTTACAACACAACACTCCAATGGCCAAAGAAATCCCGCATACGCGGAAGCCTGCGGACTTCGCCTATTAGTCCGACGGCTCGGTCAACGCCCCATTTCGCTCTCTCCGGCCCATTCTTCTCCCCGCCTCCCCATGCGTCAAAAGCCCGAAGTCCGGAAGCACCGAAAATGCGGTCATTACAAATCAACGGGTTACTCGTGGACTTTTCAAACGGTTGGATGGCATTATTGCCTACCCGGGGAAACAATCTACCTGCGGATATCGTTCGGCGCAGGTCAATCGGCGTTGCAACACCAGTGTGCTCAATACGCCTAATTATGCCATGTGCGGAAGATTGAGCAGCCGCCTCCTTCTCCGCGTCGACGGGATCGATCGTTACCATCTCGCCCAGCGATTTCTCACTTGTAGCCATAGTTGCGCTGATAATGCTGCTCCAGCGGCTATGCTGTGCGGCGCTGCGATTGCAGGTTAACTAGCCAGCAACCGGACCGCGCACTCACACTGTCTTGCCGGGGGTCTCGAACTTGTCGAGCTTAGCAAAGAAAGTGCGGTGGTCGATGTAATGCGTACCGTCACACGAGAACGACATATTGATCATACCGTTGATCAGGTTGATCGCCGCGTTGCGCAGGTAGATGGTCTCGTCGGTCAGGCGCAACCGCCTAAACTCTTTCAGGATCCGCTCTATGTCATGGGCATCGATCACCGGGGTGCGGCCCGCGTAGTCCGCATCCGGAAAGCGGTCGATAAAACCGTCCTGAAGCACCTCCTCGCGCACGAACTTTTCATAGCAGAACGGGTCGCGGGCAAACCAGCAGGTCAGCTGGCTGGACGAGTAGTGGATCTTGGTGTGGAACACGCCCTTGCGCGTCAGCAAGGCGAGTACGATCTGGTGCAAGTGATCGATTGATGTGTCGAACAGGCTCTCGATCCGCTGCTGTTCGAACAGGAAGGCGCGCACCGAGGGGTCACCCTTGATCTGCAGCCATCGCTCCGGCATACGAATACCCCTATGATGTAGTTTACCGCCAGAATGCTATCCAAGATCCGCCCTATCCGCCATCTCACCCGGCGTCATTGATTTGCCGCCGCTGACTGCCCGGGCGGCATAGACGCTTTTCACGCCATGCCTCATGGCGCGGTTTTTCCCGCTGGCTACTCCTGACTGGAGGCGGCTCCGAGCAGGTGCAGCAAGCTGGTGAACAGGTTGAAGATCGATACGTACAAGCTCACCGTCGCCATGATGTAGTTGGTTTCACCACCGTGGATGATATTGCTGGTCTCAAACAGGATCAGTCCCGCCATCAGCAGCACGAACATCGCGGATACGGCCAGAGACAGGGTCGGCATCTCAAGGAAAACCGCGGCCAGTCCACAGAGAAAGGCCACCAGGATACCGGCCATCAGGAAGCCGCCCATGTAGCTGAAGTCCTTGCGGCTTGCCAGTGCATAACCCGACAGGCCGAGGAAGATGATTCCAGTACCGCCCATAGCGGTCATAACGATCTGGCCGCCGTTGGCCAGGCTCAGGTAGGCGCTCAGGATCGGCCCCAGCGTGTAGCCCATGAAGCCGGTCAGCGCGAACACGAACACCAGGCCGAGGCTGCTGTTGCGGAACTTCGACGTCGCGAACAGCAGGCCGAAATAACCGACCAGCGTGAGCACCAACCCGGGGTGCGGCAGGTTCAGGGCCATCGACACCCCGGCGGTTGCCGCACTGAATAGCAAGGTCATGGACAGCAGGCTGTAGGTGTTGCGCAACACCTTGTTGGTGACCAGTGCATCCGACCGGGTGGCGCTGTCCTGGAGCATGGTCGGTGTGTTCATATTCATATCCGTCTCCTGAGTATTAATGATCGAAAAAATGGATTCAGGCGATGTTTTCCGACAACGCCCTATCTGCAGGGGTGCAGACCCGGTTGAGAACACGCTTGCGTCTCAGCTGGCGCATCACGGTGCGGCCGGCGCGTGATGCCGCACGGTTAATCGCGACGTACAGATCGGCCTGCGTGTCCTCCACCGCGACCGCCTGGCCAGGCAGAATCACCTCGAGATGGCAGCGCTTGTCGTTGCCACCACGCGGCCCGTTGATGTCGGAGAGCCGCACCATGATGCGTTGTACGTGCCGGTAGCACGTGCTGAGTGCAAACCCCAGCCGCCGCTCGATGTGCACGCGCATGGCGTGGGTCATGGAAAAATTCCGTGCTTGTATTTCAATCTGCATGGTTACCTCCAGGCGAGTATCGTCCTAAATCACGATGAATAGGCTAACGCTGATTGAAACTAAGGAATAGTCGAATATACTTTAATTACTATTCGGTATTTACGAAGTTTTGGAGCTCGATGATCAACTACAAGCACCTGCACTATTTCTGGGTGGTGGCCAAGCAAGGCGGCATAGCGCGCGCCGGCGAGCGCCTGCACCTCACACCCCAGACCATCAGTGGCCAGATTAGTCTGCTGGAGGACAGCATTGGGGAGGCGCTATTCAGCAAGGCGGGTCGCAACCTGGAACTGACCGAGACGGGCCGGCTGGTGCTGAGCTATGCCGACGAGATATTTTCACTGGGTGGCGAGCTCGAGGAAGCGCTTCGCAACCTGCCGCCGGACAGACCGATGATTTTCAGGGTCGGCATAGCCGATGCCGTGCCCAAATCGATCGCCTACCGCCTGATCGCCCCCGCACTTTCCATGGCCGATCCGGTGCGCATCATCTGCCGCGAAAACAACCTGGCGAGCCTGCTGGCCGAACTTGCCCTGCACCGGGTGGATATGGTGATTGCGGACGGGCCGATCCCGCCTGGCATCAACGTGCGCGGCTTCAGCCATATTCTTGGCGAGTGCGGCATCAGCTTCCTCGCCGTGCCACCCCTGGCCAGGCTGCTACGCAAGCACTTCCCGCACAGTCTCAACGGTGCACCGTTGCTGATGCCCAGCGAAACCAACCTGGTGCAGGCAAAACTGCTGGCCTGGTTGGACAGCCTGCGCATCTACCCGCGCATCGTCGGGGAATTCGACGACAGCGCCCTGATGAAAGTTTTTGGTCAGGCTGGCACGGGAATTTTCATCATACCGACTCCCATTGCCACGGAAGTGGCAAAGCAATATGGTGTGCGGATCATCGGCAGCACGGAGGAGGTGCGTGAACAGTACTACGCAATCTCAGTGGAACGCCGGATCTCCCACCCGGCCGTGTCCGCCATTACCGAAACCGCGCGCGAGTGGTTGAAGTAAACATTTATACATTTATAAGCTGGTGGTGACGGCGGTCCTTATACTGAACATCGATGTACCGCACGACCAAAGTAAGGCGATAACGCGTCATCGACGTTCTCCAATCCTCCCCCGCTGCTCCTCCCACACCAGCGGCGTCCCCGCCGCCAGATCGAACAGCGTCACCTCCGGCGGTGCGTCTCATTCAGGATGGCGGCAACGATTTCGGGTGCAAGCGTGGTCAGGTTAAGGCAGGAATTCAAACAACTGACGCCAGCCAGGAAGATACGAATTACCTGGCTGGCGTTCCGATCTTGGAATTCCTGCACCCTGAAATGCCAAAGGATACTCAGGCACAAGCGCCAGTGTACCGGTTTGCTATCTTTTCCACTTTCCCTCCCGCATATCCACCAACAGCCATGTCAAGCTCGCAGGCTTGGATGTCACCAAGCGAATACGAGACGTGCTAATTGAATTCCTCAAGCTACTGCGCGTGAGCTAAAGCGGATCATGCAGAAGAAGTGAGAGCAGGTGCGGCTCGTGCGGGTGCACTGATTGTGTTGAATGTGTTGTTGAGGTCCAGTTCGGATTACCGCTACAAAACAAGCGTACCGAAGAGGAAGACCATCCATTTGGAAATCATTCCGAAAGATTACCAGCTTTTCTAACTTCTTGATTATTGTGGGCACCGAAATGATAAAACCGCTAGATATTTTGCTTGGGAAGCTACAGTTCTACCATTGAACTACACCCGCGAGATATACCACCTGAAGGATCAACAATTTATACGAACGGTTGGTCCACTTCAATCCCTAAAAAGCTAACCATCTGATTATATAAGCAAACCGAAACGTAGAGGAAATGTACCGAAGGTTTTATCAAAAGCTAAATCAAATCACTCGGAGAGAAATGATGAAGTCGAGTTGTGAGCAATTGGATTCATCCGATATGTGCCGCCGAGCCTCTACCTAATATAAGCGATCACTTAACGGTGACATTCAACCTTTGTTGATCTTCAGTCAGAATGCCGAAACGGCAGAAATGTACTGAAAGCGGACATAGAGATTCAGATAGAGATCGACCCTTCCAGCCCTTCATTTTTCCTAGAGATAGGTTTGTAAAACCCATTAGGCTATGTACTATGACGCACTATTTCAAACAGCATATCGTCGATGTCTTCCCCAGATAGAATGCCTTTATTTACCAGATTTTCGATAAGCAAGCCGAGGGTCTTCGCGGTCTGCTTAGCCTTTATCTCCTCTTTATCTGTGAGCGTGTAATAAATCCGCTGTGCTACCGGGAGATCCCTGTTTGTCTTTTCGTTCAAGATGTCTTCTTTAGTCGCCATTCTAACCTCCTAGTTGTCCGATATTCCGGGGCAGGTTATCACGATTTCAATGAGTTATCTTCGGAGGTTGAATCAGAATATCGGACAGGTGATCCGCAAGACACGATACCGCCTTGGCTTGTTCTTTGGGGGCCTCGGATTGCGCCTGTAACTTGAGTGTTTCCAGTGTCTCCTGCAATTCGGGTTTCAGGTCACCGGCATAGGTGAGGTACAGGCTATTCACTCCGGTTCGCAGAACTTGGGAATCGGATTCTGTGCTAGGGCGAGTAGATACCCCCTAGTTGAATGTCGCTGGAGGACCGGGTACGACCCTAAGCGGTCATCCAGTGTTCTGGGCTTCATGTCGTGTTTGTACGAAGCCGGACATTCAGATTCATATGGCTATAGGCGAATATCGCACCAGAATAGCCATCCCCGTTACACACCTTGGACGACTACGCTGTTAGATTTTCACCCATATGCCTTGATAACTTAATGATAAAGACAAATTGATCCGATGAAGAGTAACAACCCCCACACATCCCTGTGCAGGGTTGTCTGTATTTCTGGCTTGGTAACTGGTTACTGGCTAGTGGCCGGTGCGGCTGGTTGTGCGGGTGCATGCCGCCGGGGGTGCATAACATAGGCGCACCATAGGCGCCTGGATAGCCGCCATAGCCAGGGCCACCATAACCGGGATAGCCACCATAGCCGTAACCCGGATAGCCGCCATAGCCATAACCATAGCCACGCCCATAACCACGCCCACGCCCATAACCACTGCCATGGCCGCTACCGCTCATGCTGAAGTCCATATCACCGGAGCCATCGCCCCAGCCCTCACCCGAGCTGTCATTACCCCAGCCATTACTCCAGGGACCACCACCGCCCCATGGACCCCAGGCCTGAGCTGCCGTGAAGGGAATCGCCATGGCGCAAGCAATGGCTGTGGCACTCAATGTTTTGGTCAGTTTATTCATATCTGCTACCTCAAGTTGAATTGTATGGAATGTATACAGCAGACCTGGTTTCAGGTCTGCTGCAATCCTCAACGGAGGGATGCTCCCGTAGCTGATTCAACAATCAACCGATATCCGTTGTAATCATACTAATCGCATTGGCTATGTATTTTCAGTTCGGCAGCGCACATAAGGCGAAAGGGTATCCCCGGAAAATACCCGGATTCAGGCACAACCAGCGCGAACAGAACGAACGGTGCAGATCAGATGCCAGCAGTGTGGGTTATGCACCCCATACATGGGAATGTCATATCCAGGCTCGAGCCGCCTCCGGGTAGGAGTGCCGGCTTTGGGATGCTGAGCGATTTTATCTACCCACCGCCAAGCGGCACGGCAAGCTCTACTGCTCTTTTCTGAGCGAGGAACCAGTTTTGCGAATGTTTACTATACTTAAAAGTAATAAGGCGTCGGAGTGCATAAGGTAGTGAATCAGCGGAAACCAGTTATGAAATGCCATGCTCCAGAGGAAACGAGGTGGCTATAACCCGTCGCGATCAACCCGAGTATTTGACACGCTAATTACGAGGGAGAGCATGGAAGAATCAGCGGATGAACTTGGCACCATTTACGCGCTAATGGAGCGGTTCGAGAAGCAGAGACTTCCTCGATTACTTGAGCTGAAGAAAAGGGTCGACGAGGGTGGAGTGCTTAGTGAGTCGGATTCAAAATTTATGTTCCAGGTTACGCTCGATGCCCAGCGGAGTAAGCGACTGATAGATCGACACCCGGAATGGCATCAGTTTTGCTCCGAGGTGATCCATCTCTACGAAGAGATCGCAGAAAAGGCGCTGGATAACGAAAGAAAGTTATAGCTCAGGAAGAAACGCCATACTATTCGCTTCTGGTTACATGCAAACTTCCGATTAATACAACTCCTTCGGTACCGTGATCCGCGGATCAATAACTGTAATTCAGTGGCCACTTACAGTATAAACCTGTCGTTCGTTGGTCGCTCATGAAGGGCGCGAGTTGATCGACAGTCGAAGCGCGATAGCAGAATGGGAACGTCCAGAAATGCTGGCGGGTTCAATCAGTCGACGCAACACTTTATCTTTTTTAATAAAAGATGAGGTGTTGAAAGATGGTCTATAGAACGCGAATAAAGTATCCCGCTGAGAAGAAAGCTGAGTTGTGGGATCGCTGGCAATGCGGAGAATCCTTGAATGCAATTGGACGGGCCTTTGATAGGCCGTCATCCTCGATTTTTGGTCAGCTAGCACCCAGTGGTGGTATTCGTCCTGAGAGCGACATTAAATCTGCGTTGTCTATACTTACAGAATCTCTAAACAAGTCATCCCACGAAAGCGGTGATCCAGCTCCCCACTGAGCGTGGATGGAGTGGATTTCGGCTTTGGCGGAAATGACAAGCTTGATCAGAGCTTCCCCTGGAGGACAGCGACACCTGGATATCTGGACAAAGGAGCAGCATATGCGAAACAAGGCAATAAAATTCAGTACTGCAATCGTGGCCTCCGGTTTACTACTTGCCGGTACAGCCCATGCGTTCGATATGGGCAACATGATGAATCCATCCAAATGGATGGGGGGTAACAGTAACTCTGATCGCTACAATGACTATGGCGGCGGTCCTGGCTATGGCGGTGGCTACGGCGGTGCTCCTGGCTATGGCGGTGGCTACGGCGGTGCTCCTGGATACGGCGGTCCTGGCTATGGCGGTGGCTACGGCGGTGCTCCTGGCTATGGCGGTGGCTACGGCGGTGCTCCTGGATACAGTGGTGCTCCCGCTTATGGTGCTCCGGCAGCGGGTTCCGCTTCCGATGCAGCGGAAATCGAACGGCTGAAGGCGCGCATCAAAAAACTGGAAGAAAGCAACCAATGGTGGGCACAACCAACCAGTAAATAAGAACATGGGGCTGGTTGATCACCAGCCCCGCTTTTTTCAGCGTCGAGAATCGAAGTACTCGGGAGAAGGGCCTGTATGTGCATTGTCTCGAGTGCAGGTTCCGGCACAGGGAAAACTTAACTCAGGCAGCCCGGCTCAGGCATCACCACGGCACGATTGCTTGCGGTTGTAAATGAGCATCACAACCCGGCAAGCTCCAATGCCTGTGCCGTCGCTTGATCTTTTGGTATGTTCCAGATGTCAGACGGATCTGATAGTCAGATAATAAAATGCCAAAGGACCGGGTATGCAGGGAGTCGCTCATGGAATTCGTTTCAATATTTCAAGGCCACACAAATGGGGCGCAATGAAATCATTCAAACCCCTGATAACGATTTTATCGGGCTCGGCTGTGTGGCGCGGTGGCTCACCACCTCGCCGTCGTGGAACAGCCACAGCGAACCGGGCTCCATGGTGACCCAATCCTCATTGTCGGTGAGCGGCTGGGTGGCGACTAGCCTCGGTCAAGGTATGGCTGGTCGGTTACAGCGCAGTCGCTTTACCGTATTTGATCTATGAAATGCAGACCAATGAGAAAGTCGCTGGGGTGTTGTACTTCATGAGTCTTTTGCTGCTGATTGGACCAATAGCCTGCGTCTCAGAAGTGGAGCGTTTTCGCTCGATGGGTAACAACGATGCCCAACAATGCACCCGAGCCGACACCAAAGGGCGGTGCGACTGAGTTCAACCGTTATTTCCCATGGAAGACACTCAGCAACCACGGATAATAAGAGGGAACCCACGCGACTGCGTAGTCCTGGTTGCGATCGTCGTTGCCGCGGTGCTGGCTTCGAAGAAGTGGTTTTTCCCTTGGCTCAGTGAATTTTCCGCGCGTGCCCACTGCGAGGAAATCTTAGGATTCAATGGAGCCGATGTATTGTTCGCGTCACTTTTTATTGGGCTCCCTTTCGGTTTTTTGGCTATCACCGTCTGGTTGGCATTTATTTCATTAAAGATATTGAAGTCCGTACAAATGCCACCGCCAGGTAGTTGGGTATGCCGAGATACCGTACCGATATCCGGAAGGTCCGTTATTTGGCGTGCCTATCTTGGTTTAACTTTTCCGGCCATCGGTGTTGCGTTCCTCGTCTGGGGTATGCTTACCTTTGTTGATTTGAAAAAGAATCTACTAGAGCCTGGAAGGGAGCAAATGAGGAAAACCTGCGCAATAAATCATAACGATTTACCCAGTCGGTCTCCCCAGGCGACGACGCGTCGCTGAGTTCGATCGCCGAACAACCACTTTTAATTGTTTATCCCATAGCCCGCTACAGTGCCGATTTTTCTTTCAGCTGCTTAAGAGGCCAAAACACTGCCCGCATATCGCGCATATCCGATGGAAATACTTTTCAAATGGACGTTCCTATGCGGCTTGGCTATCTCGTTGTTCGCGTGTTTTGCTAAAGATCGTACGCCCGATCCCTCCTTTTACGAGTCCTTTTCGCTAGATGCGCCCATACAGACCCCGACCACCGAGGCGCCTTTCAAGACTACCGCCGAAGACCAGCACTATACAATCGAACCGAAATTCGACTACGAGCTGTATGGCGTCATAGTCAGTTACAACGATGCCGATTCAATATTCGATATTTGGCATCACGACAAATGGAAGGATTATCTCAATGTGCGGGATATTTGCGTTATCTGGGGCGACAATGTGCGAAACGGTGTGTATCTGAACATGAAATTCTCCAACGATAGCTGGACTTGCTGGGCGTATTGGCCAGACCACGCAACCGGGAATCGTTTTGATATGACTGCACTTTCAAACAATCATTTATTGGTCGATGACGTCACGGTAAAAAGGGCCTTGATGCACGCGGAAACCGGCGACTACATACACTTCAAAGGGACGCTGGTAAGTTACCATAACCCCGGCAACGGTTTCTCTCGTGGCACCAGCACTGTCCGCACTGATATCGGCAACGGGGCATGCGAGACCGTCTATCTGCGTGAGTTTGAAGTCATCAACAAAGCCAACACCGGCATGCGTTCCCTTTATCAGCTTGCAAAATGGTTCACCATACTCGCCATGATTGGTTATGGAGTTGCTTTTTTTAACGCGCCGGTTCACCAAAAGTACAGGTAGGTGCCTGAGTTATCGTCTACGCCGCCGTCGTCTTCTAAGGGTACCTATGCCCTGGTGCTGCGGAGTGATGCGAGCGCATCTACGGAAGTCGGGCGCTGGGGCCGTCTCAATATGCGCCCTGGCTACTATGTCTATGTAGGCAGTGCGTTTGGTCCCGGTGGTGTGCTTGCCCGCGTATCGAGGCATTGCCGCGAGACAAAAAACAAGCATTGGCATATTGATTATTTGCGGGAGTTCGCGGGTCTTGCGTCTATTTGGTATAGCCATTCGCCCGTTCGTCTGGAGCACCGCTGGGCGGAGGCATTGGCAAGATTGAATGAAATGAAGCCGATCAAAGGGTTTGGTTGCAGTGATTGCAAGTGTGAATCTCACCTCTTTTTTGTTGCTAAGAAACCCACTTTGGCTAGGTTCGCCAATGCTGTTTGTGGTTCCGTTAAATCATGGTCCTGTGGCTGAGGCGGTTAAACCTGAATCTGTTGTGTCTTGGGTGCATCAAGGACAACTAGGGTATCTCCATCGATCGCGCGAACAACACGGGCAGATACTCTGGCTGGTTTCGGTTTACCGCACCAAATCAACTGCACCGAAGAGGAAGACCACCCTATTGAAAAACATTCCGAGAGATTACCAGCTTTTATAACTTATTGATTCATGGTGGGACCGAAAAGATAAAACCGCTAGATACTGAGCTTGGGAAGCTACAGTTCTACCATTGAACTACACCCGCTTAATTGTTTAGAGACAAGAGTTTACAGCAGCCCCCGACTGAATGTCACCACCTCACGGTAGAGGATTGGTAATGGCGCAAAAAAGTATATCGCAATCTCTACCAGGTGGCGTTACGCAAGAAGCTCTGTACGAGCCTTGAGGAGCCGCAGGCGGATATTGGCCTGGCTTATGTACAACAATACCGAGAGAACCCATCAGGGCAAGATGTTCTGCGGGCGCACCCCGATGGAGCCTCTGGAGGATGGCAAGCGACTTGGGGAGGACAAGGCGATAGCCTGAACCTGATCTGACAGACACTTCATCGGAACCGGTAACTGTCAGATCGGGTCGCGACTACTGTAGCTAAACACCACTTTTGACAATAACGCCCTTGAACTCCGTTGAATGTTTACGTCGCTTCCTTCTCATGTCTTCTCTACAACAGGCTTCGCCTATCATTAGGAAGACACTTAATCCTGTGCCAGATTCTGAACAAAAAAGGGGTCCACCGCTGTTGACATCCAAACTTCCTTTATCAATATTTGAGTTACCAATAAAGCTCTACCAAAAAGACAACTACATGGGAGTGATCGTAAGGATAGTATCTTTTGGGTGATTAGCAAGTTATCGTTCAAGGGTTTAATCGGCGTAACTCCTGAGCGTTGTAATCTAGGCTGCTGCCGGTGTTGACCAGAAACCGCATCGACGAATGAATGAGACACGAAGTTTCAGAATGTCCGACTCCATTGCCCTGCTACTCCGACAATTTGTCAGTTTTGCGGGGGTTGGAATAATTGGCACAACAGCCCATTATGCAACACTATTTGCTTCAGTTGAGGCGCTGACTCTTGATCCTGTGCTCGCGTCATCCGCCGGATATGTAGTTGGAGCCTTGGTGAATTATTATCTTGCGCGTGCTTATGTCTTTCGTAGCCCCGTATCCCACATCTTGGGCTTACCTAAGTTCGCTACAGTGGCAGTGGTAGGGATGTTCCTAAATACAGCAATAATGTTGCTAGCCACCTCTTTTAGTTCAATTCACTATATTGTCGCTCAAATAATTGCTACTGGAGTTATACTGGTATGGAACTTCTTGGGTAATCGCTTATGGACGTTCACCCCTAGTAGTAAAGACGATACTGGGAATGCCGACGTGGACGCATGAAACAAACACCGCACCTCTCTGTTATCGTGCCAGCTTATAATGAGTCTGAAGGGTTACCAGAATTTCATAGACGGCTGAGTGTAGTGCTGGCTAATTTGCGATTCACAGCCGAAGTGATTTATGTAAATGACGGTAGCAACGACAAGACTGCAGAAATCATCGATAAACTGCGCCAAAATGACGATCGTGTAGCTCTCCTAGATCTGAGCCGAAACTTTGGCAAAGAGATCGCTCTTACCGCTGGCCTAGACCATGCGAGTGGAGATGCCGCCATTGTTATTGACGCTGATCTGCAAGATCCACCGGAGCTAATACCAGAATTAATACGTGTTTGGAAAGAAGGGTATGATGTGGTCTACGCGCAACGTACAGAGCGTGCAGGGGAATCGTGGATCAAAAAGCTGACAGCCACCAGATTCTACGGCTTAATGCAGCATGTTGGCCGTATCACCATCCCCCGGGACACGGGGGATTTTCAACTTTTGAGCCGTCGCGCGATTAATGCGGTGAGACTGCTTCATGAACAGCACCGCTTCATGAAGGGCCTTTTTGCCTGGATTGGGTATCCGCAACGGAGCGTGCCCTACAAGCGTGATGCTCGATACGCAGGCTCAACTAAATGGAATTACTGGAAGCTATGGAACTTCGCGTTGGAAGGCATAACCTCATTTACTATCGCGCCATTACGAGTTGCAACATATATCGGTTTGGTTAATGCCCTCGGCGCGTTCCTGTATGGAATCATCATTATTATGAAAACGCTTTATTTTGGAAGCAATCTACCAGGCTATCCCTCACTGATGGTGGTTATCCTATTTCTCGGCGGTGTGCAGTTGATGGCTTTGGGTGTTATCGGAGAGTACTTAGGTAGAACCTTCAACGAAGTCAAGAATCGTCCGTTGTATTTTGTACAGCGTTATGATCCACCAGCTTCGACAATGTATAACATGTCGGAAAAATCCGATGCCCATTCCATTTGAGCAAGGGAAGAGAGAGATAGATGAGTTTCACTGGTAGCTTTCATTTGTAAGGTTGCCAATTGCACGTGTAAGCGGCACAACACGTCGCCTTCTATAGAGCCGTCGGAGATTGAAAGCCACCCTGTTGTACCAAATGTTCGCATTGCGAGCGACCGGAGTAGGGCCCACGCTACTCGTACCTAGTATCCAGTGTTCCCTTTTGACCGCGTCACGCTAACGAATGTTATTTTCTCCATGGCTCGCTGGCGATTCAAACAAGATCATTTGGCAACCAACCTGGCACTGTCGATACCGAAGTAATTAGAATAACATTGATTGCTCCAATGCGTGGGGTCGGACTCTATGTCGGATTGAAAGTACATGGCAGGTTTGGGCGGTGGCCGGGGCAGGACCACCTCGGTGGCGCCAGATTTTACTGCAGCCTCAGTCAGCTGGTAACGCTCTGTCATTGCATCGCGCCAGCTCGCCGTATCATTAAGACGAACAAGACTCTTTACGGATGAACTCACACTTGGCGTATCTGTCAAAGCTGCCACGAAAAGTACCTGAGCTGCCAGGGTAATTATCACGGGAGAACCAGCTCGACTGGCCGCCGTGTCGCCGGCGATTGATGATTGCGGGCGGGTCCAAACGAACAGCGTGGCAAACCAACCAACCAGGAAAATTCCGTACTCAAAATTTTGGGCACGAGGAGGGCCTACGAAGCCGGTCGACAGAGCAATCGCGATCACGACCCCTGATAAGGACACTATCCATACCGCAGGTACCAACCAACGCCAGAGATCTGCATTGCCCTTGTCCAGCCAGCCGGGGCGCAAAGAGCAAAAGCCAGGATGAAGAACAAGAAGTATGGTTCCAAGCAATAGGTGAGGCGCAATAAACCACGGTATCAGAACAGAGCGGACGTTTTGCAAAAGTGCCAGCGGCAAGTTAGAAAGAGAAAAAGAATTCGGAAAGTCCGCGCTCGCGCGCACGGCGTTTCCAGGTGCTAGCACGCTCACTGCGAACCCAACCAACACCATCATTAGCGCGAGTATCCAGACAGTCCGCCCGGTTCCGCGACGTAGAGAAACGAATGCGCCGGCGGCAACCACGACGGTCATCACAAGGGCCGCAAGCTCGTGAAGCCCGGTGACGAACACGCAGAGCAGCAAACCAAATCCCTCGACACCTCGACGGAGAAGATGTCTTGAACCTTCTTTTCCTGCGCGCCAAAGCAGCCACACAGCCGCTATACCCATAGCCAGAGGTAGTTGGTACTCCACGTTGCCAGTGAACCAGTACACAGTCTCCCCCGGCGCCGGCATTCCCACCCAGTACATTGCGATCAACCCAAGAGCCCAGCCTAAAGTAACGCCGGCCGTCGCAGCCTCCTGAAGAAACATCTGCACGAAAGCGTATAACATCAACGCAAGTATGCACCACATCAAAACCATCACGAACGAATAGTGATCCGTGAGTTCCATACGTGGCAGAACCAGAGTGTCTATGGCCATGCCTGCCCACCGACCAGTCCAACGCAAGTACGCGTTATATGTGTAACCAAGCCAGTCATTCGCTGAAGCGCGACAGAAGTCATCCGCCACCGGCTGGGTCCAGACCATCATTGCCAGTCCGATCGCGAGTACGAGGGCAACGCTCATCCCCGCCAACTTCTCGAGGTTATGCACTAGCTGCACCGGTGCAATACCTCAACATGCTCCAACTACATATCCGGCGGATGACGCGAGCACAGGATCAAGAGTCAGCGCCTCAACTGAAGCAAATAGTGTTGCATAATGGGCTGTTGTGCCAATTATTCCAACCCCCGCAAAACTGACAAATTGTCGGAGTAGCAGGGCAATGGAGTCGGACATTCTGAAACTTCGTGTCTCATTCATTCGTCGATGCGGTTTCTGGTCAACACCGGCAGCAGCCTAGATTACAACGCTCAGGAGTTACGCCGATTAAACCCTTGAACGATAACTTGCTAATCACCCAAAAGATACTATCCTTACGATCACTCCCATGTAGTTGTCTTTTTGGTAGAGCTTTATTGGTAACTCAAATATTGATAAAGGAAGTTTGGATGTCAACAGCGGTGGACCCCTTTTTTGTTCAGAATCTGGCACAGGATTAAGTGTCTTCCTAATGATAGGCGAAGCCTGTTGTAGAGAAGACATGAGAAGGAAGCGACGTAAACATTCAACGGAGTTCAAGGGCGTTATTGTCAAAAGTGGTGTTTAGCTACAGTAGTCGCGACCCGATCTGACAGTTACCGGTTCCGATGAAGTGTCTGTCAGATCAGGTTCAGGCTATCGCCTTGTCCTCCCCAAGTCGCTTGCCATCCTCCAGAGGCTCCATCGGGGTGCGCCCGCAGAACATCTTGCCCTGATGGGTTCTCTCGGTATTGTTGTACATAAGCCAGGCCAATATCCGCCTGCGGCTCCTCAAGGCTCGTACAGAGCTTCTTGCGTAACGCCACCTGGTAGAGATTGCGATATACTTTTTTGCGCCATTACCAATCCTCTACCGTGAGGTGGTGACATTCAGTCGGGGGCTGCTGTAAACTCTTGTCTCTAAACAATTAAGCGGGTGTAGTTCAATGGTAGAACTGTAGCTTCCCAACAAGTTGATGTAGGTACGGCTCACCGACAACATCCTGACGCCACACCAGAATCCACCTGTCAGCCTCTCATCTCTCCTCTGGCTGATTTCCAATTTCGTCCCGAGCCATTTTCACGACCTCTACCGGTACTCGTCAGAGGCGATCTCAGGCTGCTCCACACCATCATCAAGAACACGCCACTGTTTTCGGGCCCCAGAAGAATCTCGATCAGTGCTCCACATCACATCCGTCTGAACCCCACTGATTCCGAGGGTCTGATCAATTCTGTTGATTGGATTCAGTTGATCATTCGGGACCCAGGAGATCTATTCGTCATCCCGGATATTCAAATGACTGTTGACCCTGTCCACCTCACAGGGGACGGTAAGTTATAAGGGGAGTCTTTGTCATTTGGTTTTGCCTTGGGCAACCAGCTGCCGTATGAATCCCATCTTCTGCTGTTGTGGATTCATCCTCTGTTGGCTTTTCATCGTCCCTTTCACACTGACTCGGTACTCGATCAGTATCACGTGCTCGTTTGTCTTCTCATCGAAGGCCTGGCTGACCTTCCGAAACTTCGAACGGATCTTGTTCTGAAATCCGAACACCTCATCCAACATCGCCAATAGTTGATTCCATTTGTTCATTCCCATACCTCCATCTCAGGTATTATATTCTGGTGGAACCACGGTGGAATCAACAGGAAGTCGTAATAAATCTCTACCAGTTCAGGACCGGCAGATGTAACTGCTTGGTTCAACAGTCAGGAATGAGGTACGGAAGGAGATGTATTAAGGAGTATAGCCATATCAAGTTTCAACTGACGGACACTCAAACGAACACGGAAATAGAGCTATTGCGAGCCTGATTGCTGAATATTTAACGAGCCGCACTACAGCCGGGCAACAGGCAGCAGAGGATCTTGGGCGTTGAAGTGAGATTCACAAACTTACTGATACTGGATTCCATCCTTTGGTCCGCCAACGATGCATGGCCCAGACCAGCTTTTCGACCGGCTCCCGGTCTCACCTTCTCCCTGCACCGCCAATCCCGCATTCGCGATAATGACAGGCTAAATGAGAGATTCCATAGGGTGTATGTTACTTTCATTGATGTCTGGTAGTCACCACCCGGCTGTAGAGGAACGCGGCGACAGGCCAGGACCGCTGGATGATTCCGCCATACGCACAAAGAAACGAGGCATGCTATTCTTTTCACTGTTTAGCAGACTCAAACACCGGAAGACGCAACACGGATAAATCACCATGACTGAATCCAACGACAAGGAGGCGGGCGTTATCCAGGCGCTGGTGGAGCGGCTCGAGAAGCAACGCCTGCCCAAGGCGCTGGCGCTCAAGGCGAAGGTCGACGAGGGCGGGCTGCTCAATGAGGCGGACCTCGCCTTTCTGGATGAAGTCCTCTCGAATGCCGGGCGACTCAAGCCTCTGCTGGATGCTCATTCGGAATGGCAGGAACTGGCGGCGCGCATGATGGGTCTCTACGGTGAGATCACCGCCAGGGCGCTGGAGAACGAACAAGCCGTCCGGAAAGAGGAGTAGCGACACCTCCGTCACCCGTCAGGGCCGGGCGCCGCTTTGCCATGGGAGCCAAATCGGGGCATAGTGGAGCATAACAAACAACAACGACAGACGTCATTCCGAGGAGAAACCCGGATGAACAATGGCAAATTTATCAGCCAGTCCCGCCGTACCATGCTGAAATACGTCGCCCTGCTGGGCGGGCTGTTCGGGCTCCGGACGGCACAGGCGCAAAACTCCGAAACCACTTTTCCAGGAGAATCGACCCACCACATCGTCTATCAGTGCAACAAGGCCGACCCGGAATATCTGGATCATATACTGTTCTCGGCAGGTGAGCTGCTGCGCAAGTACGGCGACGACGTCGAGATCGTGTTCTCCGTGTTCGGGGCCGGACTGCACCTGCTGGGAAAACATCCGCAGCGCCCCATCGCGTTCGAATTGCAGCAGCACGCCAGTTCGCTGGCGGCCTACGGCGTATCCTTCCACGCCTGCGGCAATACCATGAAGTCACTGCACTGGACTGAGAAAGACCTCGTGGATTACGCGAAGGTGGTACCCATCGGCGTCGATGATCTCATGCTGCTGCAGGAAAAAGGCTTTGCCTATGTAAGCTGGTAAATTGTACGCCGTCATTCCGGCCCGCCGGCATACAGACCCTCGATGCGATCGGCGAATTTCGCCAGCACCAGTGCACGTTTCACCTTGAGTGTCGGCGTCAGCAGGCCGTTGTCCACCGTCCAGGGTTCGCGCACCAGTATTACTCGCCTTACCTTCGCATAGCCGGGGAAATCGCTCAGGTGATGCCTGATTACATTGACGAAGTGGTTGCGTAATTTTTCATTTTCCAGGCTCGCCTCCGCATAGTCATCCAGACCATAGTGGCGTGCCAGTCCCAGCCAGCCGTCCGGATTGAGTACCAGGATGACGGAGAGGTATGGTCTGCCCTCCCCGACGACCAGTGCCTGGTCGATCAGCGGATCAAGACAGATGGCCATCTCCATGTCCATGGGGGGGACCTTCTCGCCGTTCGAGAGCACCAGGATGTCCTTGAGGCGCCCGGTAATGTAGATGTGCCCGTGCTCGATGCGCGCCTGGTCTCCGGTGTGCAGCCAGCCCTCGGGGTCGATCATCTCGGCGGTGGCGGCATGATTGTTCCAGTACCCGATCATTCTGCCCGGAGTTTTCACCAGCAACTCGTCATCACCGGCGATGCGCGCCTCGACGCCGTTCAGGGGGACGCCCACACTGGCCGGATCGTTGTCCAGCGGCAGGTTCACGCTGATGACGGGACTGGTTTCCGTGAGTCCGTAACCCTGCAGGATCTGCACCCCGAGGCTGATGAAGGTCTTCGCTACCGGCACCGGCAGGGCCGCACCGCCACTAACCGTCAGGCGCAGGCGACCACCCAGTTTCGCGGTTACCTTGTCCGCCACCAGCCGTTTCAGCAGCGGCCAGGCAAGCAGCTTCGGGTGCCAGCCGGCGCGCTGCTGCTGGCGCTCGAAACGTCGCCAGCCGACCCCGGTGGTGAGGTGGAACAGCTTCCGCGCCAGCGCGGATTGCTTGTCCAGTTGCCCCTGGATGCGGATAAAAACCCGCTCGAAGATCCGCGGCACGGCAATGAGCGCCGTTGGCCTGATCACGAGCAGATCCTCGGCCAGTTGCGGAACCGAGCGGGCGTAGGCCACGGTGGACCCGGTCATCATGGGCAGATAATAGCCGGCCGTACGCTCCAGGGTATGCGAGAGCGGCAGAAAGGAGAGAAACTGATCTTCCTGGTAAACATCAATCATGGTGAGCGCGGCGTGCGCAATCGAGAGCATGTTGTAGTGACTCAGCATCACGCCCTTGGGACGACCGGTCGTGCCGGAGGTGTAGACGATGGAAGCCAGAGCATGGGGATCGCCCGGGCGCCGCACCAGGGTATGGGACTCCTCGGGCAGCCAACCTGGCACGAACCGCACCCGCTCATCCATACCGGATGTCTCCGGCGGGGACTCCGGTGCGTTCAGAATCAGTACCCGTTTCAGTTCCTCATAGTCCTTGAGTAGCGGCGCCAGGCGTTCCCAGCCGGAGAGGTCCGGCATCAGAAGAATCCTGGCGGCGGAATCCCTGAGGATGTAGGCGACATTCTCCGGACGGTCATCGGTGTACAGAGGGACCACCACCAGGGCGCAGGCCAGTGCTGCCTGGTCGAAGTACACCCATTCCTTGCTGTTGCGAAGTTGCAGGGCAACGCGCTCACCCGGCAATAATTCCTCGGCCGCGAGCGCGGCCTGCCAGCGCGCAGTGGCCCGCCCGACATCATACCAGCTGGTTTCCGCCCAGAGTTTGCGGACGGCATCATAACTGCGATAGGCCACAGTATCGGGGGTGCGCCGGACCCGCTCATAGAGCAGACCATCGAGCGTTCCGGCAATTTCCGCAGAGATAATATCCTCGGTCCATTGCGTCATAAGTCGTTATATTCCATGGTAATGAACGCAGCGCCCCTGATTACGGTAGAATAGCACCCGGTTGCAGGCAGGTTTCAAGAAGCAATGCCATGAATATCATAGTGAACGGTTCCCGGCGGGATGTCCCGGACAAACTGAGCGCCGCCGAACTTATCGGCGTCCTGGGCCTTGGCAATAAACGCCTGGCTCTGGAAGTCAATGAGGTGATCGTCCCACGCAGCAGCTTCGACAGCTACCGTCTGCAGCCTGGTGACCGTGTCGAGATCGTGCACGCCATCGGCGGCGGCTGATCGCCACCCCGGGATTCTGTCGGGTATGATGAACCAGCGGCGAAAGCGCCACGACGGTCCCCATTACCCGGACAGGCTTCCTGTGCCCTGACCGGAAACAAAGTATCCAAAGAGTCGAGTCATCATGTCCACAGTCATGCAGTCACAGTACCGACCGGCCGCCGATCCTCTGATCATCGCCGGCGTTGAATACCAGTCCCGCCTGCTGGTGGGCACCGGCAAGTACAAGGATCTCGAGGAGACCCGTACCGCCACCGAAGCCAGCGGCGCGGAAATCGTCACCGTGGCCATCCGCCGCACCAATATCGGCCAGCGGCCGGGCGAGCCAAACCTGCTGGATGTCATCTCGCCCGAGCGTTACACCCTGCTGCCGAATACCGCCGGCTGCTATACGGCCGACGACGCGGTGCGCACCTGCCGCCTCGCACGGGAACTGCTGGATGGCCATGAACTGGTCAAGCTGGAGGTGCTGGGTGACGAAAAGACGCTGTTTCCGGATATCCTGGAAACCATCAAGGCCACGGAAATTCTGGTCAGGGAAGGCTTCCAGATCATGGTCTATACCAACGACGATCCGATAATCGCCAAACGGTTCGAGGACATGGGCTGCATCGCCGTCATGCCGCTCGCCGCG
Organism: uncultured Gammaproteobacteria bacterium; assembly: GCA_963763115.1. Taxonomy (GTDB): domain Bacteria; phylum Pseudomonadota; class Gammaproteobacteria; order UBA9214; family UBA9214; genus CAVQCA01. The sequence continues at coordinate 44,726 of CAVXNM010000034.1, forward strand.
CCGATCGGCTCCGGGCTCGGCATTCGCAATCCCTACAACATCCTGACCATCGTCGAGAACGCCAGTGTTCCCATCCTGGTCGATGCCGGCGTGGGCACCGCTTCGGATGCCGCCATCGCTATGGAGCTGGGCTGTGACGGAGTTCTGATGAACACCGCGATCGCGGGCGCCAATGACCCGGTTCTGATGGCCACGGCGATGAAAAAGGCCATCGAGGCTGGCCGCGAAGCCTTCCACGCCGGGCGCATCCCGCGCAAGCGCTTCGCCAGCGCCTCCTCGCCCATCGACGGGACGTTTTTCTGAAGTGACGCTACGCTGCTATTGTAAATGGCCACGGAATCCACGGAACAACACGGCAAGTGAGAAGTGAGAAGTGAGAAGTGAGAAGTGAGAAGTGAGAAGTGAGAAGTGAGAAGTGAGAAGTGAGAAGCAGGAGTCTCGCCGACTTCATTCAGGGTTCAAGAACTCCATGCTTCGTCCAATTCTTCATCTCTTACTTCATTACTTCTCGCTTTTTACTTTAAACCGTACTGCTTCAACATCAGCGTTCTCCACACTGGCGTAGACAATGCCAGTTGACGGCTTCGCAAGCGTGCTGCACTGAGATCCGCTTGAACACCACGAACCCTCACTCACGGACAATCCGCTCCTTCGTACGGCGTGAGGGGCGAATTACCCGCGCCCAGGAACAGGCATTGACACGCCTTTGGCCGCGGTATGGACTGGAGGCGGACGCCCCGCTCGATCTCGATGCCTGTTTCGGACGCGCTGCGCCCCGCACTCTGGAGATCGGTTTCGGCAATGGTGTATTGCTGGCCTGCATGGCGGGAGAAGAACCCGCGATGGATTTCCTCGGCATTGAGGTCCACCGGCCCGGCATCGGACATTTACTGCTGGAACTCGAGCGGCATGAACTCGGCAACGTCAGGGTCATCTGCGCGGATGCCGTTCAGGTGCTGAAGAACTGCCTCCCCGATGCCGCACTCGATCGGGTGCTGCTGTTTTTCCCCGACCCCTGGCCCAAGAAACGCCATCACAAGCGCCGTATCGTCCAGCCCGAGTTTGTCGAACTGCTGGCCCGCAAGCTGCGGTCAGGCGGCATTCTTCACATGGCCACCGACTGGGAAGACTACGCGCAGCACATGCTGGAGGTCATGGGGGGAACAGCGTCATTTCGAAACCGCGCCGGTCCCGGCAACACGTCACCCCGCCCCGAGTACCGGCCGGTAACGAAATTCGAGCAGCGCGGCCTGCGACTCGGGCACGGGGTAAGTGACCTGCTGTTCGAGCGGATTTGATGCCAGCCGGCACACCCGGCAGGCGTTGCCCGATCGGCCGCAGCTCATGTACGGATGCATGCCCGCGACCGTGACGCCCGCCTGACAGTGCGCGCTCGCGATCGTTAAGCACCGGCAGCCGTTTGTTTTGTATCATAAATCAGTAATTCTAATTAGCCGGCCGGACTAATGAACTTGAGAATAGTGGCGTAATAGTGGTTCAATACGCGCCCTTGGTTTGACGGTTATGGTGATGCAACGTGACAATACGTTGCAGATGCACGGTCGGTGCGTAGTTGAAGCCGGAGCTGGAACAGATCTCATACTAGACGGACGAGGAGCCTCTCATGTCCAGAAAACATCCTGTTGTCGCAGTCACCGGTTCGTCCGGTGCAGGGACCACCACGGTCAAGGTGGCGTTTGAACATATTTTCCTGCGCGAAGGCGTCAACCCGGTCGTCATCGAGGGCGACAGCTATCACCGCTACGATCGCGCACAGATGAAGGAGGCCATGAAAAAAGCCGAGCTGGAGGGTATCCACACCTTCAGTCATTTCGGACCGGAATCAAATATTTTTGACAAGCTGGGAGAAACCTTCAAGACCTATGGCGAGAGCGGGGCCTGCAAGCGGCGCTACTATCTGCACAGCGAGGAAGAAGCCAAACCCTACGGGCAGAAGCCCGGCGAATTCACACCATGGGAGGACGTGGAGGCCGGCACCGATCTGTTGTTCTACGAAGGCCTGCACGGCGGCGTGGTGACCCCGACGACCAATGTGGCCCAGTACGTCGATCTGCTGATCGGCGTGGTGCCGATCGTCAACCTTGAATGGATTCAGAAAATCCACCGTGATTGCTCGCAGCGCGGCTACTCCGCCGAAGCCGTCACGGACACCATCCTGCGGCGCATGTACGACTACGTACACTACATCACACCGCAGTTCTCGAGCACAGATATCAACTTTCAGCGTGTTCCGACCGTAGACACCTCCAATCCGTTCATCGCCCGCGATATCCCGACCCCGGATGAGAGCTTCGTGGTGATACGCTTCAAGGACCCGGCAAAGTTCGATGTCGACTTTCCCGACCTGCTCACCATGCTGCGGGAATCATTCATGTCGCGGCGCAACACCATCGTGGTACCGGGTGGAAAGATGGGGTTCGCCATGGAAATCATCCTGGCGCCGATTATCCAGCGCATTCTGGACAACCGCGCCAGCGCCTGAGCAATTACGGGCGGTCGGCGGGGCGGGTTTTTCCGCTCCGCCGTACCCGGCTCGACAGACCTGGCGGCATCATTCTCCGGCCGCCGCCCTTCCACCCGGAACACTGACGGAGACCACCGATCGCTCCTCCGTCACAAGACTCTTCCGATTGACCGTTTGCATTGACCCGTTATCGATCTATACTCCAGCCATAAGCTGATATCGGAATAACAACGATCCGGGGGGAGCGTGATCATAACGACAACTGACCCGATTACCGGCGAAGACATCCATCATCCTGAATTCAAGCCCTTCGTCATCGAGGGCAGAGGCCACCTCGCCATAAAGATCTACTTCGAGTCCGAGGAAACACGCCGCCAGTACCTCGATCTCGCCGGCGGAGAGTCGATAAACGGTTCATACCGGTCGAAGACAGCCCGCACCCGCAATGCCAGGAATCCATCCGGTCACACCCGACTGCTGCAACCGCTCGATGCCGAGGACGGGAACCTGTCCGAGATCCTGTCGTGAATGCTCCCGCTCCTGCTCCCGGAGCAGGCCGCATAAAAGCATGACTTCAGATGCCACCGCAGCCACCGTCAGGTACTGGCGGGTAGATCACGCGATGCATTGCCCAATCAAGCGGGTATAATCCACCGGTCGGTGTTAACTCGGCTATCCGATCCACCATCCAGGTTCCCGCATGCTGCACAATGTATTGACGATACTGCTCGCCGGGGGCGTTGGCTCACGCCTGCAGTCCCTCACCCGGGATCGCGCCAAGCCGGCGGTGCCGTTTGGCGGCAAATACCGGATCATCGATTTCACCCTCGCCAACTGCCTGCATTCCGGCATGCACCGCGTACTGGTGCTGACGCAGTACAAGTCACACTCATTGCACAAGCACCTGCGCGATGGATGGTCGATATTCAACCCCGAGCTCGGGGAATATATCACCCCCGTACCGCCCCAGATGCGCAAGGGTGAAACCTGGTACAGCGGGACCGCAGATGCGATTTACCAGAACCTGTTTCTGGTGGAGCGCGCGAATGCAGACACCATTCTGATCCTCTCGGGCGATCACATCTATCGCATGGACTATGCTGCCATGCTCAAGTTTCATAACCACCAGGAGGCGGAAGTCACCATCGCGTGCATGAAGATCGGACACAGCGAGGCCGGCCATTTCGGCATCATGAGCATCGATGACAACCAGCGTATCACGGCGTTTGCGGAAAAACCTGCTATCCCGGAAACCATCCCCGATGATCACGAGCACTGCCTGGCTTCCATGGGGATCTACATCTTCTCCAAGCAGTTGCTGCTCGATGCGCTGGAAACAGACCACGGGAAGGTGGACTCCGTTCACGACTTCGGCAATGACATCCTGCCGGAACTGATACAAACCCACCGGGTCTGCGCCTACCGCTTCGGTGGGACCGCCGGACGCGTTTCACCCGACAATTACTGGCGCGACGTGGGAACCATCGATTCATACTACGAAGCCAATATGGATCTGCTCAGGCCGGTGCCCTCGCTGAACCTTTACCAGGACGACTGGCCTATCCGCACCTACCAGTCACAGCACCCGCCGGCACGCACGGTCCCCGGCGAATCGGGCAATGAAGGCATCTCTATCAACTCCATCATCTCGGGCGGCGTCGTCATCGCCGGCGGCAGTGTCCAGCATTCAATCCTGTTTCCACGTGTCTATGTCGGCGATGAGAGTGTGGTCAGGGATTCCATCCTGTTTGAACGGGTTCACGTTGGTGATCGCGTAAGGCTGCGCAACTGCATCATCGACAAGGGAGTCCAGATACCGACCGGCGAAACCATCGGCCTGGATTCCGAAAAAGACCGTGCACGCTTTACCATCTCGGACAACGGAATCGTTGTTGTGCCGAAAAATTACCGGTTTAGTTAACGAGACAAGAGATAGCGATGCAACCAGCCCCAGCTCCATCGGCAGCCGACCACAACAGTGCGGCTCATGACCGCCAAATCGCGCTGTGGCTCATGATCTGCTGCGCCATGGTCTTCGCGATGGTGGTGCTCGGTGGCGTGACCCGGTTGACGGGTTCGGGACTGTCGATGGTGGAGTGGGATCCGATATTCGGCGTCGTGCCGCCGCTCAGCGACGCGCAGTGGGATGCGACCTTCAGCCTCTACAAGGAGTCCCCCGAGTACCGGAAGATCAATGCCGGCATGGACCTGCACGGCTTCAAGCAAATTTACTGGTTCGAGTTCGCTCACCGGCTGCTGGGACGAACCATCGGCGTGGTCTTCCTGATCCCGTTTCTTTATTTTCTGTTCGCCGACCGGATACGGCGGCCGCTGATACCGAGACTGGCTACGCTATTCGTCCTCGGGGGACTGCAGGGTGTGCTGGGCTGGTACATGGTCAAAAGCGGCCTGGTGAACAAACCACACGTGAGCCAGTACCGGCTCACGGCACACCTGGCGGCGGCTCTAATCATATACGCCTACATGATCTGGGTGGCCCTCGGCCTGTGGACGAATGCTGACCGGGCGGCCGCATCACCTGCGCCACGCGGTCTGCGCCGGTTCGCCGCACTACTCGGCGGCCTGGTATTCATCACGGCGCTTTCCGGCGGCTTCGTGGCCGGCCTCAAGGCGGGATTTGCCTACAACACCTTCCCGCTGATGGACGGTCACTGGATTCCCAAGGCCATGTTCATGCTGTCACCGGCATGGCGCAATTTCTTCGAGAACATCGCTACGGTACAGTTCGATCATCGCCTGCTTGCCACCCTGGTGTTTATCGGGTGCGTGAGCTTCTGGCTGGTGGCACGGCGATATAGCCTGCCGGCCTCGGCGCGCATCGGGGTGCATGCCCTGCTGGCGGCGGTTGTGTTACAGGTCACACTGGGGATCTCGACCCTGCTGCTGCACGTGCCGACACCGCTCGCCTCCGCTCACCAGGCCGGCGCCCTGCTGCTGTTAACGGTCGTGCTGCTCGTGAACCATCGCCTGATTTACGCAAGGGACTAACCTGGAATTCCAGGAAAGCGTCGGCAATTCAGGGAGTGGTAGGGTTGAAACAGGCCGGAGATGAAAAAATCACCGGCAGGCCGACGGCCTGCCGGCAGGGGATAGCCGGTTACAGACTGCTGTAATACGCGGCCACGTTGTCGATATCCGCGTCGCTCAGCGGCTTGGCCATTGGGCTCATCATCGGGTCGGTACGGGTTCCGTCACGGAAGGCCTTCAGCTGCTTGATGAGATATCCCTCCTTCTGGCCTTTCAGATTCGGCCACATCGGGTTGTTGCTGACACCGTTTGCGCCATGGCATCCGGCACAGGTTGCGGCTTTGGCCTTGCCTGCCGCCGCATCACCGGCGGCCAGCACGGCACCGCTCAGACCAAGCAATAGACCCATCATCATCATCACACTCGAGAGTTTCTTCATTTTCCTGACTCCATCGGGTTGTTGTAACGGTTCACATCACTGCCAAAGGGAACGAAATAACGTCCGGTTTGCAAATGGGGCGTGCAGTATCGCCGCACAAGGTCGAGTAGTCTATTAAAAAACATTAATATTATTCAACTACACCGCCACAGCACATTATGAAACAGCAGGTTATTAATTTCACGGCAATCGGGAAAGCCTAATCGGACAGCCAGAACCACCAGATAATCAGTACCATCAGCACGCAGCCGCCGATGTTTATCCAGACATCGGGAATCATACGGCAGTCCTGCCGGGTTTAAACCGCCGCAGGCGGTTGGCATTGCTGACAACAGTGACTGAAGACAGCGCCATGGCCGCCCCGGCGATCATCGGATTGAGCAGCATGCCGGTCAGCGGGTAAAGCGCGCCGGCGGCGATCGGTATGCCCAGGCTGTTGTAGATGAACGCGCCGAACAGATTCTGCCAGATGTTGCGCACCGTGGCATGGGAAATGGCAATGGCATCGGCCACGCCATGCAGCGAACCGCCCATCAGGGTTACATCGGCGCTTTCTATGGCGACATCCGTGCCGGTTCCGAGCGCGAAGCCGACATCGGCGCGTGCCAGCACCGGCGCATCGTTGATGCCATCACCGACCATGGCCACCACTTCGCCCTGTTCCTGCAAGGCCGCGACATGCGTGGCCTTGCCCTCCGGCAGGACTTCGGCCACGAAGTCCTGAATACCGACGGCCCGCGCCACGGCCTGCGCCGTGGCGCGGGCGTCACCCGTCAGCAGCACCAGCCGCAGACCGCGAGCCCTGAGACGTGCAATCGCCGCCGCCGCATCCGCCTTGACGGGGTCGGCTACGGTGATCATGCCCGCCAGTTCTCCGTCAACGGCGAGGAAGACCGATGACTGGCCGGCGGCGGCGCGCTCATCGTACAAGTCAAGTAATGCCGTGATATCGATGCCGTGATCACGCAGCAATTTGGCGTTACCCAGCAGCAGCCTGCGTCCGTCGGGCGTCTTTCCCTTCACGCCATGCCCGGCGATCGCCTCGAATCCTTCCACCCGTTCCGGTTCGATCGTGCGAGCGCGCGCCGCCACCTCGATCGCCTCGGCCAGAGCGTGTTCCGATCCCGCCTCGACACTGGCGGCAAGGCCGAGCACGGCTGACGTCTCCCGGCCGCGGACCGTTTCGATGGACGTTACCCGGGGCCGCCCTTCCGTGACCGTCCCGGTCTTGTCGAGCACCACCGTGGTTACCTTGCGGGCGCGCTGCAGTGCCTCACCGCTGCGGATCAGAATACCCTGTTCCGCCGCCTTGCCGATGCCCACCATGATGGAGATCGGGGTCGCCAGACCCAGGGCGCACGGGCAGGCGATTACCAGCACGGTAATGGCCGTCACGATGCTGAATGCGGTCCTTGGCTCGGGGCCGAAATTGAACCACGCCAGGAAGGTCATGACGGCAATCAGCAGCACGACGGGCACGAACACGCCGGCAACCTGATCGACCAGGCGTGCCACCGGTGGCCTGGAACCTTGAGCCGTACGCACCATGTCGATGATATGCGCCAGCACCGTGTCCCTGCCGATGCGGCGGGTCACGAGCAGGAAACTGCCGGCCCGGTTGAGTGTGCCGCCGACCACCTCGTCCCCGGCGACCTTGTCCACCGGCAGGGGTTCACCGGTCAGCATGGATTCATCGACGCTGGAGCGCCCCTCGATGATGACGCCATCGACCGGGATCTTCTCGCCGGGATGCACGCGGACGGTCTCGTCGAGACCGACCTGTTCGATCGGAATGTCCGCTTCCTTACCGTCGCGGATAACGCGCGCGGTACGGGGCTGCAGGCCGATGAGTTTTCTAATGGCCTGCGATGACCGGCTGCGCGCCTTCATCTCGAGCGCGGAACCGAGGTTGAGCAACGCGAGGATGACGGCGGCGGCCTCGAAATAGGCGTGGCGGGCGAGGCTGGGTATCTGCTCCGGAAACAGTACCACCGCCACTGAATACAGCCAGGCGCTGCCGGTACCTAGCGCGATCAGGGTATCCATGTTGGCGTTGTGACGACGCAGCGACTGCCAGGCACCGGTATAAAAGTGGCCGCCGGCGTAGACCAGCACGGCCAACGTGGCGAGCCCGACGCCCGGCCAGAACAGCGAGTCCGCGGGAGAACCGACGACCGGCAGCAAACCCAGCCAGTCACCGGCCATCAGCGGCATACCGATCAGCGCCGCCACCGCGGCCTTGCGCAGCAAGCCGCGGTAATGTCCCGCCTCGAGGGCCTCGCGTTCGGCGAGGTCTTCCGGACCGGTCATGAGAGCCGCGTTATAGCCGGCGGCGACGATGGCCTGGATCAATGACTGGGGGCGCACCTCACCGGCTACCTGCGCCGTGTGCTCGGCAAAATTAACCTCGGCTGTGGCAACCCCGGGCACCGCCAGCAGCGCCTTGCGAACGCTCGCCACGCATCCGGCGCAACTCATACCGGAAACGGAAAGGTGGATGACGGCTTGCTCTGACATAACGGGTTGGACCGGTAACGGCTGGAGGCGGTTCAATCTTACTGCAAATCGGCGCGCCCGGCCCGGCGGTCTCGGCTGCAGGCGGCGGCAGGAGGACGGCGGGCGCTCAACTCACGCGGCGATGGCCACCGGAGAGCCTGCCCCCCGTGTCCCTGAGAAATTCCCGGTAATCGAGGTACTGGGTGCCGTCACTCGAGAAATCCAGGCCAATGCGGCCGTTAATGATATTGAGGGATCCGGCCCTGAGATACCCCTCCTTGCCGTACAGGCGCAGTGACTTGAATGCGGTCAGGATGGCGTCGATCTTTTGGGGAGGCACCGTTGCATTAATCGGATAGGACGCCACCTCAAAGGCAGACGGGAAGCCTTTCTCAAGGAATGCCACGGTATGGCACACCTGGTAGTTATACGGGTCGTTCATCGACCACAACGTGACCTGTCCACTGGAGAAGTGCACCTTGGCGTGGAATATGCCACGCTCCTTCAACAGGTGACCGGTCCTGTGCAGCACCTCGTCGATATGCTTATCGAAATCATTCTTCACGCGGTGTTACCTGTACGGTATACACAGATTCAAGAATTACCACGAATCCGCAGGAACACGCCTTGCTACGGTATTTCTTTATGGCTGACACCCTTTCAGCAGCAAGTTGCAAGCCAACCAGTGAAGTCTTGTATATCAGACAGTTATGATGGAGGAGCTCGGGCGGCATGCACAATCGCCGTGCATACCGGCACCAATCTGCGACAAGCGTGCAGTGCGGCAGTTTCTCATGCCCCCAGCAATCGTCGCCACCAGCGCCGGCGGTTGGCGGGTGTTATACCGGACGCCTTGAGATCTGTCGGCGGTAATCTGGAGAGAATCCAGCCCGGCAAGGGCGGGTTATCGCTGTAACCGCAGGCGACGCCCAGGTTGCCCGGATCATAGACCTTGATGAACTGCGGCGAGTCGAACGAGTCGGCGTATACGATACCGCAATAATCCTCGTCATGTTCCTTGCGCAGCAGCAGGTCAATTTCGGACAGGAAGGTGCGCAACATCTCCCCGCTCACCGGTTCTTGCGGCGGTGATTCACCCGTGGCGTAGAGGTACCATCCATTTCCCGCGTCGTGTCGCAGCACTTCCCAGAGCCTGTCGAGCTGCTCCCAGCGCAGGACATTCTGGAACCGTCCGCGGAATGCGGCGGTGAACGGATCGGTTGCCGGCTTGTCCATGTTATACGTACCTTGTTATATATACCTTGCAGCCGTATTTTTTTATGAATGACTCCAGGTAATATATATCATGGATCCGGACTTCTGGCATGAACGCTGGAAAACCAATCAGATTGGTTTTCACCAGGGTGACGTCAATTCCTGTCTAGTGCGCTACTGGCCATCCCTGTCGCTGAACGAGGGCAGTCGTATCCTTGTACCCCTGTGCGGCAAGAGCCGGGATATGTTCTGGCTGCTGGAGCAGGGCTTCTCGGTGGTGGGTGTCGAAATCAGCCCCCTCGCCGTGGAAGCCTTCTTTGCCGAGAACCGGATCACACACGGAATCACGCGGAAAACCCGCTGCGTACGCTGGGAAACGGAAGACCTGGAAGTCCTTTGCGGTGATTTCTTCGAGCTGGAAAGGAGCGACATCGGGATCTGCCAGGGTGTGTATGACCGGGCGGCATTGATCGCCCTGCCGCCCGCGATGCGCGAACGCTACGTCAACCACCTTTCGACCTTGCTGGACCGGCCTGCCAGGGGACTTCTGTTGACCATGGATTACAATCAGTCGGAGATGGAGGGGCCGCCGTTTTCCGTCAGCGATGCAGAGGTGTCGCGGCTGTTCGCGGACACCTGTATCGTTCAGCAACTTTGCCGTACCGATATCCTGCATTCACAACCGAGATTTCTGGAACGGGGCCTCACCCGCCTCTGCGAACAGGCCTGGCGGATGGAGTGGACCGGGCAGGCGAATTAAACCTCTCGGAGGACTTGCACCTCCAGGGTCGAGTCCCTTGCCGGGCGCACAAAAAAAGCGCTGTGACGGCACCTAAGGGGGATTACGGTACAACTCATTTCACAATGCCGGCCGTGTCCGCCGTACCGTCCCGGGGCGACAGATTCTCGATACTAACGGGGAAGCTTCCGCGATGAAGAACAACAGGAGGGCTTAGCGAATCGGATATTCCATACCACTATTCTCCGAATGAATCCTGTTCGTAGTAGTAAATACCCAGACTGATGTATTTACTGCTGTCTCCATCAACCTCACCCAGTTCACTGCCGGCGTATTGCCTGTCGAGTTGCTCCAGCACCGTCTGCGCTTTCGTGAAAGTTATATCTTGAGTTTCGGCAACGCCGCCGGATCGATGTTGTCGTAAGCCACCTTGCGCTGGAACAGCAGCTTATCCGGCCCGGCCGTGAGGTTGTGATCAATGGTTGTAATCAGTTCCGCCACATCGGTCCCGAGTCCCTGTATCTTGTCGAGGGGATCATTGCCCGGCACGAAGGCATGCCGCACAAGCCTCACCTTGCCCCCCCATCAGCCTGACGCTTCCCGCCTCCTCCAGCATGGACAACATGGCCCGGGTAGGGATATCTCCGCTGTATTCCTTCACCAGCAACGCAAAGGATATCGGCTTGCCGTCAACCGGCAGATCCGACGGCTTACCATCGGAACCGAGGAACCGCCGGTCGTTGACCCAGCCGCTGATGACACGAATTCCGCGATTGAAGCGATCCTGGCTGGCGGTATCATCAGGCGTATCGAGTTCCAGCAGGCGCCTGACTTCCTTGCGCGTCAAGCCGGTCAGTGCCGAGATACGCGACACGGTCTGCTTTTTGCCTCGGGCGCGAGTCGTCGAATGCCACGGCTACATACAGCTTTCTGACCAGCTCCGAGAACGTCCCGTAGGCAATTCCGTTGCGCAACAGGATGCGCACCAGCGGTCTCATCAGACGCAGAATTGATGCGAACAGGACCTTATTTATTTAATTTTTGGGATTATATTCCCAAATATTGAAGATCAGTCAATAATGCAGGCATGGAAGAAACATGAATTCATTGTAAAACCCGCCTCATTTGGAGGCTATCGACGGGAACTGTCTACGAATGGTAACCCCCAGACCTGACATCCGCGCCAAATGTGTGCACAGAAACACGCGGGACAGACCGCAATGCCGCTTCTAAGGAAACAACAACGATTTGCACCAGCCTTCCGGATGCTTCTCATACAGGACGCGTTCATGCAAACGATGCCAGCCTGACTTCCAGAATTCGATCCGCTCGGGAATAACCCGGTAGCCGATCCAGTACGGCGGGCGCGGGACCGTGTCATCTAGGAATCTGGCATGAGCTTCTGCCATCCTCTTCTCGAGGGTTTCCCGGAAATCCAGGGGCCTGGACTGCTGCGATGCCCACGCGCCTAGCTGAGTATCACGCGGGCGTGACTCCCAGTAAGCATCGGATTCTTCCGCACTGACGGTGACTGTTCTGCCCTCGATCCGTACCTGGCGCATCAATGGCTGCCAGAAGAAACATAGCGAGACGAAGGCATTCGACCGCAGTTCATCACCCTTGCGACTCTGGCTATTGGTAAAGAAAACGAAACCCCGTTCATCGAAACTATTCAGCAGCACGGTTCGTGCGGATGGCCGGCCTTGCGCATTCGCGGTGGCCAGCGTCATGGCGGTCGGTTCATGCAACCCGGTCTTGCAAGCCGCATCCAGCCAGTCCTGAAACATGGCCAACGCTTCATGTTCGAGCTTTGCCGGGATATTCATGATTTTCGTCCACATTGTCCACAAGCATTCAGATAGACATAGTAATTCAACTGGCGTGAAAAAATCGCTGAGATATGTCAATTTATACGCATTTAATCAATCACCTGAATCAATCATCCGGATCTGCCGGGAGGATCAGGTCAAAACCTTAAACGATCCATCCTGCCCCGCAGCCAGTAGCCATCGTTGATTATCGGATCCGGCTTTACCCCGCGGAATTGACAAAGATCAAGTCGCTGCTGCCGGCTGAGCGGAATAATAGGACATCGTGGAAGTCAAACGAGGTGAATTAACGTGGAACTTATCATCCTGTTGATCGTTGCCGCTGCGATGATGACCATCATCCTGGGCGGCACCTATCTGACCTGCCAGCGAGTCCAGAATTATTGCACCCTGGAAGCAAAGCGCGAGGAGTTGGTGACACGCATACGCAACAGCCGGCTTGGCAGGATGCTGCGCAGCCTGAATGTCAGCCTTCGTGACTACGTGCGCAGATTTCCGACCGCGGCGATTATCGGCCATATGAACACCTGCCAGAACTGCGATGCATCGACAGCCTGCGATGCCTATCTTGCCGATAACCAAAGCGATCCCGCCAGGGCACGCGATTTCTGCCCGAACATGAGTGAATTTGACCGCCTTCGGGAGGGCACAAACCAGAAGCCGGACTGATTACCTGACCCTTCAGAAAACTTGAACCGTATCTTGCAGCAGAAGATTTCCTGCCGTTCATGCCGCGAGCAACCGGCCGACCTGACCGTCGGCCGGTTTCATCACTCGGACATGCTCACATCATGAAATATGGAGTACAGGTCGCGCTCCCATCGCTCGAAAATTGCCGTATCCACCGCATCGCCCGCGATAACGGCATACAGCCGGGGGTTTGAAGTTATCAGGATGGTCTGACCATCTTCAGCAAAGATGGAAATCTTGAGTGGCAGATAGGGAATCATCTGCGGTGCCTTCACTGCTATCTCCCGGACCTCGTCGATTTTTCCCAGGAATACGATCCGGTACTTGTCCGTCTTGTAACCCATACCGGTGAGACCGATATCCACGCGCTGGACACGAGACAGGGTGTAGCCGTGATCACGAATCGAGTCCTGCAGGGCGAGCATGGCCTCGGGAAACGGCTGCAGCGAACGGGCCATGAGTATTTCCTCTGCATTGACCGGTACCGCAAACTGCCAGGCAAGCAGGGCCATCAGAACGGCATAACCGCGAAAACGCTTCACAGGGTGGCATCCTCAATGATTGCCCGGTAGACAGCGGTCATTCGCTTGCAGGCGTCATCCAGTTCATTGTTATTGAACAAATGACTGAGGTACAGCGGGTTGATGGTCATGACCTGCACCTTGCCTCCCACCTCCGCCACCGTAACCTTGCAGGGGAGGAACATCCCCACACGAGGGTCAATGGCGAGCGCTTCATACAGGAACTTGAAATTACAGAAGTGCAGTACAACCTGCCGCTTGTCCTCCTTGCCTTCCTCAACCAGACCATGTTCCAGGTAATCCGTCCTGATCAGCTGGAAATTCTGGCTGATAATCGATTGACGGACGTTCTCAACCGTTTCCTCGAGGGTATAAGGTGATTCCCCAACAATCACCGGGGCATCCATTACCTGCGTTTGATCCGTGGTATCCGGTTCGACTGCTGAAGGACCGGACATAGCTGACCAGATCATCGATGTCCTGCTCGGACAATCCCTGCACGAGGAAGGAGCGCATCGGTGTTCCTTCGCGGCCATACAGCAGCGTGTGCCTGATCATCTCATCGGAAGCCGCCGCTAGGAATCCGGGATTGTTCAGCGCGGGGGCGATGATCGGCAGATCACGCCGGCGGGAGAAGGTCACGCCCGTACCCTTGCCGCCCTCGCGCCATGGCACATGGCGCAATAAGAGGCGTAAGAGTTCCCGCCATGCACCGGGTTACCCTTAATCGTTTCATAGGAAAACACGGGCGCGGGTTTTTCTGACCAGCCCGGATAAAGCCGACAACGGCATTCAGCTGCGCGTCACTCAGCGCCGGAAAGCCGGCATCACCCGGCCAGGCCGGCCATGCCGGATCGTCTTGCGCAGGAAGGTCATCATCAACACTTTCGAGGAAGGAGGGCAAGGCCAGGGGAATACCCACGCCTCCAGTCCCCTTGTCGCCATGGCAGACGGCGCAATGCGTGGCATACAGCTGACCGCCATCAGGCGCGGCCTGCAATATGCCGTCGCAAGCATAAATACTACTATTAAAATCAAACGCATGGGATGCCTGTTCGCATTCTTGTCCACCACTCGCCAGAAACCTGACTGTGTGCTATGTTTACCTGCGCTGGTTGTGAGAAAAGTCGAGATACTACTACACCACGCATTAATATATGTTGTTAATAATATATTAATAATCTGGTGTATTCTTGATTCAGATCAACATTTTCAGCCGGCAATTACCACAGTATAGGTATCGTCTCCGACCGAGACATACCTGTGTTTAAAATGTGTTTAAATCAGTAAAGGAGTGCAGACATGATGAATACAGTGAAAACTTCCATTGCAGCAGCTTTCATTGCCGGTCTTGCGGCTCTCCCGATGACCTCCGCCCAGGCTTGGTGGGGTCCGTGGGGTGGTGGTCCCGGTGGTTGGGGCGACGGCTGGGGTAATGACGGCTGGGGTGATGGCTGGGGTGATGGCTGGGGTGACATCAACATGAGCATGAGCGGCGGCGCCCACGGCAGTGGTTATGGTCGTGGTATATGGTCGTGGCTACGGTTACGGCTATGGCTATCCGTACTACGGCTATGGCGGTTGGGGTGGCCCCTATGGTTATGGCGGCTATCCCGGCGCCTGGGGTGCTCCGTATGGCTATGCACCACCGGTTGCCGCTCCTGCCGCACCTGCTGCCAAGAGCGAATAACACCAGCCAGATTGCCGGCGTGCGCACAGGGATGTGCTCGTGCTGGCATCTAAAATCCATCTGCTGTATAAAGCGGATTCAGACAGGCCAGCGAATACCTGGCCTGTTGTCGTTTTAATCAACCAACGCATACATACGAGGCTTACATGAAAGATAATGTCATTGCCCTCCTCCTGGTTCTGCTGACTTCCGTTTCCGTATCCGCCACTGCCGCACCCTACACACCCTATACGCCCTATAGCGGCGGATATCGCGGTATGCCGTCCCAGACTGAAACGGGTACGCCAGCGGCTCTTCTCAAAGAAGGTGTAACCAAACTAACGGCGTTTATCCGCGCTGGCGGTGCACAGAACCGCGAGCAGGCAATGGCGTACCTGGAAAAGGATATCGCCCCATATTTTGATTTCGCCTATATGACCCGCTGGTCAGCGGGTCCGGCATGGCGTGAAATGAGTCCCGCTCAACGCGCGGAAATGCAGCAGACGCTTGCCACGTCCTTCCTGACCACCCTGGCCCAGAAACTGACAACCTATACCAACCAGCCGATACGGTACTTCACGCCTCGCGGGCATGGAAAAGATGAAGTTACAGTCAGCGCCTGGATCACGCAGCCTTCCGGATATCCTATTAAACTGGATTTCCGGTTTTACAAGGCGAAGGATGGCTGGAAGGTGTTCGACGTAAAAGCCAACGGCAACAGCGCGGTAGTTTATTACCGGGACCAGTTCAGGAACATGTACCGCTACAGCGGCGGCGGCCAGCCCCCACGTTACTACAACTAAATTCTGTCGCTGATGCTCTGTCGCGCGAATTGCGACAGAGCATCAGTTATAGATAGCTATCCGGCTGCAGATACTTCAATTCTGATGCCTGATATTTCCCGACACCGGACTCAGCCCTGCATCCCAGCCGCCATCCGGTATGATCCCAGGCATTATCGGGGCAGGGAAATCTGCGATCTTGCCAGGTGATTTTCCCTGGCTTCGTGGCACTATCGGCATCCAGCCGCTAGCATCACCCGTCAGACGCCTCTTGTGACAGCCAGATTCCCATCACACCGCGCTCGGTTCAGCACGCCCGTTCGTAGCAGGATACAGGAAACTAAATCATAAGATTGACCCGCCGTTATAGTAATCGAGTCCGGCAGGATGGTCAGTCACACCCGTGGCCAATCCCGCGGTTGACAGTAATTAAACGTTCCGGGAAATAACAACTGATACACTGGTATCACCCGTGGGTAATTTGATTCACTCACGGCCAAAAGGATGGCTGCAATGACAACATATACGAACACCCTGGTGGGTCAGATCACCGCCGTACGACCAGGCCTGTTTAGCGCGACCCTGAATGAAGATGGCGACGGGAATACCCCCAGGGGATTGTCCGGCGGCATGACCGGCGGCGAACGTTTACCGGTCGGGCAGCCGGGTTCCTATCTCGCCATCACACAGAAGGGTATTCGCGTCCTCGCCATGGTAACGGAGATGACCGAGCAAGATGTCGTTGAACCCTCAAGCAATCTTCCAGGTCGTCGCAACGTCAAGCAAAGGATCATAAAGCTGATACCCCTCGGAGAGATCAACAGCGGGGGAATTTTCGAGAACGGCGTCAAGAACTATCCCGTCGCGGGTGCGGAAGTACATTCGGTCAGTGAGGATGACCTCAAAACCATATTCGTGAAATTCCGCAGCCAGGGCTTCAGCCTCGGTAAACTGTCAAACCATGCCACGCTGGATGTGTGCTTTGATCCGGCATCCCTGTTCGGCAGGCATTGCGCCATTCTCGGACAATCCGGCGCCGGCAAGTCATGGACTGTTGCCAACCTCATGCAGCAAGCGGTAAAGGTAATGCCCAATGCGCACATCATCATGCTCGATCTGCACGGTGAATACGCCTGGAAAGACCGCGATGGAAAGCAGCACTATGCCTTCGACGAGAACGTCGTGCGCCATATCGACGCACGCGATCTGGAAATGCCTTACTGGCTCATGACCTTCGCGGAGCTGGTTGACTTGCTGATTGACCGCAGTGATGCCAATGCCTCGACCCAGATTGCGTTCTTGCGTGACAGCGTTCACGACCTGCGCAACAAAGCCAACAAGGAACTCGGCATCAGTCACCTGACGGTGGATTCACCGGTCTATTTTTCCCTTGATGATCTCTACGGTTATTTTGAAGAAGCGAACAAGATGACCACCAATTTCGGCAAGGACAAGGGGCCGCTCGCGGGCCAGTTTGATCAATTCCTCATGCGGTTGCAAAGCCGCATGAATGACGTGCGTTACAACTTCATGCTCAGACCCAGTCACCGCACGTCGTCGGATTCCCTGGGAGAATTGCTGCGTGATTTCGTTGGGCTGGGTGAGCCCAAACGCCAGATAACGATAATCGACATCAGTACGGTGCCGTTTGACGTACGACCGACGGTCACGTCCCAGATCGGCCGGCTGGCGTTCGAATTCAATTACTGGAACCCGCACTACCGGGACTTCCCCATACTGCTGGTCTGTGAGGAGGCGCATGCCTATATTCCGCGCGATAATGACCCGCGCTACGAGGGTACGCGACAGTCGATGCAGCGCATCGCACGTGAAGGGCGCAAGTACGGGGTCGGCCTGGTCGTGGTCAGCCAACGGCCGAATGAACTGTCCGAGACGGTGCTGGCGCAATGCAACACCTTTATCTGTCTGCGCCTGACCAACCCGGACGATCAGGCCTATGTCCGCAATCTGGTGCCGGAAGCCGAGCGTGATCTGATCGAGGTTCTCTCCTCACTCGGCCGCGGCGAAGCGCTTGCCATGGGACAGGCAGTGCCGTTGCCCACACGCGTCCAGTTCAACAAACCCAATCCGGTGCCAAACAGCTCCGATGTCGATTTCTACAATCAGTGGATCTCTGGCCTGAAAGATCTGGATGTGGATGACATCGTCGACCGCTGGCGACACCAGAATCGCCTGAAATCCTGAAACATTCAAGATAGTCCGC
The DNA here is from genome assembly GCA_963763115.1 of uncultured Gammaproteobacteria bacterium. GTDB lineage: Bacteria > Pseudomonadota > Gammaproteobacteria > UBA9214 > UBA9214 > CAVQCA01. The sequence goes on from CAVXNM010000034.1 coordinate 62,803, forward strand.
CCAGACCGGCCTCTGATGCTGCGCCGGTCAGGGCGGAACGATCAATTTATCATAGCCCAACAAGTGCAGGATCTGGTCACGTGACGCCATGGCATCCCGGTAACCGAGATCGATCAGTTCCTTGCAATACGGCGCATCGAACATCAGATAACTCATCAGGGGACGGCCTTCGCGCGCCATCGCCCCGACACCCATGAGCAGGATACGTATGGACAGCGGGAAATTACCCACGTAGCGCTCGACGATTTCCCGCACATCCCGACTGGGCGAAATCATCAAGTACTCGATCTGGCGCAGTGCCGTGTCCGTGAATTCGACACGCTTGTCTTTCGTCTCCGCGATTGTGTGGTTGATGCGCCGCATGCGCTCGATGTCGGCATCCAGGCTGTCCATGAACAGATTGTCGAATATATAACCGGCAATTTGTCCGAATGAAGGGTAAGGAACGACAACATCGTCCGCCGGCGCGGGATCCGGTCCCGGACTTCTTATCCCGATGATCAGTAGACGGTTAGCCCCCATATGCAATGCGGGACTCAGTGGCGCGGTCTGGCGCATGGAGCCATCACCGAAATACTCATCGTGAAGTTTTACAGCGGGAAACAGCCACGGAATGGCGGCCGATGCCATTAAATGATCCAGCGTCAATTCTTCCGGCTTTCCCAGCCGTCGTGTCCGCTTCCAGGGTACCAGCCCCTGAATACCCTGATAAAATGCCACCGAAGTACCGCTCGTATACCCGGAAACGGTCACCGATACAGCGCGTAAAACATCACTGTCTATTGCCTGTTGTATGCGTGCAAAACGGATATGACTTTCCAGCATTTCCCGCAGGGGGCTGTTATCGAGGACCGATTTGGGCTGCCCCCTTACGAGACCGGCGGTGCCGAACGTCATGCCCCAGCGCAGACCGCTTTTCACCGCGGTCCATGCATCGGTCCTGAAAACCTTGCCAATATGGAAATTCTCCCAGATCCCGTTCAGTCTTCGTACGCCTTCCCGGAATTTCATGGCATTACTTGCCAGCAGCACGGCGTTCAGGGCGCCCGACGATGCGCCGGAAATAACCTGGAATGGATTCCTGGCATGCTCGGGGAGAATATCGGCAATGGCTTTCAATACTCCCGCCTGGTAGGCGCTGCGCGCTCCCCCACCCGGCAACACCAGACCGGTGACCTGTGGTTCGTGCTTTTTTTTGAATGAAAGCCAGTACATAGGCAGTGTGATGCAGCGATCAATTAAATGTAGTATCGGCCCGTATTCAGGTTCCTGACCGCCAGGATCAGTCCTGGATGTCCCTGACCGGTCTGGTTTTCACGGCAACACGGACTGCAAGCTCGGCTACAGACGGTTCACGTGAGGTTTCTACCGCGACAGCGTGTTCCCGCTCATCGGAAACCAGCGGTTCCTGTGACCTGAACTGGGCCTCCAGTACCTCGATTCCGGCCTCGGATGGGTCCTTGCCGGAGGCCTGCCTCACACGTATCCGCTTACGAAGCGTGTCTTCATCCGCGGAAAAATTCAGCAGCACGAACGGCGCCCCGAGTTCCCCTGCAAGCAGGCGAAACTGCTCGCGTTCGTTGTGCTTCAGAAATGCTGCGTCCACTATGGCTGTGAAGCCGCCTTCAATCAAATATCGCGTCAAGTCGGCGAGCCGTGCGTAGATTTGCAGGCCGGCTTCCGCCGTGTAAATGCCGGTTTGCACGCCTGAGCCTGTCTTCGCATCCATTCGATATCCAAACAGGCGTTTGCGCTCCACATCGGATCGCACCTGAATCGCACCCAGGCTGATGGCCAGCCGCGAGGCGACCCAGGACTTGCCCGTACCCGAAACCCCATGCGTAATGATCAGGGCCGGTGTAACAGAGCCTGCATAACTGGTGGCCAGTTGCACATAGGATTCATACTCGGTCCATGCGGCATCTTCTGTTCCCGCGGACTTGGCTGCCTGGTTAAGCCGTAATACTGCAACCTTGGCGCGCACCAGTGCACGGTAGACGAGGTAGTAGCGCAGTATCCTGACACCGGCATAATCGCCGGTTTGCTGCAGCAGCACATTCAGAAAGCGGTATGCCAGTTCCGGATAGCCACGGTCCTGGAGGTCCATCACCAGGAAAGCGTTTTCGCTCATGACATCAATCCAGCGAAGATGCGGATTGAACTCAATGCAATCGAACGGCGTGATGCGACCGTCAATCAGCGCCAGGTTTCCCAGATGCAGGTCGCCGTGACATTCACGAATAAAACCATCGGTCTTGCGCGACTGGATTACGGACTCTTGTCTCTGGAACTGCCGCTCACACCAGTGTTCCAGCTGATCCAGCCGTTCCCGACGATTCGAATCCATCGAGGCCGTCCGGATATGCACGAAATTCTCCATAACCTGATGATGAATATCGCGCGGCAAACCGTATTGTGCACTGGCGCCTGCAACGGCGGCCCGGGCGTGCATGGAGGCTACCAGCCTGGCAATTTCGTCGATGTGGTCCGGGGTAACTCCATGACGGGACGCCATACCGCTCAGCAGGGCTCGCTGGGAAAACTGGCGCATCCTCACGGCGTACTCAATCGGGCAGCCATCTCCATGCAACGAGGGGTGTTTCACGCTGCCCCTCACAGCAACGACATCAAGGTACAGACCGGGGGCAAACCGCCGGTTCAGTCGAACTTCTTCCTGACAGTAGAAATGGCGTTTCTCCAGTGTCGAGAAATCAAGAAACCCGAAATTGACCGCTTTTTTGATCTTGTAGACGAACTCGCCAGTCAGAATTACCCACGATATGTGCGTCTCGATCAGGCGGATGTCACCGACAGGATGGTCAAAAAAGGCAGGGTCCTGCAGGGTGCCTATCAAAGTCATCTGATCTTGCTGCACACAATTACTCCTGTTGACAGACACCCGGACACCGGATCAACAATCAGCAGCCCTTGCCGTGCGCTGGCTGTATAGATGGTACATTGCACATCCAATGCCTATAGCATAGGCTTGTCACAACAATCAACATGCGCTGGATCCGAATCAAGACTGAACCATCATTGCCTGTACCGCGATATAAAAATATCGTTTCCGTATCATCGTTAATTGCGCAACGACGTATCTAACAAGGAGGCTGTTCATGAAAGCCGGGGACCTCTGTAATCGCGAGGTGGTCACCGCCACCCGCGAAACAACCATTCCTGAAGCCGCCAGGCTGATGCGTGATCACCATGTCGGCAGCCTGGTTATCGTCGAGATGCACGAGGGTTGCATGGAACCGGTTGGCATCATCACCGATCGCGACCTCGTCATTGAGGTCATTGCCGAGGATATTGACCTCGATACAGTAACGGCGGGTGATATCATGAGTTATGCGCTACTGAAGATCACGGAACAGGAGAGCGTATTCGACACGGCCCAGCGCATGCGTGCTCGCGGTGTCCGTCGCGTACCCGTGATTTCCGAGACCGGTGAACTCATCGGGATATTGGCACTCGACGATATGCTCGAACTGCTGAGCGAGGAGTTGTCACTGTTGGCGAAACTCACTTCACGAGAGAGTGAACAGGAACAGAAAAAGCGTGCTCCCATCCGACCGAAAAGCCAGGAATGAAACCGGGACGCCCGTGAACCCGGACGTCCCGGTTTTTTCATTGAGGAGTACTATTCAATCAGTACTCCTGACCATCGATTGAATCGATGCCAGTCCCCTGCGACGGCTGACAGAATCAGCATGCCACTGAAGGGCTCACTGGGGTACCGGGGGAATCCGGGGGGAGTAGGGATTCTCCCCGTACGGTGGCCTGGCGAGCGGTACGGCTTGCGATCCACCAGGGTATGCGCCGGGATGTTCATCCGTGCGTTCGAACATCTCCTTGTAATTTTTATTGATGTAGTTGTGCCGTTCCTGCGGGGTCATATCTTCCATGGCGGAAAGGAATGCGGCCAGACGGGCCTTTCGTTCCTCTGCTTCATTGCGCATATCCTCCTGGCGCTTGATCATGGCCTCCTTGCGATCAATGGCCATTTGCAGCAGTTCCTGATGATGATCGACAAGATAATCACGCTCGGATGCGATACTCTGACGCTTCTCGTCGTAGCGCCTG
>CAVXNM010000035.1:0-156060 GCA_963763115.1 uncultured Gammaproteobacteria bacterium
CCAAGTATCCTCAGGTTTGCATGCCATTGATGATAAAGGAATAGTGGATCGTTATCAGAGCTGAGGTATTTCGGGACGCCGCTGGATGAGATGGCTGTGTTGAACATTCGGCAGAGGGCTACCCCATCGACATCACCGGCATGGACACCAAAGCCGATGATGCGGCGCGTAAACTGATCCATGACGACGAGTACCCAGTGGCTCTGTAATAGGATGGATTCGCACCGAAACAGGTCAATGCTCCAGAGGCTGTCCTTCGCGTGTCCGAGGAAGGTCAGCCACGACGGCCCACGACCATCAGGATCTGGTCGGTAATGGGTGGCAAGGATACGTCGCACGACATCTTTATCAATATCGGTGCCGAACGCCTTGTTGATCTGCTGGGCGATTCGCGGGCAGCCGAACCGTGGGTTGCGTCGTTTTAGTTCGACGATGGCCTGGATGAGTTCGGGGGAGGGGCCCTTTGGGCCAGGTTTGCCTTTTCGGCCGGCAGAATACAGCAATCGATACTTTCGCTGTTTGAGCAGGCGGTGAAGTTTCAGCAGCGTCGACGGCCGGATAATTACAGCGGCCCTCCGGATATGGCGTGGGCTGAGAAACAGTGACCAGAAACCGAACAGGAAACGGTCCACCACCGAGAGATTGGGCGCACGCCGCCGGGTTCGATTCATTATCAGGAGCTGCTGCTTCATGAGCAGGCTGTCGGCGACGATGGTCTTCGCCCCACCAGGTCCCAGAAGCTTGGCAATCGTGGTCAGTAGATGGGCAAGGAGTATCAGCAGATCCTTCATGGAAGAGCAGGGTAGGGAAGTGAGCCATCAGGAGCAAGTCTGTCCAAGCTACCGATTTCAGACGAAAATTACTATTTCGCAATACACAGGCAGCGGGGGAGGGTTGGAAGGGTCACAAGCACCAGCATTAACACGTCCCACGATCCGGCCATGGCCTCATGCGATAAACGCTTGTTATCCGCTAGCGCTCTCGCATGGGTTAGTGTCTCTGAGGAAGATGGATCGTTAAGCTCCCTTGTGATCACCAATGCTACGTCTGGTGTCCCGGAACCGATACCATGAGCGGTGGTCGACAGCGGCCGAGTCGTCACTCTGCACTCTCACTCGGTATTGCACAAAGGAATTACGATGACACAAAATTCCAAGCACGAGCGTGCTTACGCGTTGGGAAACTGCCAAACACCAGCGGAATTCACACGTCCCACTCCGGCGTTGCCACGATGAGCCGTCGCCGGAGCCGTACACTCGCGATGATCAAGGGCATGTCTGCGTCTCAGTTCATCGCCTGCGCGCGTTTGAACCGACCTGACCCGCTGACAACCGCGGTCGAAGCGGGCGAGACGACGAGAGAGGTACCTGCAAACGTGGCGAAACGGCCTTTGCGATTCGTCACGTTTAACGTTCACGCGGAGTCGACCGAGGCACTTGTTCATGGGATTCAAGCGAGTCGGACTCTGTCCAGCGCAGCCCTGTTTCTCCTGCAAGAAATGGAGTCCAGCGCCTCCGAGGCGGAGAATCGAACACGGCAGGTCGCGCGCCGTCTTGATATGCACTTCGCGTACGCGCCAGGCTACGCGCGTTGGGACGGTGGCAGTCACGGTGTAGCAATCTTGAGCCGGTTCCCACTGCGCGACATAGAGGTCATCGAATTGCCTCGCTACGATGTATACTTCAACTCCGCGCGCCGGATTGCGCTGAGCGCGACTGCCAACACCGACGGCGGTGCACTTCGCGTCTACTCGGTGCACCTCGACAACCGGATCAACACGGAGGCTCGACTTCACCAACTCGAGCCCGTACTGGACAGAGCTGAGCGCGACACGGACGCGGTAATCATTGGCGGCGATCTCAATATGAGCCCATTCTGCTGGTTTGCCCACGTGCTGCCGGTGGTATGTGCGGAGCAAGCTGCCCATCTGGAAGCAGCGGTGCGCCAACGGGGTTACGCCACACCGGCGGTTGGCGTTGGGCCGACGAGCAAATGGCTTGGCATGCGCCTGGATGCCATGTTCACACGCGGCGTGACGCCCGTCGATGCCGGGGTCGATCGGTCTGTACGGCTGTCGGATCATTTACCACTGTGGGTGGATGTCCGGCAAGACAACTTCGTGTCACCTTGAGTGATCGCTTCCTGGAAGGCAAGCGCGAACGCGACAGTTTGATCAGGTTTTTCGCGAGCTTCGTGCTAGGGCGTGTTTACACTATTTAGCGCATCAATGATGAGTGCGAGGTGAATGAAAAATTCTAACACCATATAGAGCTTATCGAATCGTGAGAATATGCGCCGAAATCACTTCAATCTACAAAACAGCCGTTCAACTTCGTTGCGCTTCTTTTACATCTGCCGGTCATATTCCCGGGGTTCTACTCGGTTGATCTTCGGTGGTACCACAGGCGTTAAACCCGGGTCGAACACCAGTTGGCGTGTTTCATCACCTTCATAGGCTCTATCAATGACAACGTATTTTGCCGACAGCATTGTTTGCCTCAGTAGCGCGCGTCCTTCCGGCGCATCGCCTGCATTACCCGGTGAAAACGAAAAGCTCACCGCCGTGCCAGCATCTGCGGCAACCAGATGAATCTAGGTTGTCCATCCGGCTCTGGATTTTCCGATGGCTTGTGGGCCGTTTTTATTAGCGCACCGGTTCCGCCAGGGTGTACTTTAACCGCGGTACTATCCAGAGAATCAGCCTCAACTCGGACACGAATGATCTGCTGGTACTGTAGTTCGCTGAATACGCGGTCCAGTACACCATTCTTTGCCCAACGGTTCATACGCGTGTAAATGCTATGCCAGTTACCAAAGCGTTTTGGCAACCCGCGCCACTTACAGCCATGCTCGGCAACGTACAAAATGGCATTGAGCACCTGCAGGTTGCTCAACGAGACATTCCCTCGCTGGCGTGGCAGCAAGGACTCGATTTGTTCGTACTGCGTCTGGGTGATTTCCATCCGCGCAGTATACATCACTTAGTGTTAACACGCCCTAGCGGGTCAGTCTCAGTCTGTCGCGGCTCGCGATAGGCCCCCGACAACTTGACCCGCATCGGGCGTGCGGGACGTCTGGCTGCAATCCCGTCATAGACTTCAGGCGTAGTAGCGTATACTCTTGGCGTGCGTTGGCAGCAATGCGACTAGACCTCGAAATAATGTCGATTACACAGCCAGTATCAACCCTGATCAGCGGCCGGAATCTCACGACGATCCCAAACCTGCTGTCGTTCGCCCGGATCGCCGGGGTGACCTTATCGGTCATTCTCTATCTGGGAGGTCACGGTTGGTTGGCGGTAGCAATCGGCACGGTGGCAGGACTGACGGACCATCTGGATGGATATCTGGCACGTCGGCTTAAACAGGAGACTGCCCTGGGAGCCATGCTGGACCAGGCTGCCGACAGTTTTACCACGGCGATTTTGCTTGCCATGCTCGTCGTCATGGGCGGCATCCCGTTTGCGTATCTGGTGATCTTTCTGTTGAGGGAGTTTTGGGTTGGCACGGTGAGGCGGTACGGCGTGTCGGTGGGTATTGAAATCCCGTCGAACGCGCTAGGCAAGCTGGCGACGGCCGTGATCTATTGGACTATTTTGTTTGTCGCTGTGGCCATCCTGCCCGAAATGCCCGCGCGAGTTGCGACAGCGTTGCACTGGATAGCGCTCGTGGGTCTCGGCGTGGGCCTAGCCATGAGTTGCCTCACGGGCTGGCGCTACACGATGGCTTTGGCGGATAGGACGGCGTGAGACCGGCATCCGTGACACGGCGAAAGGCGGAAATCCTTCTGTGCCCGGGTCCCGTCATGTTATCCCCTGGCGTCAAGGCAGCGCTTGCCGAGTGCGAGATCGGACATCGCGATACGCGATTCTCGCAGCTGCTTGCACGACTGCGCCACAACGCCCGCCACGTCTTCCGCTCTGGCGATGAGCACAGCATCCTTTTCATCGGGGGGCCTGCGACGGCCGCGATCGAAGCGGTTTGCGCCTCGCTACTGCCACAGAATGCTAGGGTGCTCGTGCCCGTCAACGGTGTTTTCGGCACCCGCATCGGGGAAATTCTGAATGTTCACCAGATTCCCCACACACCAATCGATTTTGGGTTTGGTAAACCGTTCGATCTGGATCGCCTGGAAGCGGTCATTGCAGCGGGGCGCCACCGCGGGTTCACTGCGGTGGCGATGGTCCACCATGAGACGTCTGCGGGCCTGCTCAACCCGGTGGAGGTTGTCAGCATCCTCGCACGGCAATATGGCCTGAAGCTGATCGTCGATGCCACCTCGAGTGCAGGCGCAGAGGACCTGGATGTGACGCGTGATGGAATTGACGCCTGTATCACGACCTCTGGAAAATGCCTGCATGGGGTGCCGGGGCTCGGCCTAGTGTGCGTGCGTCGCGACCTGCTCAAAGCATCAAAGCTAACGCGCGCACGGAGTTATTCGGTGGATTTGCATCGTTTCCACGACCAGCTGGAAGATAACAGCCAGACGCCGTTCACGGCGTCCGTGCCCTTATTCCTTGCGCTTGATCGCGCGATCGAAGAACTTCTCGAGCGGGGAATCGATGAGCGACGTCGTGTCTATTGGCGGCGCCGCAAAATCCTCGTCGCGGGAATGGCGCAGCTGGGGCTGCCGCTGTTTCCCTTGCCAACGGGCAGCGAGGCCGCCTCTATCCTAACGGTCGGTGTCCCGGAAGCACTGGGCTTCGAGGCGTTATATGCGGCTGTCAGGGATCACGGCTACCTGATCTATGCATGCAAGCCGCCGTTGGCACCGCGCTACTTCCAGATCGCGGTCATGGGTGAGCTTGCAGACGATAAGCTCCACAATTTTCTCGAGATTCTGCAGTCGCTGACGAATAATACGGCGCCAGCGCCTTACCTCACTGTGCAAGCCTAACCCGGGGGGTGATTGAAATTGACCGGAAAAGTACCGGTACTGGCCGTCAATCCGGGAGTATTCCGCAGCTGGCGCCATTTTCTTGCGTTCGGTCTCGGTAGCGGGCTGGCTAAATTTGCGCCGGGCACGTTCGGCACCCTCGTTGCGATCCCTTTCTATCTTATCCTGAGCCAGATGCCGCCCTGGCTCTATGCAGGCTGCGTGCTTACCGCCGTTGCCTTTGGTGTCTGGTTGTGCCGAGGCGTGTCGCATGACCTGGGTGTGCACGACCACGGCGGAATCGTCTGGGATGAGTTTGTCGGCTACTGGATCACGATGTTCCTCGTGCCCGTCAGCTGGGGCTGGATCCTGGTCGGGTTTGCACTGTTTCGCCTGCTCGACATCTGGAAACCCTGGCCGATTCGCTGGATCGACAAACACGTCCAGGGTGGCCTCGGCATCATGCTGGACGACGTGATTGCCGGCGCGGCGGCCTGCATAATCCTGCACTCCATCCGTATGAATGCGAACTTCTGAGCCGCTGGCGATGCATAATCGCCACTAGGACGTGGACGGCGAAGCACCAATGATCTTAAATAGAATTTGCATTGCACAAGCAATGCCTCAGACGGTTTTCTCCCTGCTTGCCCGGACTTTTCCACAGAACGTCGCTCGACCGAAGTCTAAATCAGAAAACGTATCCGCCCCTAGACCATTAGGGTCCGGTACCGGAATATCGACGCCACAGTTAGAGGCCGGATATATGTGAGCTGTCATACCTAGTCGCAAAAGAACGCCGTCCTCTCTGTGTTAGTTGAACATCACAGCTCAACTATGGCACCTCGATGCCGGTTAAGGGAGGGCGGTGTCCATTCCATCTGAAATAAGACATAAGCTATTGACGCAGTTCAGCTTCGGTATACGTAGTTCCACTAATTGCGCCCGTTCCAGTATTTGATAATCTTAAGTTGCGCGACCTAACTACACGAGCGGTTTAAGAATGATCGATAAGTTATTAAGATGCAGTCAATGTCTGTTTGCGCTGCTCTTGCTCATATTAATGCCACCGCTGTTACTCGTTTTCGGCTGGCTGAATATGACAAATGCCATAAACAAGCTTTTCTAGCTGTAAGGCAGTCAGACGAAGTATTGCAAGGCTCTGGCATTTACTGTGTGTGTTGGAGGTTTAATTATTCAACGCGCCTTGTTCCACCCATACACGCAGCACCCTGACTTCCCGTGTTAGCGAAGGAATATCTAACAGTGAAAAATTTACTCGTGACGATCGATGCTTGTGAGGCCGCAAATATGGCATCACCTATAATGGAGAAAACCCTTGAATTGGCACGCGCCTTTTCTAGTAAGGTGTGGATGATCCACATTGTCCCAGATCTGCGCCGCCCCGCTCCCTTTAATGTTGATAGCAATGTGATGCGTCGGGAGGTCGCCGATGAGCTATGCAAAGAACATGAGGTTCTGCAGCGTCTCGCTCAATGTCTGCGGAATCGTGATATTGATGCCAAGGCGCTATTGATAGAAGGCGCAACAATTAAAACGATATTGAAAGAATCAGACCGACTAGATATTGATCTCATTATATTAGGATGTCATAGACATGGCCTGGTGTATGGCGTCTTAACCGAGTTTACGGAAGAAGGTCTGCTGAGCAAATGTCCTTGCCCGATAATGTTCGTCCCCATGTCAGAGTAATGATAGGGCTATATAAATCACCATGTTTAGTTGAATGCTAGCTGATTAATACGGAATCAACTCCACTAAGATATTGTTCAGGAGACGATCAGGTTGCACTCGGCGACCATAAGGCTGCATTTGATTCTGTTTGCGTCTGTCAGTTATTTTTCTTTGATCAATAGTGGTTCTCAAATTGTTTTTGTAAATACTCACTCCTGAATGTTTAATAAACCATCGTTCTTTATCTCGCCGTTCTTTTTCCAGTTGCTTTTATTCTCGTTGTTCTTTTTCATGCGCTTGAGTCGCTCTTTTCTCATTTCTACTGTTGCGACTAAAAGTGTCTCGTATCGTTGGATGCAAGCAGACCATCATTAAATGGGATCAACTGAACTGAGATATTATTCAAGCGTCTGTCAGGCCGAATTCGTCGTTCATTAATTTGCGCCTTATGAATTTTACGCCGATCCGGTATGTTTCTTAGGTCTGATCTCGTACCAAATTTATCATCGTCCATTTTCATATATGTCGCCATATGTGACAGGTAATTCGTGGTGCATACCCGGGCTGCAGGTTACCTTTTCTCTGAAGGGTACAGCCAAGGCTTTAAACACGTTAGGAAAAGAACGAATATATACTGAGTAGAACTGTATTAAGGTATAAACATGTCTCGCATAAACTGTTGCACAATAATACTGGCTTTGCTCCTGCAAAAGTCGGCGTCGGAGCACATCTTTTAAAAAATATTCGAAATCGCTGGCGCAGCACATTTCCGTATCGCTGGGATCAGAACGGGATCCGTCGCATCGCTTCTTGCCTGGGCCCGGGAATCCACTAGAATTACCAACAGGGAACAACGGTACCTGCGATCACAATGAACGGCATCGGACACGCACTCATCCGCCTTGACATCCCGCGCTACCTGGTGCTGCCGGTGGCGCTGATGGCAGGATGCTTCTTCATTGCCGTCCTGACCATAGTCCTCACCCGCGGCAGCAACGCCGCGGTGCTGGTGCTGGATTACAGCAACTATTCCATCTTCCCCTATCCGTTCACCATCCAGAACCTGATGTATCTGTTCTTCTTCGCGTGTCTTGGGGAGTTGCTCGCGCGCTACCAGTGCGCGCAGCGGGAGTTGGGGTTTCTCGGTCAGGGCTATCTGCCGGAGGATACGCAGACGGTGTTACAGGCGCATGAGTTGGGGCCGATTCGAATGCGGGTGGCGGAGCGGCATGACGGGGAAAACGGATTTCTGCCGTATCTGATCGACCTGTCCATACTCCAGTTCCAGAGCAGTCGGTCGGTTGATCAGGTGGTCAGTGTACTCAACAGCAGTCTGGAGTTGATCAGTCATCGCGTCGATCTGCGCTACTCGATGATCCGCTACATCGTCTGGGTGATACCGACAATCGGGTTCATCGGCACGGTCGTGGGCATCGCCGGCGCACTGGGTTTCGTCAATCCGGAGCACATGGATCTGGGCAAGGTAACCAGCAGCCTCGCCATTGCGTTCAATACCACGATCATCGCGCTGGTCCTGAGTGCGATCCTGGTGTTTCTGCTGCATGTGGTGCAGAAACGCGAGGAGATGGCCGTGAACCTGAGCGGCGATTATTGTCTCAGAAATCTCATCAACCGGCTCTATGCCGGTGACGCGGTGCAGTGAGCGTATTCGCAGGGTCGTATCCTCGCCATGAAAGTGCGTAACCGGGAGATCTCCATTTTCAATCTGTCCATGATGGACGTGATCTCGGGCGCCATGGGCGCGTTTCTGATCATCATGATCATTCTTGCGCGCTATTACAAAAGCGATACGATCGACACGAAGAGCCTGCTCAAGCTGCAGCAGGCGCTGGTCGCGGCCACCGACGGATTGGACGAGGCGCAGCAGATGCTGGCCGAACCGCAGTTGAATGCGGACAACATTAAGAACGAGTTGGTGCGCGCCACGGACAATGTGCGGCGCGCGCAGGGAGAGCTGGTCAATCTGCGCGACCGGCTGGACCAGGCCAAGGCACAGATCGACCGTCTGAATAAACGCGTCGAGGATCTGGAGTACAAGCTTGACACCTGGCATCCTGCGCTGTTCAAGGTGGATTGGACCTGCGGGGCGGACGGCAGCGACATCGACATGTATCTGGAAAGCGACAACCTCACTGTCAAGGGCAACCGGATGCCACCGTTCGATCCCGGCAAGCAGCAATGGAGCTTCTTCTCGGATGACGGGTACCTCGACGCATCCAATAGACTGGTGGGTACCGACGTATGGTCGGTCGGCCGGATGATCGGCGGCACGCATCTGAAGTTGTATTACAAATTCGGACAGGACGTGAAAACGTACACACCTTGCACTGTGGACGGTTGGGTCAGAAACGGCAGTAAAGACCTGTTGAAGCTGCCTGCCGTCACGCTGGATGCACAGACACGTTGGGTGTTCGTGGGGACGTTCACGGAAAAGGATGCGGGCGGGCTGGAATTCGAAGCAGCGAGCGATGAAGCGCGCGCACGGGAGCGCCGGACAGTTGATCAGCGCTCGGGTGCGCAGGACCAACAGGGGAATGGCGCATGACCGGCAAACTGATTCGATGTGTCTGCGGAAATCTGTACGATCCGGCTCAGCATGCGAATTGTCCCGCCTGCGACCGCGCGTATCAGCCGCCGCCGCAGACGAAGGGGAGCGCGAAGGTGACTGCCGGGACTGCATCGAAGACGCCGGCGGTGGCGCCGGTGCGGGGCAAGGCAACCACCAGGCCCCCCGGCTGGGTGTGGAAGGGACTGGGCATGGCCGCCGGCGGCATGGCGCTGCTGTATCTTTTAAACCGCCCGGCTTCCGACGGCGTCTTGCAGGGCACGGTGATCGAGCAGCCACTGCAGATCACGGATTCCGTCGTGTCCCCGAACAGCGTGCAACCGGGCGCGGTCGACCGCGCGCTGGTGGCGACCTGGGTGCAGAACGTCACCAATCCACTGGGTGTGGCCGAGTGGGTGCTGGAGATTCGGGCCGACGGTACCTACAACTTCAGCAGCAGCGGCCCGGGCGCGGCGCCCAACCACGTCGGCAACTTCACCGCCGCGGACGGCAAATGGACCCTGATATCCCAGTCGATCGCTTGGCAGGACAGTGGCACTTACGAACTGCCGACACCGGATATGTTCGTGATGCACGGGAAGCTGGGAACCGGTGTGTGGAAGAAGCGGGTGCCCGCCGCCGGAAAGTGAGGATGGCGCGGTGAGCCAGTATCAGATCCACAGCGACCCCCCCAATTCACGCACGGTCTTGCGCTGAACGAGAACACATAACTGCCGTGCGTGGCATTTGCACCAGCTGCGGCGCGCGGCCTATGGCAGACGAGTGCATGGATGTATGAGGTAGAGCAATGCAGAAGCAATTGCCGAAAGCGCAGCCTTGTTGGTAGCAGAGGTCTTGCCAGAACAGCAATCGCTGACAGAGCGAAGGCGCCTGCATCTGTGGTTAGTCGAAGAAGCTGGCTATTGTGCCGCCGTGTGCTGAGGTCCTAGCACTGAGGTCTTCGTGCCAGAAGCGAAGGACCGGCACGCGGCTGCTGTGCCGGGTTCTGCGGTCGAGGTTCTGAATCTAGCGTAGTGAAATCGTAGCGTGATCCGCTACGGCTTTCCACGGCTTCGCTAATGGCACGCCATCCCGCTCTAGCACTTGCCCAGTTTTCCAATTAGATGACATACGCTCCGCCTCTATACACTGGACTGAATTCAATTCGAGCATGCCACGTGTTTTTTATGCATTCTCAACGTACTGTGTCGCAGCGAGATTCAACCATGCATAAGCTAATATCAATCCTTCGACACGCCTTCGCCCGTGTTGTAGTACATCACCCCGAGGTTGAATTGTGCATCGGTATTTCCTTGCGCCGCCGCCTTTTTAAACCACTCTACCGCCTTGGCGGCATTCTTCGGCACGCCTTCGCCGATTCTGTACATCACTCCGAGTTTAAATTGTGCATCGGCATCTCCTTGCGCCGCCGCCTTCTTAAACCACTCTACCGCCTTGGCGGCATTCTTCGGCACGACTTCGCCGGTGGCGTACATCATCCCGAGGTTGAATTGTGCGTTTGAATATCCCTGCATCGCCGATTTCTGAAACCATTCCTTGGCTTTACCAGGATCCATCGGCACACCATCGCCACTGGCATACATTATTCCGACTTTGTTCTGTGCCTTGTCATCTCCCTGCGCCGCTGCCTTCTGAAGCCATTCCATGGCATTAGCAGGCTCCATCGGCACGCCATCACCAGTGTCATACATCACCCCGAGGTTGTACTGTGCATTGACATTTCCCTGCTCCGCCGCTTTCTCAAACCACTCTGCTGCCTTGGCGGCATTCTCTGGCACGCCTTCGCCGATTCTATACATCACTCCGAGGTTGTACGGTGCATCAACATTTCCCTGCGCCGCTGCTTTCTCAAACCACTCTGCTGCCCTGGCGGCATTCTTCGGCACGCCTTCGCCGCTTCTGTACATCACTCCGAGTTTAAATTGTGCGCTGGCATCTCCCTGCGCCGCCGACTCCTGATACCACTCTGCTGCCTTAGCAGTATTTTTCGGCACGCCATCGCCGGTGGCGTACATCTCCCCGAGTTTAAACTGTGCGCTGGCATCTCCCTGCGCGGCTGCCTTCTGAAGCCGTTCCATGGCTTTACCAGCGTTCATCGGCACGCCATCGCCGGTGGCAATTATTCCGAGGTTGTTCTGTGCCTTGGAATTTCCCTGCGTCGCCGACTTCTTATCACCCTCTGCTGCCCTGGCAGCATTCTTCGGCACGCCATCGCCGGTGGCAATTATTCCGAGGTTGTCCTGTGCCTTGGCATCTCCCTGCGTCGCCGACTTCTTATCACCCTCTGCTGCCTTGTTAGCATTCTTCGGCATGCCATCGTCGGTGGCGATCACGTCCAGGTTGAATTGTGCATCGGCATTTCCTTGCGCCTCCGACTTCTGATACCACTCTGCTGCTTTGGCGGCATTCTTCGGCACGCCATCGCCGGTGGCGTACATGTGTCCGAGAATGGTTTGTGCATCGACATCTCCCTGCGCCGCTGCTTTCTCAAACCACTCTGCTGCCTTGGCGGCATTCTTCGGCACGCCATCGCCGGTGGCATACATCATCCCAAGGATGTTTTGTGCCTTGGTATCTCCGGACTCAGCCAGTTTCTGCAAGCGCATTAAGGTGTCATCCGCGAATGGCACTGCACTCATTGCTGGGCCAGTATCACTTATTGTTTCATGTGGCTGAACTTCGGTAGTAACAGGAAGGTTGTCTGATTTTGGAAGGAGTGTACTGCTCGTAGCATTCCTCGACTTGTCTTTATCCTTGCCCCCCGAAGTACTATCGTTCCCCATACCAGCAGCCGTGGGCGGCAGTACTTCCAGCCGGGATATGACACCGTGCTTGATATCTCCTCCGGTTTCTTCTGTCGTGAAAGATTGTGCCGGTAGCTCGCCAGACTGTCGATGCTCCGTCAAACTGCTTACCATCCCCTTGACTCCAGCGCCACCTACCAGGTCGTTCAATTCAGACCACCAAGCCACGATAACGATCAGGGCACCGGTAACCACGCCAAGCATCAGCCAGGCCAGCTTCTGTCTAGTGGACAGAAGCTGAGAACGTCGACCGCGAGCCACCTTCACATTTGCCTCCAGAGGATGAACTGGTGCAACAATCTGCCCGTGGTGCGGTATTCTCTCGCGATGGAGCAGGTCCCGATACATTTGCATCCGATCCATGTCTTTATTCACCTCATCTCTTGATTGTGAGCATGTCGTTCTGGCTGGATTACCAGGTAGTGACTGTTATTGAATAATGTTAGCCAGAAATACCCCCACTGGGCATGTCACGCATGTCACATTGGTCATTCTTTCTCGTTAAGGCACTGCTTATATAAGCATAGACTAAAACGGCAACTTAGGGTCGGTTGTGTTGAAAAACTCCAACACATGGAATTTCACCGTTTCTGATGCTAACGAGAGTTCGATGCTTTGATATTTTCCGCGTGAAATTCAATTTAAGCGCACGCTCTGTACCGAAATTCTACCTTTAACAGACGGGACGGTGAGCATACGGAGTTTTTTTTTATCAGAATAGGTCGACACACGACAATAGCTATAGACTATTAACGTATGCTGAACGTGATGCCCGCGAGTACTGGCGGGCATTAGCGGAAATTAAGGAAGAGGGCGGACCAGTTAACTGGTTGAAAATAAAAGATATATAAAACTGATGGTTGCCCCTGCGAACCAGGCGATCGGGAGTTCGAATCTCTCCGGGCGCGCCATAATTCGCATGTTAACTCAAACGGTTAGGAGATATTCTTCTAGCCGTTTTAGTTACCAACTTCCACCCTCTATGCTGGATTTGTGCTAACCATAAGGGGTTGCGACAGACAATCCGCATACGCCGTCAGATGATCCGCCGACAAGTGTGCGTACCGTATGTACCATCCGGATATCGCTACCCCCCCGGCTCCTGCAATACATGCAACGACATTCCCTACTGCACATGTCACGACGTCCAGGTCTGCCGCAGATTGTTGAGTTAACGGATTTGATTTGCGCGCTGTTGCCAATAGGCGCTCTGCTTGGCATCCGCATTTACGCCGAGTTCTCCCTGGCCATAGACATGAGCCAGGGTCTGCATTGCCAGACGGTTGCCATGATTGGCTGACTTGAGCAGCCACTCCAGCGCTTTGGCATCGTCCTGACGTACATCCCATGCGCCACTCTGGTAACGCATGGCCAGCTCATACTCGGCATGGGGATCTCCGCTGCGGGCTCGTGCCATGAGTCGATCGGCCGACTCCTGATAGACCATGGTAGTGTAGTTGACCACGTTGGCCAGGCTACGCAGGATGTTGATGGCATCGGAGTGGCCCTGACGCGCGGCACGATCCAGCCAGTCACGTGCAAGCAGCTTGTCCTGGGCTACGGCATCTCCCTCCAGATACATCTTGCCGATCAGGAATTCGGCGTCGCTGTTGCCCTGTTCGGCGGACTTGGTCAGCCAGTGAATCGCTTCGGTGTTATCGCGCGGCACCATCTTCCCTTCGAGATATGCCTTGCCGAGGAGATATTGAGCGGTGCGGTTGTCATGCTTGGCCGCTTCTCGCCACCAGTAGATGGCGCGATCGTTCTTCACCTCGGTGCCACGTCCCTCGGCGTAGAGGGTACCGAGCATATACTGCGAATAAGTGTCGCCCTCGTGGGCGGCACGACGGATCCAGTTGTACCCCTGCACCAGATCGGGTTTGATGCCGTCTCGTCCCTCCAGCAAGGTCAGACCATAGAGCAGCTCAGACTCGGGCTGCCCACTCTTGGCCTCATTCTCCAGCATCTTCAGTTCGGCAGTATGGTCGATCTGTGCGGCTGTCGGGAGCGTCACCCCCAAGGCCAGCGCCAGCGCAAGGGTGCATAGGTAGAGTTTCATTAAGCCATCTCCTTTTCGTAATTAATCCTGCTCCAAGAGCTGATTAATCTTGCTCAGCCTGGACCTGCGGTCTTCGTGATACATCACTGCGATTAGAACCGATATGCCCCGTGTGACTGGTTGTGCAATAACCTATACCTCCAAATCGTTGACCAAGCTATAGGGTGTTGCACTGACCAGTCCAATCCACCACTGCTTATAGTACATTCCAGTCATCCTCTGATTCAGGGGGAAAGACAAATTAGGGGTCGATATAAAACAACACGGATAGGCGTCCAACGTAGTGTTGAACCTGATTTCAGCGAGTATTGGCGGGCGTTAGCGGAAATATGAAGAAGAGGGCGGACCAGTTGACTATTTGAAAATTAATTACTTTTAAAACAGATGATTGCCCCTACGAACCAGGCGGTCGGGAGTTCGAATCTCTCCGGGCGCGCCATATTCTTCAAGGGCTTACATCTCGGTGTGCGCCTTCTGCATTAGCTAGCGTAGAGAAATCGTAGGACAATCTCCTACGGTTTCCCACGGCTTCTCGATCCGTGAGGCCGCATCCGCCAGGTGCTCCGGCGCGAGATGGGCATAGCGCAGCACCATCTCATAGGACTTCCATCAGCCAAGCTCCATCAACTCTTGCAGGCTGGTGCCGTGCATGACATGCCAGCTCGCCCAGGTGTGGCGCAGATCGTGAAAGCGGAAGTGGGTAATCTCCGCTTTTGCCAAACTGCGTTTCCAGGCCGAACCAATCGCCTCCATGCGCTTTCCCTGATAGGTGAAACACCATTTCGGGTGTTCACCCTGCACCGACCGTAAGGCCAACACCGCATCCCGGTTCAACGGAATACCACGGCCCTCGCCATTCTTGGTTGTGCCAGGGTCCAGCCAGGCGACGCGTCGATTAAAATCCACACGCCGCCATTCCAGTCGCAGCATTTCCGACATGCGGCAGCCGGTTGCCAGCGCATACCGGATCACGGGGACCAGGTGCGCGGGCAGCGCCTCTTGCAGCCGTTCTGCTTCCTCACGCGTTAAGAAACGAATCCGCCGTTTCGGTTCCGGCAGCATCCGAATCCGGGGGAATGACGGCAACCACAGCCATTCATCACGCGCGAGGTGCAGAATCCGCCGTACGATCTCCAGCGCCCGGTTGATGGTGGCATTCTGCACGCCATCCACTTCCCGCCGCTGGTGAATAAACGGCCAGAGGGCATCCATGCTGATCTCTGAGAGCCGTTTACCGCCCAGGTAAGGATCGAGTTTCCGCAGGTGGTCCTGATCGTCCCGCAGACTGCGTTTATCCACGTTCTCGCGGATATACCGCACCACGGCTTCCGGCCAGCCCCTGTGCCTGGCGAATTGTTGATCAGGCTGCAACGGGCAACTGATATAGTCCACGGCAATAAGATTTCCACCGGGGTGGGTTGAGATCAGCGCTGTAGTCCGCATTTATTACCCGAGCGCACGGCTGACCACGCCAGCTCATGACCCTATCACCTCATTATTCCCGGCCGGACAACATCTCCCAGAATTTTCGAGGAGAAACAATAGGCAATTGCTCAACGCTTTGCAGCTCGAGGAGCGCCTTGTCACCTGTGACGAAAATATTCGCGTGTCCTGCAATCGCGGAAGCAACAATGGGTTCATCGTCAGGGTCAGAAAGTTTAAGGGAGGGGCATTCAGTGGTAACAAGAAGGGCATGCGTGCGTAGCAAATTTATAAACCCTTCAGTGACCTCTACTGATTGGCCGAGTTTTCCGGGGAGGATACGTTCAAGCTCACGCAGGACGGGATCCGAGGTGAGCAACTCGTGGGACTGTAAAACAACTTCAAAGAGTTCCGCACAAAGTCCACGTGTGGTCAGCGCGCTGGCCAGAACATTGGTATCGAGAAATACCTTCACTAGATATCGCGGAAGATATCTTCGTCAGTCACATACCCTGCCGCTTCGGCCAGTGGCAGCGCCTTGCGCCGCAATTCGCGGAATCGTTCAACGGCGATATGCTTGCGCAGCATCTCTCTAGCCAGATCACTTTTTGTGCGGTGCTGGACTTTGGCGAGTTGATCCAGGTCTTTCTCAAGCTCGTCATCGATGCGTATGGTCAGGGTACCCATAACTCTTCCAATAGGTGTTCAGAATGATTGTATGACATTGTAGTACAGTTATTCTCGACAAGTAAGCCCCGATTTGCGTGCGGGACTTTTGCGGGATTCAGTTATGCATCGTCCTGCACTGTTAGGCAAAATGGGCAACGGGCATTCCAGTAATCTGCATTAAAAAACAAAACGTTAGCGAGTGTGCTGCTAACTACGAACCAGGCGGTCGGGAGTTCGAATCACTCCGGGCGCGCCATAATTCGCAATTTACATCAAACGGTTAGGAGTTTCTCTTCTAGTCGTTTCTTGTTTCCATCATCCCCGGACTGTGCTGGATTTGTGCTAATTACCCGGAGTTGTGACAGACGATCCGCGTACACTGCCAGGTGATCGGCTGACAAGTGTGCGTACCGCTGCACCATCCGGATATCGCTCCAGCCGCCCAGCTCCTGCAACACATGCAGCGGGGTTCCCTGCTGAATATGCCACGACGCCCAGGTAGGCCGCAGATCATGCCAGCGGAAGTCCGTGATCCCAGCCCGCACCAGAGCCTTCCTCCAGACATGGTTGTTAGCCTTGCCGACCGGATGGCCCTGGAAGGTGAACACCCACGTCGGATGCTGACCCACCTGACGGCGGAGCACCACTACGGCATCGGCATTCAGCGGTACCGGAAGCGGCTTCTGGTTCTTTGACTGATCGGCATGGATCCAGGCCACTCTCCGCTCCAGGTCCACCTGAGCCCACGACAGCCCGGTCACATTGGCCTCGCGCAACCCGGTCGCCAGGGAGAAGCGTGCCATCTCCGCCAGATGGGGCGGCAGTTCGGACAGCAGACTGGCGGCTTCGTCATGCGTCAGCCACCGGACCCGATGTTTAGGCTCCCGTAGCAACCGCACGGCGGGCGCTTTAACCAACCACTCCCAATCCCGTGCCGCGCGGTTGAGGATAGCCCGCAGGACTTGCAGCAGCCGGTTCACCGTCGCATTGGTGACCCCGTCCCTCAAGCGGGTCGCCGTGACCTGGTCGATCACATCACGGGTGATCTCATCCAGGTAGTGACCGTAGAGGTGTGGGTGTAACCAGCGCAAGTGGCGAATGTCATCCATGTGACTGGCCTTGTGGTGCGTCTCGGTTAACCATCGCTCCACGGCCTCCTGCCAGGTGCGACGGGGTGTATCGCCAAGCTGGTGGACCCGCCAGAGTTCTACCCGCAATCGGTCGTGGTACTCCTGCGCTTCCTTGCGCTGGGAAGTCCGAGCAGATCGGCGTATCTGCTCACCGTTGGGGGTGGTAACACGGACCCACCAGGTACTACCGCGTTTGTAGAGTGACATGATGCCTCCTTGTCACAGCCACTTCGCGGCGCTTGCCGGGAACCGGCATAGAGGGATCGCAGGTGGTCGGCAAGGTCTGCTTCCAGGAAGACCCAGCGTTTCCCCGGTTTCGCGCCCTGGATGATGCCGGCCTTGGCCTTTTGTCGCAGCGCCGCCTGCGACATGTGCAGGAAGGCGGCAGCTTGATTGAGATCGAGAGTACGCATGATGTTGGCTCACCCTGTGGCGCTCCCGGAGGTATTCCCGTCTGCCGGTGATGGCTCCGTCACCAGGTGGGTATTGAAACGCCGCGCCTTGCCTTGCACCTTCTCGCGAGCATAGGTCGACAGGGTTTTACCGGTGCGTTGGCTCTGCAGCCGGTGAAATAGGCGTCCGACATCTCATCAAAGCACTGCTGGGGATCGCTCTGTTGGTCGAGTGACTTCTCGAGGATCACGCGCACGACGCGGTACTGGATGTTGTCGAAGTGGAGTGCGCGCTGACAGGCGGCTTCCAGGCGTACCGCGCCATAACGCTTGGCAAGGCCGATGACACCTTGTGCTGCACGCAGGCGGTCGAGGACAGAGTTTTCGAACAGGCGTTGTATGAACAGGTGACAGTACGGTCCGGTGACCTCTGCTTGTTTCAGGCACCACTGCGGGTCACGCATCTTGTAGGCAACATGCTGCGGCGGCAGATGTTCATCAATGGTATGGCGTTGACCGTCATGCGTGGGCGTGGATGCAATGCCTTGAGTTCGTGCTGATGGTAGATGCGTACGGTGGTCTTGGTGATGCGCACATCGAGCGTCTGACCGACAAGACGCCACGGCGCCGAGTAGCGACACTTATCCACTTGAAGGTGGCAATCGCCGTGCAGTTTTGCGGTTACCCAACGGGTACACTCTGGCACACAGTTGGGAAGTGGCTTGAGCATCGCCTGTTCGGTCTCGACAAAGCGTTTCAGTGGCGGCGTGCGTGTGGTGCCGTGAATGCGGTTACCCGCGTCCTGCATCACCCAGTTCAGCAACTGCTCATTGGCGTCAGGGAGATCGCGGAACTCGCGTAGTGGCATGAAGTTGTTCTTGACGTACTTGACACCCGATTCCACGCGGCCCTTTTTTTGCGGATCGGCAACGGGACAGGGTGAAATCAGGAAGCCATACCCTTCGGCATAGTCAGCGTAAGCGCGCTGCACCTGTGGATCGTGGTAGCACGCGCTGGTGATCGCGCACTTTGGGTTATCTATGATGACTTTCGATGGCACGCCGTTGAAGTGTTCGAACGAGCGGCGGTGACAACCGAACCAGGTCTCGATGCTTTGATCACGCACCAGCTCGGCGTACTGGTATCGGCTCCACGCGAGCACCATAACGAACACCCAGGTTTTAAACACTTCGCCGGTATGGACATCAATGATCTGCGGACCCTTGCCAAAATCGACTTGCGCCGCATCGCCGGGCGCGAACTCAAGCACCGTTGTGACCCGCGGCGTTTTCTCTGCCAGCGACCGCAGAAACCGACGCACCGATGAGTAGCTGCCGGTGTACCCGTGGCGGCGATTGAGGGCGGTGTGGATGGTGGTGCCGTCGATGCTCTCGGACCACCACTGTTCGAGCAGACCCCGGTAGGGTTCGAGGCTCGATTGTGCCTGGGTATGCGTCGGCTTGGGCTGCTGAAGGACGGCGACCAGTTCCTGGTCCGGTGGCAGTGGTCGCGCTGGGTCGAGCCAGCCTTGCTCATGGGCCTGCTGACGCAGCGCCCCTAGAGTACGCCGACCCATTAGCCCAGTGGCATGAATCTGCCGGTCTGACTCGCCCTGGCGCATCCGCACCAGAGCCTGACGGAAGTGATACATCTCAAACCTCCTATTTGCCATGCCTTTCTCCGCGGAAAATCCGCAACGATAAGGCAAATGAACAGAAAGTCTGAAACGTGAAACCAGCGCCGGTCGGCGCCCTTAGGGCGATCTTCAGGTGGCGCCATTAAGGCGATCCCGGCGTGGCTCCATTAGGGCGATCCTGAAGTGGCGCCATTAAGGCGATCCCGGAATGGCTCCATAGTGGTGATCATTAACACGCGACATACTCTGAATCAGGGGCTATTACTTGAATGCAGCAACTCCAGACGTTGTTGCCGCCGATAATGGGATGTTCTATGCGATGATAAACGGACGGATTCACGTAGAAAGCACTCTCTAAGCACATCAGATTGTTGATGAAGTTGGATGTTTCTATAATCACAGAACAAACGGTCGCTACTACACTACCTGGAAGTGTTGCCCCACCTTGCTTGTAATCAGTTGGTTACGGATATCAGGATTGCAGTTGATAAGACGGATGCGGTTGCTCTCGCAACCCGTAAGCTCATGCAGCATTAACAGCATGTCCACCCCTGAACCTCGGATTTTCCGTGTTTTCATAAGGTTCACATCGATAGTACTTTGTTCGGAGTGCCCGAGCCAGCCTGCAGGCGTCGACGAATACTCCGTGGGACTTCAGGTCAAGTTCTTCGTTCGTTTCAACGGTTATCACTTTTCCGATCGAGGTATGACTGGTTGTTAGTTTCATTTTGATTTCCTCTCGGTGATTAATTTAATCGCATACTATGCCTCTATTGGCGGGGTATCCAGTCACACCACCGTATTAGACCGGTCATGACGCATGCAAAAAGTTAAAGGGGCTTCCCTGCCCCTTTTCAAGGTCCTTCAGTTAATCGATGCGGGTCAACGTGCCGGTAGTCTTATCCTGATACGCGCCACCACCGAAGCTGTTGAGAGTGACTTGCTTGTCTCCGGCAGCATGGGGCTGCTTTTCGTATGAAGGGGCGTTGGCATTCATCAGCGTGCCGGTGTGGCTGTTTTTCGACCAGCCGTTGCCGAATCCGCTGCCTTTCTTGCTTTTCATTGCCGTCGCGGAACCGCTGCTGCTGTAACTGGGAGCGTTGGCATTCATCAGCGTGCCGGTGTGGCTGTTTCTCGACCAGCCGCCACCAAAACCGGAGGCCATCACATTAAGTGATCCAAGCAATATGCCGGCGCCGGCTATACACTTGATGATCATTGAATATTTCATTTCAGTTCTCCTTGTACACGTATCGTGTCTCTTGTCTAACAGGCTTAAGGATTCATAACTCTGTGTGAATTCAGGTTATGAATGGCATCTTCAAATTTCCTAACTTGTACATAATCTATGCAGAAGATCTGGTCTCTTGGCTCTGCACGCTTAATACTATACAGAAATTGTACATTGTCAAGGATAAATATAATAAATGTACAGGTTTCGTACATGCGTGATTTTCGGGGAAGATTTCGTCCGGGCATCCAGGTTCCGGGGATGATGGGCCATATTCGGGACGATATTTCCGGGTCCTCCTGATCTGGGGGCACCAACATGGCGTGAGCATGCGCCTCATTGAACCCGGCAAGCCCAACCAGAACGCCTACATCGAGTCATTCAACGGACGGCTACGCGATGAATGCCTGAACGAGCATTGGTTCCTGAATCTCGTCCATGCCCAAGCCGTGATCGAGGCCCGGCGGCGGGAATACAACGAGGAGCAAGCGAAAAAGGCGTTGGGTGGTGGTCGAACCGCAACCGCCCCCTGTAGTCTGCTTACAGTACAAACACGACATGCCTGAGAACGCCGGGGATGTCCGGTTTTCCGGAAAGAAGACATTTCCAACCGTCAGACTTATGGCCGGAATGCAGAAGCGGCCAGTCGTAACGTTCATATGCCAACCTGGAGTTACATTCCACGGTTCCGTAGAGAAGGCGTTGAACCTGGAGAACCCGAAGCATCTATGGTTGGTAGCAACGAATCTGCTACGCTCCCATACACTGGTTTGTTACCCAGTCGGTCAGTATTCACTCTGAGCCCTCACGGAGCCGGCTTCGGGAATACCCACCACAAGTGGTTCAATAGATATGTACAACCCAGTTAAGCATAATTTACTTAACTGAGGTAGAGAGAATGACGACGAGAAGACAATATTCGAAGGAATTCAAACTGGATGCGATCAGCCTGGTTTTTGATCAGGGTTTTTCTCGCAGGGAAGCGGCCAGCAGTCTGGATATCAATGCGCAAATGCCAGGACGGTGGGTTAAAGAACATCGGGCAGAAGATGGCCAGGCATTCAGAGGAAATGGCAAGCAGACACCTGAGCAGGAAGAGATCAGGAAACTCAAGGCGCAGGTCAAACGCCTTGAAATGGAGAGGGATATCTTAAAAAAAGCGACGGCATTCTTTGCAGCAGAAACGAGGTGAAATATTCGTTCATCACCCAACATAAGAATGCCTATCCAATTACCCTGCAATGTCAGGTTTTGGGTGTCAGCCGTAATGGCTATTACCAGTACGAGAGAAATCGGGCGAGAAGGCCAGATGATCCCAAGCATCAAGAGCTGCTGGAGTGGGTTGAGGATATTGCCGAAAGTTCAGGCCATACCTACGGCAGCCGGAGGATGAAGAGAGCCCTGAATGCGTTGGGTTATCCGGTGAGCCGCAGCAAAGCAAGGAAGCTGATGCGTGAAGCCGGTGTACGAGCACGCCAGCTTCGGAAATACAAGGTGACGACAAACAGTAATCATCAGCAGCCGGTGTTTGACAATCTGCTCAACCGTGAGTTTGACGTTGCCCAACCCGACCGAGTTTATGCCTCGGATGTGACCTATGTCTGGACACAGGAGGGCTGGCTGTATCTGGCGGTGGTTATTGATCTGTGTACCCGCAAGGTTGTGGGCTGGAGCATGAGTTCCCGGATGAAGGCGAAACTGGTCTGTGATGCCCTACAGATGGCGATCTGGCGGCGCAGGCCAAATGCCGGACTGATCCATCATTCGGACCGTGGATCACAATATGCCAGCAAGGCTTTCAGGCGATTACTCAAGGCTCATGGTATTAGAGGCAGCATGAGCAGGAAAGGCGATTGCTGGGATAATGCGGTGGTGGAGAGTTTCTTCGGCACCCTGAAGCAGGAACGTGTTCAGTGGAAGAACTACCAGACACGTTACGAGGCTCAGCAGGATGTACTGGAATATATTTCCATGTTTTATAACAGCAGGCGACTGCATTCATACCTGGACTACATGAGTCCGAATGATTTTGAAAGGCAGTTATTGGAGAGGAAAAAAGCGGCTTAACTGGTTGTCACAAAATGCTTGACCACGTCAGTGGGACATCGAAAACACTCTGGTAGCTATAGGAAAATATAATACACCGGAAATCGCTATATCTTTAAACATATGGTCGCTGTTAATGACTTGTATGGGTCGAAGATTGCCGACCAGGGTTCGGCCCGGGAACGACCGGCTACAGTACAAACATGACATGCCGAACAGAACTCTGGATTTCGCATTAGTGGCGGAAACAAGACGTTCGCAGATGGCAAGAACGTAGTGTTGAATCTGATGCCTGCAAGTGTCAGCGGGCGTTGGCGGAAAATTAGGGAGGAGGGCGGGCCAGTTATCTGATTGAAAATTAAATAAAATTAAAATAGATGGTTGCCCCTACGAACCAGGCGGTCGGGAGTTCGAATCTCTCCAGGCGCGCCAAAATAATCAAAGGCTTAGCTAATCTCTTGGCTAAGCCTTTTTGGTTGATTTCCTGGAATTGTATTTCCTGCACCCGCACTGCACCTACATTTTCATCGGGTAACCTAGCACTGAAGACAGATTCATTCCCAATCCAGTAACGACCTGTCGAACATACCGAAGCGTCGGGCAGTTCCAGCCAGTGATTCTGCGACGCAAGCATCATGTTCTCTATTCAATCGTTCAAAGGTTATCCAGTGCATCCCATTAGGTTTGCAGCCGTCCCCATTCAGGATACCCGTATCCTCAGCCCAGACGCTCCCGGATTCTGTTAGCTCGCCTCGTAGCTCGATCACTAGGTGGTTTCTCGTTGGCTTGGGTATGCCAGCTGGTAGCAGTACCGGCAGGGGAAGATTGCACCGCCATAAAGGAACGCTACGCGCTGCCCGCAACCGCTTGCCGGACAGAGAAACCAGGGCCGTTTCCCGCCAAGGTTACAGGGCGTCCAGTCAAGATAGAGGGGGTAACTTCCGTCTTTCCAGTCATCGCCACCGTGTCGGTGACGGCAAGTGAGGATCACCCTGTCGGATTCGGTAGCGGCGCAGGGCATACAGGCCCTTGAACCGCACGGACTGGGGTATTTTCTCCTCGGGGTCCTGAACCGTGAATTTGTGCTTAAAGAGGTGCCTTCCGGTTACCAGCAACCCCCACCACAGTTCCAGCAATAACAGACACTTTTATTTCGGTGAGGACAGTATGCATCACAGGAGTCCTCCGGGTTCGGGGCCTGGCCGCGAAGTCAATCGGCTCCATTCATTTGATCACTGTGAACTCTTCGACAATGAGTCATTGATTTTGCTTCACTGAAAGGGATTCATTCGGCCTGTGCGTCATGGTAACAGGCTGATTAGACAATCGTTTTCACGGTTATACGGGCATCCTGTATCGTTTTGGTGTGCGGCATGTATTTGACGCAGCAGGACACGCACGGGCAACACCTTCAGGGGATTCGTGACGCCATTCATCACGTCGCCGTTGGGCTATAGTTAAAGATGAACTTGAATGATTTCGCCACAAAAGGTCGTTCCGCTTATGCATGCCTTGGTTGAAAATTCCGTTGTCCCCACTCGCTACTGGCACGTCCTGACGGACGGGCGGGTGCAGTGTGACGTGTGTCCGCGCGCCTGCAAATTACAGGAAGGACAACGTGGTTTATGCTTCGTTCGGGCGAATGAGGGCCGGCAGATCGTGCTGACCACCTATGGCCGGTCCAGCGGATTCTGTGTCGACCCGATTGAAAAGAAGCCCCTGAATCATTTCCTGCCCGGCACACCGGTGCTGTCATTCGGAACCGCCGGTTGCAATCTGGCCTGCAAGTTCTGCCAGAACTGGGATATCAGCAAATCACGCGAGATCGACACGCTCTCGGATGAGGCCTCACCGGAGAAGATCGCTCGCGTGGCGCTGAAGCTGGGCTGCCGCAGTACCGCCTATACCTATAACGATCCGGTGATTTTCATGGAGTATGCCATTGACGTGGCGCAGGCCTGCCATGCGCTGGGCCTCAAGGCGGTGGCGGTCACGGCGGGCTATATCTGCGAGGAGCCGTGCATCGAGTTTTACCGTTACATGGATGCAGCCAATGTCGATCTGAAGGCTTTCACCGAGAGTTTTTACTGGAAGATCTGCGGCGGTCACCTGCAGCCGGTGCTGGATACCCTCGTCTATTTGAAGCATCAAACCAGCGTCTGGTTTGAAATCACCAACCTGCTCATCCCCGGCGAGAATGATTCGGACCGCGAACTGGAGGAGATGACGCAGTGGGTGGTGGAGAAGCTGGGGCCGGATGTGCCGATGCATTTCACCGCCTTCCATCCCGACTGGAAGATGATGGACAAGCCGCATACCCCGCCGGAAACACTGACCCGGGCGCGCCGGATCGCGATGAAAAACGGTGTTCGCTACGCCTATACGGGAAATGTCCACGATGAGACGAGCGGCAGCTCCTATTGTCACCAATGTGGCGCCAGGCTGATCGGGCGGGACTGGTATGTGATTACTCACTGGAATTTAACGGGCGATGGCCGCTGTCCCAATTGCAACGCCGTCTGCTCCGGGATTCTCGAATCCGGGCACGGCGAGTGGGGAGACGCGCGCCAACCGGTAAGGCTGGCGAACTATGCCTGAGACATCGCGTCGGTGTTGCGCATGGATGCCACACGTGTTCAGTCAGAGAACAGGATGCTTCATAACACGTCATGCGCCGGCTCTCATACGTTAAGGAGGTAAGCAACATGAATATTTTATGCTCAATGGATCCCATCAGCTGGCACGAGGTCACCAACTTCGATAACGCGCCCTGCCTATATGAGGGTGATGGGGAAAACGGAATCGTAATCTACTTCGAGAACGAGGCTGATCTGGAAATCTACCGTACGCTAGGTATGGACCACAGGATTGTCCTGGAGGGCGACGACTCGGATGATTATATCGCGGAGGGTTGACTGTTCCTGCAGGGTGCCGTGCGGATACAGATTACTCAGACAGACTCCTGATCTGCCGCCGGCCCTTTCCGAGAGACACCAGCCCACATACCCGTTGAGCCATAACGCTCGCCGGTATCGGAGAGCACGGTGGCGATGGAGCGGTAGCGACTCGTCGCGGCGATCTCGCAGGGCGGCGTGCACGCAGTTCGCCGTCAACTGAACGCTGCACCTGCTGTCTCGATCCGTTTTCGTCGCTTGCATGACAAGATACCTACTCGGTCGTGACGGGCTCCGGATGGTCACTCCTGAGTGCGGCCTTAAGGGTATGCCAGTTCAAGGTGGCGCACTTGATGCGCATGGGGTACTTGCGAACCCCGGCCAGGGACACCAGCTTGCCGAGCATGGCGCCGTCCGCAGTCGGTTGGTCACAGGTCAGTACATCGTGCATCGCCCCGATAAGCCGCTCGGCTTCCTGTACCGTTCAGCCCTTCAGTCGTTGCTCGATCGGGCATTGAGGAATTCGCGAACCTGCTCGCGTGCGGTCTCATAGGACGCTGTGACCCTCGCTGCCAGGATATGAACCGCACGATGCACGTTTGCGTAGTCTTTGCTGTAATAGTGCGCGAGCGCCTCGACGACCGCCTGCGGTTTCTGCGCGGTGGCGGCGTTATCCAGATAGGCGAGCGGCACTCCGTGTACCGGTTGCTGCAGCACCGGAAAGTCACGCCTTATGGCCTCGACGTTCCACGCCGCATCTGGCGGGGAGTAACCCCTGTCGGAAATGACCTTTATACAAGCTCTCTCAGCTGCCGGTTTCGCGCCATCCTGGCGACGGAAAGCGTGGCCCCATTCATGTCCGCCAGAGTGATTGCGGCCAGGCTCTGGCGGACGGCGTTATTGATCACCGGCCAGTGCCTGTGCACCTGACAGCTTTTCTGGATTCCGCTGTTCCCGGTCTCGCGGTTGCACTCGGTAAGGGCAACCGGTCCCTCGATCATCTCGATGATGTCGATAAGCGAGATTTTCGACGGAGGCCGTGCAAGCGCATAGCCCCCCTTGCGGCCCTGGATCGAGCGCAGCACGCCGCCGGCCATGAGCATCTTGAGCAGCTTAACCACAGTGGGCCAGGGGATATCCGTCTCCGAAGACAACCCGCGTGCCGTGACGACAACCCCGTTGCCTCTCGCAATACGAGACGTCAGAACAAACGCATAGTCGCTTAACCTGCTGAGTCTGAACATAGCGCCCTCTTGCGTATATATAGTACTGCATCACTCCTATTTAATTATTCAACACCCCATGGCAATGCATGAGAGCGGCATCCGTTTTCCGTCTTCGAGACACGGGAGGTCTGGACAGGTTCCTATGCCTCGCAACGGTGCAAATGCCCAGTCTCAATCATGGATTTTTCAGCGCCGTAAACGTCAAACAACTGATACAAGGCTGGGTCGCGGTAACGGCCGGCACGCAGGCCGGATCACGGTCTATCCTAACTATATATAACACGGTGGACGAGGGTATTGAGCTTCTGACTGTCCTGTTACAAAGCGGGCAGGCCAGGTCGGAGCAGGATTGACCGGCTGCGACGCACGACCGGCAGTACTTTGTTCGAGGAGACGGCAATGTTTAAACCGAGGCGACAATTCCGATACGCCAACAACGTGATGGCGATGGTGATGGCCGGCGGCCAGGGCTCACGGCTGCATCCGCTCACCGACAAGCGCTCCAAGCCCGCGGTGCCCTTCGGGTCGCGCTACCGGATCGTGGACTTCGTGCTCAGCAACCTGGTCAACTCCGGCATCTTCACGATTTATCTGTTGGTGCAGTACAAGTCGCAGTCGCTGATCGAACACATCCGCAAGGCCTGGGCCATCTCGCCCCTGTTTCCGGACCAGTTCGTCACCGTAGTGCCGCCCCAGATGCTGGAGGGACAGGGCTGGTTCCAGGGCACCTCGGATGCCGTCTGCCAGAATCTCAAC
Organism: uncultured Gammaproteobacteria bacterium; assembly: GCA_963763115.1. Classification (GTDB taxonomy): domain Bacteria; phylum Pseudomonadota; class Gammaproteobacteria; order UBA9214; family UBA9214; genus CAVQCA01. The sequence continues at coordinate 27,420 of CAVXNM010000035.1, forward strand.
CTGATCGAGAATCAGCATCCGGAGCTGGTCCTGGTGTTCGGGGCCGACCACATCTACCGTATGGACGTGAACCAGATGATTGGCTTTCATCTGGAGCGGGAGGCGGACGTCACCGTCGCCACCCTGCCCGTGCCGCTTGAGCAGTCCTCGAGTTTTGGCATCATCGCCACGGACCCGGACGGGCGCATTCACGAATTCCAGGAAAAGCCCCGGCACGCGACGCCCATGCCCGGCGACCCCACCCGGGCTTACGCCTCCATGGGGAACTACCTGTTCAGTGCCGGCGCCCTGGTTCGCGCGCTGCGCAAGGCTCACCGGCACGGCGAGACCGACTTCGGTACACACGTGCTGCCGCGCATGCTCGCGACCCATCGCGTGTTCGCCTACGACTTCGCGCATAACGAGATCCCGGGACTCAAAACCCACGAGGAGCCTGCCTACTGGCGCGACGTGGGCACCATCGACGCCTACTTCGAAGCTCACCGCGACGTGCTGGGCGCCGAGCCTCGCCTCGATCTCTTCAATCCCCAGTGGCCGGTCTACTCCAGCAACTACCAGGGGCCGGTCTCCAGGGTGATCAGCGGAGAGATCGTCAATTGTCTGCTGGGCGCGGCCACGGAGATCCATAACGCGCGCCTGCGCAACTCCATCGTGCGCCGGGAGGCGGTCGTCGAGGATGGTGCCGAGATCGAGGACTGCATCATCATGGACTATGTGCGCATAAGCCGCGGTGCGCGCCTGCGCCGGACTATCGTCGACCGCCACAACCTGATCGAGAAGGACGCCCGTATCGGGTTCGACGCGGATGAGGACCGCAGGAGCTATACGGTGAGCCCGTCCGGGGTGGTCGTGGTCCCAAGGGGACGCATACCCTACTATGCCCGCGATTCCAGGGGCTTCGGCATCGGCTACGCGGAGTGAGCCGTGGTTGTACCGCGTCCTCCGTATCCAGCCTGGCCGCATTCGCCATCGCAGCCGCATTTGCCGCACCGGCATGAGGATGCCGCCTACCGCCTGCCGCTAGTGTGCATGTCCTGGACTAGACTACAGGTATACGTCCTGCATCCGGGGGTAATGAACAAATGCACGGTCAAGGAGGCAATGACAATGCCTGAAACTGACACACTGACTTTGATAACCGCAAAACACGGCAAGCTCGGCATCATTCACTGCGGGGTCACCCGTGAAGGCTTCATCGCCGTTGGCGGCGAGCCGCGCGATATCGAAGATGGGCAGGAAATCCTATTTGAACGTACGGGTATCAAGGCCCGGCGTCAGGGCGGCGAGTACACGTTTACACGTGTCGCCTGATCTGTCCGGGTCGGCAACCTGTACCTCAACCGCAAGATCACCGGTGCGCTGGTGTCGTGCCAGCCGTTCGGCGGTTTTTCGGCTGAGCGGCACGGGCAGCAAGGCCGACGGACCGGATTATCTCCGGCAGTTCACGAATACGGCCTGTATCACGGAGAACACCGCGCGGCGCGTGTCTGCAGCCAAGGTGAAGGATGTATGACGTATTCCGATTGGCACATCCCGCTCGTGCCTGGTGAACTGACCCTGCGGCAGGGTCTGGACAGCCTGCGTGCCATCGGTGCACGCCCGCAGGAAATTCCACTAATCGTGCGCCTGCTGGAAAATCCGAAATACCATCTGCCGGGCGTCACGCTGTTTCACGGTGCGGTGGACCTGGACATGCATGACCGTATTCACATCCTGCTGGGACGCGGACTGCTAACGGCGGACGAGGCCTTTACCATCGGTTTTACCATGGGCAGCACCAAGCGCGTGCAGTGTCTCGAGGCATGGCTGTTCGGCGTGCTGGCGCGGTTCGTCTATCCGGCGCCCTATCAATTCAATGATGCGGCCGTGGGTATCTTCAGCGATGCCGTGCGGCTGGGCGGCATCTCCGGCTGCCAGCCGCTGAACCGGGTCGACTACGGCCCTTATCTCGACCTGCCGCTGCACGAGATCCGGTGGCAGGTGGGACTGGAAGAAGACTTGTTGCTGGCGTATTACCGCATCGAGAAAAAACGACACCCGCGATCCCGGGCGAGCCGGCGCCTGCTGGACCAAGCGACCGGGGACAACGGCTGCAGCACGAACATCGCGCCAGCGTGAGCGGGACGCAGCACGGGTCGAGAGAGGAGGGTTGTATGAATACTCCTGCAGTAGCCGACTTCCTGTTAATGCAATTGCAGGCAGCCGGTGTTGAACTTGTGTTCGGCGTACCCGATGACTATGTGCCGGGGTACAACTACTGGACGCCAGACCGCTCCGGCACATCGGCTCCACCCGCGAGGAAACCGCTGCCTATGCGGTCGATGGCTATGCCCGTTGTCGTGGCATCGGCGCGCTCGCAGTGGCCTATGGGGTCTGTGCCCTGATGCCGGCGGTGCCTGTAAACTCACGAAGAGAAGGATTTCCCATTTCCTGATGTTCTATGGCTTCCTGTTCGATCTCATCACGACCATCGTGATGGTATTCGGCTATCCGGATTGGTATCTACTCCTGCATTGCCATACACGTGGATGTATTTACGTTACCCGTGCTAAATCCAAGCCCATACCTCGAGTCCCGAGTCCCGAGCGCCGATGCCCGCGGCCTGGGAGCCGCGCCGCGCTGTTCCTCGGTTGATTCCTGCCTAAACCTTCGTAAATTCATGGCATATCCCGGTTAATATGATGCATTCATCATAGCTGGAGTTGCACCATGGCTGACACCTTCCCCGCCTATCTGGTATCCAGGACCGATGCCGGCCAGACAATCGAACGCATGCAGTTGAGCGAAAACGACCTGATGCCGGGTGATGTCACAATCAAGGTCGAGTATTCGGGGCTGAACTATAAGGACGGCTTGGCATTGACCGGTAAGGCACCGATCATCCGGCGTTTCCCGATGATACCCGGCATTGATCTCTCCGGCACCGTCGTCCGCTCCGAACACCCCGATTTCAAGGCCGGAGATGCCGTTGTCCTGACCGGCTTCTGTGTCGGTGAGACCCATTACGGCGGTTATGCCGGCATGGCGCGGGTCAACGGCGATTGGTTGTTGCACCTGCCCGAAGGACTGACCTCCAGGCAGGCCATGATCATCGGCACCGCTGGATACACCGCCATGCTGTGCGTTATGGCGCTCGAGGATCACTGCATCGAACCGGAATCGGGAGATATTCTGGTCACTGGAGCCACCGGCGGCGTCGGCAGCGTCGCGGTTTCGCTGCTGGCCAAACGGGGCTATCGGGTCGTTGCAGCCACCGGACGGCTGGAGGAGAAGGACTATCTCACCGGTCTGGGTGCCGCCGAGATCTTCGACCGCCATGAGCTAACCGGCATGGCCCGCCCCTTGGGCAGGGAGCACTGGATCGGCGCCATCGATGTCGCCGGCGGGGGCACCCTGGCCAACGTATTGAGCCACATCAGCTACGGCGGGGCTGTCACGGCCTGCGGCCTGGCCGACTCCATGAGCCTGCCGACCTCGATGACCCCCTTCATCCTGCGCGGCATCACGCTCTACGGCATCAGCTCGGTCATGTCCCCAATGAAGAAACGCAGGACCGCATGGGCTCGGCTGACTCAGGATCTAGACCTGGAAGCGCTTGAGAAGATGAGTAGTGAAATTGGCTTCGACGAACTGCCGAAAACGGCGCTAGAGATACTGGCAGGACGGATTCGCGGCCGCACCGTGGTAAAGATCCCGAATTAAGGGCTAAAGTCCGTCCAACTCCACCCGGCTCACAAGGTGGAGGTGGAGTTTATGTCCTCCGCGGCAACCGCATTGAAAAGACGTTCGGCTTGCCGCACGTGTAGCGCGTGCTGAGGTCCTGGTGCCGGGTTCTGCGGTCGAGGTTCTCAGACCTCGGACCTCAGCACAAGGGACTGAAGATGTTCGTATTCCATATTCCCATGTAGATCCTGAAAACACATGTAAAAAAAACGAATCGGGGAAAGGGATGGCTTCACAGAGCACCGCCATGAGAAACAGACAGGTGGGTAAAGGAAAATTTTTTCTGCAGATTTCTGCTCTGGAAATCAACCCTAAGTTCACCCGCCAAGAAAAACTGTTACGAGCTGGATGACAGGCATGTGGCAGAAGGTACGGAGCACTGAGATCGAAGAACTCAGCATGAAGGATGCAGCAGGACCCGGGGGAATGGATCAGAAATCACGTGCGTTGATACAGAAGAAGTCGCAGTTGGTTCTCCGCCACGAACTTCCGGTACCTTCTCGGTCATGCCGGGATAGTGCTCCAGCGTCATGCCGCTAATATCCTCGCCCTCGTTCAGGTCGCGCACCAGACCGATGAAACTGGCCATGGCGCCGGCGCGGTCCTGCAGCCCGGCGACCGTATCGACACCATCGGGAAGCGTGACGGCCTCATCGCCGATACCCAGCCGTTCGCGCAGGCTGGCGAAGTGGCGTAACTGTATCATGCCGCGGCTACCCCCCGGTCATCGACATAAAGCGCACCACCTGCCCGGGTTTCTCGCGGAATTCATGGCGTTCGGGTTTCAGGGTGATGGCGTGCCGCACCGCCTCCTGCAGGTCCGTATCGCTGATGCCGGCGCGCAGCAGGGGCCGGAATTCGAACTTGTGTTCCTGGCCGAGGCACAGGTACAGCGTGCCGTCGACGGCCAGCCGGACGCGGTTGCAGGTTTCGCAGAAGTGCTGCGACATCGGGGTGATGAAGCCGATGTTCAGCCTGGTGCCGGCGATTTGCAGGTAGCGGGCCGGACCGCCGCCCGGCATGAGCCCGGGTATCAGCGTGTAACGCCGGGCCAGCCTCTCCTTGATTGTCTGCAAGTTGAGGTAGTGGCTGGTGGCATTCCTGCCGGTGTCCCCGATGGGCATGGTCTCTATCAGGCGCAGGGTAAATTGATGCTCAATGCAGAACTCTACCATGTTCTCGATTTCATCATCGTTGACACCCTGCATGACCACCATGTTGATCTTGATGGGTGCAAACCCGACGCGCTTCGCCACCATCAGGCCATTCAGGACCCTGTCGAGTTTGCCATGGGTGATTTCCCGGAACCGTTCGGCATGCAGGGAATCCAGCGAGACGTTGATCCGGCTGATGCCGGCCTGTTGCAGCGCTGCCGCATGGCGCGCAAGCGCCACCGCGTTGGTGCTGAGTGACAGGTCCTCGATATCCGGTATCGTGGCGAGCCGCCTGACCAGCGCCGGCAGGTTCTTACGGACCAGGGGTTCACCGCCCGTAATGCGTACCCGGCGCACGCCGAGTGCGGCGAAAGCGCCGATGATGCGTTCAATCTCGGCAAATGTCAGCCACTCCTCCGGCTCGCTGAAATCCCGGTAGTCACCCGGCAGGCAGTAGAAGCAGCGCAGGTCGCAGCGGTCTGTCACCGACAGGCGTACGTATTCCACGGTGCGTCCGAACGGGTCTGTCAGGTTGGTTTGCATGGTGTCCGGGACCACTTCTCCCGTGGTGTGGTTGGCCAGCGCAGTTCCAGTCACAGTATAGACGATCATTGGGCCGGGCAGACATCCCGGCGTTGCTCTATGCCGTGGGGCATCTAACTGTCTTTCCCGGTTGGGCAGTATGCCCGCGTCCTGAGTGTCGGGGTAAGCCGCTGTAGTGTAAGCGGCGACAATGGCGTGCTCGTCATGGATGCCGTACTTCACCATCGATAACGACATGCAACGCAGCACTATCGGGAACGAGCATCATGCAAAAGCATGCGAAACGCCGGATGACCAGCGTCACCTGGTGCTGGATCACGGTGATGGTTAACGCATCCCCATCATCCCCAGCTCTATCAGTAAGGTGAAGAAGCTCCTGGATTTGATGTGCTGCCGAAGAATATAATTAAGTAATAAGTTGCTAAAAATCTAATAGGCCTGCCTGCATTCCAGAGAGCGATGGCCTGGCGTATCGAACGTCGCTTCGCCTTGTATTGCCAGCATTTCGGACACGCTGCCGCTCACCACGCAATGCACATTGTGGTGCGCCGGCTGCTACACTGTGATTATGTCAGTCAGACGCGGTTCAGGTGGCGAAGAATACCGTTTGTGATTATGTAGGTTATCTCCGGGATACCTTTGCAGTTCTATGCTGTCACACGAGTAAACGACCCCAATGCCATTTTGTCCGGGTAATTGGTTAACGCCAGCCTGGGAGGAGAAAAATGATACCGAGCGGATTCGAATACCATGCCCCGTCCAGTCTGGAAGAGGCCGTCAAGGTGCTGGCCGATTATGAAGACGCCAAGGTTCTCGCGGGCGGTCACAGCCTGCTGCCCATGATGAAACTGCGTTTCGCCGAACCGGCGCACCTTGTCGACATTAACGGCATCGCTGAACTCAAGGGCATACGCGACGACGGCGACGTGATCCGGATTGGCGCGATGACTACGGAGAACGAACTCATTGTCTCCACTGTCATCCAGAAGAAATGCCCGCTGATCAGCGATGCGGCGCAATTGATTGCCGACCCCCAGGTCAGGAACCGGGGAACCATCGGCGGCGATATCGTCCACGGCGATCCCGGTAACGACCATCCCGCCCTGATGCTGGCGGTCGATGCCAGTTTTGTCCTCATGGGTCCGAACAGCCGGCGTACCGTTGCTGCCAACGGTTTCTTCCTTGGAACCTACTGGACACAGCTCGAAGAGGGCGAACTGCTGACCGAAATCCAGGTGCCGGCCTTCGGCGCCGGGACCGGCTACGGGTACAACAAGCTGAAGCGCAAAACCGGCGATTACGCCACCGCGGCCGCGGCCGCGGTGCTGCGACTGGACGGGGACCGCTGTGCCGAAATCCGGATTGCGCTCACCAACGTGGCTCCCATGGCGGTGCGCGCCGAGCAGGCGGAAAATCTGTTGCGCGGCCAGACCGTCACCGAGGCGCTGATCGAACAGGCCGCCGCAAAGGTAATGGAAGTCTGCGAGCCGGCCGAAGATCTGCGAGGTGACACGGAATACAAAACCCAGATGGCCGCCGAGATGGCGCGCCGCTCCATTCGCGCCGCTCTGGCGCGTGCAAGAGGATAAGCAACATGGCGAAGACACACATTGCGTTCACGCTCAATGGCCAGGCCGTGGAAACCCTGGTCGACGCCCGGGAGTTGCTGGTGCATGTACTTCGCGAGCAGCTGGGACAGACGGGCACCCACATCGGCTGTGAAACCAGTCATTGCGGTGCCTGTACCGTTGACTTTAATGGCCAATCGGTGAAGTCCTGCACGCTGCTGGCGGTGCAGGCGAATGGCGCGGAGGTGCTCACCGTGGAAGGACTGGCCCGCAACGGAGAACTGCACCCGGTACAGCAGGCATTCATGGAAGAGCACGGGCTGCAGTGCGGGTTCTGCACGCCCGGCATGATGATACGTGCCTACCGCTTCCTGCAGGAAAATCCCGATCCCAACGACGCCGAAATCCGCATAGGACTGTCGGGTAACCTGTGCCGTTGTACCGGCTATCAGAACATCATCAAGGCAGTGAAGTCGGCTGCCAGGAAGCTGCAAACAGCCTGATTCGGAGGACGAGCGAATGGCGACCACAGCAGAAAGTCTGGAACGCGAACAACAGCTGGAGGGCATTGGTTGTGCCCGCAAACGCAAGGAGGATCCGCGCTTTATCCAGGGCAAGGGCACCTATGTCGACGACGTCAAGTTGCCCGGCATGTTGTTTGCGGACGTGGTGCGCAGCCCGTATGCGCACGCGCGCGTGAAGTCCATCAATAAGGAGAAGGCGCTGGCGCTGCCGGGCGTGCACGCCGTGCTCACCGCCGAGGATCTGAAGCCGCTGAAACTGCACTGGATGCCGACCCTGGCGGGCGATGTCCAGGCGGTGCTCGCTGACGAAAAGGTGCACTTCCAGATGCAGGAAGTCGCGGTGGTGGTGGCGGATAACCGCTACATCGCCGCCGATGGCGTGGACCTTGTGGAGGTGGAATACGAAGCGCTGCCGGTGCTGGTCGATCCGCACAAGGCCATGGACGCCGACGCACCGATCCTGCGCGAGGATGTGAAGGACAAGGACAACGTGGGGCAGGGGCCGCGCAAGCACCCCAACCATATCTTTACCTGGACGGTGGGTGACGAGGACGCAACCAATCGAGCCTTCGCCGGGGCCGAGGTGGTCGTCAAACAGGACATGTTGTACCCGCGCGTGCACCCCAGCCCCCTGGAGACCTGCGGTTGCGTGGCGTCGTTCGACAAGGTGAAGGGGCAGCTCACCGTGTACATTACCTCCCAGGCGCCGCACATCGTGCGCACCGTGGTCTCTTTATTGTCCGGTCTGGCGGAAAGCAAGATTCGTATCATATCGCCGGATATTGGCGGGGGTTTCGGCAACAAGGTCGGCGTCTATCCAGGCTATGTCACAGCGATTGTGGCGTCCATCGTGCTGGGGCGCCCGGTAAAGTGGGTCGAGGACCGCATCGAGAACCTCTCGACTACGGCCTGGGCGCGCGACTACCACATGACCGGTGAACTGGCCGCCGACAAAAACGGCCGTCTTAAGGCGCTGCGGGTCAACGTGCTGGCCGACCACGGAGCATTCAACTCGCACGCCCAGCCCACCAAATGGCCCGCGGGACTGTTCAGTATCTGCACCGGTTCCTACGACATTCCCACCGCCTACGCGAAAGTCGAAGGCGTGTATACCAACAAGGCGCCGGGTGGCGTCGCCTACCGCTGTTCCTTCCGCGTCACCGAAGCAGTCTACGTCATCGAGCGCATGATGGACGTGCTGGCCCAGAAGCTGAACATCGACAAGGCCGAAATACGTCTGCGCAATTTCGTCAAGCCGGAGCAATTCCCCTATAACACGGCGCTCGGCTGGCAGCTGGACAGCGGCGATTACCCCACCGCGCTGAAGAAGGTCCTGGACGCCGTCGATTACCCGGCCCTGCGCAAGGAGCAGGCGGAAAAACGCGCCCGGGGCGAGCTGATGGGCATCGGTATCTGCACCTTTACCGAGATCGTCGGCGCCGGGCCCAGCAAGGCCTGCGATGTGCTGGGCGTCGGCATGTTCGACAGCGCCGAGATCCGCGTACACCCGACCGGCAGTGTCATCGCTCGCATGGGCACCATGAGCACGGGGCAGGCCCACCAGACCACCTATGCCCAGATCATCGCCAGTGAACTGGGCCTGCCTTCCGAGGATATCCAGATCGAAGAGGGCGATACCGATACGGCACCCTACGGTCTGGGCACCTATGGTTCACGCTCCACCCCGGTCGGTGGTGCGGCAACCGCCATGGCGGCGCGCAAGATCCGCGACAAGGCGCGCAAGATCGCTGCCCATCTGCTGGAGGTGAGTGAAGGGGATCTCGAGTGGGAGGTGGATCGCTTCAGGGTCAAGGGTGTTCCGGGGCAGGAAAAGACCATGAAAGAGATCGCCTGGGCCGCCTATAACGACGTGCCCGAAGGCATGGAGATGGGGCTGGAGAGCGTGGACTACTACGATCCCCCCAACTTCACCTATCCGTTCGGCGCCTACCTGTGTGTGGTGGACATCGACCGCCACACCGGCGAGGTGAAGGTGCGGCGCTTCTACGCGCTGGACGACTGCGGAACCCGTATCAACCCGATGATCATCGAGGGACAGATCCACGGTGGCCTGAACGAGGGCTTTGCCGTGGCCATGGGCCAGGAACTGCCGTTCGATCAGGAAGGCAACATTCTGGGCAATACCTTCATGGATTATTTCATTCCGACCACCGTGGAAACGCCCTTATGGGAGACCGACTACACGGTGACACCCTCACCGCATCATCCGCTCGGTGCCAAGGGCGTGGCAGAGTCACCGCACGTCGGCAGCATTCCCTGTTTCACCGCGGCTGTCGTGGATGCGCTGGCGCACCTGGGCGTGACGCACATGGATATGCCGCACAACGCCTACCGGGTCTGGAAACAGCTCCATGCGCTCGGTCTGGACAAACACGACTAGCCGTGACCGGGGGCTCAGTGTACTGCAAGCGCGAAGGATGCCTGTATGCAGGTTAAACTGGAAAAGACTTTCCCTATCGATGCACCAGCCGGGGTCGGGTGGAATTTTCTGCAGGACATTCCCGCCGTGGCCGCTTGCATGCCCGGTGCTGAGATCACCGACACTCTCGACGACAGCCATTACAAGGGGAAGATAAAAGCGAAGATCGGGCCGGCCAGCATGGCTTTCAATGGTGATCTGACGGTAGAAGGGCTCGACGAGGGCAGGCGGGAGCTGCGCATTATGGGCAAGGGCCAGGACACCAAGGGTACATCGACAGCCGAGATGGATCTGACCGCGCTTATCGCCGAGGCTCAGGGTGGATGTGAACTGCGCGGTAACGCGACGGTAACGGTCAACGGCAAGGCGGCGAGCCTGGGTGGGCGCATGTTGACCCAGGTCGCCGACCAGATTCTCAACCAGTTCGGCAAGAACTTCGCCAACAATGTGATCGCCCTCGGTGAGGGCAAGGTCGCCGAGGAAGCGAGGGAACAACTGGCCGAACAGCCCCGGGAACTCAACGGGCTGGCGTTCGCCTGGTCGGTGATCGTTGGCTTTTTCAAGAGCTTGTTTGGCGGCGGCAAGACCAAAACCAGCTGATTACCGCGGCAGTACGAGATGGCGACGGGTTTGTGGTATGAGCAACGGTCATGACATCAATGTCTTCCAGCAGCGACTGACAGCAGCGGGATACATCGCCGAGCGCAGTCTGGCCGCCACGCTGCTGTTGTTGAGTGAACTGAAACGCCCGCTGTTGCTGGAGGGTGACGCCGGCGTCGGCAAAACCGAAATCGGGCGGGTGTTGTCCAGCGTGTTCGACTGTCCCCTGATCCGCCTGCAGTGTTACGAGGGACTGGATGTCAACGCCGCAGTCTACGAATGGAATTACCAGCATCAGCTGCTGGCCATCAAGCTGCTGGAGCAAAGCAGGCTCAGCCCGGAAAGTGCGGAGCATCAGATCTTCAGCGAGGCGTACCTGCTGAAACGGCCGTTGCTGCAGGCCATTACGCAGGACCGGTCACCGGTTCTGCTGATCGATGAAATAGACCGGGCGGACGAGGAGTTCGAGGCCTATCTGCTGGAAGTGCTGTCCGACTTCCAGATCAGCGTCCCCGAGCTTGGCACCATCAGGGCTACCAGCAGACCCTATGTGATCCTTACTTCCAACGGCACGCGCGAACTCAGCGATGCCTTGCGGCGGCGCTGTCTGTACTACTACGTGGAGTACCCGGATTTCGACAAGGAGCTGCGCATTGTCAACACGCGACTGCCGCAGGTCGGTCAGCTACTCGCCCGGCAGGTGGTGGCTTTTGTGCAGGCCTTGCGTCGCGCCGATTTGCGCAAGAAGCCGGGTATCGCCGAGACCCTGGACTGGGTTGCGGCGTTGCTGCGCCTCAAGGTGAACTCCCTGGAAGACGACCCGCAAGCGGTGATGGATTCCCTGGTCTGTTTGTTGAAGACACGCGAAGACAGCGAAGCGATGACCGAATCGATGGTGGAACGTATGGTGGCGAGGGCGGTATGAGCGAGTATGCGTTGGTTGCGGATGGCACTGAATTCCTGTCGGCGTCGATTCAAGCCCGCCTGGTTGAATTCGTCCGCCTGGCCAGGGCAAACGGTTTTCAGGCCGGCGTCAAGGAGAGTATCGACGCTCAGCGGATCGCGCGTTGCTGTGGCGTCACGGATTCGCAACGTCTGTACTGGGGCTTGCGCAGCCTGCTGTGCTCCGGCCAGGACAATTGGGACAGATTCCCTGAACTGTTTGACGCTTACTGGCGCCCCGGCAACTTGCAGACCCGTTACCAGCCGATGGCGGGCGCGCATGCCAATAAACCGGCCGGCGTTAACGGTCCGCGCGGTGCCGAAGGTTCGGGCGCAGACGCGGACCAGCTGCAACCGGGCCAGGACGACGATGCCGGCAGCAACGGTACCCGCAAGGGCGCGAGTTATCGGGCAACCCTGACACAGACAGATTTCCGCTTTATGTCGGATACGGGGTCGATGCGGGATGCCGAGCGGCTGGTGGAACGTCTGGCGAGACGCATGCGCAGGCGCATGGTGCGCAGGCAGCGGGTGCAGCGTCAGGGACGGCGTATTCATTTGCGCCGCACGGTTCGCAACAGTCTGCGCTACGGTGGCACGCCCTTGCAGCTGGCTTTCCGCCATCGAACCCGGAGACAGCCACGCTTGATCCTGATGACCGACGTCAGTCGTTCGATGTCTCTGTACAGTTATGTGTTCCTGCGCTTCGCAAGGGGTATCGTCAATGCCTTCCGCGATGCGGATGCCTTTGCCTGCCACACCGGGCTGGTGCATATCACGGACGCCTTGCGGCAGCCCGATCTTGCCAGGGTGCGGGAAAGCCTGGCGCTGATTTCCCTGGGATGGTCGGGTGGTACGCGCATTGGCGAGTCTTTGCAGCGCTTCGCGCAGGATTACGCCGCCAGGATGAATTCGCGCACCGTATTCATCATTGTCAGCGACGGGCTGGATACCGGCGAACCCGAGTTGCTGGCACGGCAGCTGGCGAATATCCGGCGTCACTGCCGCAAGGTCGTCTGGCTCAATCCGCTGTTGGGCAGAGAAGGCTACGAACCAAAGACCGGTGCCATGCTGGCGGCGTTGCCGCACATCGATGTATTCGCGCCGGCGCATAATCTGCAGAGCCTGCTGGCTCTAGAACCGCTATTGACCAGTCTTTGAGGAGTGATTATGGCCCTGCAAAGCGATACGGTACTGGAAAGGGCGGGCGCCCTCAAAGCCGAGGGCAGGCCCTTTGCGTTGGTGACCGTGGTGCGCTGCGAATCCCCGACCTCGGCCAAACCCGGCGCCAAGGCCATCGTCGACTCCGAGGGTAACATTGAGGGATGGATCGGCGGCGGCTGCGCGCAGCCTGCCGTCATCGACACCGTCAAGAGGGCATTGAAAGACGGCCAGGCGCGCCTGATTCGGGTCAGCCCGACCAAGGGTGAGGCGGTCGAGGAAGGCGTTATCGATTTCGGTATGACCTGTCACAGCGGAGGTACTCTGGACATCTTTATCGATCCTGTCGTTCCCAGACCGGCGTTGCTGATTATCGGCGCCTCGCCCTCGGCGCAGGCCCTGGCGTCTTTGGCCGCGCGCGCGGGCTTCGATGTCAGTGCGGCGTTTCCTGATGCCAGCGCCGACATGTTTCCCGACGCGCTGCAGGTTATCGACAGCCTCGATGTGGCGTCCCTGCAAGGGAGTGCACCGGCTTTCGTCGTGGTCGCCACGCAGGGCAAGCGGGACGAGGGCGGGCTGGAGGCGGCGCTGGCAACGGCGTCACCCTATGTCGCATTTATTGCCAGCGAGCGCAAGGCGGGGAAGTTGCGTGAGTATCTGAAGGACCGCGGTCATGACCCCCTGCGCGTCGATGCCATTGCGTCTCCGGCAGGAGTTGAGATCGGTGCTGTCACCTACGAAGAAATCGCACTGTCGGTGCTGGCGGCCCTGGTCAGAGCAAGGCGCCTGGAAGGCATCGGCGTCGTTCCTTTGCAGGGAAAAACAGCCACACCCGCAAGTGCAGGTGGCGGCACACAGACAGCCGACCCCGCAACGGCCATTGATCCGGTGTGTGGCATGAGCGTCATGGTGCAGAATGCAGAATTCACAAGCGAATACCTGGGACAGAGTTATTATTTCTGTTGCGCGGGTTGTCAGCACAGTTTCGATAAATCGCCGGAACGTTATCTACGGACGGGGGACGCATGAGCGGTGTGTCGGCGATTCTGCTGGCAGCCGGCGAATCCCGCCGCATGGGAGCGCTTAACAAGCTTACCCTCCCGGTGGCCGGCGTCCCACTGCTGCGGCACACGGCGAACACGCTGCTCAACAGTTATTTAAACGAGATTGTCGTGGTGGTCGGTTACGAGCAGCAGACCGCGCGGACCCTGCTCGGCGATCTGCCACTGCGGCTGTTTGACAACGCGCGTTACCCAGAGGGTCAGATGACCTCGGTCTATCGCGGAATGCAAGCGCTGAGCGCGCCCTGCAACGGCGTCATGGTGTGCCTGTCCGACCAGCCGCTGTTGACTGTCGAAGACATCAACCGGCTGGTGCAGGTCTTTCTGCACCAGTGTCCGACCTCGGTGCTGGTGCCCACCTGGCAGGGGCGGCGCGGCAATCCCGTCATCCTGGCCCGTGAACACCGCGACGCCATTCTGTGCGACGCGCGTAATCTGGGCTGCAAGCGGCTGATCGAGAACAACCCGGATCTGGTCACGCCGCTGGAGATGGACAACGATCATGTGGTGTTCGATCTCGATACCCCTGCGGATTACCAGCGGCTTGTGCAGCGCCTGGAGTCCGAGCGTGTCGCCGCCGGCGCAATCCGGGCAGCAGCAGGTCGCTGACATATGGCAAAAGACATTTTCGATTTGATCCAGAACATGCAGACGGCGGGCAAACCCTTTGCCGTCGCCACCGTGGTGGAAACAGTCGGTTCGGTATCGGCCAAGACCGCGTCCAAGGCGGTGATCGACTACCAGGGACGGGTCGTCGCCGGCTGGGTTGGCGGCGGTTGCGCCGAGTCGATCACCTGCAGCCAGGCGATGGAATGCCTGGAATCCGGCGAAACCGCCGTCATCGACATCGACCTTAACGATGAAATGCTGGGCGCCGGCATGCCCTGCGGAGGCAGTATGCGCGTCTATGTGGAACCAGTGTTACCCCGACCGACACTGTGGATCATGGGACACGGACGGGTCGCGGAATGCCTGTGTCTGATGGGAGATCTGCTGGGACTGAAGGTGGTGGTCAACGACCCCAGCGTCGATTGGGCGCAGTACCCGAATGCAAGCCGGCTGATTAGCGACGATCTGGACTACGAACAGTTGCAGCCCTCGCGGGGTGACTTCGTTGTTATCGCCACCCAGCACAAGGGTGACCACGAATCCATGCAGCGGGCCTTGTCCTCCCCGGCGGGTTACATCGCGCTGATTGCCAGTCGCAAGCGCTCGCGCCTGGTGCTCGACTACCTGCGGAGGGAAGGCTTCGGTGAAGACACCATCGAGCGCGTCATGGCGCCGTCCGGGCTTGATCTGGGCGCGCGCACACCGGAGGAGATTGCCCTGTGCGTGATCAGCGAGATTGTACTGGTGCGGCGCGGAGGCAGCGGTTTGCGTATGCGCGATAAACTCAGGCAGGAAAAAACGCAGTCCAGGCTGACGGGAGCGAGTTGATGCTGCTGGCCCTCACCGGTTCGAAGTCGGGCAAAGCCGGTGTGCTTGGCAGCCGGAAAGCGGATTTTCCCCTGCTGTCCGACACGGAATCCGGTCGCGCGCTGCACTATCTCGACAATGCGGCGACCACCCACAAGCCCGAATCCGTTATTGCAGCGATCAGCGAATGCTATCGCCAGTACAACGGTCCTATCCATCGCGGTCTGTATCCCCTGGCGGAGGAGGCGACGCAACGCTATGAAAAGGCGCGCGCTGCGGTAGCCCGATTCATCGGCGCCCCATTACCGGACCAACTCATCTTCACGCATTCGGCCACCGAATCGATCAATATGGTGGCCTGGGGATGGGCACGAATGCGCCTGGCCCCGGGAGATCGCATCTGGGTGACGCGTATGGAACACCACGCGAACCTGCTGCCCTGGCAGCGCATTTGCCGGGAACGTGATGCCGAGCTGCGGGTGATCGAGCTTTGCGAAGACGGCTCGCTGGACTGGCTGGCCGCCGAAGGGTTGTTCGACAACCGCACCCGGTTGATCGCGTTGTGCCACGTCTCCAATGTGCTCGGTATCGAGAACCCCGTGCAGGCGATCTGCGCAAGAGCCGCGGCGGAAGAAATCCCGGTGCTGGTGGATGCGGCCCAGTCGGTGGCGCACACCCGCGTCGACGTCGCTGCGCTGGGTTGCGATTTCCTGGCATTCTCTGCACACAAGATGTACGGGCCGACCGGCATCGGTGCGCTGTATGCGAAACCCGAGCGTCTCGAGGAGATGCAACCTCTGCTGGTCGGTGGCGGCATGGTCGATCAGGTGACAGTGGAGGTTGCTGGTTGGGCGGGCTACCCAGAGCGTTTCGAGGCGGGATCGCCGAACCTGGCCGGTGCCGCTGGTTTCACGGCGGCGGTCGACTATCTGACCGAGATCGGCATTGACGCGGTCCACGAACATGTTTCCCGCCTTACCCGCCAGGCACTCGATGCGCTGGCGGACATTCCCGGTCTGCGGCTGATCCCGGATCGCACCGCGGACCGCTCGGCCATTGTTTCTTTCGTAATCGACGGCGTGCATCCCCACGACCTGGCGCAGGTCGCCGGTGAACAGGGGGTCGCCCTGCGCGCGGGGCACCATTGCTGCCAGCCGCTGATGCAGCATCTCGGTCTGGCAGCCACCACCCGTGCCAGTGTCGCGGTCTACAACAGCACACAGGACATCGAGGCATTGCTCCATGCCATTGACAAGGCGCGCCGGCTGTTCTCCTAGCGGATGGCGACTTACAGCCTGTATAAAGAGGTGCTGCTGGAACACTTTCGCCACCCGCGCAACAAGGGCGAGCTGGCTGGTGCCGATATGGTTTGCCGCGGCAGTAATCCGCGCTGCGGCGACGACATTGAGGTCGGGGTTTTCCTGCGCGGGGACCGGCTGGAGTCGGTCAGGTTCAGGGGGCGCGGCTGTTCGATATGCATTGCCTCGTCCTCACTTATGACCGAGGCGGTGACCGGTACGAGTCTTACCGAGGCGCAGCGCTTGTGTGAGGTAATGCAGTCTTGGTTCGGTCAGGGGGATGATGCGCAGGTCGCCGAGCCGCCCCGCGACCTGGAGGCGTTGTCGGCGGTGAAGGACTACCCGGCGCGGCGCCGTTGTGTGCTGTTGTCCTGGGAGGCATTATCCGATGCCCTTGCCGCGTTGTGACACGGCACTGAAACGCTGGCTTTATCCGGTGCTCCTGCTTCCCCTGCGATCACAGCGCAACTGCTGGAGAGTAAACCGGTCACGACCAAGCTGTGGCCATCAGTTTCAAACCGGCGATGGCCAGGACAACGGCCAGGACTTTCCTCAAGCGCACCGTTGCAAGACGCCGCAGGCCGAGTTCCGAGCCGATGACAGCGCCCAGGAAGGCGGTAATGACCAGTAGCGGAATACCGGGCGGCCACGCATTGCCGGACGCCGCATAACCGGCAAGACCCGCCAGGGAATTAACCAGGATGAAGGCCGCGGCAACAGCCATGCTGCCACGCATGTTGCTCCAGTGGAACAACAGCAGCAGCGGACTCAGGAAGATGCCACCTCCCACGCCGGTCAGTCCCGAAACCAATCCCAGCACGCCGCCGACCGGCAGTGCGATCCACGGTCCGGGTGGCTGGATGCGATCACCCTCATCTCCTGTCCATAGCAGCCGCCACGTCGCGAACAACAGTGCCACGCCGACCAGCACCCGGTAGGCCGAGGAATTGATGGTATAGGCCCCCCCGATGAACGCCATGGGAACCGAAGACACGGCAAACGGCAGGTATAACCGCCAGTTGAACAAACCGGCATGTGCAAGGCGCGAGAGCACCAGTAGCGTCACGAATACATTCATCGTCAGTGCGGCCGGTCTCATCAATGCAGGCTCCAGCCCGAACAAGGCCATGGCCGCCAGGTAGCCGGATGCCCCGCCATGCCCCACCGAGGAATACAGCACCGCGGCGCCCAATATAAACAACAACAGCCACAGCGAAACCGAGGGATCGGGCAATATCACAGCCGGCTCATCCTCCCGTGATGCCGCCAACCCTCTCCCGGCGGGAGAGGGCGAGCCCCGGCAGCAGCAACAGTACGATAAGCGGCAGATAGGCCGCTTGCAGCAGCGTGGCCGCCAGCGGCAGCAGGTAGTACGGCTAACTGAACAGTAGTACGCGTATACCGTGCTTGAGGTCGAGGAGTATGCGAGCGATGGCGCTGTTCAGGCGTTGCCTGTGCAAGTTGTGTGGTGAGGAAGGCGCCACGTTCGAACTCATTCCTGATGTCCGCCAAGCGTTTGGGTCCATTGGTGGGCGGCGGATGTGGTCGTATTGGGGGTGTATCCATGCAAATAGATTTCACCCCAGAGACGCAGAGAACGCAAAGTATTTCTTTAACAAAATCAAGCGAACAGCTTTTCTAGTTTAGGTCGTCAAACAGTATGTAACTTATAAACATCGCAACTCATGTTCTTAAATCATCTGGAACCCTACAAAATAGGGATAATCGTCTGTTTCATTATTTCTGACGATCTACACCAGGTAATTGCTTCATGCGTTGCTATAACTTCTGCATCAATGCAGCCTGCCAATACACTCACTTACCCTGCATTTCGGCTTGGGTAGGCATCATTCGGTATGCATCCGTTGCTGATTATTTGACCGTGCGCAACTGCGTCGGCGTGATCCGGATGTTGCCTGCGTCGTCGAAGCTCATGGAATCGACGCACACGACACGATCCCCGAAACGCCACCACAGGAAGCTAGGCGTCGATTTCTGGTGGTAGACGATGACGAGGCTTCCATCCGGCGCCTCCACGACCGAGTTGTGACCCGGTCCGAGAACGCCCCCGCCCTTAGTCAGAACCGGGTTGCCGGTGTATTTCGAGAACGGCCCCAGCGGACTGACCGCCGTTGCATAACCGACCGCGTAATCCACGCTCGAGGTGGCATTGCCCGAATACATCAGGTAGTAGACGCCGTTTCGTTTCAGCATCCACGGCCCCTCGATGATACCGACGATACCCAGGAAGCGCTCCCAGCTTTCCGAACTCAGCAGGTCGATCGGATCGCTGTCAGTTTCGAGCGGCGAGGACATTCGCTGTACGCGCAGCAGGCCTCGCGCCCGGCGAACGTAAACCGGCGGCGCATATGAGTAATAAAGATAAAGACTTCCGTCGTCGTCGCGAAACAGATTGGCGTCGATCGCATTCCTGATCAGAAGCCCCTGATCTGCGAACGGCCCGAGCGGATTGTCCGCGACTGCAACGCCGATGCGCATGTTCGACGTGTAGTAGAGGTAAAACATTTTCGTATCCGGATCGTGATACACCTCCGGGGCCCACACGTTGGGGCCAGGATGGGAAAACACGCGCGGCCCCTGGGTCCAGTGCACGAGGTCGTCGGACAGGTATACGTCGAAGCCGAGGGTGCCTCCGGCCTCATCCGTCGGATAGAGATAATAACGCCCCTCGAAGCGAATCACGGCCGGATCCGCGAGGTCCATTTTCTCGATCACCGGGTTGTGGCTCCCGGGTAACCCCGGCCAGAGAGCGTCGGCGCCAAATGTCATAGAAGATATGACACCGAAAACCTGGAAATTACTTCAACGGATTTCCCCCGACCCGACGACAGTGAACGCTGAGCAAGCCTCGAAAATGACGATGCACAGGCCGACCTGTCCGCCAATGCGGGGAAGGCTGATACGTCTGGTTAAGTGAGCGAAAGATGCAGCCAGACGCTGTGCCGGGGTAGTGGCGACAGCAGGTACAGAGTCACCCGCTTCTCTGGATCTTCAACAAGCTTTTCGAGCACCAGTTTGCGCTGAAGGCGTGCAAGCACATTGAGAGCTCAAGCCGGCGTGAACCTTCGCCTTGTGCAGACCGCTCGCGCTCGATCATCAGTTCAAGGTCTTCATAGTCCAGTCGGATTTCTCTCAGGGTTTTTCCTTTCCTAAGTGGTTAATAAGTATACCTGTGATGCTTTCGTTATTCAGCGGCCTGATCGTCTTCTGTCACCTCGATGCCATCTTTGAATCGAACTCCAGTAATCACCTTGGCCAGGTAATCGAATCCGCGCAAGCGTCGCCATTGTTTCTCGGCACACTGACCGAGTTTGAACATCATATGCAGCATACCGTTGGGGGAACTGACAGTAGTTCCAAATGACTTTTCTGACACTATTGCCTTATGCAATAGTAGATATTCACTAGCCGAATTCCAGGAACGATGTCGGTGATTTGATACAGTTTGAGTTGATTTGATGCTAACTGCCTGAGTATGGCTGCGTTATTAGTGTCCCCATATGGAGACAGTGAAGACAATCCTTCAGCGTGAGTTGTTACTTTTTAAGCCCTTTAGTGCCTTCATAACTCACAAAAGAGAATAATAATGTATTGTAAAAATAATTAGATTAGGTAGCTATGCTTGATTTGTCGGGAATCGGCAACAATTAACAGCTACACCCGCATGATCTTCTCCGCTTCTGCCTGATAGATGAATCTGGCGTGATGCGATCCCCAAACAAGGGCGTGTGTCCAGGTGGTAGATCACCTGACTAAGGCGCTGATCCAGAACGTACTCCACTGTTCCCTGCCCGTGCAGCGAAGTTCTTTTGCGATTTGATTGATCAATGCCTGATTGATCGGAATATCTGGCACGGGACTTGCATTTAGTTTGCGCAACCCAATGATCTGTAAATCTGCGAATGGAACTCCATAAGTCTCAATAGACCACTCCCGGTTGGTTGATGGGTTTGATGACAGGACGCGTAACAGCGAACGTTTGCCTTAATGCTTCGCTCTGCTTCCCTCGCCGTAACCCACACGTACCTGTTTGACCGCACATGGTCGCCATACGCTTCTAGAGCTGCCGAGGAACTGCATGATGATAAAATTTTCTAGTAACGCCCTGATACAAATTCTAGTTAGCTACTTTGTAGTGCTAATTGCTCTCTCGAGCTCTCCACTCGCAAAGGCAGCAACAGGTAACCTGGCGCAGGGCGCGGCGGCCTACGCGTGGGCCTCCTCAGTGGAGAACGCTGGCCTGTCAGCGGCTAATGCGGTTGATGGTAATGCATCCACTCGCTGGTCGAGCGCGTTTTCGGATCCGCAGGTGGTTTGCTGTCGATCTGGGGGCGGTGTATTCCATTAACCATGTGGTGCTGAACTGGGAAGTCGCCTACGGCAAGGCCTATAAAATTGAGGTTTCAACGAATGGCACGACCTGGAACCAGGTAGTTTCCGAGACCAATGGTAACGGGGGCATTGACGACATCAGTTTTGCCTCGGCCAATGCCCGCTATGTGCGCATGCGGGGCACAGCGCGGGGCACGCCGTGGGGCTATTCGCTGTATGAGTTCGAGGTCTACGGGTCAGGCGGTGGAAGCGCTGCGGGTGTTGGTACTTCAGGTGGATCAACTTCGGGTTCGGGTACAACTACCACAGGAACCAACACCGCACCGGTAACCGGAACGGCCCCGACGGGCAACCTGGCGCAGGGCGCGTGGGCCTCCTCAGTGGAGAACGCTGGCCTGTCAGCGGCTGCTGCGGTTGATGGTAATGCATCAACACGCTGGTCGAGCGCGTTTTCGGATCCGCAGTGGATTACTGTCGATCTGGGGGCGGTGTATTCCATTAACCATGTGGTGCTGAACTGGGAAGCCGCCTACGGCAAGGCCTACAGAATTCAGGTTTCAACGGATGGCTCGCACTGGACCGACAAGTTTTCCGTGACCAATGGTAACGGGGGCATTGACGACATCAGTTTTGCCTCGGCCAATGCCCGCTATGTGCGCATGCTGGGCACAGCGCGGGGCACGCGGTACGGCTATTCGCTGTATGAGTTCGAGGTCTACGGGTCAGGCGGTGGAAGCGCCGCGGGTGTTGGTACTTCAGGTGGATCAACTTCGGGTTCGTCAGGGGGAACAACTCGGGTACCACAGGAACCAACACCGCACCGGTAACCGGAACGGCCACGACCGGAAGGCTGGCCTTGAACTGGAAGGCGCCGGTGACCCGTGCCGATGGAACGCCGCTGTCCCTGGCGGATATCGACGGCTATCGTATCCATTTCGGGAAATCGTCCGGTAACTATACCAATCATGTCACCCTGGCGGATGGTACCGCACAGAGTGTGACCCTGACCGATATACCGGTGGGCACCTATTATATGGTCATGACGACCTACGATGTCGATGGTCGTGAAAGCGGCAACTCGGCGCAGGTATAGCAAGACCGTTCAATAACTTTCACTGAAGGTCAGCCGGCGCTCAGGAATTGCCGAGCTGGAACAACAGCAACGCGCCTTGACCAGGATAGAGCAGAAGATCCAGCAGCGTGATAATCCGGAGGGAGCAGGGGATGGCAACTGACAAGTATCGGGTGTTGCTGGTTGACGATGATCCCGGTCTGTTGAGGCTGTTGTCGATGCGGCTGGCGGCGGCCGGTTATGCGGTGACGGCGGTGGAGAGTGCCGAGCAGGCGCTGGCGCAGATCCCGCTGCTGCAACCGCACCTGATGATTACCGATCTGCAGATGAGTGGCATGGACGGCATGACGCTGTTCAACCAGGTGCACAGCCGCAATCCCTCGTTGCCGGTACTGATACTGACCGCGCACGGAACGATACCGGATGCGGTTGAGGCGACCAGCCGGGGGGTCTTCAGTTATCTGACCAAGCCGTTTGACAGCAAGGTGCTGCTGGAGCAGGTGGCGCGGGCGCTGAAGATTACCGGGGAGCCGACTGCCTCGCAGCCTGACGCCAGGCCGGGCGAGTGGCGCAAGGAGCTGGTGACGCGCAGCCCGTTGATGGAGAACCTGCTGACGCAGGCGCGCCTGATAGCCGGCAGTGACGCCAGTGTGCTGATTCAGGGGCAGAGCGGCACCGGCAAGGAGTTGCTGGCGCGGGCGATTCACCGTGCCAGTGCGCGTGCCGGAGGAGCTTTTGTGGCGCTGAACTGCAGTGCGATACCGGAGTCGCTGTTTGAATCCGAATTGTTTGGTCATGTGAAGGGTGCCTTTACCGGGGCGACGCGCGACCACCCGGGGCTGTTTCGGGCGGCGGCGGGGGGCACGCTGTTTCTGGACGAGATCGGTGACATGCCGCCGGGATTTCAGGTGAAGCTGCTGCGGGCGCTGCAGGAGCGCGTCATACGGCCGGTGGGATCGACCGAGTCGGTGGCGATCGATGTGCGCATTATTTCGGCGACGCACCAGGACCTGGAGCTGGCGCTGCGGGAGAACCGGTTTCGGGAGGACTTGTACTACCGGATGAACGTAGTGACGCTGGAGCTGCCGTCGCTGGCGGAGCGGCGCGAGGACATTCCGTTGCTGGCGAATCATTTCCTGAAGAATTTTCCGGATACCGGGAAGAAGGGTGTGCGGGGTTTTTCACCGGAGGCGATGGAGGCGATGCTCTCGGCGCCGTGGCCGGGGAACGTGCGTCAACTCTACAATGTGGTGGAGCAGACGGTGGCGTTGTCGACGACGCCGCTGATCCCGGTGAGTCTGGTGCAGCGTGCGCTGCGCGGGGAATCGAGCGAGATACCGGCGTTTGCGGAGGCGCGCAGCGAGTTTGAGCGGGAGTATCTGACACGGCTGCTGCAGATCACCCATGGCAACGTGACGCGGGCGGCGGGCATCGCCAAGCGCAACCGCACCGAATTCTACAAGCTCCTGCAGCGCCATCATCTCAATCCCTCACAGTTTAAGTCGGCACCCCGTGAGGTGGTGGCCGGGGATAGTTAAGGACCACGACCTGTCTGGCTGGGGGTGAGCTGGTTTCCTGCCTGTTGATGTATAGATTCCTGGAGTCGAGGTCCCACCGGGAATAACAGGAAGTATTTCTATTTGCGGATTATTTTAATCAGAGCAGGATCTGATCTGTCCCAATACGGTGACAGTCTTTTATCCAATAACCACCATGTATTGATGACGTTATATTTATTTGAGACGCCATTCTGCGACAGTTTTTTTCTGATGATTTCAATGCATCGCCGGGACCTTGACTGGCATAGCTATCGTGTCAAGATAATTGACGGTACAGTACAGCGAGCAACCTTGAAAAATCTTGCCAGCGGCACCTATTACATTGTCATGACCACCTACGATGTCGACGGTCGAGAAGGCAGCCACTCGGTGATGGTCAAGAAGACGGCTTCCTGAGAGCTCAGGACGGTGGTGACGGTATGAATTTCCCGGCGTTGAGTCGATACCTGCCTGTCCGGTTGAAGGCCACGGATCACGTGCAGTCATAGATAATGATGATTGGACACGGAAACACACGGATATGAACAACGATTTTTCAGGGTGGATACAGGACCGCAGCAACATGCCCGCCAGGTGCTAATTGTCAATAGATATGCAACAAACTTGAAATTTCTTATTGTTTTTCCCGTGTAATTCCGTGTGCTTCCGCGGCCATTTCACCTTTTGAGCCGCCGGTCTCCCGGCCCAGCAACACCTCGCCATGCCATTCCATGCCGGCTGGCGCAACGACATCGCGTTTAACCGTTCTGACCAGCGCGCCTTCCTCGAGCGCATCGCGCAGAACCACCAGTGGCGAGTCGAAATCCGTCGCGGTTTTCAGATAGGCAATCATCGGCAGGGAATGATCGACATAGAGATAGGAGACGGTGCCGACCCATATGCGGGTTCCATCGTCTATGGTTTCAACATTCGCGGGCCAGACCCTCAACACCGTCATTCGGTCCGTGCCCTCTTCTTTCCTGGCCAGCAGCAGTTTCTGTTGTTCTCCGTCATGTACCTGGGAGAGGATGGGGAGACTGGCACTTTCAGGATGCGGCGCAAGCCAGTTCATGGCGCGCAGCACCCCGATTTTTGGTGCCGTTAGCCACCCCTGCTTGCCAAGCAGCTTCTGCAGATTCGTTAATGCCCCGGCCCACTGGAAATTCAGTGGTTGAGTGTTTACTCCCTCGATGTCGATCCGGTAGACCGGCAACACCCGCCAGTAGTTGTTGAGCCAGTCCGACAGGGTGACGGTCTGCATTTCAGTTCGGGGTGCGTAGTCCGCCAGATCCTGCCTGAAGCGGAATTCCATCTGCCAGGCGCCGGCCATGAAGAGGACGGCAAGGCTGACTGCCAGCAGCCTTTTCAGGGGCAGGGCTGGCGCCGGATGCCGATCGTAGGCTATGCCGAGCAGGGTCACCCATAACAGCCCCACGCTGGCGCCACCCAGGACATCGGAGAACCAGTGGACGCCCAGATAAAGACGGGAAAAGGAAATAGCCACGACCGGAATGCCGGCCACGGTGTAAGGTAGCCAGCGGTGTTTGAACGGGAGTTCCCGGGCAATCAGCAACGCCAGGAATCCAAACACGGCAAGGCTGGTGCTGACATGGGCGCTGGGGAAGGAAAAGCCATCGTGGATATCCACCGGCCGCTCTACACTGGTCGAGTACTTGAGCGCATAGGTCATGATGACGGTGCAGACATACGCCACCAGCCAGTGAATGGCGGCCTTGCGATTACCCTTCCAGAACAACCACAGGCTGCCCGCCGACAGCACGGCAGCCAGCAGAAGCTGTTTCCCAAACAGGCTCACAAAGGTCATCACCTGGTCGGCCCCTGGTGTGCGCAGGTTCTGCAGGAAGTGGAAGAGGTAATTGTCCAGATCCCCCATGAATCGACCGTGCAGGGTCTGTCGCGTTATCAGCAGCAAGGCCCAGAAGGCCAGGAACAGCAGGCCCAGCAGTATGGCCAGGCCGCGTGCCTCCGGATGGTCAGGGTCGAGCAACGAGCCTGCCAACGGGCGCAGCCGGGGATGTTTGCGGCTCCAGCCAAGTGCGCTTACCACTGCGGCCGAGGCTTGTGGCTGCAGCAGGCGCCAGACACCGCGTATTAGCGCGAAACTCAGCCAGATGATTCCCACCACGACAACCAGCAGCACGACGAGGCGGCCGGCCACCTCGGCTGCCAACCCCAGCGAGGCGCCGAAGGCCATACCGGGCAGGATGAAAGCGGGCGCCCAGAGCACGGAGGCGATGATATCCACCAGCAGGAAGCGCCCGATGTTCATGTCCATCATGCCGGCAATGGCCGGTACAATGGGCCGTACCGGACCGACAAATCGCGCCATGAACACGCTTTTCCCGCCGTGGCGACAGAAGAAATCGACCCCCCGGTTGACCAGGGCCGGATAGCGTTTCAACGGCCAGAGGACGCGCAGACGCTGATGATAGTAGCTGCCGATCAGGAAACTGACAGTATCACCGACCACGGCGCCTGCGCTTGTCCAGGCCATGGTCGGAATCAGCTGCAGTGTGCCGGTTGCGATCAGCGCGCCGATGCCGAACAGCAGAAACGCACCGGGTACCAGCAGGCCAATGACAAGCAGGGATTCAAGCAGAGCGACAACAAAGATCAGCAGGTTGGAAAAATGCGGATGCTGCGCTATCCAGGTGAGCAGATCCTGCAGCAGATTATCCATGGCAACCGGGGTCCTTGCGCTAGGCGGTGCTTGCCCGGGTGTTACCGTAATGCCTCGAATACCCGGGCCGATGCATCCAGCGTGGCGTCGATGACGCTGTCGGTATGGGTTGACGACACAAATCCGGCTTCATAGGCCGACGGGGCAAGATACACGCCAGCCTGCAGCATGCCATGATAGAAACGCTGGAAAGTCTTCATATCACAGCGGGTGACCTGTTCGAAGCGGCTGATAGTGCTTTCGGTGGAAAAGAAATACCCGAACATCCCCCCGACCTGGTTGGTGGTGAATCCGATGCCGGCGGCGTCAGCCTGTGTCTGCAGCCCCGCGACCAGCCGTTTGGCTGCGGCATCCAGCCGTGCATGAAACCCTTCAGCCGATGCCAGTTCCAGCGTGGCCAGCCCGGCCGCCAGCGCGACGGGGTTGCCGGAGAGCGTACCCGCCTGATAGACGGGACCGAGCGGCGCGATCTGTTCCATGATCTCCCGACGCCCGCCAAAGGCCCCGACCGGCAGTCCGCCGCCGATGACCTTGCCGAGCGTGGTGAGGTCGGGCCTGATGCCGTAATGCGCTTGCGCACCGCCGGCCGCGACCCGGAAGCCGGTCATGACCTCATCGAAGATCAATACACTGCCATGAGCATCGCACAGTCCTCGCAGCCCCTCGAGAAAGCCGGGTACCGGCGGAATGCAATTCATGTTGCCTGCCACCGGTTCCACGATCACCGCGGCGATTTCCTCACCGACCAGTGCAAAGGCTTCCTGTACGCTGTCCAGATCGTTATAGGTCAGCGTCATGGTGTGTGCCGCGACTGCGGCGGGGACTCCTGGCGAAGTCGGCACCCCGAGCGTCAGGGTGCCGGAGCCGGCCTTGACCAGCAGGGCATCGGAATGACCGTGATAACAGCCCTCGAACTTGACGATCCTGTCACGTCCGGTGTACCCGCGGGCCAGACGGATCGCGCTCATGGTCGCCTCGGTGCCGGAGTTGACCAGACGCACCAGGTCCATCGACGGCACCATCGTGCACAGCATGTTCGCCATGCGCGTCTCGATCTCCGTGGGCGCTCCGTAGCCCAAACCCTGGGCGGCGGCCTCCTGCACGGCGCGGATGACATCGGCATGGGCATGTCCGGCGATCATCGGCCCCCAGGAGGCGACGTAGTCGATGTAACGCTTGCCGTCGACGTCGACCAGGTAGGGGCCTGTGCCGCTGGCAAAGAAGACCGGTTCGCCTCCCACGCCACGGAAGGCGCGCACCGGCGAGTTCACGCCGCCCGGAATGCGTTCACAGGCGGCCAGGAAATCGTCATGGGATCGGGTCATGTGTGGATCCTTCGTTCTTGTTTATCTCAGAAGCAAGCTTACCTGCCGTCCCGGGCCGCGCAAACAGCAATTTTGGCATCAGGGCGCTGGAGGTGGAAAGTGAACCACTTTAAATGGCCACGAAATCCACGGAAAACACGGGTAGGATACTGAAAAGAAAAAAATCCAACGGGTTACGACCCCTCTATTTAGTTACACCAAGTCCATGCAAGGGACACACGTGGATCATAACAGGCATTTTTTATTTTTTTCCCGTGTGCTTCCGTGGCCATTTTTAAGAGTGGTTGTATAACGGATCAGATCTACGACCGGCGTCGAAAAGTGCGGCATAGGACTGTGCGGCCGCCCGAATGTCGTACTGACCGAACACGCCGTGGATGACGGCAAGCAGGTCGGCGCCGGCCTCGAGAAGTTCGGCTCCATTCTGAGGAGTGATGCCGCCGATAGCGACGATGGGCAGCTTGATTTCCCTGCGTGCCTGCCTCAGCAGCGCCGGCAGCGCCTGTACGGCTCCCGGTTTGGTGTTTGAGGGGAAAAACCGCCCGAAGGCCACGTAGCTGGCCTCTGTCCCGGCGGCGGTACGGGCGCGCTCCAGCTGGTTGTAACAGGAAACACCGATAATCGCCCGTCGTCCCAGCCGCTGCCGTGCGTGGCTCACGGGAGCATCATCCTGACCGAGGTGTACTCCGGCGGCATCGCACGCCGCCGCCAGTTCGATATCATCGTTGATGATCAGGGGAATATCACGTTCGCGGCACAGCTTTGCCAGTGCCCGTGCTTCACGCCCGCGTTCCTCGCGAGGCAAGTGTTTCTCACGGTACTGTATCAGTATCGCGCCTCCGTCGATGGCTAGCGACACTCGTTTGACCAACATCGCCAGGGGGATCGGGCGATTCTCCGTGATGGCATACAATCCGCCGGGTGGTAGCGCAACGTCCATTCAGTTTCAGTCCTCGTCGTCACCGGACCAGAAGAATCGATGGGGCAGATGCTGGCCCAGACCGGGACGATAACCGTGGCGCAGGGTGTTCCAGGTGTAGTTCTGTGCCTCGTGGATGGCGGTAAATGGTTCCAGACCCTTTGCCAGCAGACCGGCGATGCTCGCTGCCAGGGTGCAGCCTGAACCGTGGTAGCTGTGCGGCAGACGTTCCCAGGTAAAGGTTTCCAGGAGCCGCTGGCCGCTGTAGAGGCGGTTGATGACAAAGGGGGTGTGTTCATGACTGCCAGTCACCAGCACATAGTCGACGCCCTGGTCCAGCAGGGCGACTGCACAGGCATCCAGAGTGTCCGCTCCGGGCGCCAGGGCGCGCGCCTCCGGGCCGTTGGGGGTGAGAATGGTGGTGACCGGAAGCAGCAGTGCCCGCAGCACCTCGATCAATTCCCGGCCGCCCAGATCCGTGCCCTGCCCGGAAGCCAGCACCGGGTCGAACACGACCGGTATCTCGGGGTAGTCCATCAGGATGGTATGGACCGCCTCGGCGTTCTCGATGCTGCCCAGCATGCCGATCTTGAAAACGGCAACCGGCATGTCTTCCAGAATCGACCGCGCCTGGGCGATAACCAGGGTGGACTCTACAGTCGTGTATCCGGCGACGTCATGGGTGTCCTGAACCGTCAGGGCCGTGACCACCGTGGCCGCATGACTACCCTGGCTGGCGACGGCTTCGATATCCGCCTGCAGGCCGGCACCGCCGCTCGGATCATGACCGGCGAATACCAGTACCACGGGGACTTCGCCAGTGCCAGGGCTCATGTCATGAATGTCTGCTGGTAAGTGAAAATTGGCGTCTTCCGCGTCCCCTGCCGCTCAAGGAAACGGTTGCTATTATAACACCGCCGGGATGGCGATTTACGACGCTGTCGAAGGTATACAATGCCCGGCAAATCGGTCTATGTCATGAATTCAGATGAGGCTATGCGTAATGAATGAATACAAGGAATATGTATGTGTCGTATGCGGATTCGTCTACAGCGAAGCGGACGGTCTCCCGGACGAGGGTTTTCCATTAGGGACCCGGTGGGAAGACATACCGGCGAACTGGGTGTGTCCGGAGTGCGGCGCGGCCAAGGAAGACTTTGAAATGGTCGAAATCTGAAATCTGGCAGGCCGCGAATTTTTTACTAGACTCAGTGTTATTCTTTCCGGTGACTGTACCAGTGGCGGCTGATTGACTGACGGGTATCCCATAAGATTCTCTTGTCAGGGAGGGGTAGGGTGCGGCATACACATCAATGTTTTGTCGCAGAACAATTCGTTGCTACGGCCCTTCGACCGCCGCGCTAAAGGTGGCGGTGACGCAAGGGGCAGGGGTTCGGCCCGGCCTGCAAGTTAACTGAATTTATCAGTGCGCACCGAGCTTAAGGGAGTCCTCGCGAAGATACGCTGATGTTAACCATTTCTGAAAAACTGACTGAAATGGCGGGTGCTGCGGAAGCCTACTGCGGGTTGATCGAAAACCACGAATACACCCAGGGTCGCTGGCTCTATGATTTGTGCATTATCCTGCCCCGGCTGCATTCCGCAGTCATGGCGTTGAACGCCCATCATCACGATGAGTTGCTGGGACCCGAGGTGGATCTGGATGAACGCTTCGATCTCTACACCCGGTTGCGGAAATCGCTGGGCGAGCGGGACAGGTACTGGCTCGAGTTTGATGAATCCCCCGACCGTTTTCACATGTCCGGCAGCCTGGCGGACGACCTGACCGATATCTTTTTCGATTTGCAGTACGGGCTCGACCTGCTGGAAGAGGCCTGGCCGCAACGCGCCGCTCAGGTCTGGCAATCCACCTACCGCCGGCACTGGGGCCAGCACCTGGTGGATGCAGAGCGTCATCTCTATGCGCTCAAGGTTCGTAATCTGTTGAATATCGCCTGATTCCCCGTGCCGGCAGGTGCTGGAACAGCCGGAGTACTTCGCAGTAACAACCTATAACGCGGTTTAACCATCTCGCATTTACTTGTTCTGTTCGCCGGACCTGAAATTAGACCCTGAATTAGCGTATATTCCCCCCATCGGGAATGTGCGGTACCCCAATCGACCAAGCCAGAACGCGGAATTATTTCATGAATAAATTGCATAGAGAACAAGGTTTTACGTTGATAGAAGTTATGGTGGTGGTCGTCATCCTCGGGATACTGGCCGCGATACTGGTACCCAAGGTGATGGATCGACCGGAACAGGCGCGCCTTACCAAGGCCCGCCAGGATATCCGGGCGCTGGAGGCCGCACTCAATCTCTACAAGCTGGATAACTATGTTTATCCCAGCACCGACCAGGGGACTGGATGCCCTGGTTGAGAAACCGTCCTCGCCCGAACCCCCGAACTGGAAGGAGGGCGGCTATGTGGACCGTCTGCCGCTGGATCCCTGGAAGCAGCCCTATCAATACCTCAGTCCGGGTGCTCACGGGACGATCGATATCTATTCACTGGGGCCGGACCAGACGCCCAGTGAAGATGATATTGGCAACTGGGAGCTGAAATAGCGGCATCGAGTCACTTGAGATTGGGTACCGGACGAAGCCGTGGACCGACTGCCCGGTCGAGGGCCGGTCCCGACACGGCATGGAATCACACCATATCCGAATGGCGCTTACCCGGCTCCTTGTTCCTGGTAATTATCCACGGATGCACACAGAAGAGATAGTAGTGTCATTATATAGTCCGTGTAATTCCGTGTGCTTCCGTGGCTATTAAGACGGTTTTTTCAGACGATATTTCTTAAGATACGTGCCATTCCCCCAAACCCTTTATTTGTCAGTAATGACCCCGGCAGGGAAGGGGTGCCTGCCCTGCCGCAATGTACATCAGCGCCAGGTACGCCATCATCCGAATTCCGGATCATCACCAGTCTGTCCGGGCAGCGGTTCAGACCGGGGATTGTGGTTCTGTCGCGGATTTACCCTGCTGGAAATCATGGTGGTGCTGGTTCTTATCGGGATCATCTTCAGCTTTGCCGTCCTCTCCGTCAGCAGGAATGATCAGGATGAGGTGATGAAACGCGAGACACGTCGCCTGGCAACACTGATTGACATGGCCAATAATGAAGCCGTGATACGCGGACAGGAACTCGCCATCCATTTCACCAAGGATGGCTATGCCTTCCTGGTTCTGCAGATCGAGGGCTGGCAGGAACTTCCGGACGATCCCCTGCTGAAGCCCCACAAACTGCCCGCGGGGTTCAGCGTGCGAATTGAAGTCGAAGGGGACCCGCCGGGCCTGGGTCAAAAGGACAAAAAGATCGAAAAGATCGAAAAGACCGAAAAGACCGAAAAGACCGAGGAAACCCTGATCCCACAGGTCTACATCCTTTCCAGCGGCGAAATGACCCCGTTTTCCGCCACCCTTCAGGCGGAGCACAGCCAGATACGCTACCACCTGACGGCTACGATGCTGGGCAAGCTGGACTGGGAAGCGGAGAAGACATTTTGAGGCGGCGGATCAGAGGATTTACCCTGCTGGAAGTGATGGTCGCCATGACCGTTCTGGCACTGACCATGGGAGCCGTGATCAAGGCCGTGGGAGGCTACACTGCCAATCAGGCATATTTGCGTGATCGCACGCTGGCCACCTGGGTGGCGCGTAATGTGCTGGTCGAACAGCAAGCTAAGGATGCCTGGCCGAGCGTGGGTGAACTCAAGGACACCACCGAGATGGGCGGCCGGGAATGGCGCTGGATTGGGACCGTGTCCCAGACCGACGAGCAAGAGCTGCGCCGGCTGGACGTCAGGATACGTCCGATCGACGCGGAGGATTCCGAACCAATCGCTGTTTTGAGCGGGTTTTTACGGCGGCCCGACCAATGAGGCTGAAATGCGGGGGTAACAATCATGGGGGGTTCACCCTGCTTGAACTGCTGGTGGCCTTGGCCATCTTCAGCCTGATCGCGGTGATGGCCTACGGCGGTCTGGAAACGGTGCTGAAACAGCAAGCCCTGACTGAGGAAAACGCAGAGAGTCTGGCGGAGCTGCAGAAAACCTACCTCGTCTTGCAGCGGGACATTGAACAGGCGGTACCGCGCACGATTCGGGATGAGTTCGGCGACCAGCAGGCGCCGCTGATCGGAACGACACTGTTTCAGTTGACCCGGGGCGGATGGAACAATCCTGCCAACCAGCCGCGCAGCACCCTGCAGCGAGTCGGTTATTCGCTCGAAGACCGGCAATTGATCCGCTATGCCTGGCTGGTGCTGGATCGTGCGCAGGACAGCGCACCCGCGCGCCAGCCCCTGGCCGCGGATGTCGAGAGCATGCAGGTTCGTTATCTTGATGAAACGGGAAACTGGCAGGATCAATGGCCCCCTGTCCAGGCTGGCAGCAATCCGCTTGCCAATCCGACGGATTTTCCCAGGGCCGTTGAAATGACGCTGGAGCATGCGCGTTTCGGTACCCTGATCTGGTTGTTTCAGTTGCCCCGATGAGACGCCATTACCGGAGACAGGCACAGTATCCAGCCGGCTCGCGGCAGTGCGGAGTTGCCCTGATCACGGCGCTGCTGGTGGTGAGTCTGGTCACGGTCATCGCCGTGGCCATGGCTACCCGCCAGCACATCGACGTACGGCTTACCGGGAATCTTCTGCACGGGGAGCAAGCCTATGCCTATGCTCTGGCAGCGGAATCCTGGGCTCGTGTCATCCTGCGTCGAGATGACAATGAAAGCGATCATGATTCGCTGGATGAGGACTGGGCAACGGCGTTACCCCCGATTACCGTGGAAGGCGGGCAGGTCAGCGGCAAGATCGAGGATTTGCAGGGACGCTTCAATGTCAACAATCTGGTCCTGCAGGACGGCAAAGTCAGCGAGGCGGATGTGGCCTATTTCCGGCGCCTGCTGGAAATCCTGAAACTGGAACCGATGCTCACCGATGCGCTGCTGGACTGGATCGACGCGGATATCAATGTCAGGTTCCCGGACGGCGCCGAAGACGAGAATTATCTGTCCGCCAGTATTCCGTACCGGACGGCCAATCGCCCCCTGGTCAGTACCAGCGAATTGCGCCTGGTCGCTGGATTCGATCAGAATACCGTCCGGTTACTGGAACCCTATGTGACCGTTCTGCCGGAGCGAACGCTCATCAACGTGAATACGGCATCGCCGGTCGTGTTGCTAGCCATGCACAAGGATTTTACCCAGAGCGATGTCGATGCATTGATTACCGGTCGCGGGGAAACCGGTTATCAGACGGTTCAGGACTTTATGGGCCAGGATGCGCTCGCCGGGCGCGAGCTGGACGAGCCGGTCGACGTCAGGAGTAATTATTTCCTGGTGCACACCGATGTCATTGTTGGGCAGGGCCAGGCACACCTCGAGAGTCTTGTGACACGCGATAAGGGCAAGACCCGGGTTCTCTCCCGGACCAGGACACCGGTCCGGTTCCAGCAGGCTCCGCAGGACGAGACAAACGATACACGCGAATGATTGATCCGGAAGCGTTTTTTGATACGATGGGAAACCTTGCGATGAAGGGGCACCGGTAATGCGTAATACCCTGCTGATACGAACAGGCCAGGGCGAGGACGGGAGCTGTGAATGGTTGCCGTTGGACGATGCCGGACAGCCGGTCGGGCGGGTACGCCGCGGAGAACTGTCTGACGCCGCCGCTGAAGCCAACGGTCTGCGTGTGGTTGTGCTGGTACCCGGTATTGATTGCCTGCTGACACACGCGACCATCCCGGGACGCAACCGGCAGAAACTGCTCCGCGCCGTACCCTTCGCGCTCGAAGAACAACTCATCGAGGACGTTGAGAACTCGCATTTTTCCCTCGGCCCGGCGCTGCCAGGAGGCGGGTATCCGGTTGTGGTCATTGCCACGCGGCGCATCGAAGCCATTCTGGATGCCTGCCGGAGCGCAGGCCTGGACGTATATCAACTTGTGCCGGACATCCTCGCGGTGCCCTGCGCCGGCGATGCCGTCTGCGTGGTGATCGACGGGGACATGGCGCTGGTACGCACCGGCCCGTATTCAGGCTTCGCCGTGGATACTGAAAACCTCGGATTGGTGCTGGCCGGTCAGCAGCAACCGGAAGACTCGCCGGTCACAACCGTCTCCGTCCAGGTGCCTGCCGGAGGCGTTCTGCCGGATCTTGGAGAGGCTGCGGCCGGGGCAGAGATCATTCGCTACGAGGGTCCCGCACTGATGCTGTTCTCTCAGGGTCTTGGCGGTGCGATTATCGACCTGTTGCAGGGTGCCTACAGTCGCAACCAGGAGTGGGGCAAGATCTGGCGGCCGTGGCGGGCTACCGCTGTGCTGCTGCTGGCAGGGATACTGCTCAGCAACATCGTCACGGGTGTTGACTATTTCATACTCCACAATGAACGGGATGAGCTGAATGCCCGCATACAGTCCGTATTCATGGAATCTTTTCCCGGCACCCGGCGGGTGGTCGATCCGCGGGTACAGATGCAGCAGCAACTCGAGCAGTTGCAGCGCCGGGCGGGAAGCGGCGGGCGGTTTCTGACCCTGCTGGCACGTTCGGCTGATGTGCTGCGCACGGCGAAGGACATCGAGATATCGGGCGCCAGTTACCGCGCCGGGCGGCTGGATGTGGATCTGACGGCGGCCAATCTGCAGGTTCTGGATCAACTGAAGCAATCCTTGTCCGCGCATGGCCTGGTAGTCGAGATCCAGTCCGCCGCGGCGGATGCCGGGCAGCGCGTGAAAAGCCGTCTGCGGATTCAAGGGAGTGAGGCATGAAGGAGTGGCTGGCTGGACTTGACCCGCAGGAACGTCTGCTGGTCTACGGCGGCGGCGCCGTACTTGCGGTGATACTGCTGTATGCGGTGCTGGTACATCCGTTTCACAGCAGCTACGACAAACTCAGGGATGGCGTGGAAGAAAGGCGCGCAACCCTGTTGTGGATGCAGGAAAGCGCGCTCAAGGTCAAACAGCTAAAGGGTGCCAGTCCTGTCGCCGGCAAGGGCATGGCGGGGCGTTCACTGCTGTCGGTCACCGATGACGCGGCACGCGCGGCCGGTCTGGGCGCGGCGCTGAAACGGGTTGAACCGGATGGCAGCACCGGCGTGCGTGTCTGGCTGGAGGATGCGGCGTTTGATTCCGTTATCGGCTGGCTGAACGTGATGGCATCACGCTACGGGGTCGACGTGGACAGCGCCTCCATTGAGCGTGCCGCTGCGGGCGGGCGTATCAATGCGCGACTGAGTCTGCAGGCTCCGGCGCCTTGAAATCATTCTGGCGTCTTCCACTGGCAGGGGCCGCTGCCTACCTGTTGATTCTCCTGATTACCCTGCCGGCGGACCGTGTGAGCAAACTGCTGGAGCAGAACATAGTCGGTCTGGATCTGCAATCGGTCAGCGGGACCCTGTTCTCCGGCAAGGCAGAGCGCGTGGTGATACGCGGGCTGAGTATGGGGCCCGTCAGCTGGACCTTGCGGCCGTTGTCGTTGCTGCTGGCGCGGCTGGAATACCGGCTTGATCTGAAAGACCCGACTTTCCGGGGAACGGGCGTCGTGGGTACGGGCCCGGGCGGGCATGTTTACCTCCACGACCTGCAGGCGGAGTTGAAACCCGATCCGCTGGTCAATTATTTTTCACCCCTGCCGGTGCAGACTTCCGGGGGTGTGCGACTGTTGATTGAGTCGATGGATTTCATTGACGGGTTTCCCCGGGAACTCTCGGGCCATGTGGACTGGGTCGATGCGCGTATCGTCGAACCCATGTTGATGTCGCTGGGTCATGTCGAGGCAACACTGCACAGCGAGGCAAATTCCCTCGTCTGCCTTCTGAGCGGTACCGGTGAGACCGCCCTGTCGGGTGAATTCTCTATGACCCGTGAAGATGATTACCGACTGAACCTGCTGCTGACGCCGGGCGCGGAGGTGTCGGCTGATATCGTCGATGGCCTGAAAACATTCGCTCAAGCCCGTCCGGGCGGCGCCTACCTGATCACCGACTCCGGACGCTGGTAACGACTGCAACACTGGCATGATAATTTGCTGTGTTATCTGTCACAGTCGTTCAGTTTGAAAAATGGTATTTCTGTTACGGTGTGTATTTCGATAGCGCAGGTTGGGCTGAACGAATGTGAGGCCCAACACTGACAGACTTTGCGTCCTTGCCGTTGGGCTTCGCTGGGCTCAGCACAACCTGCAAGGCCGATCAGCTTGATATTTTGCTATTTATTTACGGGACGCCTCGAAGAATCGGGATTTTTCTGTTGCAAAAGCGGGCTCTTGTGTCCTTCATGGGTTGCCCGCGAACATGTGTTCCCACGAGGACAGCGTTTCGTATTTTTCTGCGGCCATTTAGAATAATTGCAATGGATATCCAGTCGCTCAGTACGCCCGTACAGCATAACTACAACGATCCGACAGTTGAGCGGGATGTCAATCGGCTGCGAGTCTGGTTGACCAATATGCCCTTGCTGGATGTGGTCAAGACGTTACGCCTGGTGCAGGGGGCGCTCAATTCCCTGAACGAACAGAAACTGGAACCTGCAAAGCGCTACCAGTTGCTGGAGGTCTTCCGGTACACAACCGAACGTCTGTTTATCACCGTCGATCCGATTTACCTGCGGCAGCTCAACCTGAGCAAATCACAACGGGAACTCTCCGCTGCTGGCATCGAGCAGTTGCTGCTGGCCATGGCCGGTGGCTACAAGATCCTCGTCAAGGCGCTGTATGAACCCGTCACTCACGGGCAGTCCGCCGATCTGTTTGGACTGGCGATAAATCGCGCCATTGAACAACTGGGTTATGTGCTCCTCGACAACTATCGTTGTTATCGCACCGTTCCGGAGTCGCTGTTTGCCGAACTGCACCAGCTCTATCGGTATGCACGGCACTTTGGCCTGCTGGCAGTGACCGCAGCTGACGAGGACACCGGGCAGTCGCTCGGGATCGCCGAGAGTTATCACGCCATCATGCTGCTTTCGCTGACCGACCCGTTCCGTCTTGCGGAAGGGGAACTGGGCCTGCTCTACGATATACTGAAGCAACATGCCGGCCAGTGTCGCGTCACACCCGGCGGTCACTGTACAGGCGACCCCGACGGTCTGTTCCTGCTGGATCTTGGAAGCGATGCCCCGCCCCGGTTATGCGCGCAGTCGGCTCAATCGGTCGAGGATGTGCGTGAACCTTACCTGCTGGATGCGCGTGAGGCGCTGAATGCCATCCGCAAGCGACTGGAGCAATCCCCGATCAAGGTGCGTATGCAGAGTCCGGAAGCCGTGCTGTTACGGCACCTGTTGCCGGGAGATGCGGTTGGGAATCAGAACCGGGAATCGCGCCGCCCCGATAATCGCAGTACCTCCCTGTTCAACGGGCTGAATGCCATTCACGCCTTCCTGCTGGCTGCGATCCCGGCGGGTCAGGCGTCTGCGGAAGGAGCAAGTAATGGGGAAAACGCCAAACCATTGCCCTTTCGTATCGTCGATACCAGTGAGCATGGAATGCGGCTGGCCTGCGATGACGGCCAGCCCGGTGACGCACGGGTGGGTGACTTGCTGGGCATCGTCGAAGATGACCAGCGACTGCAGCTGGTCATCATACGCTCGGTAGAGATCCATCGGGAAACAGGGATGGAACTGGGCGTACAGAAAATCCATGGCAGCTGCGGCCCGGTCTACTGCCGGTCACAAACCGGAGATGAGGCGGAGGAACTCCGTGCAATATTTATTACGTCCAGTGAGGCGGACGGTATTTCCGCCACCCTGGTGATGGCCACGGGGTTCTATGAGGCCGGCAGACGCCTGCTGGTCAACAGCTTCGGCAGGAAGGTGAACGTCCGCGCCGGACGCAATGTTTCCGACAGCGCGGTGTTCGATCGTTTCGAGTTCACGGCGGATGACTCGCTGGATGTTAAGGTTATAAGCTAGAAGTGGGCAGGGAGCCAAATTCAATAGCCACGGGTCGCTTCCGGCTTCCTCGGCAACTGCTCCATGCATTACCCTACCTCCTGCATCCCTGCAGTCGTGCATGGCCCAGGCCAGTTTCTCGACCGGTATCCGGCCTCACCTTCGCCCTGCAGTCGTGCCTCACGCGACACGCGCACATCCCTGTACCTCGAAGCCACGGAAGAACATTATTGTCCACGTCTTGTTGCCATAATTTCCCATCCCCCGGG
This sequence comes from uncultured Gammaproteobacteria bacterium, assembly GCA_963763115.1. Classification (GTDB taxonomy): domain Bacteria; phylum Pseudomonadota; class Gammaproteobacteria; order UBA9214; family UBA9214; genus CAVQCA01. The sequence goes on from CAVXNM010000035.1 coordinate 65,920, forward strand.
TTCGCGTCCAAACTTCACTTCTTACTTCTCACTTCTATATCCGGTCGTGTCTGAGTGAGTGAAGACAGAGTCCCCGAGGCATGTTACGCTAAGCCGCCATACACAGCCGAATGTAGTTTCTCAATGCCGGAGGCAGTGGCGGGATGGAAAGAAAAATACCCATCGATATCCGGATTACCCCGGAAAACAAGTGCGGGTTCTGCACGAATTCAAAATGCTGCAGCTACATCACCGAGCAACTTGCAACGCCCCGCTCGATGCACGACTTCGATCATCTGTTGTGGCAGCTGTCGCACAAGGACGTGCAGGCCTACAAGGACGAGGATGGATGGTATCTGCTGGTAAACAACACCTGCACGCACCTGCAACCCGACGGGCGTTGCGGGATTTATGATGACAGGCCCCGAATCTGCCGCGAATATACCAATGACTACTGCGAATATGACGAGCCGGCGGAGAAGGGGTTTGAGCTTTTCTTTGACGGTTATGATTCCCTGCTCCGTTATGTCCACAAGCGTTTCAGGACCTGGAGCAAGTACGCGGCGAACCGCGACAGCTAGAATTTGTGGTGCTGCATACAGTTGTTAACTGCGATTGAATCGCCACGGATTCCACGGAATAATTGCAACAAAATCTTTCCGTGTTCTTCCGTGGATTCCGTGGCCATATAAATATGGCTGCAAAATGAACCAGGAGGCGTCATGAATAATGTGACGCTTACTGATTGCCACGTCACGGCGGGTTTCTTGTCGGCATAATCTCCTCGAAGCTGTCGATTGCGGGAAATTCATCGATTTCCCTGGGTGCTGAGCGGCTGTCCGGGCGGCGTACCGCCAGCAGGTGACGGATACCGTAACGGTGTGCCGTGCGCAGCACCGGCAGGCTGTCATCGACGAACAGGGTTGATTCCGGGTTGAACGGTTCCCGCCGTGCGAGTTGTTCCCAGAAGCGCAGATCCTCCTTCGGATAACCGAAGTCATGTGCACAGACGAGCGCGTCGAAGTGTCGTTGCAAGCCGGTCCGCGCCATCTTCAGGGCCAGACTCCTAGAATGCGCATTCGTTACCAGCACGGTGCGCTTGCCGGCGGTGCGCATGCCGTCGAGAAATTCGATGACGTGGCCGTGTACCGCGATCAGGTGGTCGATTTCCTCCTTGAGTCCGGCGATGTCCAGCCCGAGTTCGCGACTCCAGTATTCCACGCAATACCATTCCATGGTGCCCTCCTTGTCGCGGAATCTGGTATACAACTGTGACTTCGCCGTATCCAGGTCCAGCCGGTTAGCCTCGGCATAGCGCGCGGGCACGAGTTCACGCCAGAAGTGATTGTCGAAATGCAGGTCGAGCAAGGTGCCGTCCATGTCGAGAAACACGCTGTCGATTTCGTGCCATGGGACCATAATCTGTGTAACATGAATTGTCTCGGAGGGTATGTTAGCAGATATGATCCTGACTATTGCTTCCGGCGACAGTATCGACATGCTAAAGGAAAGAAAATGAATACGAATGAATTCAGCGCAGATCTGTCTTCACTGCTTGAACCCGTAACTCGACTGGCGCACGCGGCAGGCGAGAAGATACTCACCATCTATGATAGTGATTTCGCCATCGAGCAGAAGGAGGACCGCTCGCCTCTGACCGAGGCGGATCTTGCGTCGCACCACGCCATTATCGCCGGTCTGAATGAATTAACGCCTGGCGTACCTATCCTGTCGGAGGAATCCTCCAGTCTGCCTTATGCCCAGCGTTCTCTATGGCAACGCTACTGGCTGGTTGACCCGCTGGATGGTACCCGGGAGTTCATCAAGCGCAACGGCGAATTCACCGTCAATATCGCCCTGATTGAAGGGGGTGTGCCGGTGCTGGGCGTGGTGTATGTGCCGGTCACCGACGTGAGCTATCTCGCCTGCCGCGGCCGGGGGGCCTTCAAGCAGGAACCCGGACGGGAACCGCGTCCTATCAGAGTACGCGAGCTAGCGGATGGTCCGGTCATGGTCGTTGGCAGCCGTTCGCACCGCGGCGACTCGCTCAACCGTTTCCTGGAAAATCTGGGTGAGCATGAAATGATCGGCATGGGCAGTTCCCTGAAACTGTGTCTGGTCGCGGAAGGGGCCGCCGACATTTACCCGCGGCTGGGTCCAACCTCCGAGTGGGACACTGCCGCCGCGCAATGCGTGGTTGAACAGGCCGGCGGCTATGTCACCGATACGGACATGTTGCCGCTGAGGTACAACACCAAGGATTCCCTCCTGAATCCCTATTTCCTGGTGTTCGGTGATGACAGCAGGGATTGGTCCGGGTATCTATAAGCGGTCAGTTCGTTAACGGTCGTGCGGCATACCCTGCGATGATCGAAAACCCGGGTGGCTTCCCGTCCTGCGCTTATGCGGGTGTTCGATGGCGCGCCCTGATGAATCGATAGAACAGCCATACGCCCAGCATACCGCCTGCCGCATCGGCCATGACATCATAGATATCCGGAGACCGGCCAGGTACAAAATGCTGGTGAAATTCATCCAGCACGCCATAGACAGTCACCAGGATCACGGCAAGCCAGGGCTGGAACGCGCGATAGCCATCCACCGTAGCTTTCATGGCACCGAGTACGAAAAAACCGAGTATCCCGAAGACGGTGGCATGGATGAGCTTGTCCTCACCGTAGAACATTGGCGGCATATCCGCACCTGGCAGGTGTGAAAGGTAGAAAATCAAGCCTGCCCAGCTCATGGCGCACAGCATGAACAGGTTGTGGGGTATTCGATCTTCTCACTCTTCACTTCTCACCTCTCACTTTCATCACATAAGCCGGCTTCACTCCGGTGCCAGCTCCAGGCCGTGCGGATGATGTCTTCGAGGCGTTCGTAGCGCGGTTTCCACCCCAGTTCGTTTCGAATCCGGCTGGAATCGGCGATGAGTATTGCCGGGTCGCCGGCGCGCCGTTCAGCGACGTGGACCGGGATCGGATGGCCGGTGATCTCCCGCGCAGCCTCGATGACCTGCCAGACGGAATAACCGCTGCTGTTGCCCAGATTATAGGTCGTATTGCCTCTGCCGCCGAGCAGGGCTTCCAGTGCCAGCAGGTGTGCCCGGGTGAGGTCGGAGACATGGATATAGTCGCGCAGGCAGGTTCCGTCCGGCGTGGGATAGTCCTCGCCGAATATCCTGATGGCATGCCGCTCGCCCGTGGCCACCTGCAGCACCAGGGGAATCAGGTGGGTTTCGGGCCGGTGGCGTTCTCCGATGGCGCGGTCGGCGTCCGCGCCCGCGGCGTTGAAGTAGCGCAGGATGCTGCAGGTCAGGTCGGAGGCTGCGCTGACATCCTCCAGCAGACGCTCCACCGCGAGTTTGGTGGCCCCGTACGGGTTGGCGGGTGAGCAGGGATGCATCTCGGTGATGGGTGTCTGCTGCGGTTCGCCGTAGACGGCGGCGGTGGAGGAGAAGATGAAGTGCCTGATCCCGTGCCGCTGCATCGCCTCGAGCAGGGTGATGGTATCGGCGACGTTGTTTCGGTAATAGGCCAGCGGCTTCTCCACTGATTCACCGACCAGCGACCAGGCGGCGAAGTGCATGACCGCCTTAACGGGATACTGGCCAAAAACCCTGTCCAGAACTGCCTGATCACCAAGGTCACCCTGCACAAAGTCGCCGCCGGCCACCAGTTCGCGGTGGCCTCGTGAGAGGTTGTCCAGGGTAATAACCGGGTAATCGGCTCGCAGCAGGTCGAGCACCATGTGCGAACCGATGTAGCCGGCGCCGCCGATGACCAGTATGGCAGGATTGCTCATGTCAACCTTTCCCCAATCCGGGTCTAATGTAGGGTGGGTGGGCGTTTTTGCGTAACCCACCAGACGTTGCGCAGCAATACATCACGGAAAATCCATCAGGTGTCATCAGGGGCCACTAACGCGCAAATCTGCTCCACCAGCAACCGTCCGAATTCCGGATTACCCTGCTGCAGACTGACTCTGGTGGCCATGAAATCGTTGAACAACACGGGCCTGTGCCAGTGCCTGAGACGTTCGGCGGCATTCGGGGGCAGTGTGGGGAGGTCCTGGTCCTGATCGATGAGAAGTACATCGTGTTCGATCACTTCAAGGCTGCCGGGGAATTGTTCATTTAACGGGACTGCCCGGACGATCTTAAATCCATAACTTTCTAGCAGCCTTGACAAGTATCTGAGAAAATCGTCGCGGGAGGAGGCCAGCGCTAAATGTATTCTTTTTTTTTAAGTATATTCTGCTGTGGGTAAATGGCGGATACGGACGTAGGCTGTATACCCGGTTCTGATTCCGCTGCCTCGATGTCCTGATCGGCGGCTGCTTCGTGAACCGTACCGGAGCGGTCGAGCTCGGGGTTGTGCCGGTTCGCTGGGGAGGCCGGTTTCGACTGGATCTCTTCTGAGGGTTCAGCATTCGCGCGGTCGTATTTGCGTACCTCCCCGATTTCAGTGTCCGGATCGTTTTTCTCCATCGCGGGATCTGAGCGGGATCGTGTCTTTTCAACGGGTGTCGCGGGATGAAAGGTTGGGAAAATCCCCCCTTGCTGTTTTTCACGGGCGACGTCGGTAACCAGGGTGCTGTCGATCTGTTCTTGCTGCTCGGCATAGCCATAGACCAGCGCGGTATCGCAGAGGAGGTTGATAAGGCGGGGCACGCCGTTGCTGTAGCGATACACGGCCTGGCAGGCGTCTTCCTCGAACAGGCGCGGGTTTCCACCCGCGACTTCGATGCGATGACGAATGTAGTCCACGGTTTCCTCTTCCGACAGCGGTTCGAGATGGTAGTCCACCGAGATGCGCTGGGCGAACTGGACCAGGTCGGGGCGACGCAGGGTGTCACGCAGTTCGCGCTGGCCGACCAGGATGACCTGCAGGGCCTGGTCCTTGTCGGCATTGACATTGGACAGCATGCGCAGTTCTTCCAGCGTTTCGGCGGCCATGTTCTGGGCCTCGTCGACGATCAGTACCACGCGCCGGTTGTGGGCGTATTCGTCGATGATGAAATCGATGAAGCGGCGGTACATCTCGACCTTGCCGAGATTGGCGTATTCGAGGTTGAAGGCCAGCAGGATCCACTGCAGCAATTCGCCAAAGGAACGGTGGGTATTGGAAATGAGACCGACGGTGTGTTCCCGGTCCATGTGGTCGAGCAGGTGGCGGATCAGCGTGGTCTTGCCGGTGCCGATGTCGCCGCTGATGACCGTAAAGCCGGCCTGGTTCATCAGGCCATATTCAAGCAGGGTCAGCGCCATGCGGTGCTTGTTGCTCAGAAAGAGGAACCCCGGATCCGGCAGCAGCGTGAAGGGTTTTTCCCTGAGCTTGTAGAAAGACTCGTACATGGGGTATGACTCGCTCAGGACGCCTTCGGTTCAGCCTTGTTGAGGACCGTGCCCACGATATTGGTATTGCTGAGGAGTTCGACGGCGCGTTCGACATCCTGCTTCTGCGTCTGTCCCTCCTCGATCACCAGCAGGGCGGCATCCACATAGGGCGAGAAGGCCAGCGCATCCGCCGTGGTCAGGACCGGCGGCAGATCGAAGATGATGATACGGCTGTGATAGCGGGATTTCATCTGCTTGACCAGTTCGGCCATTTTCGGCGAGTTGAGCATTTCCGCCGAATTGGCCAGCGACTGGCCGGCCGGCAGCAGTACCAGGTGCTTGATCCGGTCCGACTGTATCAGCAGTTCCGGCAGCGGGACCTCCCCGGTGAGGTAGTCACTGAGGCCCTGGCGCTGGGAAAGCCCGAGATGTTCCAGCATCCACGGGTGGCGCAGGTTGGCGTCAACCAGCAGCACGGAGTAATCGACCTCCCGGGCGATGCTGATCGCCAGGTTGATGGCCGTGAGCGTCTTGCCTTCGCCGCTGCCCGGACTGGTCACGGCCAGCACATTCCAGCGATTCTCCTTGAAACGCTGCAGGATCTGCGTGCGCAGAATATTGTAGGCCTCGGTGAATGCGTTCGGCTCCAGGCCGCTGACGATGCGGTTTTCCCTCAACACGCCATCATCCAGGTTGATGGACCGGGTCTGGGTGTTGGTTATGTCGCCGCTGGTTCCTGACACAGTGGCCGGGCTTGCGGTGCTGACATCGCCTTGCCTGCGCGTGCGTTCCTGCCGCGCTTTTTCCAGCGCCTGTTTGATGCGTTCCATAATCTGGCTTTCCTATAAGCCTGTATTACATGTAATTAATCTTTATATCCCACCCGACTGGTGGCTGTCACGTGCTGTTCGCAAAACGTGAGGAAAATCTCGAATGGTTTTATGGATGGATTACCTCCAGACTCATTCTCTAACCACCGACAATCGAATCCACCTTCCTCAAGCCCCGGAACCACAGCACATCCAGCGGTGAATAAAGAAAATTAATCAACAGCAGAACAACAATGATTGCCGTGATTACGCCGGCAATAATGAGCCAGCGCCGTTTCTTCTCGCGACCGATGTCCGCATCACTGGCAAGGTAGGGTATAACCGCCAGCGGTGCCGTATTGAGTATGGAAATCACGCCCTTCGCGCCTCTTACCGCGGAATCCATGCTCTCCGCCGCGGCCGCCGACCCGATGCCTGCTCCCAGCGCCAGCACCAGGGACAGGAAAATGATGGCGGGACGGTTCGGGCTGATGGGCTCTTCCGGCAGGAATGGGGGGTCGATCAGGGTAAACTTTTCGCCCTTGCGCTCCTTTTCCATGGCCTGTGCGATTTCCGCCGACATCTGCTTGGCCTTGATTTCCTGATAGCGTTGGGTTGAATTTTGAAGATCGCGGACGATTCCCCGGTATTCGCGTTCAACCTGTGGGGTCTCTTGCAGACGTTGTTCGTATACGTCAACCTTTTCATTGAGTTTATTCAGCTTGTCTTTATAGGCATTGATGTCGCTGTTGGTGGCTTCCAGCTGTGCCCGCAGGGTGATGTACGCGGGATTGTCCGGCGTTGCCGGAGCAGATTTCGGTGCGGGCGTGGCATCCGGATTCTGGAGTTCATTTTCAAGTGCCGCGATCTGACGTTTCAGGCTTTTCACGTCCGGATGTTCTGCAGTGTAGGTTTTTTCCGCGATAACCAGCTGCTTGCGCAGCAGATCCAGCCGCGCCTGTTTCTCCGTTGATGTTTCGGCGATGCCGGTTTCCTTCTCCAGCGCCTCGATTTCCCTCTTCCGACTGACCACATCCGGATGGTTGGGCGAGTAGCGGCTGGCATAACTGATATATTCCGTGCGCAATTGTGCCAGTCTGGCAGCTGGACTCTGGACAGCACCTGAGCCATAGGGGTCAAGGATGGCTAATTGTCCTTCCAGATAGGTTTTCCGATCCTCCAGTGAACGTAACTGGGTGTTGGTATCGCTGATTTCTGTTTCCGTACGCTGGAGAACCTGCGTGTTCAGGTCATTCAGTTCAGGCAACTGGTTGGCATTCTTTTCCTTGAAGTCCGCCAGCGCGGTCTCCAGGCGGGAGATCTCCGCGCTCAGTCGTTTGGTCTCTTCCGTCAGGAACGATGTCGTTTCCTCCGCCTTCTCGGTCCGGGTTCTCAGGTTCTCATTCAAATAGAGTGTCGTGATTTCATTGGCAACTTTCTGCACCAGTTGGGGATCTTCGCCCTCAAAACCGACGGTGAAGGCGATGGTGGCCGCCGTTGGACGGCCGGTGCGCGGATCCATCACGTCGGCATTGATCATGTCGAAATTGATGTCGTTGCTCATGTCGGCAAGGACTTCTTCCGTTGTTTCTCGCTGGCGCTCCTTTTGGTACAGACCGTATTTATCCATGATTTCCAGAAGATTACTGCGGGTCATTACGCGCTGACTGATGACCTGGATGCGCTCCGCGGCATAGCTGGTGACGGTGGACTGGACCAGTTCAGAGGGAATTTCCTGCTCTTCGATCAGGATGGTGGCCGTAGATACGTAAGTCGGTGGCCAGACTAAGGCGGTGATGAGCCCCAGGATGAAAACAATCCCGGCGATCAGTACGATCATACCGCGCCGGCGGCGGAAAGCGGCGAGGTAATCGCCGAGGTCCAGTGTCTGTTCCAGTGCAAGTTCGGTCATGCGAGTCTAGTCCAAAATCCGATGTCGTGGCGGAATTCCTGGTGAACCCAAAAATACCTTGAAAATAAGGGCTTAACGGGAAGTGAATATCTTAGTCGGTCGGTAGGTGAGCGTCAAATAGACAGCATTCTGCGTGGCGGTATTTCCGTTGGTGTTTTCATACTCGGCATAGCGGTACTCGCCGGAGAGTAACCACTCCCGCTGCCATTGCCAGGTGACGCTGGGTTGTATCCTGAAATAATTCCTGTCTCCGGACTGGGGCTTTCCCGAGGCATTGACGATGATTTGTCGCTTGTAGTACGAAGCCGTCAGGTTGGCGCGCAGGGTTTCCGTGAACCGGTGTTCTCCGGTGAGCGCCAGCCGGGTCGTATCAAGGAGTTCTCCCTCACCGCTCGGGGTGGCAATGCGTGTCAATGAAGCGCTGAGACTGCCTCTTTCCAGCGTCTTGGTGATGCTTGCCGCGTAGGTTGCACCGGTATTGCTGGTTTCGTCTTTATCAGTCCCGGTTTGAACTGGGTTATTGAGAGGAGGACCAGGAGGACAATTCGGGAAATTGGCGCTGGTGTCCGGAAGACAAATCCCTGTCGGTACCAAGGTGTCTGACTTGGTATTACGCCAACCCGCCAGCCAGGAGGTCGACAGGGTTTCGCTGTGCTGCCTGGTGAGGCCGGCCTGGAGCGCATAGGTATCGGAGTTAAGACCGGTCTCCGGTTTGTAACGGCTGGCTGACGTTGACAGCGTTCCCTGGGTGCGTGGCGTGAAATTGCGTACCAGTGCGGCGGAAACGGTATTGTAATCATAGTTGACCAGATTGTTCTGGCCTACCTCATCGGAATACTCGACCCGGTTGAACTGGTACTCCAGGTCCAGCCGGGTCCTTTCATCGATCAATCTCGTCCAGCTGGGGTTCAAGATAGTGCTTAACCGGGTGGCGCGATTTTCAATCGCCTGGCCAGTCGCGTCCAGTTCCGTGTCCAGCGTGCTGTCCTGAGTGATATCGATGTCGGCTCTGAAATTATTCCGCTCGGTGCGTTGATAGGAGTTGAGCTTGAAGTGATAATCCTCGCGGTCCAGCAGGTTGCTGCTGTTGGCGCCATTGCCTCCATAGAAGCGCCGGATCGAGACATCCGCATTGCCGAACAGCCCCTGGTTTTCCTTCGACACCCCGAACTTAACCGCGGGGGTGACGTCTGCCTCCCACACCGAATCATGATCGGCCGTGGTCAACCGGATGTTGTCGTTGTAGCCGGAACGTGCGGAAATTCTCGGCTCGACCGACCATTGTGCCGCCTGTACGGGTTGCGACAAGGCCAGCAGCAACATGAGTGACAGACATGGAATATTAAAGCTGCGCATCGGCCGAATGAGTACGGTTCAGGATTATGGTAGGAGCGAATTCATTCGCCACAGAGAAGTCACATTATATCGGGATTCCTCCCCGTATAACGCCATATCTTCGACGATTGAAGAAACCGTTTGAAGGGAAACAGTTTTAGGAATTTTTCCGTGTTGTTCCGTGTGCTTCGGCGTTCAGGGATGAACAAGAGTCGCGGGAGGCAGGAAGTCGGAAGCGACCCATGGCTATTAAATTCTCACTTCTCAAGGCACCACCACCACATCCCCGCTCTGCAGGATGATGTTCTGCTCGAGGTCCTCGCCTTTCTCGATATCCCCGTAGCGGAATGGAATCGATCGTTGTTTCCCATTCTCCCGCCGCAGCACCGTGATCTTGTTGTCGGCTGCATAGGGTGTCATGCCGCCCGCCACGCTCAGCGCCTGCACGACGTCCATGTAACGGTTGGCCAGAAACTCTCCCGGCCGGGCCACCTTGCCGATCACGTAGACCTTGTTGCCGTCCAGTTTCAGCGTGGCCACCGTCACCACCGGATCCGGGATATATTTCGTGAGCCGTTCGGTTATCAATTCCTGCAGCTCTGCAACCGATTTTCCCGCAGCCTGTATGTCCCCCGCCAGGGGAAACGACATGCCGCCATCGGGTCTGACCAGTACCTGCTTCACCAAATCTTCTTCTTTCCAGACGGAAACCTCAAGAACATCGCCAGGCTGAATGAGATACTTTTGTTCAGCTGCAGATTCCTCTGCTAATGAAACATGTGTTGTCTGGAATGTCAGCAGGACGATCGTTAGCAATATTGTAATTGAAGAGCAGCTATTCATTTGTCATGAATCCTGTAGATTCAATAATTGGCTGAATAAAATAAAGACCCGTGAAATAGTTTCGTAAACTTGAACAAGTGCGCGTAATCAGGAACTTAATGGAGTCATACTTTCCGTAAAAGTCGTAACTGTTTGTATTCGGCTGCACTTTGTGGATAATAATTTTGACTTTACAATCCTTTGGATTTTTGTCGTTGTAACCACCCCAGCCACAACAGGAATCCGGCTAACAGCCACCAGTCCGCTCGCTTCCTTGGATCGACTTTTGTGGATGAGATACTGCAAGAACTATTGTCATTGATTTTCGTAACATCCGGGTTGGTGGGTCCGCCGCCAGAGGTTAAAACAGTTGCACCCGGGTCGGTAATAATACTATTGGCAAGTCCGTCATCATCATTCGGGCCGCCGTCCTGAATTGTCAACTGCAGGCATATGTCACCAGCCTTGGGAGGCGACTGGTAAGCCGCATCGCCCGTATCGGGACAGGTGCCTCCAACAAGACCAGAAGAACTGACCACATTCCCGCCAGTGGTATCAAACAATTCCCATTGGTTGATGCTGCTGTAAAATTTCCAGATTTCGAAACCTTCGGGGAGCGGAGCCGTGAGTGGCAGCACGACATTTGCGGTGTCCCCAGGGTTTGCAAGCCCTGTCAAGATCCAGTCCCAGCAACCGCTCACACAGTCATCTTCGCTTCCTGGCAGGGGGTAACCACCGTTCTGCAGATCTGTAGTCGTGATCAAGATTGTAGCGAAGTTGTTCGGTGCCAATACAAGACCGGGGTCAGTTTTTGGATCATTGCTGTTTTGTGAAACAACGCCGGTTCCAATAAATCTCCACGTCCCAGTCTGACCGTTGAATGGACCACCAACAATTAAGGATTGCCATGTCATATCATAATCGAAAGTATTGCCCTGGACGTTGCTCACGGTGCTTGTGAAGTTGAATTCAAAGGGGGCTCCAGGGTAAGCGGTTCCGGACGCTTTAGTGATGCCCCCCTGATTGAAGTCAATTCCATTCCAGTTCGCATAGAGTCCGTTAGTATCGACAATGATAGGATCCCCATCGGATATTGTCGCACTTCCCCCGTTCACTGTTCCTGACGGGGCTGTATGGGGATCATTGACACAGTTGTCAACAGTGTTGGGATCGCATGTGGTGATGAAAGTGTTGACAAAGGGGTTACCGAAATCAAATGCCACGACTGCTCCGGCTCCGGCACTTGTTTTTGTGACATTCACGTCCCATCCAATTGTGGTGGGAAAGTCATTAATCAGGTCATAAGAACTATCCACATAAGTAAATGTCACTGGGCCGTTTGGGGTGAACGGTCCCATGGCAAATGTACCGCCTGTGACCCTGAGCTCTATGATTTCCGCCGCCTGGACACCTGATATCAAAAAGCCAGTTACGACAAACAGGAACAACCGAGTAATTACGAAATTTTTACAAGCCACAGTTTTTATCCTCCTGACTCTCCAGATATTCAGGCCAATACGCCTGCCTGAGTCTATAAAAGTCAAATTAGAGAGTTTGCCAGATTGAAATGGCCATGGGCTGGCTTCAGCGCTAGAATTTGTACCCGAAGCTGATTTCGGCTGCATTCTGATACATGCTAATTCTTATGTTGTCACCAGAAAAGTCATTAAATTCAACTACATCATTTCTAAAGGCGTGCATTGCAGCGAAGGTCCATTCCATTTGTTTGTTTGGTCTGTATGTCATCCCCAAAGTGGCATGGTCTTCCGTCACGGCCGGGGCAAGAGTATTGGCGAGGATTTCTCTGCCGTTACTTGGCATCGGCTTGTCTCCATGGTTCCATCCCGCTCGAAAGGTATATTTTTCATTGTAGTCATAACTCACCCCGAGCTTGTACACCATGATGTCCTGCCAGCCAAAACCCAAACCATCATTTTCACCCATCAGTTGATTCGGTGGAGGCAATGGCAGAAATTGTTTTGGTCCCTTGTTGCTGAAGGATTTAATGGCTGAATAGTTGATGTGCTGGACGTCAAACGCAACGGTTAACCTGTTTACGGGTTTGATAGCCAGGCCAACGGTGAGAATTGCAGGTATGTCCGCAGAACCCTGTTCGGCAAACAACCCGCTGTATTTGTCAAACTTGGTCATGTACATTCTCGATGAATAGGCTGCGCCGAAGGTGAGTTTGTCGTCCAGAAATTTTCCACGCCATCCCAGGCGTACGCCTGCCCCATACGACCAGTCATCACCATTGCCCGTCAGATGATCCGGATCGGACGAGAAGCCGGCATCACCAAATGCTTCAAGTCCGTAGGCCCTGAATGATTGAACACCGAGTAATACAGATGCCCCGATGCTGTTATGCTTATCGACTCGATAGGCCACTGAGGGGGACATGATTGCCTGTTGCAGATTGACACCCAGTGTCGGATTGGGTTCGCCGCTGAAATCGAAGAAATTATCGTTATACCGGGTATTACCGCCGCCGGCCCCATAAAATGCAAATCCCACGGTGATTTTTCTGTTGAAGCGGTAGTTGACCCCCATGTTGGGAATGGCGAACAACGTGGAACCGCTGTCGATGTTGTCTTTTCCGGAGAATCCAGGCACATAGGAACTACGTTCCGGATTGAAGAACATGAGACCGCCGTCTGCTCTGTTCCCCACATCCGCCATACCTGCCGGATTGGTTGCACTTACCAGTGCGTCCTGTGCAAATGCAACCCCGGCGCCTGCCATACCGCGAGACTTCGCGCCATAGCCAATCAGGAATGAACCATTGGTGGCTGAGCTGGAGATAGGTTGGATCAAGAGTACAGCAAACAGAAACCACATTAAGACTATATAGAGATTTCTTGGTGCAGACATTTTTAATTCCTCCGGCCCGAACGTCAGGGCAATTGTATTTTTGGTTTGTTCCCAACCTACCAGATACAGCTGCACATGTTTGAGGTGATTTAACCTCAGAATACTAACAAAATTATATTTTTTAGAAACCAACTTGAAAGGTTTAAAAAAACGATCTGGTATCGGCCCACTGCATTAAGAACCACGCAATTGCTTGTTCTGGATCCCGGGTTTGATAAGACTGCCATGGGAATGATATTCGTCGTCTGAACAGCAGGGTTATATCAGGCTCTGGATAACGAAGAACATTGATTGATTCAAAACAGCCCTTTGTATTTCGTTTTGGTCGTCAACATGGGATTTTGGCATATTCCTCCTTGCCATTCCCAAATCCGTTACACAATAATGATGCACAAGAGATTTGATTCTCCCAGACCGGACTCCATGGAACATTCATAATATATTCACCTCCTGATTGGTAAAAGGCAAGGTCAACGAGTAAAAATTGAGCATCGAGCTACAAGAACTGAACCGTCAGGTTGCCCTCATGCTGGAGTGCAACCAGCTTCCCCAAGCGAGGGATTTATACCATCAGATCACCCGGCTCAATCCCAACGATGCCGAGGCATGGTATATGCTGGGGGCGGTAAATGGAGAACTGGGACAGGCCGACGAGGCGATCACCAACTGTCGGCGCGCCATCTCCATAGAACCCGACAATATCGATGCTTTGGCGGTACTGGGCCAGTTGCTGTACTCCCGGGGGAACTTCGACGAAGCTCTGGGTTACCTGCAACAGGTAGTACAACATGATCCGGAAGATGCCGAGACTTGGAAAGCACTCGCAAGCATCCATGGGCAAACTGGCGCTTATAATGAGTGTGTGTGCTGCAGCCACCGCATTATCGATCTGTGTCCACAGGATCCCGCCGGTTATGCTAGCTTGGGTAATGTCCTGTTTTTGCTAGGACGCATCGACGAAGCAGCCAAACCCTGCCAGAAATCTGTACAACTTGATCCTGCAAACTCCTCGGCCTGGTACCTCCTCGGTCAGGTGATGGAGCGTGCCGGAGAACAGGAAAACGCTGAAATTGCCTACCATCATGCCGTTACACTCGATAACGGGTTTACTGAAGCTTGGCTTGGACTGGGACGCCTGCAGCGACAGTCGCGCGACTACGATGGGGCCGAACAGGCATTCCAGCAGGCGCGGGAGCAGGAACCAGCCAATCCGGATGTTTGGCTGGCGCTTGGCTCCCTGTACAGGGAGCAAAACCGACCCGAGGCCGAGGCACAGCTCAGAAGAGCGCTGAATCTGAAGCCGGACCTGGTATCGGCCTGGGTCCAGTTGGGCAACCTGTTGCAGGATCAGGGAAATCCAGGAGAGGCGGCGGCCTGTTACGACAAGGCACTTGGATATGAGCCGAATGATGCCGATGCAAACTACAACCTCGGTGTCTTACATCAGCGGCAAGGCTTCCTCGATTTGGCCAGGACAAGCTTCGACCGCGCCATACAGGCAAGACCTGGCTTTACGCTTGCCCACTGGAACAAGTCCTTCATTTGCCTTGCTCAGGGCGACTACCAGCGCGGCTGGGATGAATATGAATGGCGCTTACAACTCCCGGAAAACGTCGACCGATTATTCAGTCGACCGCTGTGGGATGGTTCCGACCTGCAGGGAATCACTATCTTGGTGCATGACGAGCAGGGTTATGGCGACACCTTTCAGTTCCTGCGTTACCTGCCATTGTTGCAGGCGCGCGGCGCGCGCGTAATCCTGCAGTGCCATCATGGTCTTGGCGAGGTACTGCAGGGTGGCCACGGATTCGAAGAGCTGATTGAGCGGGCAGAGTCGCAGCAGCTTGTGCAACTGCATTACGATACTCATTGCCACCTCATGAGCCTGCCCCGGTTGTTCGCGACCCGGCTAGATAGTATTCCGCACAACATACCCTATATTAACGCAGAACCATTGCGGGAAAAGCATTGGCAAGAAAGGCTCCGATGCGATTGTAACTTCAAGGTCGGTATCGTCTGGGAGGGCAGTCCAAAACATACGAATAATCTGAACCGCTCATGTAGGCTCGAGGACTTCTCGCCACTTGCCGGCATCCCGAATGTCAGCCTCTATAGTCTGCAGAAAGGCCCAGGCGCCGAGCAAGCCAACCATCCCCCTAAAGGTATGAACCTGATTCGACTTGATGATACGATCGACAATGATGCGCGCTTTGTCGATACCGCCGCAGTTATGAAAAACCTGGACCTTCTAATTAGTATTGATACAGCATCTGTGCATCTTGCTGCAGCGCTCGGCTGTTCAGTATGGACGCTGTTGTGTGCTACACCTGACTGGCGATGGGGGCTGGAGGCTTCGGAAACCCCCTGGTATCCCGGCATGCGCCTGTTTCGTCAGCAGCGCCCCGGTCATTGGGGCGAGGTGTTTGAACAGGTGTTTGGGGCACTCTCCATCCTAGCCGTAGAACGCGGCAGCTAAATAATGTCGGTAAAGATTGAAGTTTCTCTTGGTGAGCTAATCGACAAGATCACCATTTTGGAGATCAAGACTGAGCGTATCAATGATCCCGACAAACAAGACAATGTGCAGCAGGAACTGAAGATGCTGCAGGAAGTGCGCGTGAAACATATACCGGATAGTGATCAAATTAATACCATTTGCCGGGAACTTCGCACCGTCAATGAGCTACTCTGGGATATTGAAGACCGGATACGCGAACGGGAACGGAGCAAGAATTTTGATTCGCAGTTCATCGAGTTGGCGCGGAGTGTGTACATAACCAATGACCTGCGCGCAGGCATAAAACAACGGATCAACTCCTTGCTTGGATCAAAGATTGTGGAGGAAAAATCCTACCAGCCTTATGAGTAGAATCGGCACTTCATTCTGGTCGATATTACCTAAATGTTAATTATGCTGTAGTTCATTCGGGGCAATATGTCTCGGTTTCTCGAAACGGAAGCCGGTGAAGTTAAGCATCACTCAATACCTTGGCGGTTAACGGTCAACCATACGAAATCTTCGCAAGATTTCACGCCGATTTACCTGTAAATTAGTGGCTTATGCAGAATCTCTGTACACTTAAAAATAAAATGGTTATCTGATGTGTTGGCATCTGTCTTATCCATCAAGTCATTCTTAGCCATCCGATCCTTGTCACATGTTTAACTATCATAATTATGTCGGTATACTTTACAGTCCGCGTAGAGTACAACTCATTACGACTAAGTCTATAATAATCAAAAAATTATCATAGATTGCAATGCATCTTGCAGTAGATTGAAGAGTCGATAATTCATACATATTGGATCTTTGACACCATATAATGATTCCTATGCTTCATCTAAGAAATTGTTAATTATAGAAATATTAATATAGGCACACTGGTTGCATTTATTCATATGGTTAATCGATAAGTAATTAATACAAATTTCACAATTGTGTTTATACTTCACAATTGTATTTACAAGGAGGAGTACATTCATGAATGTTAAGAAAACAGCGATTGCATCTGCCTTGGCTACCGCATTAGGTGTGGTCTCGGTTGGCGCGAATGCAGCCGGCGTAACAAACCTTACTCCTGTCTCCGGTTCGTTTGGCATGGGCTTTTTCACCGGGGGCGGATATCTGCCGATAACCGATATCGGTGGCCAGAACTTGGTTGGTGGTTATGTAGCACCCGGCTGGAACGTTGGTGCAGCCCAAACCACTGGCGGTGCTAACAGCATCGCTTCCTTCATCTTTGGTAGTCCGGCAGTCTATGTCAACACTTTCACGGCAGACTCCTCCTCTCAGAGTGGAGTTGCGGGCGGTGGTCCGGTGCCGAGCTGCGATGCCGCTGCCGGCGTACTGAACTGCAACGTATCATCGTTCTTCGCTAACTGGAACGGTACTGACTTCAACCAGGGTGTGGCAAGTGCTGTGGGTACAACCGATGGTAGTGGGAATTTCACGCTAGAGTGGATGAAGACAATTGCCGGCGGTCCGTTCGATGGCCAGACGGGTTCTTGGCAGTTTCAGGGTACCTACGAAACCGCTGCGGCCGTGCCGGTACCTGCCGCCGCTTGGCTGATGGGTTCAGGCTTGGTTGGTCTGGTAGGCGTTGCACGGCGTCGTCGCAAGACCACATAAATTGATAGGCGAAGCGTCAGTCATTCATTGATGCATCGGCATCAACTGCAATAACGGGGTGGGGAAGTCATGACTTCTCCACCTTTTTTCGTGCTGACAACAAGTAGTCCGCTGCACACGAATACGATGGACCCTGTCTGCTGGTAGTTTTGCCGCGCAGAATTCGAATTTTTTCCGGTAATTTCTCTTCTGCGGGCCAACTGCATGTGTTTGTAAAGGCGTATTCTTGATTAATAGTGCTGTATTCCGGCGCTATTCAGATGTTCATGTGAGTACACACCCAAGGTATCACTGGCTGCAAACAGAAAAGCTTGCGGGAGAGAGCGGTTTGCCGCCTCTTAAAGAGTGATTATCGATATTTGCCCGGTCTTGGGACCACCTACATTGCAATCTCATGCCGTTGAATAACTATGGTTATGATCCGGCATGTCTTGACGGGTTGGATCAATGAATTCAATCAATGAACAAGAGAAGATGCACAGACAGGCGCAGGCTTTGCTGGAGGCGAACCGGGTACCAGAAGCACTGACGCTGTACAGTAAACTCTGTGAGGCCAACAGCATGGATGCGGAGGCGCGCTGGATGATCGGTGCCATCAAATGCGAACTGGGTATGTGTGATGAAGCAATTCACCATGTCTACGAAGCGATTGATATCAAACCTGACTATCCCGAGGCTTATCTGACGCTTGGTGGTATTCAGATGAGGCAGAACGATCTGGATGCGGCCGTGTCGAGCTTTACCCGTGCTGTACGACTTGATCCTGACTTTGCGGAAGCATGGATGCTACAGGGAGCTGCAGCTGGCCAGCAAAACGATTATGTACGTGCCGAGTCTTGCAGTCGAAGAGCAGTATCGCTGGAGCCGCGATTGGTGGAGGCACACCTTAATCTTGGGAATGCGCTGAAGGCGCAGGAAAAATTCCAGCAGGCGGCTCTGAGTTACGAGCAAGCATTGGCTCTGCAGCCGCAATCAATTAATGCTTGGTTGCTACTTGCAGATGTGCAGCTGTCGCTGGGCAAGGTGGATGGTGCGCATCAAGCCTGTCAAAAGGCACTGGGACTTGCGCCAAACGATGTTGAATGTCTGTTGATTGCGGGTGAGGTGTTTGAATTGCGACAACAGCTTGAAGAGGCGCGTCAATGTTATCAAGCTGCGGTGCGGTCGCAGCATGGACTTGCGAAGGCATGGTTCAGACTCGGTGCCGTGAATGGGCTGCTGGGGAGTTACGAGGAGGCCGAGAAGAACGCTCGACGTGCAATCGAGCTGCAGCCAGATCATGTAGATGCATACCTCAACCTAAGCGTTGCACTGAGTGCGCAGGGCAGGATGCAAGAGTCTCTGGCAGTATATTGGCAGTTGTTGGATTTTCGGGATGATATTCCGCAGGCATGGTTGGGTGCCGGAATCGCATCCGGGATGCTGGGTGAACAGGATACTGAAGAGTCCTGTTATAGGCGTGCACTAGCGCTTATGCCAGATTCCATCGACACGGAGCTCAAGCTCGGGGAATGTCTAGAGCATCAGGGGAAAGCTGAAGAAGCATTGAAGGTATATCAGTCAGTCGCCGTGCGTGATTCCCGGCGGGTCGAAGTTTGGTGGCGACTGGGTCGTGTCAATATGGTGCTCGGCAA
Source organism: uncultured Gammaproteobacteria bacterium (assembly GCA_963763115.1). GTDB lineage: Bacteria > Pseudomonadota > Gammaproteobacteria > UBA9214 > UBA9214 > CAVQCA01. The sequence continues at coordinate 84,749 of CAVXNM010000035.1, forward strand.
AGTTCATGATGCCGAGGAATGCAATGCGAGAGCTCTCGAATTGAACCAGGATGAAGTAGACGCACATCTGGGGCGAGGGCAGATTTTTCTGGAACAGGGACGATTCAGTGACGCAGCGTCAAGCTTTAAGACGGCTCATGGCATTGATGATGAGCGTATTGAACCTTGGCTCGGTATCGCCATGGTTTTTGAAAGACAGAGCCGCTACCAGGAAGCAGAAGAGTGCCTGCAAATTGCACTTCGTTCAGATCCGGAAAATAACCATGTAATGCACCAGATGGCACATCTCCTTGTAGCCCAAGGTAAATTTGACGCTGCTCTTGGCTGGTTTGACAGAGTGCTGGAGCTTAACCCCGATGATCTTGAGGCAGCGGCAAGCATCGCACAGGTCCATGAACGCGCCGGTAATCGTGATATATCGCTCGCTCAACTGCGTACCTTGCTGGATGCCGGCCTGATGGATATCAGAATAACCCGGGTGTTCGCACGTCTGAGCCGGCATTTCAAACATCACCGGGAGGCGCTTGCACAGGTGAAGACTTTGCTAGCGGCTGAAAATACAACCTTTCTTGCAAAGGTTGAGCTGAACTTCATAGCTGGCACACTGCACGATGAGCTTGACGAGTGTGACCAGGCATTCTTCTATTTCCGTAGGGGTAATCAACTCAAGGCGGGCATTGCCCGCTTCGATCCTGGGGAATATGCGGAGTATATAGACAAGATAATTGAGGCGACATCTGCAGAGGCGCTTTGCCGAATTCCTGATTCAGGTCATCCTTCAAATCTGCCAGTATTTATTATCGGTATGCCGCGTTCTGGTACAAGCTTGGTAGAACAGATTATCGCAAGCCACCCGTCAGCAGTAGGTGCAGGTGAGTTACCCGATATCCAGCAGTTCGCTTCATTGCTGCACCATATTGCACAAAGTAATAATACCTATCCCGGTTGTCTCAATGAGCTGACACAGCTGATGCTGCTCGATCTGGCAAATCAGTATATTGAGAAACTAGAACGATTGGATGTGACAGCTACACGGGTGACAGACAAGTTGCCTCAGAATTTTATCCATCTCGGCTTTATTCAGAAGCTTTTGCCTGGTGCCCGCATAATTCATATGATGCGTGATCCTATGGATACCTGTTTGTCCTGCTATATAAGAAACTTCAATGCGGGCAATCTCAACTATACCGTGGATTTGACGTCAATAGGGAGCTATTACCGGGATTACATGCGTATCATGACGCATTGGAAAGCCGTGCGTGATCTTCCCGTTCTAGAAGTCCGCTATGAAGATTTGGTTGAAAATCCTGAAGCGACCATTCGCAGGATTATCGAATTCTGTGGACTGGACTGGGATGAGAGATGCCTGCGTTTCAATGAGACTGGGCGTTATATAAATACGGTGAGCTATGACCAGGTTCGGCAACCAATATATTCAAGATCCGTTGGACGCTGGAAGTGCTATGAAAAATATCTTAAGCCCTTGCAAATAGTGCTGGAAAAGCCCTGATTTCGGTGCATGACGTTTGGCGATCACTTGACCGTCCTGATTGCGACGATAATCTCTTTGATTACATTATTATATTTCCTGCTTGCCTGGACCAATGTGTTACTGTCAGTTTCACGATTTGTGAATTTCGATGCCCATGTTTCGTCAAGTGCATTGTCAATACTAGCGATCTCAAAATCCACGCCATGTTGAAATACCAGCGGCGTTGTTGTTGTGCTGTTTTCCTTATAGGTACGATTAAGCCGTTTTGAGAAAAGTGTGGGACTCTGCGGGGTTACTGGACTTGTTAGGGTCGGGTCGTGCATAAAGTCATCGTGTCTTGGGGAGATGCAACGATTCTCGCCAAGGCGCCAGGATTCAGGATTCTGTACAGCTCTTTCATAATCCCGATATATTTTTCCTGTCTACTTCCAAGCCGCCTTAGGGAATGGTTGAATACAATTTCATCGACCGAGTTGTCAGCTCATGGTCAGGGATCGGTTTCAACTCCACTCGGAATGGCGTATCACCTCCTTTGGCTGGCGCTACCACAGGGTTTTGTTCAGCGTATTATTCGTTCGTGCAATATGTCTAGCACGTGTTGTCTGGCGATTTCGTTTCGTGGATGAGTCACCGGTTTATGAGCGGTTATTCACTTCGCGTTGCACCCCGCGATTCATTTGAGTGGATGATAACCAAAATTGGTAATTGGCTCGAGCTCTGTGGTCACGTCGATGGATGAACCATGAATGCATAACATGTTCGCAGAAATAATTCCTGGAAAAATGTTTTCGCGGGAACCTGCAAAATTGTCAGAGTTAAATAATGGTGGTAGATGCCAATACAATCTGTAGCCAAGAGATGTTATGAGTTCGATCAGTATTTGTGATTGGTCAAGCCGGTCATTTTCGACATAAAGTACCGGTTTGTGCCTGTTTATCAGTTCGGTAGCACCTGATATTACTCTGGACTCCATGCCTTCCACGTCAATCTTGATCATTCTAATGCTGGGGAGGTCGGCAAAATTGTCGAGTTTGAATGTTGGCACCTCTACACCCGTATCGAACTTATCTACAGCAACACCACCATAATTGTCTTCCACTTCATACTGAAAATCTGGAATGGCAACAAAACTGTCCTCCGAGGAAGCGGCAGCCTGGAAGCACTCCACATTCTTTATACTATTCAATGCCATATTGGCGCACAACGCCTGGAATACTATTCTTTGTGGTTCGAACGCATAGACCCTGCCCTTGGTGCCCACAAGCTGGGCAAGGGCCATAGTGTGCGTGCCTATATTGGCACCAACATCAATGACGAAATCGCCTTCCCTGCAAATACCTGCAAACAGCTCTATTTCAAGCTCGCTGAACTCGCCATAGTTTTCTATAGATTTTCCAATGTAAACATCATTCTTATTGTACAGGACATAACCATGCCTTCCTCTGACAACGGCGTTGAATCCTTCGGTATCAATAATGCGTCTCAACATTAGTTTTGCATGAGAGAGGAGTCTGCGTGGGACAGGTATTGCCTCGCCAGATTTTTTATTTCATTGAAGTTAACAGTATAAATGAAATTATTTTTCTATTACTAGAACAAAACTAAAAATTGCTGTGCCTATATGGGGATGAATGCAAGTTGCACGAAGCCGAGAAAATTCTCGGCGAAATATTCCCAACGAACCGGGAGACGTCGTTGCCACTGAATCGGTAATCCCAACAGTAAATGGTGTCCAGAAGTAGAGGTTATGCAGTCTCTGCAAGTCTCTGATACGTGGTGATACCTACAGTGCCATGATATTCATCGAGGCCTCCTCCCGTGATTATCGGGAATGGTAGGTATAACCTGCCATCCAATAGTGCTCGGTGCACTATGACGTCGGTACGAGGGAATTGATGTGTTCCCAGATCGCAGTGGTTTGCCACTGCAGCGTTCTCTACTGACGAACACCAGAGCCTCGATAAGTGTTTGGAGCAGACGCGTTTCTGTATCCCGTTGTCATAAATAATGTCAGTCCACTTGACCTCGATCTGTCATTCCTGACGTCGCTATTAACGACTGAGATCGTTAATACGCTCTCTTTGCCCTTGACAGACAGTGGACTCATAGGTGGTGGGGCGCTCTGTATTATTATCGCCTGAACCACTGTGTTGCCGTCTCCTGAGCATATTCAAATGATTCGAACAGATACTGGTTGAGCCACTCATGACGCACCGTTCGGGAGAACCACTCCACATACGCATTCTGCTATGGCTTGCCGTGTTGAAAGTAGTGCAACCGAATATCTTGTTTATCCGCCCATTCCATGACCTGGCCACTGAGGAATTCCGTACCGCTATCACTGCGGATGGGCTTGGGTTTGCCACACCATTCCATGATGCGCTACAGCACCCGGATGACGCATGACCAAGGGTAACAACAAGTCCATCTCGATACCCGAGCCCTTCCGATTGTAGTTATGAATGACGTTATAGGCCCGAAAGCTCGTGCGGCGCAGACATGGCTTCAGTTCATTTTTTTCATCGCCTCCCGCAATATCTCGGCATCCATCTTCGAATCGCGTACATCTCCTTCAGGCGCGAATTCTCTTTCTCAGACTCTTTCACGCGGGTCAGCGGCGACACATCCATGCCGCCGTACTCGGCGCGCTATTTATAGAAGCTGGCGTCGCTCATGATGTATTTCCGACTGAGTTCCGTAGCCGGTATACCAGTCCCGGCATCCGTGAGAATGCGGAATATCTGACTGTTGGTAAAGCGCGACTTCTTCTTAGTAGAATCTCCTGTTACCCGAGTTTGACAGTTGCGCGTACATTTTCGCGTGTTCTTGAAACCGGAAACAAGCATAAACAGTAGCTTACTGTGGTTAGGCCACGATATTACCTGAAAATACCTAGATACATGGGATAGAGCAAAACGCGTTGTATAGAAGCGTAATGTAAATTATCATTACGCACATGTACTTGCGTGTCTCCAAGCAGAAGCGTGCCGACGGCTCAGAGATCTCCCACCTCCAGTTCGCCGAAAGCGCCTGGGACCCGGCCAACAAACGCTCCCAGGTGCGCATCGTCTACAACTTCGGCCGTGCGCAAGATCCTCAGGTTATCGAGCGGCTGCGGCGCTTGGCCAACAGTATCCTCAAGCGTTACGCCCCGGAAGAGATTGTTGCCCAGGACCCCCGTTGGCGATTGGTGAATGCCTGGCCCTACGGGGACCTCTATGTACTGGAGGCCCTGTGGCGGCAGTTGGGCATCGCGGAAGTGATTGCCGAGACCGCCGGTCAGCGCAAGATGGATTTTCCGGTAGAACGCGCCCTGTTTGCGATGGTCGCCAATCGGGCCTGTGCGGGTAGCTCGAAGCTCTACTGCTATGAGCAATGGCTGCAGGAGGATGTGCAGATTGCCGGGACAGAACAGCTGCAACTGCATCACTTGTACCGGGCAATGGATTTTCTGGAAGAGAACAAAGAGGCGATTGAAGAGCGCCTCTATTATCGTCTGGCGGATTTGCTCAATCTCGATGTGGATCTGGTGTTCTATGATACGACCTCACTGCATTTCGAGATTGATGAAGCCGACGCTGTGGCGCAGCATGGCAGCCAGCAGGCGGGCGGAAAGGCCTATCCGGCCCTGAGGAAGCGGGGCAAGTCGAAAAATGGACGTGACGATGCCCCGCAGCTGGTGATCGGGCTGGCGGTCACGCGGGATGGTTTTCCGGTGCGCCATTGGGTGTTCCCCGGCAACACGGTAGATGTGACCACGGTAAAACAGGTCAAGGCGGATCTGAAGGGTTGGCAGCTCAACCGCTGTCTGTTTGTCGGGGATGCCGGCATGGTCTCTGCGGCGAACCTGAAGACCCTGAGCCGGGGTGGTGGACGCTATATCCTGTGCATGCCCATCCACCGGGGTGGCGAGATTGCCGAGGCGGTACTGACCCGGCCGGGACGCTATCAGACGGTGGCAGAGAATCTCCAGGTGAAAGAGGTCTGGGTGGGTGAAGGGGAGCGGCGCCGACGCTATGTGGTCTGCCATAACCCCCAGGAGGCGGCCCGTCAGCATCAGCATCGCCACCAGGTGTTGAAGGAGCTTGAAGCGGAACTGCAAACCCTGCGCCACACCGCGGGCGAGCCACACAGCAAACGGATCTGTCAGTTGCGCGCCAGTGGCCGCTACGGCTCCTATATCCGCTTGACCAAGACCGGCAAGGCGGTGATCGACAAGGCCACCATCCGCGCCAAGGAACGTCTGGATGGCAAGTTCGTGGTACACAGCAACGACGACACACTGAGCGCGGAGGATATGGCGCTGGGTTACAAGCAGCTCCAGCGGGTGGAGGAGGCCTGGCGCACCCTCAAGAGCGGGATCCGGTTACGTCCGGTCTATCATTGGACGCCCCATCGCATTTGCGCCCACGTCAGTCTGAGCGTGCTGGCCTTGCTGCTGGAGCGGGTGGCCGAGCATCACTGTAACGATACCTGGCGCAACATCCGCGATGATCTGAAACAGATAAAACTGGCGCAATTGTTGAGCCCAAACGGGACGGTCTGGCAGGTCACCGAACCCCAGAAAAACGCAGCCAATCGATTGAAATTACTGAAAATCAAGAAACCCCCACCCATCCTTCAAGCCGACTGAAAACCTAGATACACGGCCATTTCCTTGTATGGTCGTATCTCCTTGTATTTGCATGTTAAATCGGACTCTTGTATCTAGGATGTGTCAAAGTCGGGTGTTACAGTCTTTGAAAAATTCTACTTCTGAGCACCGCTATACTCACGGGGGTTACCACTCTTACCTCGTGTTATCGTAGGGCTTCCATATTGGGGCGATATCAATTTAACCTATGAGCCGGTTCACGAAATTATCGGGTCCAATAGTTCGCGTTTCCGTATGCCTCTATGCCAACCAGCAATGGCGGTAAATTTTCCATAAATTCAAGTAGCTGCTTTCAGCCCAGTCGCTTCATTACCAGCGACTTTCCGTGTGTGTCGACGCCATGCAAGTGAAATCTTCTCTTTGCCAAATCAATACCCGGTGCTTTAATCTTTACTTCAGAACTCCCCACTTGATATATAGTAATTTTTATTGCCGATATTGGCCTATTGCGAAGCGGGCTAAAAGTGGGATAGGTCCATACCATTGCGATTGTCATGGTTATAAAAATAATCGATGTACCTTACAAACGTCTGATTGAATAACCCGAGGAATCAATTCGTAAGCTTTTAAAATTCTACCATCTCAAATGGTATAACCGTTGCCCAGTCTTTTCATGAGGCAACACGCGGCATTCAGGTATGACTAAGTATCACGACCCATTTACAAAACATTTCCATCCTACTGGCGCAAACACAAAAAGCATCTCAGCGTGTTAACTTTATTATTTATATGCCGGCAGTTTCACCCAGGATAATCAATCGTCTTAACGCCTATCTCGGAACATCATCAGTCTAATCATGAATACCAAGGCAGGCAAAGTGGTGCGTATGAAACAAAAAGCCATGGGTATGGTTAACGCTCACCATTGGTTGCAGGCAGAAAAAGCGTTCAAAAAGATATGCAAGATTGCACCCATGGATGCTGAGGTATGGTGCGCACTTGGCGCAATCAATGGACATCTCGGGAATTACACTGAGGGAATCAATAACTGTCGGAAAGCACTTCGTCTTACACCGGCGTATGCCCAGGCACATTACAATCTTGGGGTCCTTATGCTGCTGCTAGAGAAAGAAGACGAAGCAATTGCCTGTTACCGGAAGGCCATACAATACAAGCCTGATTTTTTTGTGGCCTATAATAACATTGGCGTGATACTCGAGAAGCAAGGTGACTTGGAAAGTGCCATGGAAAACTACAATATGGCGTTGCAGATACATCCAAATTACCCTGAAGCGTACAACAACAAAGGCATGCTGTTCCAGCGCATGGGCAGGCGTGAAGAATCCATGAGCTGTTTCAGGCATGCGTTACGCCTCAAACCGGACTACGACGTCCCACACAGCAACATCCTGTTTTGCCTGAATGAAACGGAGACAGACCCAGAAGTGGTATTCCATGAACACCAGAAATGGAATAATCAACATGCCCTGTCACTAGCGAGGATTACGGCTTTTCCCAACACACTCGACCCGGACCGCCGCTTACGCATTGGCTACATCTCGCCCGACTTCCGCAGGCACTCTGTGGCCTATTTCTTCGAGCCCCTACTGACCTATCACGATGCCGCGACTTACGAGACCATTTGCTACTCAGATGTCAGTCATCCCGATGCCGTCACAAACCGCCTCGAGTCGCTGGCCTGCCGCTGGCAGCCCATACATACTCTTAACCACGCGCAACTCGTAAAAAAAATCTATGCCGACGGCATTGATATCCTAGTCGACCTCGCCGGACATACAGCCGGTAACCGCCTGCTGGTCTTTGCCCGAAAACCCGCACCTATACAGGTCACCTATCTCGGCTACCCCAACACAACCGGCCTGACGGTTATCGATTATCGACTGACCGACAACTGGGCAGATCCGCAGGGGAAGACTGAACGGTGGCATTCAGAAACCCTGGTTCGCCTGCCTCGTGGCTTTCTCTGCTATCAGCCGGCCGCCGATACACCCCCGGTCGCGCCACTGCCGTCAGCCAGCAGTGGGAAAACCACCTTCGGATCCTTCAACGCACAGAGAAAGGTAACGGCAGAAGTGATCGCATTATGGACCCGCATCCTCAACGCAGTACCCGGCTCGCGACTGGTGCTCCACAACAAGGCGCTGTCAGATATCCATAATTGCGAGCTACTTGCTGCACGGTTTGCGGAACAGGGCATTTCCCGGGGCAGACTGGACCTGCTGGGATGGCTGCCCAGCGTCACTGACCACTTGGCACTGTACCGGAAAATCGACATCGCGCTCGATACGTTCCCCTATAATGGCACTACCACAACCTGCGAGGCATTGTGGATGGGGCTCCCGGTCATTACACTCGCCGGACATACCCACCCGGGAAGGGTGGGTGTCAGCCTGCTCACTCAGATCGGCTTGAATGACTTAATCGCCAACAACCATGATGACTATGTCGCCAAGACTGTACACTGGGCAAGCGATACCGAAAACCTCGCGCGACTACGCGGCAAACTTCGCGAACAAATGGCAGCATCCTCGCTGTGTGACGGCTACGCCTTCACAAAACAGGTCGAATCTGCATTCCGGACCATGTGGAAACAATGGTGCGTAACGTAATGTGCATGATGTGACTAGAACCTGTCTCAAAACACTGCTGTCCCGTCAACTTTAAGAGGAAAGTGATCTGATTGGGGTTTACTGTGTTCCTGTGGGGCAGTTCATTGCGCAGCATGATGTGAAGATCTAGCTTTTCGAACAAGTACATCTGCAGCAGCTGCAAGATCTCACGCATACTCTTCTCCAGAGTCGACTGGAATTTGATGGAGTGGACTTGGCCCGCTTCAGTGGACACTTCATCTTCATAGAGAGGGGTGTTCGAGATGGCAAAGATGCAGAGGATGTACACGCTGGAGTTCCAGAAACAGGTGGTTGAGCTGGTCCAAGCAGGTCCGCATGAATGTGGACCTGGAAAAGGAGCTTGGCTGCACTGGCTGGTCGATACGGCATTTGCCGACCGGGGACGTTACCTGGCCTCAGAATCCACCATCTACCTTGTCCTTCGGGAGGCCGATCAACAGCACAACCGGGGCGCGGCGAAGCACCGCAGAGCAAGGTCCCGAGTACCCGCTGTGCCATCAACCCCAATCAGGTGTGCTGCCGGGATATCCCTTGGTTACCGGGTCCAGCCAGCGGTCTGTTCTATTATCTTTACCTGATTCTGGATCTCTATAGCTGCAAGATAATCGCCTGGGAAATCCACGACAGGGAGGCCAGTGATCTGGCAGCCTGGCTGATTCGTAAAGCCTGCTTGGCCGAGGACATTGTTGCCCATCCGCTAGTGCTGCATGCTACAACGGCAGTCCGATGAAAGGCGCCAGCATGCGGAAACCTTGAGCCGGTTGGGTGTCACGCCCTCGTTCAGTTGGCCATGGGTGAGCAACGACAACGCCTATGCAGAATCGCTGTTTCACACCTGTAAGTATTGGCCGGACTACGCGGTCAACGGCTTTGCGACGATCGATGAGGCGAGAGCTGGGTGCTGTCATTCACTCGCTGGTACAACACCGAGCACAAGCACAGTGGGCTGAAGTTCACCGCAACCTGTGCAGCGTCATACTGGCGAGGCTGAGGCCATACTGGAACATCGGAAGCAGGTACCGGGCAGCCAGGTCGCGCCACTCGGACCGTTGGAATGGCGATATCAGGAACTGGGTCTTGCCTGAGAAGGCCTGGTTGATTCCGGAGAAAGAGCGGCCCGCGTTACACAAAGTCGCATAGGTTCAGGCGACAACTGTGTTGACAAACACCGGGAGTCATGTAAAGCGCACCGGTGTGGTGAGGCTGCCATTGCAGAAGGGCGAGAAACTGGGAGAACGTGTCTACTACCAGCTGCAGGCAATCGCAGATAATCCAAAGATGGTGCGTTCTTTTTTCAAGTATCCCTCTGTAGCCTGTAATTCAGACTGGTGAGTAAAAGGAGAAGTGAAACTTCAGCGCATAGCATTATTATATCTATAAAAACTAATATACTAGTGGTTTGGTAATTTGCCTTGTCATCTGATAATTCCTCGTAAATTACTTGAGTCCCCGCCATTATTCCTTGATTGGGGTATATTATTTATACCTCAAGGTAGTAAATTCAGGGGGTTCATTATGAAAAAAATCAATTTAGCAACGCTAATAATTCTCATATTTTTTTTACAGTCCGGCTGTACCAGTCTACAAACATTTCCGGTTGCAGCCAGGGCCGGAGATACTGTATCTGTTGCGCTTGGCTCCTATGACAACATGAACACGAGTAATATAAGTGTGGAGTTTCTGCCGACAGGTACCTCGCCGGGGGGGGGTATCTCACTGACCCCAAGGTCTGTATTTAGGCTGTATGTGGATAATACCAGCCGTGCCGTGCAAAATCCGACATTATTTCTTGGAAATGTCATCAGGTCATCAGGGCATGCTCCATGGTTGAATGTTCTCGTTGTTGACCTGCCAAGCATCCTGAATACAGGTTTAACTCCAATTGATGGACAACTTCTGGTCACGCGTACAAATGGTCCAGGAACGTCGCCGATCTACCCGGGGCACGGCACGGACCTTCCGGATTTCTGGGATGATCCTGCTATTTCAGGTGGGCGTGAAGACAAAATCAAGATCGCACTAACTGTTTTGCCAACTGGTCTTACCGAGACAGGCAACGGGTCACCGACTGTATTCCAGTATGAACTGGGGGGGGGGCTGACCACTCCCGGTATTGTGCAGACCGGTAACCTTCCGGCGCTCGCACCATTGCCTCATGCTGTTATCGCACCACCATTCGATGGGGATCAACCAACTGCATATAGTGACATTACATTCGGTGCTGTAGAAATGAAATTGACGCTGTCAGCGAAAACATTAAGTGGTAGTCCAGTGAATCTCGATCCAGCAACACACAACAATTTAATAAGGGTATTCGCTGATGACATGGAGGCGTTTACTGACTCGCGGCGTTCCGTTGTATATCGACTGACGGGAACCAATGAGTTAACCGTTATGTTCATTAGTCCTGAAGGTAAGCTAAAGTATTACGAACCTAGGCTTTCAATCCTGTTTACTCCATTGTCCAATTTGCAATTCTCGTCGGCGCCCAGCGTAAATAGTGTTATCTACTACGATACCAATGGTGACGTCATTGAGGCGCCATTCATTGTTCCTGTGAGTGCCGATTATCGTAGTGAATTGCGTGGATGATTAAAATATTCGGTCTCTAGGCTGTGTTAACAATTAAGTTTAAACTATTGGTCCAACTTGTTGACGGAGTTGGACTCATGGAGCGAAAGGTACTGAGTGATGACCAATGGGACCGAATCAAAGATCTGTTGCCCGGGAAGGCCAGCGATCGAGGCGTCACGGCGAAAGATAACCGGTTGTTTATGGAGGCGGTTCTTTGGATAGGCCGGACGGGCGCTCCGTGGCGTGATTTGCCATCGGTATTGGGCAGCTGGCATACCACCTTCACGCGTTTCTCACGCTGGGCCAAATCCGGTGTGTGGGAGCGTTTGTTCGAAGTCATCAGTGCGGATCGTGATCTGGAAGAAGTGATGCTCGATAGCACCGCGATCCGTGCCCACCAACATGCCGCTGGCGCTAAAAAAAACACGGCCCACAGGCTTTGGGTCGCTCTCGCGGCGGGTTCGGAACCAAAATCCACGGCATTGTCGATGCGCTCGATAACCCCATCGGGTTCACATTGACTGGCGCCGAACAAGCCGACATCACTCAGGCGTGCGCGTTGCTTGACAAGGCGCCGGAGGCCGAAGCGGTGATTGCGGACAAGGACTACGATAGTGATGCTTTGGTGCAACAGATTGAAGCCACGCATGCGGAGTCGATCATTCCACCCCGATCCAATCGAATGGCGCCGCGTGGCTATGACCAACATCGCTACCAAGCGCGTAATCTGGTCGAGCGATTCTTCAATCGTCTTAAACAATTCCGGCGAATCGCCACGCGGTATGAGAAACTCCCCGTTCATTTTGCTGCAATGGTCACTTGCGGATGTATCGTGCTGTGGCTGAAATAATTGTTAACACGACCTAGTCTTTATTATATAAATTGACAACCAATTCCAAAAAGCGCAAAGCCGGAACCTTATACAGGGCGGGTAAATTCAATGAAGCTAGGATCCTATATAAAAAATATCTCGCAAAACATCCATCTGATGCCGAAGCATTGATTCAACTTGCTGTAACCAGCTTGAAGCTGGGAGATCACGTAGGCGCGGTATTTTGTTGCAATAGAGCTCTGAAAATCGGGCATTTGAACTATCAAGGGTGGACAGACCTCGGTTTGGCTTTCAATTTGCTGGGAAATTTCCGGCAGGCTGAGCATTCATTTCAGCAGGCAATAAAAATTGACCCGCAGAACAATTCTGCCTGGTGTGAACTTGCAGCGTGTCTGGTGCGTCAGGGGCAGACTAACGCTGCGTTCCAGATATACCAGAATGTGATGACTCGCGATCCTATGAATTGTGATGCGATAAAAGGCATCGGCTATCTGCTTGAACTGGTTGGTCGTTCGGGTGATGCAGAGCAGGCTTACAGAAGAGTACTGCAAATCAGGCCAGAAGCAGCAGAAATTCATTTACGCCTGGCTAACATTTTTGCACGTAATGGGAGACTTGACGAGGCACGAGCGCAATATGAAGATGCAGCAAAATCAAATCCTCATGAAACAGAGATTATCAACAACCTTGGCTGGATACGCATGGTACAAGGGGAACTGGATAGTTCGATAGATGCATACAGGATTTCCCAAAATATCGATCCTGAAAACGTAGATGCGGTTGTAGGCGAGGCCACCGTATATGATCTGAAGCATGAGGAAGACAAAGCCTATCAATTAATTAAACCTTTGCTTGCCAAAAACAGGCTGAGCGCAGCCTTGGCGCTGCTTTTTGCAGAGCTATGTCATCGAGATGGTCGATATGTAGAGGCGATAAAATATACAGAGTCTGTACTTGATGGAGCACCATTGGCTACAGATGCAAGGATAGCTTTGCAGTTTTCTCTGGGTCGCTTGCATGACAAGCTTGGTAATTATGACGAGGCTTTTAAAAGATATAGTGCGGGTAATGCCCTTGAGCCAACTATATATGTCTCATCGCAACAGGAGAATAAAATTGAACAATTGATTCACACATTTAGCGATTTCTCAATACGGCAATTTTCAAATGAAAATAACGGTATTTACGATGCCATACGTTTGGTGTTCATTGTTGGTATGCCACGGTCGGGCACAACTCTTGTTGAACAAATTCTGGGTAGTCACCCGGATGTATTTGCTGCCGGTGAGTTACCCTATATCCAAGAAATCGCTGCCAAGCTTGTGGAGTCGGGGTCTCACTGGTTCAGTGAAATAATGACGCTGGACAAGCAGCAGCTGACGGATATTTACAACCAATATATGGAACGTATACACGCCTTGCATCCTTATGCACCTGTCGTGGTGGATAAAATGTGGGCCAATTTTGAATATCTAGGCATGATTAAGATGCTTTTTCCAAATGTAAAGATTGTCCATTGTACGCGGAATCCGCTAGATACATGCCTTTCCATATTTATGCAGAATTTTGGTGGACGCGCACCGTTTGCAAACAATCTTCTGAATATTGGACATTATTATAAGCAGTACAGAAAATTAATGGATTATTGGCAGAACAAGGCTGCGCTGGATATGTTTGAGGTTAACTATGAGAAGTTGGTGGGAAATCAGATGGTTGTTACACGAAGGTTGTTAGAGTACTGCGGTTTGCCATGGAATGAGGCATGCTTGATGTTTTATGAAAATCGACGTTTTACCGGAACAGTCAGTGAACATCAAGTGAGACAACCCATCTATAGAGGATCAGTCGCTCGTTGGCGGCGTTATCAGAAATATTTGTGGGAGTTACGGGCAGAGTTTGATCAGGATGGCAATGCCTGACTGATTGAATACAACCGCCGTAACTTACCTTGATACATGAATGAGCCAAATAATTGTTTTGTTTTTGCCCGCAAATGATGGACATCCTGTTACGCGAGTAAACTATGCGACAGAGGTGATCAATTGCAAGACAAGCGAAGCAAAACAAAACTATCCAATCCAACCCGTTAGCACCCAGGGAGTACAAAACAGAAGCACTGGAGTTGGTAGCGCTGGTGGGGGTAGCAGCAGCGGCCTGACCTCGTATTGCATGAATCACAGCTATACGCCTAGTGCGGCAAGGCAAGGCGCGAGCTCAGATGGTAGAGCTTGCGTGTCGGTGTCTTGGGGTCACTGACCACGTCGCGCAGGCTCGCGCGGCCGGAGAACTGGGGCAGCCCCTGGCTGACAAACTGCAACCAGCAGGTCATCTTGCATAAACTTCAGCCCTGATGGTATTCCCGAACCAGGGACTCGAATGCATGTCTCGGAACCAGTTTGAGTATTTGTGAGAACACAGTGTTATGATGAGCCAAGGCCTGAACCCGCTTCTATTACAGTGTTTGCGAGCACAACCATTGTACTAGGGCCTGTTAACACGTGTATGGTCGTCGCGACGGCGGCCATTTTTTCACAAGGCAAGGCAGCGCGAGTGCAGTGTAGTCAGGCTACACACGTGAGCGCTAACGCAGGATTGCGGGAAAATGGCCCGTCCCTGCGAGTTGCGCCTGAAATCAGGCCATGCGGCGTTGCTCATCGTTCATTTAGCACCACTAGACTTCACTCCTCGCGCCTTGCCTGGCCTGATTTCAGACAGCAACGCGGCGATCATACACGTGTTAACAGGCCCTAGTTCGGGTCATTCAGACCTTCTTTATTCCATGATTAAGGGACAAACGTGATATTGAATACGTGGGGCATATTTTAAAAAATCCTAAGAAATTAGGTCTAGTTTTTCATGATCTGGACAATTTTTATGAATAATGCATAATTGGCGAATTTTACATGGAGTTAAATGTAATACTTGGCCAATCGATTTGATTTACTTGTTGATTCTGTAGGGATGACTCCACAAATGGCCGTTTATCACATTCTTGTACTTAATGGGCCCAACCTGAACCTCTTGGGGACTCGTGAGCCAGGACATTATGGAGCCGCAACGCTAGCAGATATCACAAAGCGATTAGCCGAACTGGCAGAGTTGGAAGGTGCGGAGGTGGCAAGCATGCAGAGCAACTCCGAGCATGAGTTGATCGAGCGAATTCATGCGGCTCCGGAAGATGGCATCAACTTTATTATTATCAACCCCGCGGCATTCACCCATACCAGTTTGGGTTTGAGGGATGCCCTGCTGGCCGTCGGGATTCCCTTCATAGAAGTGCACCTTTCGAACGTCCATGCCCGCGAGGAATTCCGCAGGCATTCCTATTTCTCGGATGTGGCCGTGGGGGTGATCTCGGGGTTGGGACCGATCGGGTATGAGCTGGCATTGCGGGCGGCGGTGCGGTATCTGGAGGAGTAGGGTTCTGCGGCTTGATGGTCACGGAATCCACCGAACCCGCGGAACGTAAAAAGTAAGAAGTAATAAAGCAGGAAAAAGATTTATCTGCTGAGTGAGCGGAATGGCAGGTGGCCTCGCTAAATATCACTTGGTTAGTCCAACCTAATTTGACAGGTTCTGAAATGGACATACGCAAAGTCAAGAAGCTGATCGAGCTGCTGGAGGAATCCAATATCGCGGAGATCGAGATCCACGAGGGGGAGGAATCGGTACGGATCAGTCGCAAGACGGAGGCCCTGCAGGCGCCCCAGTACATGCCGGCCTATGCGCCGGGGATGTACGCGGCCATGCCGTCCGTTACGCCGGTTCCCGCTATTGGTCAGGATCCTGCTCTGGCGGTCGAAAAACCGGCACCACTGGGTCATGTGGTCACATCCCCGATGGTCGGGACGTTCTACGAGGCGCCCTCGCCGGGCGCCAAGCCCTTTGTCGAGGTGGGCCAGCAGGTCAAGGTTGGTGACACGCTCTGTATCATCGAGGCCATGAAGATGCTGAACCAGATCGAGTCCGACAAGGCGGGCAAGATCACCGCCCGGCTGGTCGAGAACGGACAGCCGGTCGAGTTTGGCCAGGATCTGTTTGTGATCAGCTGATGCTGGAGAAGGTCGTTATCGCGAACCGGGGCGAGATCGCCCTGCGGATACTGCGCGCGTGCCAGGAGCTCGACATCAGTACGGTGGCGGTGTATTCCGTTGCCGATCGTGACCTGAAGCATGTGCGGCTGGCCGACGAGAGCGTCTGCATCGGCCCGGCGCCTTCCTCCGCCAGTTACCTCAATATCCCGGCCATCATCAGCGCCGCCGAAGTGACCGACGCAGATGCCATTCATCCCGGTTACGGGTTTCTCTCTGAAAACGACGACTTCGCCGAGCAGGTCGAGCGCAGCGGTTTCGTGTTCATCGGTCCGCGGCCGGATACCATTCGCACCATGGGCGACAAGGTCGCTGCGATCCGCGCCATGCAAACCGCCGGCGTGCCATGCGTGCCGGGGTCGGACGGTCCGCTGGGAGAGGATGACAAGGCCAATATTGCCATAGCCCGCAAGATCGGCTACCCGATCATCATCAAGGCGGCGGGCGGCGGTGGCGGGCGCGGCATGCGGGTGGTGCACGCCGAAGCCGCGCTGCTGGCCGCGGTTTCACTCACCCGCACCGAGGCCAAGAACGCCTTCAACAACGACGTGGTCTACATGGAGAAATACCTCGATCGGCCGCGACACATCGAGTTCCAGGTGCTGGGCGACGGGGAAGGCAATGCCATCCACCTGGGTGAGCGCGATTGTTCCATGCAGCGCCGCCACCAGAAAGTGGTTGAGGAGGCGCCTGCGCTGGGTATTTCCGAGGAGCAGCGCCAGGCGATGGGGCAGCGCTGCGTCGATGCCTGCAAGCGGCTGCGTTACCGTGGGGCCGGGACCTTCGAGTTCCTCTACCAGGACGGTGAGTTCTACTTTATCGAGATGAACACGCGTGTGCAGGTGGAACACCCGGTGACCGAAATGGTCACCGGCGTGGATATCGTCAAGGAACAGTTGCGAATCGCCTCCGGGGAAGGCATTTCCTACCGCCAGGAGGACATCAAGATCCGCGGCCACGCCATCGAATGCCGCATCAATGCCGAGGACCCGAAAAACTTCATGCCCTCGCCCGGCCGGATCGAGATGTACCATGCGCCGGGTGGCCCCGGTATTCGCATGGACACCCACATCTACAACGGATACCGGGTTCCACCCTACTACGATTCCATGATCGGCAAGCTGATCGCCTACGGCGAGACCCGTACCTCGGCGCTGGCCCGCATGCGCGTGGCGCTCAATGAGATCGTCATCGACGGCATCAAGTCCAACGTACCCCTGCTGCTGGATATCATCACGGACCATGCCTTCAAGTTAGGCGGTACCGATATTCACTACCTGGAGAAGAAGCTGGGGCTTTGATGGGGTGTAATGGCCACTGAATCCAGGGAAAAATAATTTCAACAAAGTAAAAAGTAATAAGTGAAAAAAACCGGTAGGGCGCTGGAGCATGGATGAGTGATAACACCATGAGGCGCATAAATGGCTCTGGCCGCGGTTGCAAGATATTAAAATGAAATAATCATTCGCAAATGAATGCGCGCCAAGAGGTGTTTAAATCATTAAATTCTCTGCGTCCTTCGCGTCTCTGAGGTGAATTCCATTATCTTCGCTGAACATGATGAACCCTGTGTGAACATTTTAAATATAACCGTGTTCTTCCGTGGATTCTGTGGCCATTCTTCTTTTCACTTTTTAGATGGCCTGGCTGCAAATATCCGTTGAAGTAGGTGGTGCCCTGGTTGATGTCGCCACCGATCTTTTTATGGAAGCCGGCGCCCTGTCCGTGACCTATCAGGATGCCGCCGATGAGCCGATTCTGGAGCCGGGGCTGGGGGAGCATCCGGTATGGTCGGTCACCCGCGTGGTGGCGCTGTTTTCGGATGACCGCGATGCAGGCCGGACAACGCAGCGCCTGCGCGAGGCATTGCATGCTGCGGGGATCGAACCCCGGATCGAACGCCTGGAAGATCGTGACTGGTCCAGCACCTGGCGGGAGACCTTTCATGCCATGCGGTTTGGCGCGTGTCTGTGGGTGGTGCCCACCGGTGAACAGGCGCCTGCAGCGGATGCTGTCACGATCCACCTCGACCCGGGGCTTGCCTTCGGCACCGGGACGCATGTCACAACCGCACTGTGTCTGGAATGGCTGGATGCGCATCCGCCGCTTGGTCGGGAGGTCATCGATTATGGCTGCGGTTCGGGGATACTCGCCATTGCGGCCGGCAAGCTGGGCGCGCGCCACGTACGAGCCGTGGATATCGATCCGCAGGCGTTGAAGGCTACACGGGACAATGCCGGGCATAACGGGATGGAGCAGTGTGTCGAAGCCCTGTTTCCCGAGGCACTGGATGCGCGGCCGGTTGATCTGGTGATTGCCAATATACTGGCAAACCCATTGGTTGACCTGGCGGATGCGCTGGCCAGTCAGGTGTCCCCGGAGGGACATATTGTATTGACGGGGATTCTTCCGGAGCAGGCCGCAGACGTCATGACGGCCTACCGGCCGTGGTTTGAGTTTCGCAATCCCGTAAAACGTGAAGGATGGGTGCTGCTGGAGGGGGTCAAACACGATGATTAGTGAGAAGTGATAAGAAATGGCCACGGAATCCACGGAAGAGTACGGAAATATTTAAAAATCTCACGAAGGGTGCGCTTTGCACACTGGTGACTACGGGAATCACCGCAGTGACGCAAAGAACCCAGAGAAATTTGTTGTTTTGAAATGCCTTAGGCGCGAATGAGTATTGCATTTCAAAACATTGAAACCGCGGCGGTGGCTAAAGACATTAAGGCGCTACAGGGCGCTATCACTCATGCATCCACCAGGGCACCACCGGGTTGCTCTTATCTCACTTTTTTACTTCTGTATTTATTCCATGTAATTCCGTGGCTATAAAAAATTGGTGCACCTTTTACCTTTCCACTAGCGAACGAGTAGACTAGCCGCCATGTATACCTTCTGTCCGACCTGCTCGACTGTGTTCGCCATCAAGGCCGAACATTTACTGGCGGCCGCAGGACGGGTGCGCTGCGGGGCGTGTGATCAGGTTTTTCGTGCGTTTGACTACGTGTACGAGGATCTGGAAACGGTTCAGTCGGCGCTTGCCGAGTACCATGCCCGGCAAACAGTTCGACATGTAAAAGAGCGGCAGGATGACTCTGGCTATGCCTATGCCGGCGAAGAGGTCGGGGCAGATGACGCACTGGATGACCTTGATGCCCCCAGTCCCGATGATCTCCTGATGCCCCCGGAGTTTTCCGATAACTGGTCAGAAAGATCTCATTTCGGGCGTAATCTCGCCAAAGGGGCCATCATCGGCGCGCTGCTGTTACTGCTGGGTGTGCAATGGCTGTATTTCAATCGCACCAGCCTGGCGGCGCAGAGTGACTGGCGTCCCGGCCTGGAATTATTTTGTTCATTCCTGCGGTGTGACCTGCCCCTGCGGGTCGACCTCTCCCGCATCGAACTGGTTAACCGCGATGTCCGCAAACACCCGCGGGTTGCGGGCGCCCTGCTGATCAATGCCACCCTGGTTAACCGCGCCGATTTTCCCCAGCCTTATCCGATTCTTGAGGTCACCTTCTCGAATTCCACCGGGACACCTGTCGCGGCGCGGCGATTCCATCCCGACGAATATCTCGGTGATCAGACCGATATCAAGGCGGGCATGCCGGTGAATACGGCGCTGCAAGTGATGCTGGAAATCGAGGATCCGGGCAAGGATGCGGTTTCCTTCCAGTTCGAATTTCTCTGATTTTCAAGTCCTTCCGTGCGGCGTTCTCAGCCGCTTTATCCAGACCGTCGATGCGAGTATTATTCTGCGTCCTTCACTCCCGGAATACTTCAGAACAGACAAAATCCGGTGCGAATAGGTCCATATACACTCGCCAACAACGTGATACTTGCCCCCATGGCAGGCGTCACCGACCGGCCATTTCGGCAATTGTGCCGTTCGCTGGGGGCCGGTCTCGCCGTCTCCGAGATGGTTTCCTCGAACGCGCTCGTGTGGGGCAGTGAGAAAACGCGACGTCGCATTGACCATGCCGGTGAGGACGAGCCCGTCTCCGTGCAGATTGCCGGCGCCGATCCGGCCATGATGGCGAATGCCGCCCGTTTCAACGTCGCGCAGGGCGCACAGATCATCGACATCAACATGGGGTGTCCGGCGAAGAAAGTCTGCAACGTCATGGCGGGCTCCGCATTGCTGCAGGATGAGGCGCTGGTAGGCCGCATTCTCGATGCCGTGGTCGCGGCCGTCGATGTTCCGGTGACTTTGAAGATCCGCACCGGATGGGATCCTTCGCACCGCAACGCTCTGCGCATCGCCGCGATCGCCGAGCAGGCCGGCATCCAGGCGCTGGCCGTACACGGACGCACCCGCGCCTGCGGGTACCGGGGGAGGCCGAACACCAGACGGTGCACGCCATCAAGGCTGCGGTGTCGATACCCGTCATTGCGAACGGCGACATCACCTCATCGTGGAAGGCCGCCAGGATCCTCCGCACCACGCAGGCCGATGCCGTCATGATCGGTCGCGCCGCGCAGGGACGGCCGTGGTTATTTCGCGAGATCGTTCACTTCCTGACCACAGGCGATTTGCTGCCGTCACCTGCGCCTGCCGAGATCGGACGCGTCCTCGGTGGGCATCTCCGCAATCTTTATGATTTTTACGGTGAATACACCGGCGTGCGCGTCGCGCGCAAGCACATCACCTGGTACAGCAAGGGTCAGCCGGGGGGTAACCGGTTCCGCCTGCAGATCAACCAGGCGGATACGGCGGAGGAGCAACTGCGCCAGGTCGATGATTATTTCGCCCTGCTGACTAAGCAGAAGGCCATGGCCGCATGAATGTGACGTCAAGACGCGAGCGACGCAAGCAACCGATCCGGCGCAGCGTGCAGTCGGCGCTCGAGCTCTACCTGCATGATCTCAACGGCCATCAGGTCAATGACCTGTATCACATGGTACTGGGCGAGGTTGAACCGGCCTTGCTGAACGTCGTCATGCACCATGTGGACGGCAACCAGTCCCAGGCCGCGGAATTGCTGGGGATTACCCGCGTGACCCTGCGCAAGAAGCTCAAGCAATACGGGCTGGAACAGTAATGCCATGGGTTCTTGGCCGGCGCACCGAAATCGACCAGGACGGCGCCTTGATAAATCCGGAACGAACCTGTATGGCACAAGCTTAGGCGATTTCATAATCGATGTAGGGTGAGTAAGGCACGCTGTTTGTGCCGTAACCCACCGGATATGCCGCCAGGGATTCATTAAAAGATGCGTTGTATTGCTGCGCAACGCCTGGCGGGTTACGCAAAAATCGCTAACCCGCCCTACATTGGAAATAGCAATCTCCGGGATACCACTATGAACAAAATACAAAGAGCACTGATCAGCGTATCGGACAAAACCGGCGTTGCCGATTTCGCGCAGGAGCTTAGTGCGCTCGGCATCGAGATTCTGTCAACCGGCGGGACTGCGCGCCTGCTCGCGGATGCCGGCATCCCCGTGATCGAGGTTTCCGACTACACCGGTTTTCCGGAGATGATGGACGGGCGCGTCAAGACGCTGCACCCGAAGGTGCATGGCGGCATTCTTGCCCGCCGTGGACTCGACGAGGCGGTCATGGTGAAGAACGGTATTGCGCCGATCGACATGGTCGTCGTCAACCTGTATCCCTTCGAACAGACCGTGGCCCGTGCGGACTGTGATCTGGCGACGGCGATCGAGAATATCGATATCGGCGGGCCCACCATGCTGCGCGCCGCGGCCAAGAACCATGCCGCCGTTACCGTGCTGGTTGACAGCGCCGACTACGCTTCGGTGCTGGCGGAAATGCATCAGCAGGGCGGCGCCGTCACGGATGCCACCCGCTTTGCCCTCGCGGTCAAGACCTTCGAGCACACGGCCCGCTATGACGGGGCCATCGCGAATTACCTGGGCGGCGTCAACCCGGGTGGTGAGCATGACCCCTTCCCGCACACCCTGAATTTTCAGTTTCTCAGGGCGCAAACGATGCGCTACGGGGAAAATCCGCATCAGCGCGCGGCCTTCTATGTCGAGCCTGCGCCTGAAGACGCCTCGGTCGCCACCGCGCGGCAGTTGCAAGGCAAGGAATTATCCTATAACAACGTGGCAGACACCGATGCGGCCCTGGAATGCGTTAAATCATTCACCGAGGGGCCGGCCTGCGTGATCGTCAAACACGCCAATCCCTGTGGTGTGGCGCTTGGCGCCACCCTGCATGAGGCCTATGACCGCGCCTTCAAAACGGATCCCACCTCGGCCTTTGGCGGGATTATCGCCCTCAACCGGCCGCTGGATGCGACCACCGCCCGGGCCATTATCGAGCGGCAGTTCGTCGAGGTCATCATCGCACCAACAGTCGAACCGGCGGCACTCCCGCTATTGGCCACCAAGAAGAACGTTCGCGTACTGGAGTGCGGCGTCTGGAACGGCGAGCCGGTTGCGGGGCTGGATTTCAAACGTGTCAACGGTGGCCTGCTGGTGCAGGACCGCGATCTCGGTCGAGTGAGCGTCAGCGACCTCAAGGTCGTGACCCGTCGAGCGCCGACACCAGAGGAGACGCGGGACCTGCTGTTTGCCTGGCGCGTCGGCAAGTTCGTCAAGTCCAACGCCATCGTCTACTGCAGGGACGGCATGACCATCGGCGTCGGCGCCGGCCAGATGAGCCGGGTCTACAGTGCCCGCATTGCGTCGCTCAAGGCGGGCGACGAAGGTCTGGAAGTACGCGGATCGGTAATGGCCTCGGATGCCTTTTTCCCGTTCCGCGACGGCATCGACCAGGCGGCTGGGGCCGGCATCGTGGCGGTCATTCAGCCGGGTGGTTCCGTGCGCGATGACGAGGTTATCGTCGCCGCCGACGAACACGGCATGGCGATGGTGTTCACCGGCATGCGGCATTTCCGACATTGAATATAATCGCCACGGAAGCACACGGAAAACTATAAGTGAGAAGTGAGAAGAAAAACCCTGATGGCCACGGAATCCACAGAATCCATGGAAATATTTCAAAATTTCCACATCGAGTGTGCCGTGCTCAGCAGAGTTACCGCAATATCAATCCTCAGCGATTACAACTGAAACCCTCGATATCCATGCACCAGCGCCTGACGGTTTTTCACCTCTTACTTCTCACTTCTTACTTTTCACATCATCATTTTTCCGTGTTCTTCCGTGGATTCCGTGGCCATAAACAATTTTAAGGCGAGGCGATGAACATTCTGATTATCGGCAGCGGCGGCCGGGAGCATGCACTGGCGTGGAAGGCGGCGCAGTCCCCGCAGGCGGACACGGTGTTTGTGGCGCCAGGCAATGCCGGAACCGCTCATGAATCCGGAGTCAGGAATGTCGCTATTGATGCCGGCGATATCGAGGCGCTGGTGGCTTTTGCCAGGGAAAACGCCGTCGGACTGACCATCGTCGGACCCGAGGTGCCACTGGTCGCCGGCGTGGTGGATCATTTTACCGCGGCAGGTCTGCGCTGCTTCGGACCGACACGGGCCGCCGCGCAGCTGGAGGGCTCCAAGACATTCAGCAAGGATTTCCTGGCACGGCACGGGATTCCTTCTGCACGCTATGCGGCGTTCACCCGCGTACCGGAGGCGGTTGCGTATATCCGCGCGCAGGGTGCTTCCATTGTGGTCAAGGCCGACGGACTGGCGGCCGGAAAGGGCGTCATCCTGGCCCGTACCGAAGACCAGGCCATCGCGGCGGTCGAAGACATGTTGAGCGGCAACGTGTTCGGTACGGCCGGCCACCGGGTCGTTATCGAGGAGTTCCTGGAAGGGGAGGAGGCTAGCTTCATCGTCATGGTGGACGGCACGCACGTACTGCCGCTCGCAACCTCGCAGGACCACAAGGCGCGCGACGACGGCGATACCGGTCCCAATACCGGCGGCATGGGCGCCTATTCACCGGCGCCGGTGATCACCCCCGGGATTCACAGGCGTGTCATGAACGAGGTGATCCGGCCCACGGTGCACGGCATGGCGGCGGAGGGGCATCCTTTCACCGGGTTTCTGTATGCCGGGCTGATGATCGCCGCCGACGGTACGCCGAAGGTGCTGGAGTTCAATGTGCGGTTTGGCGACCCGGAAACCCAGCCGATTATGCTGCGCCTCCACTCCGACCTGGTGGGGCTGTGCCTGGCGGCGCTTGATGGCGAGCTTGACGAGGTAGACGTGGAATGGGACGAGCGCGCCTCGATCGGCGTGGTGCTGGCCGCGGGCGGCTATCCGGATGACTACCGCAAGGGGGACCTAATTGAAGGTATCCACGCGGCAGACGATAAGCACTGCAAGGTCTTTCACGCCGGCACGCAGGTGAAGGACGGGCATGTCGTGACCGCCGGCGGGCGGGTGTTGTGCGTCTGCGCACTCGGCGAGACGGTCGCCGAGGCCCAACAGGAGGTCTACCGCTGTATCGGCAGGATCCACTGGCCGGACATGTTTTACCGCAGGGATATTGGATACCGGGCAATAGCGCGGGAAAAAAGTGAGAAGTGAGAAAAAAACCCTAATGGCCACGGAATCCACGGAAATATTTCAAAATTCTCAAAGAGGGTGCGCTAAGAGAATAATTGACTGAAAAATATTCGGGGAGCGATTTCCTTCGTGAGTGAATTTTACATTTCCTATACTCGGGAATCACGGCCAAATCAGCTAATGCCTGTTCATTCGCTGCTGCCCGAGTGTTTTTTTTAGTTCTCACTTCTAACTTTTCCGTGGATTCCGTGGCGATTGCCCGATTTCCTACATAAGGAGATTAAACAGTGGAAATATTCGGTTGGGTGCTGGTGGGGATCATCATTGGGGTCCCTTTGCTGGGGATTCTGTTCTATAACCGCCTGGTCGGGCTCAATAACCAGGTCAAGAATGCCTGGCGGCAGATCGATGTGCAGCTCAAGCGCCGCCATGACCTGATTCCAAACCTCGTCGAAGTCGTCAAGGACTATATGTCCTACGAGCAGGAGACGCTCCAGAAAGTGATCCAGGCGCGCACCCGGGCTGTCAGCGCACATAGCCCCGAAGAGGCGATAGCCGCCGAGGGGGTGCTGGGTAGTGCGCTGGGCAAGCTTTTTGCACTGATGGAAAACTACCCGGACCTGAAGGCCAACGAGAATGTCGCGCGCCTCATGGAGGAACTTAGTGCTACCGAGAACAAGATTTCCTTCTCCCGCCAGTTCTACAATGACAGCGTCATGGCACTGAATAACAGCGTGCAGTCTTTTCCCTCCAATATCGTGGCGGGGATGTTCGGTTTCCGCGATGCGACCTATTTCGAGGTCCCGGAGACGGAGACCGAAGTGCCCAAGGTCGACCTGCGCTGATCACGGCAGGTGAGAAGAGCAACATACTGCTTGATGCCCACGGAATCCACGGAAGAACACGGAAATATTTCAAATATCCTTGTCTCGGGATGTGCCCGGTATAACGGGGACCTGAGGAAAATTAGTGATAGAAAATACTTGCCAGAGCGAAATCCTTCGCGAAGTATATTGAATTACAACACCGTGCAATCGTGGCTAAAATTGTCACTACCTAGCCATGCGTTAACACCCCAGCAACTTTATTTCACTGTTCACTTTTTGTTTTTCCGTGTTCTTCCGTAGATTCCGTGGCCATAATAATTCATCGTTAATGTTCCTGATATACAAGGTCATTTGATGGAATCCCCGGCCGCCAAGCCATGCCCGGAATGCGGGACCGTCAACCGTCCGCGCGCCAGTGCCTGTCGCCAGTGCGGTGCGCCGCTGGTCAGCGACTGGCAGGACAAGCCGGGGCTGCGCAACAAGGTCCTGCTCCGGACTGATTTCATGGCGGCTGCGCGCGCCAATCAGCGGGCGACGCGGCAGCTGGTGCTGCTGTTGCTGCTGGTGCTGGCGGTGCTGGGTTATCTGCTGGGCTGGAGCATGCAGGCCATGACGGGAACTATCCCGCTGGCGCATCAGGGCATCTGGTTTGCCAGCCGGTGGGGGGCGTGGACGGCCCTTGTCCTGTTTTTCATCGGCGCTGTCTGGTCATGGATCTCGTTTCGCGCCGGAGACCGGATCATTCTGCGCATGGTCGGCGCCAACCCGGTCACCGTGGACGAGGAGCCGCAGCTGCACAACGTGGTCGAAGAAATGGCCATTGCGGCCGGCATCCGCAAGCCGCGCGTCTGCGTGATCGAGACGGATGCGCTGAATGCCTTCGCAACCGGCATGACTCCGTCGCGCTCTACCATCGGGGTGACTCGCGGCTTGCTGGATGCGCTCAATCGTGAGGAATTACAGGGGGTGATTGGCCACGAGATGGGTCATATCGTGAACTGGGATATCCGCTATGCCACCGCGGTCGGTGTCATCGTCGGACTGATTGCGCTGGTCAGCGACGGCGCGCTGCATACCCTGCGCTTTTCCGGCCGTTCGCGCAATTCAAACAGCCGCGCAGGCGGCGGTGCGGTGGTGATTGTGCTGTTTCTGCTGCTGTTTGCGGCGCTGGCGCCGCTGTTCTCCCGTCTGGTGCAAATGGCGGTTTCCCGGCAGCGGGAGTTTCTCGCCGATGCCACCAGCGTGCGCCTGACACGCCACCCCGAAGGTCTGATAGCCGCGTTGGAGAAGCTGGCGCTGAATGCAAAGCCATTCGAAGGCGCCAATCGTGCGACGCAGCACATGTTCATCGTCAACCCGTTCCGGAATTTCTCCGAGCGGGCCAGCAGCCTGATGGCTACCCACCCGCCGCTGGAACTGCGCATCCGCCGGTTGCGGAACCTTGGAGGAGAGTAAGTTAAAAGTGAAGAGTGAGAAGTAAGAAATAAAAAAAAGATTCTGATGGCCACGGAATCCACGGAAGAACACAGAAAGAATTCTCACAGCTTGTGAATTGTGTGTTCTGGAAAACCGTCGGCGGTTTTCCAAGCCCGCGCTTTTCTATACGGGCGGTTTCATCGGGTACGTCGCACCGGTGGTATGGTTTGTATTGGCTGAACATCCTCGCCAGCGAAGGTATTCAAGAGGATAGGCTTCTTCCCGGGAAGATGTGTCTGCAGCTATTTTCTCAACGAATGGCAGCGGGGATAAAGATTGTCTGTTAGATTCAATGTATTTTTGTGTGCTTCGATGTGCAGGGATGGACAAGTGACGCGGAAGACACGACGTGGAAATCTTGAAATCTTTCCGTGGATTCTGTGGCCATTAGGAGCTTTCTCACTTCTCACTATCCCTGCCGCTTCATCGATTCGAAAAACTGGGCGTTGCTCTTGGTGGCCTTCAGCTTGTCAAGCAGGAATTCCATGGCGGCCAGTTCGTCCATGGGGTGGAGGAGCTTGCGCAGTATCCACATCTTCTGCAGTTCGGCCGCATCGGTCAGCAGCTCTTCGCGACGGGTGCCGGAGCGGTTGATGTTGATGGATGGATAGATGCGCCTTTCGGCGATCTTGCGATCGAGATGGATCTCCTGATTGCCGGTGCCCTTGAATTCCTCGTAGATGACATCGTCCATGCGAGAGCCGGTATCGATGAGCGCCGTGGCGAGTATCGTGAGACTGCCGCCTTCCTCGATATTGCGGGCCGCCCCGAAGAAGCGCTTGGGGCGGTGCAGGGCGTTGGCATCCACGCCCCCGGTGAGCACCTTGCCGGATGAGGGCACGACCGTGTTATAGGCGCGCGCCAGGCGGGTGATGGAATCCAGCAGGATGACCACGTCGCGTTTGTGCTCGACCAGACGCCGCGCCTTTTCGATGACCATCTCGGCCACCTGTACATGGCGGCTGGCCGGTTCGTCGAAGGTGCTGGAGATAACCTCGCCCTGGACCGAGCGCGTCATCTCGGTGACTTCCTCGGGGCGTTCATCGATGAGCAGGACGATCAGGTAGCACTCCGGATGGTTGGAGGTGATCGACTGCGCGACGTTTTGCAACAGCATGGTTTTTCCGGCCTTGGGTGGGGAGACGATCAGGCCGCGCTGGCCCTTGCCGAGCGGCGCCACCATGTCGATGACACGCGCCGTGATGTCCTCGGTGCTGCCGTTGCCGCGTTCCAGCGTCATGCGTTCATTGGGATGCAGCGGTGTCAAATTTTCGAAGGCGACCTTGTTCCTGGCGTTTTCCGGCTTTTCGTAGTTTATTTCACTGACCTTGAGCAGGGCGAAGTAACGTTCGCTGTCCTTCGGCGGGCGTATCTTGCCGTCCACTGTGTCTCCGGTGCGCAGGCTGAAGCGACGTATCTGGCTCGGGGAGACATAGATATCATCCGGACCGGCGAGATAGGAGCTGTCTTCCGAGCGGAGGAAGCCGAAACCGTCCTGGAGTATTTCCAGTACCCCGTTGCCGAAGATGTCCTCGCCCTTTTTGGCGTGGGACTTGAGGATGGCGAAGATAATGTCCTGCTTGCGGGACCGCGCCATGCCCTCGATTCCCATTTCCTGGGCGATAGTGATGAGTTCGCTGGCCGGTTTCAGCTTGAGTTCGGAAAGATTCATAGGGTGCCCTGGGTGTTGATTTTTTCTGAATGAATGGATACGACCGTACGGTCGGGGAAAAATGAATAATTATGATCGGGAAATGCCGTTCCGGGAGAACGCAGAATCCGGAACGAAGATGGTTTTTGATTTCATGCTACGCTAGCATGTGCCGCGTTAAACGTCCACCCCCTGACGATGTCAGATATTGCTGTCGATGAACGCCGTCAGCTGTGACTTGGAAAGTGCGCCAACCTTGGTTGCCTCGACATTGCCGTTCTTGAACAGCATCAGCGTGGGTATGCCGCGTATGCCGTACCTTGGCGGTGTCTGCGGGTTGTCATCGATATTGAGTTTGGCTACCTTGATTTTGCCGGTGTATTCGCTGGCGATTTCATCGAGTATCGGCGCGATCATCTTGCAGGGGCCGCACCATTCTGCCCAGTAGTCGACCAGTACTGGATCAGAGGAGTTGAGGACTTCAGTTTCAAAATTATCATCTGTCACATAAATGATGTGTTCACTCACAGTTCATTGTCTCCTGCGGATTAGATGCAACCTGATTCACTGCCATGCCGCGTGCATCGCCACTTTTATTGTGATGTTATAAGTTTGGATTGTTGCCGATATGAGGTGTCGAGGCGCTGTCGGAACGAACAGTATGCCCGGCCTTGTGGCGGACGGGTATCCGGATAGATTGCACCACACGCCAGTAAGTAGCGCATTTGAGCCTAATTCGGATCATTTTACAAGCCCGGGAACAATAAATTACGGTATCCTTGCCGGCTATGAGTGAAACCCATTTAACAGATATCGCATTCTCCGACCTCGATATACCTGCCGTGTTGATGCAAGGTATTGAAGGGGCAGGATTTTCAAAATGCACGCCGGTGCAGGCGGAAACCCTGCCGCCGGCGTTGCAGGGTAGGGATGTCGCCGGACAGGCGCAGACGGGCACCGGGAAGACCGCTGCATTCCTGATCGCGGTGTATAAACACCTTTTGATCCATCCTGCGGAGGCCAGACGCAAACCGTCCCAGCCGCGGGCACTGGTGCTGGCGCCGACCCGCGAACTGGCTATTCAGATCCATGCGGATGCGCTGGTGCTCGGCCGCTATACGGGTTTGAAGCCGGTTCTCGCCTACGGCGGCACCGGTTATGACACCCAGCGTGAAGCAATCGAAGCTGGTGTGGATATTCTGATCGGGACGCCGGGCCGCCTGATCGATTATCACAAGCAGCACATATATGATCTGAAGAAAATCGTCGCCGTCGTCCTGGATGAGGCGGACCGGATGTTCGACCTGGGGTTTATCAAGGATATCCGCTACCTGTTGCGTCGCTGCCCGCCACCGGAGAACCGTCTCGGGTTGCTGTTTTCGGCCACACTCTCTCATCGGGTCAGCGAACTCGCCTACGAGCACATGAACAACCCGGTGCAGATCGATATCGAGCCGGAGCGGGTCACGGCTGAACGTGTGCGCCAGATTGTGTATCATGTATCGAAAGAAGAAAAACTCCCCCTGCTGGTCGGTATCCTCAGGCATGTTGATCCAACCCGCAGCATCGTATTCGTCAATACCAAGCGTAGCGCCGAGCGTATCTGGGCCTGTCTGAAAGGCAACGGTTTCATGACCGCCGTCCTGTCGGGGGATGTCCCCCAGAAGAAGCGGCAACGCCTGCTGAAGGAATTCCAGGCCGGTGAGCTGCCCATACTGATCGCAACGGATGTTGCTGCGCGCGGCCTGCACATTCCCGATGTCAGCCATGTTTTCAACTACGACCTGCCGCAGGATGCCGAGGACTATGTTCACCGCATCGGCCGTACCGCGCGAGTCGGCAAGGATGGCGATGCCGTCAGTTTTGCCTGTGAAGAGTTCGTCTATTCACTGCCGGACATAGAGGAGTATATTGGGAACAAGATCCCCGTGGAGCCGGTGCCGGAAGGTTACATTCAGAAACTCAGTCCGCCGGTCAGGATAAGGCATGAGGGAGAGCAGGGCCGCCGGGGGAAAGCGCGCCCCAGGCCGGGAAACAAGGGCTCCGGCAGAAAGCGCGAACGACGCCACGGATAACCGCTAAACGGGTGAAGCTGGCTGCACAGACCTATTTGGAATGAAGGCGCTAACTCTACAGTCAACCGATCTGCTGCGCTTGATGCAAAGCGACGGGGCACGGCATGCCATCAGGATTCTCAACCTGCTGCTGATTGTCTGGATCGCCTGGTTACTGGCGACGATGACCTGGAGTCTGCTGGGCGAAACGGAATCAGTCAGCACAGCGACGCCTGAAGCTGTACCGATCACGCCACAGGTCAATCAACAGGAAGAACTTGTTCGACAGCTGCCGAACTGGCATCTCTTCGGAGAAGTCGCGCCCGAGGCAGAGCCCGTCAAAACGGTTGTGCCCGTCGATGCGCCGGATACCCGCCTCAAGTTGTCACTGCACGGCACCTTTTCTTCTCATGATGCCAAACTTGCCCGTGCGATCATCGCCGATGAGCGCGGCAATGAGGAAATGTATGCGGTAGGGAATATCCTGCCCGGTAATGCTGAACTCAGCGAGATCCAGGCTGACAAGGTCATTCTGCTGCGCGGCGGGCGTTATGAGATACTGCGTCTGCCACGCGACACGCTAACGGGTGATGCGGGGGGGGGCATCATCAGTGCCGCTGATGCAATGCAGGTCAACACGACGTCAGAACGGCTGCAATCACTTCGGCAGACCCTGAGACAGAATCCAAAATCACTCTTCGGTCTGGTGCGGACCATCCCGAAAAAGGATGATCAGGGCAAGATGATTGGATATATACTGCAACCCGGCAGGGAGCCTGAATTGTTCGAGCAGATGGGGCTCAGACCTGGTGATGTCGTGACCCGGATCAATGATGTCAATCTGGATAATCTGGCCAGTGGGATGCAGGCCCTGCGAAGCGTACAGGGCGGTGACACCGTCAGCATGACGGTACTGCGGGGAGATCAACAGGAAAACCTGTTCTTCAGAATACCTGAATAGCTGGTGTTATACCTGAATATGCAGTATAACCTACCGTTATATATGATAATTTCACAGCCATAATGGGTCGACGGATGGTGCACTTTCAAGCATGAGAACCCTGAGATTCCTATTACTGATGGGCGCGGTATGGTTTGTCCACGTCCCTCCGCTCGCTGCCGAAACGGTTACCCTGAACCTCAAGGATGCCGACATCGGCGCCCTGATCAGCACCGTTGCCGAGGTCACGCACCGGAATTTCGTCGTGGATCCGCGGGTAAAGGGAAAGGTCACGGTTATTTCCTCGCGGCCGATGGACAGTGAGGAGGTCTACCAGGTTTTTCTTTCCATACTCAAGGTGCACGGGTTTGCCGCCATTCCCAGCGGTGCGGTCACCAAGATCGTACCGGATGTCAACGCCAAGCAGGATAACATTCCGACCGCCACTGACCGGGATACGGGCCGTGGGGACGAAATGGTGACCCGCGTCGTGGAGGTCAAGAATGTCGCCGCGGCACAACTGGTGCCGATCCTGCGGCCGCTGGTCCCGCAACAGGGTCATCTGGCCGCCTATCCGGCAACCAATGTGCTGGTCATCTCCGATCGCGCTGCCAATGTGGAACGTCTGGTCACTATCATCCGCCGCATCGACCAGGTCAGCGACAGCGAAATCGAGGTCATCCCGCTGCAACATGCATCCGCCACAGAGGTGGTGCGGGTCTTGACCAGTCTGGAGCGTGCCGCACCGGGGGCCGCGGGCAAGGTGACGCGCGGCGGCGGTGAGGGGGCTGCGGTACTGGTCGCCGATGAGCGTACCAACAGTGTGTTGCTCGGCGGCGACCGTTCCGACCGGCTGCGCATGCGCGTCATCATTTCACACCTGGATACCCCGCTTGATGCCGGCGGCAATACGGATGTGGTGTATCTCAATTACGCCGAAGCCAAGGATCTCGTGCCCGTGTTGATGGGGGTGGGCAAGAAAGTCGAGGGGGAAGTCCAGGGCAAGGTCAGTGCGCCGAAGAGCGAGTTCGATATCCAGGCCGACGAGGCCATGAATGCGCTGGTTATTACCGCTCCTCCGGATGTCATGCGCACCCTCAAGCGGGTCATCAGCGAGCTCGACATACGCCGTGCCCAGGTGCTGGTCGATGCGATCATCGCCGAGGTCTCCTTGAACACGGCTCGTGAACTGGGCGTACAGTGGGTGTTCAGCGGATTGAACAGTGGCAATGGCGTGAGTCCGGTTGGCCTCATCAATTTCACCAACACCGGCAACAATATCGCGGATGTCATCAACTCGGCCGTCGATGTGGTGAATGGCGGGACCGTCCCGACGCCCGCCGGCAACGTGCTGCTTGGCGGCGGCAAGGTACAGAAGGACAGCAATTTCAACTATCTCGCTGTCATCAACATGCTGGCATCCGACAGCAATACCAACATTCTCTCGACTCCCACACTGGTCACCCTCGATAATGAGGAGGCCGAGATCATCATCGGTCAGAATGTCCCGTTCGTTACCGGGTCCTTCACCAGTACCGGCGCGGGCAATGATGCCACCAATCCGTTTCAGACCATCCAGCGTGAAGATGTGGGACTGACGCTCAAGATCAAGCCCCAGATCAACGAGGGTGATGCGCTTAAACTCAATATCGAACAGGAGGTCTCCAGCATTGCACCAAGCGTGGCCGGGGCATCTGACATTATTACCAACAAGCGCTCGATCAAAACCTCCGTGATGGTGGGAGACGGCAACGTCGTGGTGCTGGGGGGCTTGATTGAGAAACAGACGGGCGAATCCGTCCAGAAAGTTCCGCTGCTGGGAGATCTGCCGGGTGTGGGCGCCTTGTTCAGGTCCAAGGCTGGCAATGTCACCAAGACCAACCTGATGGTCTTTATTCATCCGGTAATACTCCGGGACTCGGCGGTCGCCGAACAGAGCACCAGTAGCAAGTACAATTACTTCCGGGCGCTACAATTCAAGGAAGGCAAGGATGGTGTCAACCTTCTGCCGGGAGAGCAAGCCCCGTTATTGCCGGAGTGGGGTGATACCAAGGCGATTGGCCAGCCGCCGCTGGAGCCGCCCCCGGAGCCGAAAAAGGACACTCAGCAGAGTACATCCGAACGTCCATGGTGGTATCAGTGAGTTGAAGCCGGTGGAAGCGGAAGACAAAGCCATTCCAGATGATTTTGAGACGGTCCGGCGACGTCCGCCTTTCCTGTTTGCGAAGCGCCATGGTGTGCTGGTAACCGGCGGGGAAAACGGCAAGGCCATCGTGATGCACCGGGCTGATACGGATTCACTGGCGCTGGTGGAATTGCGCCGCTTCATGCAACAGCCCCTCAGTCTGCAGCTCGTCGATGACGAGCACTTCAAGAACCTGCTGGCGGGAGCCTATGAGCAGGATTCCAGCGAAGCCATGCAGATGATGGGAGACCTCGGCGAGGGTATGGACCTGTTCAGCGTCGCCCAGCAGCTGCCCGAACCGGAAGACCTGCTGGAAAGCGAGGATGATGCGCCGATCATCCGGCTCATCAATGCCCTGCTGACCGAGGCCGTAAAGGAAAACGCCTCGGATATACATATCGAACCCTTCGAAAATCGCCTGGTCGTGCGTTTCCGTGTCGATGGCGTCCTGCGGGAGGTGCTCGAACCACAGCGGGTACTGGCCCCCCTGCTGGTGTCGCGCATCAAGGTCATGGCACGTCTCGATATTGCCGAAAAGCGCCTGCCACAGGACGGCCGTATCTCGCTCAGGGTCGCCGGTCGCGCCGTTGATGTGCGTGTTTCGACCCTGCCCTCGGGAAACGGTGAGCGCGTGGTGTTGCGCTTGCTCGACAAGCGGGCTGGCCGCCTGGACCTCGAGCATCTGGGGATGTCATCTCCCACCAGGGATGTGATGGACAGCCTGATCAATAAGCCGCACGGCATCATCCTGGTGACCGGTCCGACCGGCTCCGGTAAGACCACCACCTTGTACGCGGCGCTGGAACGGCTCAACAACAAGCGCCGCAACATCATGACGGTCGAGGACCCCATCGAATATTACCTGGACGGGATCGGACAGACCCAGGTGAATCTCAAGGTGGAACTGACGTTCGCGCGAGGTCTGCGCGCCATTCTGCGCCAGGACCCCGACGTGGTCATGGTCGGCGAGATTCGAGACCTGGAGACTGCGGAAATCGCCGTGCAGGCAAGTTTGACAGGCCACCTGGTATTCTCCACATTGCATACCAATAGCGCCGTGGGCGCGATGACACGCCTGCGTGACATGGGTGTTGAACCCTTCCTGCTGTCATCCAGTGTTATCGGAGTTCTGGCCCAGCGACTGGTGCGTGTGCTGTGTGATGACTGCAAGCAGTCTTACAGGGCGGGTCATGCGGATTGCGATGCCATGGGTGTTTCCACCGAGGACCCGCCGACGCTGTACCGTCCTGCCGGTTGCGGTCTTTGTAATCAGCTGGGTTATCGGGGCAGAACCGGCATCTATGAGCTGGTAAGAATCGATGATGCCATGCGCGCCATGATACATGACGGGGCCGGTGAGTATGAGCTTGAGCGCAAGGCGCGCGAGGACTCTGCCGGTATCCGTCAGGATGGCTGGGACAAGGTCCTGAACGGGATTACCTCGATCGAAGAGGTATTGCGTGTGACCCGGGGTGACTGATAGTTGCTCTGGTCCTGGTAGCCGTTGATTACATCCTTCGTCTAACAGGCATGCGGTACCTTGCCACCGTCATGAGCAAGCCGACTCGGCATTGAAACCATGGGTGCATTCGAATATACGGCACTGGATCCCCGCGGTCGGGAAAAACGGGGAGTTCTCGAAGGCGATGCGGCGCGGCAGATCCGCCAGCAGTTGCGCGAAAAGGGCTGGGTTCCGCTTAGCGTGGAAGAGGTCGCCCAGCGTGAGGCGAAGGAGCGGAAACGTTACGCATTCCTGCGGCGCGGCATCAGCGCGACGGAACTTGCCCTCATCACCCGTCAGCTCGCTACTCTGGTACGTGCCGGTCTGCCGCTTGAGGAATGCCTGAGGGCCGTATCGCAGCAAGCGGACAAGGGGCGCCTGAAGAGCATGCTTTTGGCGGTGCGATCACGCGTGATGGAAGGTCATTCGCTGGCGGTTGGCCTGTCGGATTTTCCGCATGTCTATCCTGAGTTGTACCGCACGACGGTAGAGGCGGGTGAACAGTCCGGTCACCTGGACCGGGTGCTCGAGCGTCTGGCCGATTACACGGAGAGTCGTCAGCAGTTGCGTCAGAAAATCCAGCTGGCGGTATTTTACCCGGCCCTGCTGACCGTGGTTGCCATTCTGGTTGTGGGCGGCCTGATGACCTACGTCGTTCCCCAGGTTGTGCAGGTATTCGAAAATATCGGCCAGGAACTGCCCCCCCTGACGCGCGGGCTGATTGCCGTCAGTGATTTTCTGCGCAATAACGGGTTGGTGATGCTGATACTGCTGGTGCTGGCGATTGCCGGTTTTTCCTACCTGTTGCGAAATGCTGGCGTACGACGCAGTTTCCACAAGGTCCTGTTGGCCATCCCCCTGGTATCACGTCTGGAACGCGGTCTTAATTCGGGACGATTTGCGCGCACTTTCAGTATTCTAACGGCGAGCGGTGTGCCGGTGCTTGAGTCGATGCGCATATCTGCACAGGTTATGTCGAACTTGCCCATGAAGGAAGCGGTTACCGAAGCCACAGCGCGGGTTCGTGAGGGCGCCGGTATTGCCGCGGCCCTGGAAAGAAGCGGCT
Organism: uncultured Gammaproteobacteria bacterium; assembly: GCA_963763115.1. Taxonomy (GTDB): domain Bacteria; phylum Pseudomonadota; class Gammaproteobacteria; order UBA9214; family UBA9214; genus CAVQCA01. The sequence goes on from CAVXNM010000035.1 coordinate 121,132, forward strand.
ATTTTCCTCCCATGACGGTGCAACTGATAGCCAGTGGGGAAGCCAGCGGCAAGCTGGAGGAAATGCTCGAACGTGCGGCGATCAATCAGGAGCGGGAGATCGAGACCCTGATTGCCGCCCTGCTTGGGCTGTTCGAGCCACTGCTGATCCTGTTCATGGGCAGCGTTGTGCTGGTCATCGTACTGGCGATCCTGCTGCCCATTTTTGACCTGAATCAGCTGATCCAGTAAAGACTGTCAGAACGGAATGCGCTAATAACCGGCGGAGGCAAGATCAATGGCGCCGGGAATCTCGGCAAGGCGCTCCACCCCGGTCTCTATGCTGCCATCCTCGAGTAGGGACAACCATCGGTAACCGGGCGCCGCCTCATCGACGGCGAACGTGGTGCTTTTCGGCAGGAACTGGACGCAAGTGGATGGCGTGGCCATCAGCCTGACATTCTTGCGAGTGCGGTCGAATTGCTGATGGACATGCCCCCAGAGTATCCCGCGCACCTGAGGGTGCCGGTCGATAATGGCGAACAAGTCATCGGCATTATCCACCGCCATGCTGTCCAGCCAGCGGCTTCCCATCATGACCGGTTGGTGATGCAGGCAGACCAGCGTGTGCGTTTGCGGCAACGAGCGCAGATGCGTTTCCAGCGCCTGCAGGGTGGCCGGTCCCAGATGACCACCTTCCTCCTCAGGGACCGTCGAATTCAGGAAGATGAAGTGCCAGTTACCGTGGCAGGCATGCTCGACGTAGTGAAGCAGGCCGTTTTCCATGGTGTCCTGCAGGGTGGTGGCTTCATCATGATTGCCTGGCAGACAGTAGACCGGAATGCCAAAACTCCTCAGATGGGTAAATATCCGCCGGTAGGCGACCGGGGTGCCGTCATGCACCAGGTCACCGGTGGCCAGGATGAGATCGGCCGGCATATGACGTGCCCGGGCACTGGCAATGACTGACGCCAGGGACTGTTCCGTGTTAAGCCCCAGTAAACAACCGCGGCTGTCCGCATAGAGGTGAGTGTCGGTAATTTGTATTACCTTGAGCGTCCGCCTGGAGCTGGGATGTGCAGTGACTTTTGCCATGCCTGAGTGATTCCTCAATCGCTCTCTATACTATAGGCAGCAAATGGACGGGGTGGTGGTGTTCTAGCCTGATACCACGATGATTGTATCAGAATTACCGGCGATACCGCCTCGGTAATGGCCTGATTTCACAGAACAAGTGTCTACTGTGTCAAACAATACGCTACCCCTCGATGCTGCGCTCTGTGAGTACTTACTATCGGTTCCCCTTCTTGAATCTGAAGTTCCGGTGCATCAGCCGGATGGATACGGGCGGGGCCTGAACAGACGCACCCGGGGAGTATTACCGGCTGTTTCTTGTGTCTTCGAGCGTTTTTATGTACACGCGGGAATTGCGCTGGTAGTTGTAAAGGCTTTGTTTGCGCGCCGGTAACTGAGCGATGTCACCCGGCAGGAAACCGCGTTCACGAAACCAGTGCGCGGCCCGCGTCGTCAGCACAAACAGTCTTTCGATCCCGCTGCGCACCGCCTTGTCTTCGATGGCTTTCAGCAGGGCGTCGCCCCGACCATGATTGCGGTAATCATCGTGCACCGCGAGGCAGGCGAGCTCCGCAAACCTCCCATTCTCGGCCGGATAGAGCGCCGCGCAGGCGATGATGGCACCGTCCCGTTCTATGACGTGGAAATGATTGATTTCGATCTCCAGCAGTTCCCGGGAGCGTTTCACCAGGATACCCTCGTGTTCCAGCGGCATGATCAAGCCAAGAATGCCGCCGACATCGTCGATGGTCGCCGCACGCAATCCTTCATAGGTTTCAGCCGTGATCAGTGTGCCGTTGCCGTCGCGTGTGAACAGTTCAAGCAGCAAGGCGCCTTCCCTGCGTCGACTGACGAGATGGACACGGTTGACGCCGTGGCGACAGGCGTGCAAGGCATGTCCCAGATGCCTGAGGGTATCCCCGGCTAGTTGTCTTCGGGAGTTCACTAATGCCGTTGCCTCAATCAGGGACAGTTGCGATATTTGACGACGCCTGCCGTCCCTCAGTTCGGGACCTTCGGTCATCAGGATCAGTTTGTCGGCCTGCAGTTCGCTTGCTGCTGCGGTGGCGACTTCCTCCGCGCTCAGATTGAATACTTCGCCGGTCGGTGAATAACCAATTGGCGAGAGCAGGACAATCCTCTGGTCATCGAGATGCTGTCGTATGGCGGCGCCATCGACGCGACGAACCTCGCCGGTGTGGCAATAGTCGATACCATCGCGAATACCCAGCGGACGTGCCGTGACAAAATTACCCGAGCTGGTGCGCAGGCGTACCCCTGACATCGGGGTATTGGCAAGACCCATGGACAATAGCGCTTCTATCTCAACGCGTACGGTGCCCACCGCTTCCTTGACACAGATCAGTGCGGCATCATCGGTAATCCGCAGGCCGTTGGCGTATTCCAGTTTCGCTCCGCGCGACTTGAGTCTGGATTCGATCTGGGGGCGGGCTCCATGTGCGAGGACCAGGCGAATACCCAGACTCTGCAGCAGGGCGATATCATGCACCAGGCCGGAGAACCGCACATCGGCGATCGCTTCGCCGCCGAAGGCAAGCACAAAGGTACGTCCGCGGTGCGCATGAATATACGGCGCCGATTGGCGAAAGTCCTCGATGAAACGTTTCTGCCGGTCTTTTGCAGTCATGGCCTGTTGTTCCGTAGCCAGTGTTTATAGCAAGCCGGGGCGTCCGGCACAAATGTTTTGAATGTCTTTGAACAAGGGTTTTCACCGCAGAGACGCGAAGACCGCAGAAAGTTTCATCAACGAAAACACTCAACGACTTTGCGTTTCCGGCGTCCTGGCGGTGGGTTTACTGCTCTCTGGATGGGCCGCAAAGTCTTGTGAGTGGCGAAGCTGGCCAGACTGCCGGGAAGCCGTATTCGACGTTCTCTCAGGCAATGCCCTGGCGGTTGCCACCGGACGGGACAATTACCAGACGCGGGCCCATGACCTGCGCAAAGTCATCGAGTGACTGGGGCTCGGAGAAGAAATAGCCCTGAATATGATCGACACCTATCTTCTTGAGTTCATCGACGACCTCCAGGGACTCCACGTATTTGGCGATCGTCTGCTTGCCGAGCAGATGCCCCAGTTCGTTGATCGCCCTGACCATGGTGCGGTCTATGGGGTCGAACATGAAGTCACGTACGAATGCACCATCGATTTTCAGGTAATCAACCGGCATTTTTTTCAGGTAGGTGAAAGAAGAAAGTCCGTTGCCAAAATCATCGATCGAGAATCTGAAGCCGCACGCGCGCAGAGTCAGCATGAAGCTCGTGGCGGCAGTGAGATTGGCGGTCACCGCCGTTTCCGTGATTTCGAAACACACCTTAGCGGGGTCGATACCGCACATTCCGGCTTGTCCGATGATGTGGTTGACCATGGCCTGGTTGCCTATCGACTGGGCGGACAGGTTGATGGCTATCCTGATCGGCCAGTGGCTGCCGGCAGACTCCCCGGCCAGCCAGGCCATGGCGTGTTCGATGACCCAGCGGTCAAGATCCTGGGCCAGGTCGTACTTTTCGGCTGTCGGGAAAAATACTCCCGGTGCGATGATCGAGCCATCATCGTCGATCATGCGCAGCAGGATTTCAATGTGCTTGTCATGACGTGTGGTACCGGCGCAGGGAACGATCGGCTGGAAGTAGAGTGTGAATCGATTGTCTGCCAATGCGGTGTTGAGGCGGGACAGCCATTGCATCTGTCCATGGCGTACCTGCAGGCGCCTGTTGCCGAGGTGAGCTATCTGGACCCGATTGCGACCGGATTCCTTGGCCAGGTAACAGGCGGAGTCAGCCGCACTCATTGCGACTGCGCTGTCCGTGCTATCCCGGTCTATCGGCACCACGCCGATACTGATCCCCTGCTTGATGGTGTTGTCAGATCGGGTGAAGTCGAATGACCCGACGGATTCGACAAGGTTCGCGGCGATCTGCACGGCTTTGTCCAGCGGACAGTTCTCGAGCAGCATGCCGAACTCATCTCCAGCGAGGCGGCTGAGCGTGTCGCGTTTGCGCACCGAACTGAGCAACAGCTGGGCGAGTTCCTGCAGCAGCTCGTCCCCGGCGTTTTGTCCGAAGGTGTCGTTGACCAATTTGAAACGGTCGATGTCTATATGCAGCAGTGCATGGGTAACCGACTGTGTCTGCGCATGTCTGATCGCCCGTTCAACCCGGGTCTGGAATTCGCAACGATTTATGAGGCCGGTTAGTTTGTCATGTGCTGACCGGTAGACGGATTGTCTGTTTCTTGCGGACAGATGCTGCAGGGTCGTTTCCACCAGTAGCAGGCAGAATAAAATGGCGATACAGACGAGGGTAATCAGCAGCAGCGTCGCCTGCGGCGTGGTTTCCTGTGTCGTCCCGTTATACCTCGTCTGTGGTGTTTCCGGGCTGGCGACTGGTGGGTGTGCGGTCTTGCGGCTATCCTCGTAGCTTGCCGTAATGTGATCCGTGGTTCCTGTAGGCGCGGTTATGCCCGCGGTGGTTGATAGTGTCCGTGGCAGGGATGCGTAGACCAGGACGAACATGATGGCGAGGACCGACAGCAATCCCAGGTTGGCTAGCAAGCGGTGCTTGTCCTGCATGGTGGGTGTCGGTCCTGATGGTTCCCGGTGCACGCTATCGCCTGGGTTTCTACCGTCAGGCGTTGACGTTGTGATAACAAAAAGAAGATCGGCATTCCGGGGACAATCTTGATGGAATGCATGAAGCACGAGTCATGATGATTGCCGATATCAGCAAATCCGGGACGTAGCGACATATCGTGCGGGTTACCCGGGAGACTGTCCGTCCATAAAGCAATTAATTCACCGCAGAGACGCAAAGTATTTGATTGTTTTCGTTAATGAATTTCCCTGCGTTCTTTGCGTCTCTGTGGTGAAAATGGTGTTTATGGAAATATACTAGGCTAGAATCCGCACCGCACATTGGATGGCAGGACCTCATGGATACGCAACGGCGGTTCAGTCTGAAGATTCCGGCTAATTGAGATGAATCGGTCCCGTGATATGCCGTTACCCACGCGCGGGTTATGGGCCTTCTCATCGCCGACGGTCGAAAAGGAGCGCCCTTCGTAGTCATGGCCGGGGTAGATAATGGTATCGTCCGGCAAGCTGAAAAGCCGTTCCGTGATGGAATCGTACAGCGTGCCCGCGTCGCTTGAACGATAGTCGGTGCGACCGCATTCACGTATCAGCAGCGCATTTCCGGTGAAAGCCATGCCTGCTATGAGGTAGCTGACATCGCTGTCGGTATGCCCGGGGGTGTGAACTACGCGTATCTTTCTGGCACCGATCGGGATCTGGTCGCCGTCCTTCAGCAGGATATCGGCGCACTTTGAGCGACTGTTTTCATGCACCAGCACAAGGGAGTTCAGGGTTCTTCTCAGCAGTCCTGATCCGGTGATATGGTCTGTATGGACATGTGTTTCAAGTGTGTAGCGCAAGTTCAGGCGGAGTTTCCTTACCAGCCGCAGATCGCGCGTAATCTGGTCCTGGACAGGATCGATCAGGACCGCCTCACGGGAAGCCGGGTCCCATAAAAGATAGCTGTAGGTAGAACTTCCCGGATCGAATAACTGGCGTACTTCCATGATCGCACCTTTGCATTCGACCTTCCGCTAGGCCGCCGGCTCACATTCATACAGGCGGTTATAGGAACCGATATTGTGCACCAGCTGAAAACCGTAGGCTTCGAGCAGGCGTTTAGCCATGCCGCTGCGCTGCCCGCTGTTGCAGTACAACAGGACCGGTGTTTTCTTATCCAGTTGCTTGATAGCTCGCTGCATGGCCGTCAACGGGATATTGACCGACCCTGGCAGGGCACCGTGCCGATATTCATGCGGGTTGCGCACATCGACCAGCTGAGCCCCTTGTTTGAGCATCATGCGGGCGTCACTGCAGGTAATTGTTGGTAAAAACATCGATGTTCCTCCTGCTGCAATAGGGTCGTGGGCCGTCTTCTGCACACGCCGGTCGGAAACCGTGCACGTTCCGGAATGCCCGGGAAAACGGTTACCTGAAACCACGTCTACTCCAAAAAATGAAATAGAATATCCCCGTGGTATTTTTGTAAATAATTAAATTAGAATACACTTATATTGTATTCGTATGCAGGGAAAAATCAATTCGATTTGCTCAACTTGTGGGCTAATAACCCATAAAAGAAATAATTTATATATTAAATATTTTTATAATATCTAAGGCTAACTCATTGTCATTGTGAGATTCGTGTTATTTCAGACCCTGGTGGTTTTGCTGATTGCTGTAGGCGTTCATCAGTTGCGCGGTTCCTGCCGCGACATGTGTTTCCCGGCTGGCGGTGATCTGTACAATTACCGCCTGTCTTGGCTGTCGTCAGGAAATATCGCGGCTTAATTTGCAGGTCCCGGCGTTGTTCACTGGAGAGAAAACATGGCACACAGGCTTAATCGCTACAGTTCCCGGATCACCCGGCCCAAATCACAGGGCGCTTCTCAGGCCATGCTGCATGGCACGGGGCTGACGAGCGAGGATATGGACAAGGGGCAGGTCGGGATCTCCAGCGTCTGGTACGAGGGCAACACCTGCAACATGCATCTCAATGACCTTGCGAAGCGGGTACGCGAGGGCGTGCAGGCCGCCGGTCTGGTTGGTATGCGTTTCAATACCATCGGTGTCAGTGATGGTATATCGATGGGTACCGAAGGCATGAGCTACTCATTGCAGTCGCGTGACCTGATCGCTGACTCCATCGAAACCGTGATGAGCGCCCAGTGGTATGATGCCAATATTTCCATTCCCGGCTGTGACAAAAACATGCCCGGGTGCCTGATTGCCATGGGACGACTGAACCGCCCCTCGCTCATGGTCTATGGCGGCACCATCAAGCCTGGCCATTACCGGGACATGACCCTGGATGTTGTGTCGGCATTCCAGAGTTACGGAGAATATCTCGCTGGCAAGATCAATGAGGAAACGCGGCAGGCGATCGTGCATCATGCCTGCCCCGGGGCCGGGGCCTGCGGCGGTATGTACACTGCCAATACCATGGCGTCGGCCATCGAGGCCATGGGCATGTCGCTGCCCTACAGTTCCTCGACCCCGGCGGTTGACCCGCAGAAACTCGATGAATGCTACCGGGCGGGAGCCGCCATTCGCAATCTTCTGGAAAACGACATCAAGCCGCGCGACATCATGACGCGCGATGCCTTCGAGAATGCCATGGTGGTGGTCATCGCTCTCGGTGGGTCAACCAACGCCGTGCTTCACCTGCTAGCCATGGCGCGTGCCGTCGACGTCCCGTTGACTATCGATGACTTCCAGCATATCAGCGACCGGGTGCCGTTTCTGGCCGACCTCAAACCGAGCGGTCGCTACGTCATGGAGGATTTGCATCAGGTGGGTGGCACACCGGCGGTCATGAAATACCTGCTGGAACACGGCTTGATCAAGGGTGACTGCCTTACCGTGACCGGGCGGATGATGAGCGAGAATCTGGAAGATATGCCCGGATTGACCGATGGGCAGACGGTCTTTCATGCGCTGGATAATCCGATCAAGAAAACCGGTCACATCCAGATCCTGAGAGGAAATCTGTCCCCCGGTGGTTCGGTGGCCAAGATCACCGGCAAGGAGGGACTGCGGTTCAGTGGTCCGGCTCGGGTGTTCGATGGCGAGGAGGACATGTTGCATGCACTGGAGGCGCAGCGCATACAGAAAGGGGATGTGGTGGTCATCCGTTACGAGGGACCGAAGGGCGGTCCGGGTATGCCGGAGATGCTGACCCCGACCTCGGCGATCATCGGCGCCGGGCTTGGCAATGATGTGGCGCTGCTGACGGATGGCCGCTTTTCCGGGGGATCACATGGTTTCATCATCGGACACATTGTCCCCGAAGCCCAGGAAGGCGGGCCCATTGCCCTGGTCCGGGACGGTGACATGATAACCATCGATGCGGAAACCCGCAGCCTCTCGGTCGCTGTCAGCGATGCGGATATGGCGCAGCGCCGTGGTCAGTGGACTATGCCGCCCTACAAGGCCACGCGTGGCACCTTGTACAAATACATCCGGCTGGTGAAAGATGCCTCGGAGGGCTGTGTCACGGACGAATGACCTGTTGGTGTGGATACGAAAACAATCTCACCGCAGAGAACGCTGAGAAATTATCCGTCCATAAAGACTTAAATTGACTGCAAAGACGCAAAGGTGGTTAATTGTTTTTGTTTATGAGTTTCTAAGCGTTTTCTGCGTCTCTGCGGTAAATAAGTCAGGCTAGAACGTATCCCAGCTGGATTTCTTGCGCCAGCGGATACGCGGGATGATGAGGCCCGCGAGGATGCCAATCAGCACGACGCCGGCGCCTACCATGAACCAGTCTCGCGCGGTGCGGTCCTTTAGGTTTTCATTCTCCTGCTGCAATGTCTGCAGGTTGCGCTCCAGCGCCACCAGACGGCTCTTGAGGTTCTTGTTCTCGCTGTCGATGGCCAGGGCGCTGGAGGCGGTGCGCTTGATCTCGGCCAGTTCCTGACTGACCTTCCGGTAATCAGCGTCCATCGTGCTGTTTTCCTTCTCGATGCTGCCTTTTTCCTCCTTGATCGCCTGCATCGCGGTCGTCATCTTGCGGTTCTGGAGCTCGAGTTCCGCGAGTTTCTTCTCGGCTTCGGCCAGCTGATCACGGGGAACCGGTCCTTTCATCAGATAGCGGGTGAGCACCCAGCCTTCCTTGCCCAAGGCCCGGATCTGGCTGTAGCCTGATTCCTTATCCTGATCCAGCACTTCAACCGGAGTGCCGCTGCGCAGCATGCGAATAATGCTGTGTTTGAGACTCGTGCCACTGCGTAAAGGGACCTCGAGCTGGTCACTGATGTAATTTGTGTCGGCCAGGGCAATACCCGTGAACAGCCAGGTTGAACACACAAGGGTCAGCAGTTTTATCGCACGCATTGCTTCTCCATTTACCGGGTGTATTGGCGAAAGTTGGCTATTGTAGCCGAACATACCGGATCGGGATAATATCATCCAGACGGCCTGATTTCCCGGAGCTGCCGCGCAGCCGGCCGATGCCGCCACTGCGTTATACTGCCTATATAATGAACGCCATTACGATACTGGACCAGTTTGATTTCCATCACCGCATCGGGGGAACTCATGGCCCGGCACTGGTGCTGTTCCACACGCCGGGATGCGCATCGTGCCGGCAGTGGGAGCGATTGCTGTCCGATTATGCGGGAATGCATGACAATGTTACCCTCTACCGGGTCGACGTCCAGCAGGACATGGCACTGGCACACGAGTTCGGGCTTTTTCACCTGCCGGCGCTGTTCCTTTTTCTGAACGGACAGTTTCATTGCGAGTTCCAGTCCGAGGCCCGCATGGAGCATCTGCATACAGCACTTCAGGTCGCGATCGGGGTGGCTCCACAGGAAGCGCCATGAGGGTCGATGCTACCGGAAACCGGCTGCTTGACGCCCGGCAGATGCCTTCACCGAATTGTGATGAGCGACCGGACTGCGAAGACATTTCCCTGATTGTCATCCACGGCATCAGTCTACCGCCGGGCGAGTACGGCGGTGCCTGGATCGATGACCTGTTTACCAATCGGCTAGATCCGGATGCCCACCCGTATTTCCCCGGGATTGCGCACCTGCGGGTTTCCAGTCATGTGCTGATCAGGCGAGATGGTGCGGTGGTGCAATACGTTCCTTTCAGAAAGCGCGCCTGGCATGCGGGTGAGTCCTGTTATCAGGGGCGCAGCTGCTGTAATGACTATTCCATCGGGATTGAGCTGGAAGGACAGGATGACGAGCCCTATTCACCGCAGCAGTATGACCGGCTGGCGGCCATTATTCAGGTGCTGACGCGAACATTCCCCGGGATCTCAAGCGATCGGATTCGAGGCCACAGCGATATCGCGCCCGGCCGCAAGACGGACCCGGGCGAGGCGTTCGACTGGCTGGCCCTGAATGAGCGCCTCGCAGCTCTGTCAACCTGAAGAATGGATGAGCTGAAAACAGTGACGGCCGGAGAAACACAGATCGACCTGTTGCGCCACGGTGAGCCGGTCGGCGGGATGCGTTACCGCGGTCAGCTCGATGATGCCCTCAGCGAGAAAGGCTGGCAGCAGATGTGGCGGACGGTGGAAGGCTTGTCGGACTGGCAGCAGATCGTGACATCGCCGCTGCTGCGCTGCAGCAGCTTCGCCGTCGCGCTCGGCGAACGCCTGCAACTGCCCGTGCATGATGAGCCGCGGTTCAGGGAAGTCGGCTTTGGGGAATGGGAAGGGTATACCCGCCTCGAGCTGGAAGAGTTCAACCCGGGGCAGGTTGCCCGGTTCCTCCAGGATCCGGTTAACAGCCGTCCTCCGGGAGCGGAACCTCTGGCGGAATTCACCCGTCGCGTCCAGGCCGGTTTTGACGATCTGCTGGACCGGTTTTCCGGGCAATCCGTGCTGGTTGTGGCCCATGCGGGCGTCATACGCGCCATCATGGCTTATATCCTGGAGGTGCCGCCGTCAAGAATGTATCGCATCCATGTCGCCAATGCCGCCCTCAGTCGCATACGTACCGACAAGGAGCGCCAGTATTACCTGGTCAGGCATGGTCTGACGTGAGGGGTATGCGTATCGGTATCGACATCGGCGGGACCAAGACAGAAGGCATCGTCCTTGACGCCAATGGTAGTGAAATGATCCGCGAACGTGTGCCGACCCCGGGTGGAGACTACCGGGGGACGCTGACTGCAGTGCATGAACTGGTACTCCGGCTTGAGTCACACGCGGGCGGCCCGTGTACCGTCGGCATCGGGTTGCCGGGATCCGTATCTCGCGCCACTGCGCGGGTCAAGAACTCGAATTCCACCTGCCTTAACGGGCAGCCGCTGTACCACGACCTAGAGGATCAGCTGGGTCGTTCATTGCGGTTTGCCAATGACGCTGATTGCCTTACCCTGTCGGAAGCTACGGATGGCGCGGCTGCCGGTGCCGCGGCGGTGTTCGGCGTCATCATCGGGACCGGTACGGGTGGCGGTATCGTCGTCAACGGGCGCTTGCTGCAGGGGCCGAACGGTATCGCCGGCGAATGGGGGCATAACCCCCTGCCCTGGCCGGGGATCGGGGAATTGCCCGGTCCCGCCTGCTATTGCGGGCTCGAAGGGTGCATCGAAACGTGGCTGTCCGGACCGGCGCTGGCGCGTGATCACCAGCAGTTCTGCGGCGAGTCGCTGGACGCGGCGGAAATCAACCGCCGCGCACGGGCCGGCAATGCCCCGGCGCAACAGACGCTGGATCGTTACATGGACCGGATGGCGAGAGCACTGGCCGGCGTGATCAATATCATCGACCCGGAGGTGATCGTGCTCGGTGGCGGGGTTTCCAACATGGCGTCCTTGTATGAGGAAGTGCCGCGACGCTGGGGGCGCTATGTCTTCTCCGATCGCGTGGATACGAAACTCGTGCCTGCCGTGCACGGCGATTCCAGCGGGGTACGCGGCGCGGCCAGGCTGTGGCCGGCCTGAACGAGCGCCTCGCAACGCACAGATTATCAGGACAGGCTCGTGTAGTCGATTATTCGGTCTATTGTTGACTGGCGGCGATCTGCCGCAACCGGGGTACTTCGAGACCGGCGTCATCCGCCTGACGCAGGGCGCGGGCCAGTCGTGACGGGGCGCTGCGTCCCATGCATTTATGGTCCGGATCGCCCGCGAAGGCCCTGAGCATCCCCTCGATCAGCTCATCCGCCGGCAGGGATTGGTCGACCAGGAATCCCTGGATCCCGATTACCTCCCGGGCCACGCCCTCGGCGAGCTCGCGATGCCTGGCCCATAATTCGCTGACGGTCCCGCCAGTCGCCAGGCCGGCGCAGTTCGTCGTGACGATGTAGACATTCTTCAGTACCAGTTCGAACAACAGTTCGGACTCGTTTGCAAGGAGGCGTGTCGGTATACCGAGCGTCTGCAGGCCGTCATGCAGCACCTTCGCTGCCGGGCCGTACACCGGCGAGGGCAGCAGAATCCTGACGTCCTGGCCGGTCTTTTTCTCGAACCAGACGCTGATCACCGTGGGATGGGTTATCCCGTAGTGCTGCCAGTCGGCCGGCAGGAGTTCGTTTTGCAGCATCCCGATGCGCTGCAACCAGGCGGCGGGCAGATTCTCCAGCACAGCAGGCAGCTCGTTTTCAGTGACCGCCACCAGCACCAGCTCCGGCGCCGGCATTTGACGGGCGATGGCCGCGAGGTCGGAGCCCCGGTTTGCCGGGTAGACGGGATGACCGGCGCGCAGCAGCCCGCGCGCGAAAACCCCGCCCATTTCGCCGATCCCGATGAGGATTACGGGTGATTCCATGTTTGCGACAGATACGGCTGGTGATGACGGCTTGGTTGCGAGAGTATAACGCAACGAAACACAGCGCATGCTTTCTGTCGTGCCGCGTTCGATCGCTTATGGGAATTATTAACCGCAGTTTATTCCGTGTTGCCGGCGTCATTCTGACATGGATGCTGCTCCTCGGGACTGCATGGTCCGACATACAGGTAATCGATGATACCGGGCAGACGCTCACCCTGCAGAAGCCGGCGCAGCGGATTGTCAGTCTGGCCCCGCATATCACGGAACTCCTGTTTGCCGTGGGCGCGGGCGCAGCCGTGGTCGGAACGTCCGAATTCAGTGACTATCCCGAGGCGGCCCGTGCGATACCGCATGTGGGCGGCGGCGGCGGGCTGGACCTCGAGGCCATCCTGACGTTGCAGCCGGACCTGGTGATCGCCTGGGAGAGCGGCAATCCCGCCGGCCAGGCGCGGCGCCTGCAGCAACTGGGGCTGCCGGTGTTCTTTTCGGAGCCGAGTCGCATGGAAGATATCATCTCCAGCCTGGAAAGATTCGGACAGCTGACCGGCAGGCAGGAAGAAGCGCGTGTTCAGGCCACGGCTTTCGCGGACCGTCTGGATGGGCTGAGGCAGCGCTATTCCGGTCAGGATTCGGTTACCGTCTATTACCAGATCTGGGATCACCCGCTTATGACAGTGAACGGGCGACATATCGTCAGTGATGTGATTCGCCTGTGCGGTGGCCGCAACGTGTTCACCGACCTGCCAACGCTCGCCCCGCAGATCGACAGGGAAGCGGTGCTGGCGGCGAATCCGGAGGTAATCGTGGTGGGGGATGCCGCCGGAGAACCCGCCACCTCCCTTGTGGCCTGGGAGCGCTGGCCCGAACTTAAGGCGGTTCGCCAGCGGCATCTGTACACGATTCAGCGCGAACTGCTGGTGCGCCACACACCACGCCTGCTGGAGGGCGCCGGGCAACTGTGCCGGTTGCTGGAAGGTGTGCGCGAGGAGCGCGAGAAGGTCGGCGATCAATGATGGCCACGGAAGCACACGGAAAAATAAATGCAACAAAGTAAAGAAGTAAGAAGTGAGAAGTGAGCAACCCGGGGATGCCGGCGAATGGACAGGTAGCAACGCCCTGATTCGCATAAATGGTTTTTTTACTTCTCACTTTTTACATTTTACGTTGTCATTTTTCCGTGTGCTTCCGTGGCCATCTATTTTCGTTCATGTCGCCAGAACACATCTTGTTTGCCTGCCAGCCGGTTCAACTGGCGTGCCATGACGAACAGCAGGTCGGACAGCCGGTTGAGGTACATGATGGCCGCCGGGTTGAGGTCTTCGACTTTTCCCAGGCTGACCAGGCGACGTTCGGCGCGGCGGCAGATGGTGCGGGCGAGATGACAGGCCGCGGCCTCCGGACTGCCGCCGGGCAGGATGAACTCCCTGAGTGGCGGCAGGTCGGCGTTCAGTTCTTCCAGCGCGGCTTCCAGTTCCTCGATCTGTTCGCTGCTGACCACGTGACGCGCCGGCTGTCCCGGCAGGCAGAGTTCGCCACCGACATCGAACAGGCGGTGCTGTACCCGTGACAACCGGTCCTGGATGCTGCCCGGGAGTTCGTGACTGAGCAGCAGTCCCAGGGCGCTGTTGAGTTCGTCGATGGCGCCGATGGCCTCGATGCGTGGGTCATCCTTGCTTGTGCGTGAACCATCGCCGAGTCCGGTCGTGCCGTTATCACCCGTGCGTGTACAGATTTTCGTCAGTCGGTTTCCCATTCAACCTCCCACCAGGCGGTATTCCACCGGAATGATGATATCGATGGCCTGTCCCTGCATCCATTTTTCCGCATCCGGTACGCTGGCAAGTTGCAGGGACTGCAGCGCCGCCCGGTCGAGCACAGGGTAGCCGGATGTCTGCTCCACGTGCAGCCTTGAGATCCGGCCGTCCGACTCGATGTGCACCTGGAGTTTGACGACGCCCTGCCAGCCTTTGCGGCGAGCCAGAAGGGGATAGTTGAAGCGGCTGGAGACCAGTCGCAGGATGCTGTCGTGGAGTTGTTCCCGGGCGGTCTGCCGGGCGGTTTCCATGCCGGTGGCCGGCGCCGATTGCCCCGGAGCCGGTGTATCTCCCGCCTGCCGTGTCGTTACCGGCTGTGTCGCGGTGGTTTCATGCGGCAGATGGTCGTGACGCCGGCTGACCTCTTTTCTGGCGGCCCGGACAGGGGATGGACGGTTCGTCGTCACGTGCGGCTGGTCCCGGGACGTGCGAGCGTGCCCGGCGGGATTGACCGCCGGGGCTGGCGGGCCGGCAACGCCCGCCCGGTAACTCATGGAAACATGAACCGTCCGTCCCGCGGGGGCGATGCGGGACTCGGGACGATTGCCCACCAGCAGGACAGCCGCATGAATTGCCGCAGACAGGGCAATGAACCATGCGATGCGCGTGCCCTCGCGGCTCATGTGCCGAATTCTTTCGAGACCGTGAACAGCAACGTGCGTTCCGGCAGGGGATAGGCGTTGTAGACGCCGGGCGAGGACGTGCTGCTGACGCCATAGTCATAGGCTTTTTCCGCGAACAGGTTGCCGATCTTCGCAGCAAACCGGTAACCCCGGTACTGATGGCTCGCCAGTAGATCCACAATGGCATAGGACGGTATCTTCTTCCCGAAATCATTGGCCTGGTCATTGTCGAAATACTTGTCCCCGACGTAGCTGACGGAAGCCGTACAGCGGGTGGCCGGCGACCATTTCCAGGTCGCCGACGCACTGGCCGTATTGCGCGGCACCAGCGGCACCTCGTTGCCTTGATACGGACCGTCACGGAATTCCGAGCGCATCCAGGCGTAGCTGGCCTGTACATCTAACCGGGGGCCGACCGCCAGGCTGCCGCTCAATTCCACCCCGTAGCGTTGCGTCGGGTCCAGGTTGATGTTGGAAAACGTCGCGGGATCGTAATGGATCTCGTCTTTCAGGCGCAGGTAATAGGCGTTGACCAGCCATGACAGCCCGCCCTGATCGTAGCGGGTGCCGATATCGACGCCGTTGCCGGTCTGCGGATCGAGTTCCGAGAAAACCTGCAGAAAGGTATTCGGGTCGAATTCGAACAGTTCATCCACCGTGGCGACGCGGGCGCTGCGGGTGGCCTTGATATAGACGGCAGTTTGCGGGGTAAGCTGTTTTTCCACCCCGGCCTCAAACATTTCGACCCGCTCGGTCTGGTCGAGATCCGGCGCCTCGCTCGCAAAACTGCCGCCGGGGGCGGTCGTGTCCACCCGGTCGCTGGCCTCGATTCTGACCCATTGCAGGCGCCCGCCCAGATTCACGCTGATGTCCGCGGTGGGCGAGAACGTGGTGTCGAGGTACAAGCCTGCGGATTTCTGTTCAATGCCGACGCTGTGTACCGGCTGGTTGCGGGTGTTCGGGTTGAGTGAACGGTCGGAGTCATAGCGGCTGTCGTAGTAATCGATGCCGGTGGTGGTTTGGGCCCCTGCGGTGAACAGTTTATGAGGAATCACCAGGCGCGGCGTGAACGACCACGTCTTAAGTTGCGAGTCGAGGTAGTTTGCGTAGGCGCCGCCGAAGTCATAATCGTCGAAGAACGCCTTCTGGTTTTTTACCCGGTAGCCCCCGTCGATGACAGCCTCGGCGCCGTTATCCCACAGGTGGGTGACTCCCATCGCCGTGTTGTAACCCCGCTGGTTGGCGTAGTCCTTCGGCGTATTGGTGCCCTTGCGGTCGTCCCTGAGCTGATCCAGTCCGGTGGCCTGATTCACACGGCGTGCGCCGGGCAGGTCGAGGTCCTGATCGTCCCAGTAGAATCTCAAGTAGGCCTCGCCATCAGCACGCGTGTAGCGAACATCCGAGAGCAGATTGCGCTGGTCGAGGCTGTTGTTGTCGCGATAGCCGTCACTGCTGACGCCATACGCCCCAAGCGAGATTGCCACCGGTCCGGTGTTGCGGGTAACACGGGCGTCGATCTGCCGGGTATCCAGGTTGCCTCCTCCGGCCTCGACAAAGGCGGTGTTGCCGCCTGTCGCCGGCTGCCGTGTGATGATGTTGATGGTCCCGCCTGCGGCGCCGTCGCCATAGAGCACCGACCCGCCATTGCGCATGATCTCGATGCGTTCGATGCTCCTGATCGGGATGGCGCCGTAATCCACGGCGGATAGATCGACATCGTTGAGACGTCGGCCATCGAGCAATATCAGCGTGTTCTGGGTGGAAGCCGCGCCGAAGCCGCGGATATCGACGGTTGCGCGCGTGCCGTTGTTGCCGTAGAGACTGCGACTTAGGATGCCGGCCTCCCTCGCCAGCAGTTCGGGGACTGTCCGGGCCGTGCTGTTCTCGATGTCCCTGGCGCTGATGACCGTGACATGTCCGAGCGCCTTGCGGTCTTCATTGTCCAAGCGCGTTGCCGTCACCAGGATGTTTTCGGATTGTTCGTCTACGGGTGTCTGGCCATAGGCCGGCATGACAGCCAGCATGGCAGGCAACACGACTGCGTGGTGGGGTTTCATTACATCCTCCCGGTACGCGGCACACACCCGTGCCGCCGGCTTGCATTGCAAAGGGAGAATGACAGTGAGCAAGGGGGCGCGCTGTCAGTATTGCCCTCCGCAATACACCTGCAACACATCAGGCCGGTCTCCGGGCTTGCGAGCGGGTGTTTGACCCGGGTGAATCACCTTCCCGCGCCGTGCGCAGTGGCATGCTGATTCACCTTGTCTCGCTTACCGTTGCGGGGGCAGCGCCGGCATTGTCAGTGGTAGCTGACGCACCGGCTTCCCGTTTCATCCTTCGGACGACTGTCCTCGGGACACCTGAAGCAAAGTGCCGTGACTTTAATGTCAGTCGTGAAGGGTGTCAAGGCGCAAGCGTATATGCCGCCACGGTGGTCTATCGCGGCAGCCAGACGGTTCCGCGGGGACCTTGCAGGGCCTGCAGCGGGTGGCCATACAGACGTTCCAGGTTAGGCTGCGTCAGCACCGCTTCGGCCGTCCCCTGCAGGGTCTCACCAGTGCCGAACAGCAGCAGGAAGTGATCGCAGTAGCGCAGGGCAAGATTGAGTTCATGCAGCACGATAAGCATGGACTTCGCTTCGACCCGCGTCCGCTGCCTCAGCAGATCCAGGATGAGAATCTGGTGATGTAGATCCATGTGGTTGGTCGGTTCATCCAGCAGCAAGACCTGCGGATCCTGCACCAGGAGTGTGGCGATGCCCAGTCGCCGGCGTTCACCACCGGAGAGCGTGGCGATGCCGCGGGTTTCCATGTCTTCCAGTCCGACAGCGCGCAACGCCTCGATGGCTGCGGCGTAGTCCGCCGCGTCTTCCCACTGAAATGGGCCCAGATAGGGGTGCCGGCCGATCAGGACAGTCTCCATGACACTGGCAGGGAAGGCATCCTGATGGTCCTGCAGTAACACGCCGATGTGCCGGGCTATGCTGCGCCGGTTGAGGGATGTCAATGGCGTTTCATCGAGTTTTATGCGGCCGAAGTCGGGACGACGCAAACCGGCCAGTGTATGCAGGAGGGTGGTTTTGCCGGCGCCGTTGCGTCCGAGAAGTGCCCAGTTTTCCCCGGCATTGATGTGCAGATCGAGCTGGCGGCAGATCTCAACCCCGCCGATGCGGATGCCGAGCTGTGCTGCCTCAAGGCGTGACATACGGGTTATCCATCCCTGCCGTAGCGTTCACGGCTGTGATAAAGCAGGTAGAGAAATACCGGCACGCCGATCAGGGCGGTCAGGATGCCCACCGGTAACTGGCGCGGGGCGAGAATGGTCCGCGCCAGGGTATCGGCGAGTACCAGCAGGCTGCCACCCAACAGCGCCGCCGCGGGCAACAGCACCCGGTGATCCCGCACCCCCTGCAGGCGCAGCATATGCGGAACAATCAGCCCGACGAATCCGATGGTGCCTGCGCTGGTGACGGCCGCCGCGGTGAACAGTGACGCCAGGACATAGATCAGGCGCCGCAGTGACTGGATCGAAACCCCCAGTGTGGCGGCGACCAGTTCACCATGCGCCAGCAGGTTGAGTGAACGACCGAGCACAACCGCTGCCACCAGACCGGCCAGCAGTACGGTGAAGCCTCCTACCGGGGCAGCAGCGGTGGAGGATAAGTCGCCCATCAGCCAGAACAGCATGCCGCGCAGGTCCTGTTCGGGACTGAGTGCCAACAGAAAACCAATGGCGGCTCCCCAACCGGCGGCAACGACGACGCCGGTGAGTAGCAGTCGGCTGATATTCCAGCTGCCATGCCCGTGCGAAAGTCCAAAGACGAGCAACATGGACAGGAGTGCGCCTGCGAACGCGGCGCCCTGCAACCAGATACCACCCATGCCCAGCATTAGCATCAGCAGCGCCGCGACCGCCGCGCCACCCGAGATGCCGAGCACATAGGGGTCCGCCAGGGGGTTGCGCAGCAGAACCTGCATCAGTCCGCCGGCCAGCGCCAGTAGTGCTCCGGTGACATAGGCCGCGGCGGTACGAGGCCAGCGCAGGTCGATAAGGACGCGTGAAGCAAGACCGTGCCCGTCTCCATGAATTGCGGAGAGCAGGTCGTGCCAGCCGATCGGCATGCTGCCATTTGCCATGCTGAACATGATGCTGATGCTGCTCAGCAGAAAAAGTGACATAAAGAGCGCAAGGGGACGCATGGGCAAGAGTCGGGTATAAGAAATGCGGGTTAATCCCTCAAGCTGATGACCGGCCACCCATAATCACCGGCATGCCGACGCAGGATTTCGTCGGGATCGACGGCTACGGGATAGGTTACTTTCTCAAGCAGTAGCAGGTCATTGTGTGAGTCGCTGTAGAACCAGCTGTTCTCGAGTGTCTGCCGGCGTGCCTCCAGCCAGTCGGATAACTTCCGAACCTTGCCGTCCTGAAAACAGGGAATGTCGGTGATACCGCCCGTATAACGGCCATCGATCACTTCGGGGTCGGTGGCCAGCAGTTGCTCCACGCCGAACAGTGCGGCAATCGGACCGGTGATGAAGCGGTTGGTCGCTGTAATGATGACAGGCAGATGCCCCCTGTCGCGATGCTCGTTGATTAATGCCTGTGCCCTGGGAAGCAGGATCGGCATGATTTTTTCTTCAAGATACTGCCTGCGCCAGCGATTGAGCGTGGCCATGTCATGCTCGGCCAGGGGCCGCAGCTGGAAACGCAGAAATTCATGGATATCGAGTTCGCCCATCTTGTACTGGTCGTAGAATCGCTGGTTCTCCTGTTCGTAGTAATCCCGGTCGACGATGCCCTGTTCGGCGAGAAAACATCCCCACAGGTAATCGCTGTCTCCGGCCAGGAGGGTGTTGTCCAGGTCAAAAAGCGCAAGACTCACCGGCGCTCCCTCATGTGAAAAAACCTCGTCCAGCATGACAGTGGGGGAGAGAAAAGGTAACACAGCCCTGCCTGGTGACGGCAGCCGGTAATTGCCCTCGACGGGCAGCTATGGGAGAATGTGACATCTGAAGAACTGCATGATGGATTTGTCAAGTGATTGATTTTGATGGATTCAGGCCGAATGTCGGCATCATTCTCTCCAATAGCGACGCGCGGGTGTTATGGGCGCGTCGCGTAGGTCAAGATGCCTGGCAGTTTCCTCAGGGCGGTATCCGCACCGATGAAACCCCGTGTGAGGCAATGTACCGGGAGCTGGCCGAGGAAGTGGGTCTGCGCCCCGAGCATGTCGAGCTGATGGGGGCGACGCGCGGCTGGTTGCGTTACCGTTTGCCGCGACAGTATATTCGTCGCAGTAGCCGCCCGGTCTGTATCGGGCAGAAACAGGTCTGGTTCATGCTGCGTTTGCTGGGTGACGACACCGAGGTTTGCCTGCATAGCACCGAAAAACCCGAGTTCGATCACTGGTGCTGGGTTGACTACTGGCATCCACTGAACGAGGTTGTAGCCTTCAAGCGTAACGTCTATAAACGGGCGTTGAAAGAACTGGCGCCGTTGCTGTTTTCTGAAGGGGATACCGATTTTCCCGGTAACCGGCGCTTGCCAAAGTAGGCAGGCATAAGGCATAAGATCCTGGTCGCTGTGCAAGACGCCGTTTCTGGCGCCTCATTTCCCCCTAACGGAGCCGTACCTATGCTGGATATCCTCCGGCGCATCATCCAGGAAGTCAATGCGGCGCCCGATTTGCAGAAGGCGCTGGATATCATCGTCCAGCGTGTCCACGTCAATGTGGGGGTGGACGTTGCTTCGGTATACCTCCTGGATGTGGAGCACCACCAGTATGTGCTGATGGCCACCGAGGGTTTTCGCAAGGACGCCATAGGCAAGGTGCGCATCGACAAGGGCATGGGACTTATCGGCATGGTGGCTGAGCGCGAGGAACCGGTTAACCTGGATGACGCTCCCAGCCATCCGCAGTATCTGTTCATCGTCGAAACGGGTGAACAACCTTACCATGGGTTTCTCGGCGTGCCGATCATCCAGTACCGCAAGGTACTCGGGGTCCTGGTGGTTCGCCAGCGGGAATACCGTAAATTCGGCGAAGAGGAAGAGGCCTTCCTGGTGACCCTGGCGGCGCAGCTTGCCGGCGCCATAACCCATGCGGGAGCCAGCGGCGAGATTTCCAGACTGCTGGAGGACAGGGACGAGGTTTCGGTGACGCTGCGGGGATTGCCCGGGGCGCCGGGACTGGCCATCGGGCAGGCCATGGTGGTGTATCCGCCGCAGAACCTCGATGCCATCCCGGACCGCAAGCCCGTTGACATCGATACCGAAGTCGAGAGCTTTTACGAGGCCGTGGCCGCCGTCCAGGATGACATGCGGGATTATTCCAATCGCTTGTCCGGCTCGCTGCCGGCAGAAGATCTTGCCTTGTTCGATGCCCTGCTGCTCATGCTCGACAGTTACAGTCTGGTCGGCAAGACAGTGGAGCGCATCCGTGAGGGCAACTGGGCACCGGGCGCCTTGCGCCAGACTATCGCGGATCACGTACAGGTATTCGAGTCGATGGAAGATGCCTACCTGCGGGAGCGCGCCAGCGATATCCGGGACCTGGGCCGCAGGATTGTTACCCATATCCAGCGCGACCGGCCCGCGGTCCGACCGGTTTATTCCTCGACGGTACTGGTCGGCAAGGAGATCAGCGCGGGACAACTGGCCGAGGTTCCAACCGAACATCTCGCGGGTATTGTCTCGACCAGTGGATCCAGTTCGTCCCATGTTGCCATCCTTGCACAGGCTCTCGGCATACCCGCCGTGATGGGGGTGGAGGACCTGCCGGTGGCGCGCCTGGAAGGGCAAACGCTGATTGCCGATGGCTATCGCGGCGAGGTTTTCGTGCGTCCGTCAGAGCTGCTGCTGGATGAGTTCCTGCGTCTGCAAGCCGAGGAAACCGAACTGACCAGGGGCCTGGAGGGGATGGCTGACCTGCCGTCGGTGACCCCGGACGGTGTACACGTACCGCTTTACCTGAATACCGGCCTGGTGTTTTCAGACATTGAATTGTCCATGCACAGTAAGAGTGACGGCGTCGGACTGTACCGTACCGAGATACCGTTTCTGATCCGTGATCAGTTTCCCGGTGAAGAGGAACAACTGCGTATTTACCGCAAGGCGCTGGAAGCCTTCGCGCCGAGGCCAGTGACGCTGCGCACGCTTGATGTCGGCGGCGACAAGGTGCTGTCCTACTTCCCGGTCAAGGAAGACAACCCGTTCCTTGGCTGGCGCGGCATTCGCATATCACTCGATCACCCGGAAATTTTTCTGACCCAGTTGCGCGCCATGCTGCGCGCCAGTGTCGGACTGGATAATCTCACGATTCTGTTGCCCATGGTGTCGACGGTTACCGAGATCGATATCGCCATGACCTTCATCTCACAGGCGATGGGTGAACTGATCGAGGAGGGCATGGAGGTTCATCGCCCGCCCATCGGCGTCATGATCGAGGTGCCGTCAGCGGTCTACCAGGTGGCGGTCATGGCGCAGCGAGTGGATTTCTTCTCCATAGGCACCAATGACCTCACCCAGTACCTGCTGGCGGTAGACCGCAACAATACCCGCGTCGCCGGGCTTTACCAGACATTGCATCCGGCTGTGTTGCGGGCGATCAGACAGGTGGTGGAGGCGGCACACGAATTGGGCAAACCGGTCAGCGTCTGCGGTGAAATGGCCGGTGATCCGGCAGCCGTGCTTGCACTGCTGGGACTCTGCGTCGACAGTCTGAGCATGTCAGTCAGCAGTCTGCCGCGTGTTAAATGGGTGATAAGGAGTTTCACCCGTTCCGAAGCACGGGACCTGCTCGATCAGGTCTGGTACATGGAGGACCCGCACGCGATCAGGGCGCTCTACAACAGCGTGCTTGTGCAGGGTGGTCTGGGGGGGCTTGTGCGTCCCGGCAATTGATGCGAACGTTTCATGGATCATTTCTCCATGGTGGTGGTGAGTATCGGGCTGTATACTGTTTAAATGAAAACTATTCGCATTATTGATCATATCAAGTTATGACAGATTGCGCCGTCTATAGACTGCCGAAATATCCTTATGTTTTTGTTATTATTGTAGATTCAGACAAGCCTATGACCCCTGTGTGGCCGAACATATGACAATCGCTATGCTTGTTAGCTGGCGCAGGAGACAAACACGGTTTATATTTGATCCAGGTTCATTGTAACTATTCAGGCATGTACCGAATACGAGGTTTCATATGACACAAACAGCCACACAACAAGCAGTTACACAGCCGGAGATGACGCTGGCAGCCACTGACCTGAGTCTTACTCCGGCGGCACGTGAGAAAATGGCCGACTTGTTCAGCCAGGTTGATGATGCCGATCTGCAGGCCATCCGGGTTTTTGTTTCCGGCGGCGGTTGCGGGGGCATGGGATATGGCATGACCTTCACCGACTCGCGGACTGAATATGATTATGTACGCGAGGAGAACGGTTTCAGCGTCTTTGTCGATGCCGTGGCGATCAATTACCTGCGCGGCGTGGAGATCGATTATGTCGAGCGTCCGACGGGCGCCAGTTTTGTCTTCAACAATGCCTTTGCCCTGACGGGGGGTTCGGGTACCTGTGGCGCCTGCGGTGCAGCGGGCGGGGGTTGTGCCTGACGCAATCCCGACCGAAGGAGGCGGCGCGCCTCCTTTTGATCGCTCCACCAAACAGTTACCGGACTGTTCCTTATCTCGAAGCGGCACGGCGGCAGGGCATTAATGTCCTGGTTGCCTCTGAGGGCAGGTTTTCCCTGGTCGGCGAGATCGCTGACGGGTTGCATATTGATCTCGAGGACCCGGCGGCGATCGAGCGGCTGCTGGCCGCCAATATCGAAAATCCCTTTACCGGCGTGGTGGCTACTGACGATGCCAGTGTGGAACTCGCCAGTCGAATCGCCCGGGCGTTGAATCTTCCGCACAATCCGCCGCAAGCTGCGCGGCTGACCCGGCGCAAGGACCTGTCTCGAAAGGCGCTCGCCACCGCGGGTGTGCCCGTACCCGGGTTCCGGATCATCGATTTGCAACAACCGATCGACTCCCAGCTTGGCCGACTGGAATACCCGTGTGTGATCAAGCCGCTGTCGCTTTCGGCCAGTCGCGGCGTCATCCGGGTGGATAACGCGGGAGCGCTGCATACGGCCTGCGCGCGCATTGAGCGGATCCTTGACGGCGAGACGACTCGAAACGGCTTCGTCTCAACCCACCTGCTGATTGAAGCTTTCATGTCCGGCCCCGAAGTTGCTATTGAAGGCCTGTTGAGAGAAGGACGGTTGAACGTGCTGGCTATATTCGATAAACCGGACCCGCTGGACGGCCCATTCTTCGAAGAGACGTATTACATCTTACCCTCGCGCCATGACGAGAACATCAAGGCGCGGATCATCAGGCGCGTCGAAGAGGCCTGTCTGGCGCTCGGATTACGTGAAGGTCCGGTACACGCGGAGGTGCGTATTAACGGGGGGGATGGCGTCATCCTTGAGGTTGCCTCGCGCACGATCGGGGGGGATTGTGCCCGCCTCCTGCGTTTTGGCGCCGGGCAGGCGCTGGAGGACCTGGTGATCTCGCATGCCGTCGGCAAGTCGTTACCGGTGATGCCACAGGAAGGCGGTGCCGGTGTGTTGATGATTCCCATTACCGAAGCCGGCATACTGCGGCGCATCGAGGGTATCCCGCAGGCGCGTGCCGTGCCCTGGATTGACGATATCCTGATCGGCATCCGCGAGGGTTACGAACTCGTGCCGTTACCGGAAGGAGCCACCTATCTGGGTTTTATCTTCGCCCATGCCCCGACTCCCGCCGCGGCAGAGGCGGCACTGCGGGAGTCGCACGCGAAGCTGAAAATTGTAGTGGCTCCGGTGATGGTGCTGGAGGACAGGCGACAACACTGAGATGTGAAACACGGCGCGGGAAAACGCAAGACGGGAATTCAACCCGGATGTATGACGTTTCCGGTTTTATATCCGGAGGTCATCACTTCTTGGCCCCGGGCGGTCGAAATCCTTCTGGGGTCGAACCATAATCACCCTCCCCGAACAGAAAACCCACCATGTGTTTTTCGATCAGCTCGATGCTGCCCTTGTCGGCGGTATTCAAACCATTCTCATTAATGATCATAGTCAGGCGTTCCAGCCACTTTTGCCAGCCTTCGCTGGAAACATTTTCGTAAATACGCATACCCAGGGGGCCGGGATGGGGGGGTGCATCCAGCCCCTCGGCTTCACGTTTCAATACGACACAATTGACGATGCGACTCATGTGTTTTCACCTCCAGTCATCGGAATCTATAAGTATACAACCTGATTGCGCTATCGCCGCCCGTTACCCTGTTTTCAGCATGGTTGTATGCGTCGCGGTTATGAATGGCCACCCGCTGCAACGGGAGGCGAGGTCAGTGAAGGCTTGAGCATGGCCAGAATACTGTTCCGCACCCTATCCATGTCCATGCGGCCGGTCTTCTGGTATACGACCCGACCGTCAGGGGCAATCAGGAACGTGGTGGGTGTGAGTTCCACATCCCCGAAGGCGCGCGCGGCATGGGCATCGATGTCTAGCGCGAGTGTATAGGGGATGCTGCGCGACTCCTGCACAGCCAGAACCCTATTGGGGGGAGCGTAGAACATGGCGATTCCGATAATCTTTAGTCCTTGCGGGGACATGTCGTGGTAAAGATCGATGAGGTTTGGTATTTCCTCCATGCAGGAAGTGCAGGTGGTCGCCCAGAAGGTCACCAGCAGTGGTTTGCCGCGCATGCCTGTCAGGGCTATCCTTTCGCCGGTGGTGGTCACAACCGTTATGTCCGGTGCTTCCTGCAGTCCGGTTGGCTTCAGCCAGAGGTAACCGCACACGGCCATCAGCGATATGGCAGACAGGCTGATCAGGACTGTTCTGGGTTTCATTTCCGGATATCGGTTACGGTAGACGGTTTTTTCTCTGCTTCGGATTCGGGGGTGCCCGCCAGCCTGCCCAGTTTTGCAAAGACACGTCTGATCCCGCCCCAGATCCTGGGCAACAACCAGGATATGGCCATGATAAACAGTCCCAGGAGTAACAGGAAGAGCAGTGGATGATGCAGTGCCGTCCAGAGGCCGGCAATGACGGCGACATCTTCACCGATGGACGCAAACCAGTTGGTGAAAGGTTCCGGAGAGGTATTGATCAGGACGCGGCCACCGGTCTTGACAAGATGACTGCCCGTGGCCAGTGTGCCTCCGGTAAGAGCGGCGGCGAGTTGTGACCCGGTGCCGACGTCACCCATTGCACCTGCTGCGAGTGCCGCCCCTGCCGGTATGCGGATAAAGGTTTGAATCAGATCCCAGCCAGTGTCGACACCGGGTACCTTGTCCGCGAAGAATTCTATGCAATACATAACGCCTGCGGCGAGCATGATCACGGGATTGGTGAGTATCTGCAACTCGGGCGGCAAATCGATATTTCCGGTGGAACCCAGGTAACCCAGCATGACGATGGCCGCATAGAGATTGATGCCGCTGGCCCATGCCACGCCCATGGTCAGGGCGATGGTTTGAGTGATATCCATGAATAGGGGCTTCCTGTGCGAGCATTAACGATTTCCTGTTGCTGTCATTCTAGCAAGACACGGCATGGAATTTATTGTTGTCAGCACATTGATTTGAACATCCAGGTAGTCATCAATATCAAGAACGGTATGAATCAACTGGATAATTTGTCACTTCTTGCGACCGACCGGGCGGGCAATAGTGCTAAAGTAGCTGCCGTGATTTTCTATTGTCCTGAACGAGTCAGCATTTCCGGGATCCGGCAAGGATAATCGTTGAGATAAGATGCTTGTTTAGCATTATCCGGAGATTCAAGGAGAGCGATCATGAACAAAACGGTCATTTTGCTGGTGAACCTGGCGACTGGATAATCAGGATAATAGACGCCCTCAGCGATCAAGCACGGTCCCATGTCCTGCTCTAATGGTCAGACGACGCAATGTTTACAGGAATCTTTCTGGTTTTTATTGGCGGTTGGTTAACGTGGTTCTGGATCGATAAACCACCTGCCGGTCAGTTCGGATTGCCGCCTCCAGGCGACTCCATGGTGGAGGATTTCCAGAGATCAATAGATCTGCTGAAAGCCGGTCACACGGATATGGCATACCTTTATATCTGGCATGCCCACTACCTGATACTTTCCGTGGTGTTAGGAATACTGGGAGCCGTCGTGTTTCGTACGATTTCCGATCATCTGTCGAGGAAAAGCAGGCGCAGACACTATTACCCGCCGCCAGGCACAGGAACATCCACGATGGGAATGAACACGTCACCGGAGCGTCCGGCAGTACCGTCGGATGACGACAAAACGACAGTCAACCGCAGGTCGAATGACCATCCAGCGCCTTGAATCCATCGAGTTACCAATGTTTGGGCAAGGGGAACTTGCTTCAAGCCTGTCGATAGAACGCGATTAACCGGGCAACCATTGTGCCTTAACTGCGTCTCAGGATTCACCCCGCGGGAAGTTTGTGTGTAATATCACGCATTATTGCCGGACACATGCAAGCGTTCACGAGACGGATAATTGAACCGTGATGGATCGGTGGTACACGGGTCTGGATCTGTTAGCCCGTGTCTTCCCGACCTGTAACCGTTATGCCGTTCGATGAGTTGCGATGATATTGTCACTGCCCCATGTCGTGAATCTCGTTCAGGCCTAACTTATAATTGGCTGCAGGCAGATACGGTTGCAAACTTCCCGGAGACCAGGCTAATGGACGAGAATCTATTAACTGCACCCGAGCTACAGGAACGGCTTGAGGAAATTATTCGGCGTATGCAGAAAATACAGCGGTCCATCCAGGCATCACGGCAACCCGCCTCCCGGCTGGAACTCAAGGAACTCAGGGACCTGGGTCTTGAATACGCGCGTATCATCGAACAACTCTCCGATTCACCGGATGCGAGTCCGGGCTGATCCACGACTATCACGCGGAGACGACATGACAGAAGATCCCGGCATATTCATCGGCAAGGGGACACGGCCTGTCTATCTGTCGCCGCGGCTGGCCAACCGTCATGGCCTGATTGCCGGTGCCACGGGCACCGGCAAGACGGTCTCGCTGCAGATCCTTGCCGAAGAGTTCTCACGCCGCGGGGTGCCGGTTTTCATGGCGGATGTCAAGGGCGATCTGTCCGGCATCAGTCAACCAGGCATCAGCAGCGCCAGGCTGCTGGAACGGGCGGCGAAGATTGGTCTGACGGATTACCGCTTTGAGTCTTTTCCCGTGGAACTCTGGGATATCTTCGGTAGACAGGGACACCGGGTGCGCGCGACCGTATCGGAAATGGGGCCGCTGCTGTTTGCCCGCCTGCTGGGGCTGAATGAAACGCAGGAGGGTGTGCTCTATGCCATATTCAAGATGGCCGATGATCAGGGCTTGCTGCTGCTGGATCTCAAGGACCTGCGCGCCCTGCTGGTGTTTGCCGGTGAGCATGCGCGGGAATTGACGCTCGAATATGGCAATATCGCCCGTGCCTCCCTGGGCGCCATCCAGCGGCGTCTGCTGGTACTGGAAGAGGAGGGCGGCGAAGAGTTTCTCGGCGAACCTGCGCTGGATCTGCATGACTTCCTGCGCATTGATTCCCGGGGTTATGGCACTATCAATATCCTCGCGGCCGACCAGCTGATGCAGAGCCCCGGGCTCTACTCCACGTTTCTGCTCTGGCTTCTTTCCGAACTGTTCGAGGAGCTTCCCGAGGTTGGAGATCCCGAAAAACCGCGGCTGGTGTTTTTCTTCGACGAGGCGCACCTGCTGTTTAATGACGTACCCAGGGCACTCATCGAAAAGGTTGAACAGGTCGTCCGGCTGATTCGTTCCAAGGGTGTGGGTGTGTATTTCGTCACTCAGAACCCGCTGGATATACCCGAGACAGTGCTGGGCCAACTCGGCAATCGCATCCAGCATGCCCTGCGTGCCTTCACCCCGCGCGACCAGAAGGCGGTGCGTGCCGCGGCAGAGACGTTTCGCGCCAATCCGGAATTCGACGCTGCCGGGGCGATCATGGAACTGGGTACCGGAGAAGCTCTGGTGTCCACCCTGGGAGGAAAAGGCATACCGGGTGTCGTGGATAGAACGTTGATACGGCCGCCGTCATCGCGCCTGGGTTCGATTACACCCGCCGAACGCGAAGCGTTAATGAGAACCAGCACGCCCGGTGCGCGCTACGATCAGCAGATTGACCGCGAGTCGGCTTACGAAATACTGAAGGCGCGCGCGGACAAGGTCATTGCCCCGCCACGGAAGACCGAAGAGGACGCATCAGTCGGGAGAGGCAGGCCGGAACCGCGCGCCAGGGGCGGCAACCGCCAGTCGGTCATGGAAGCCATGGTGAAAAGCGTGGTGCGCTCCCTCGGCAGTTCGCTTGGCCGGCGGATCGCGCGCAGTATACTCGGTACCATTCTTAAAGGATGAATTCGACCGCATACCGGAGACGCCCACTGATTCTCTGGTAATCAGTAGGCGTAGGCATTAACCGACCTGGTGTCTGTTCCGGCGCGTACTTGCAGTACGGGCATTGATGGAACCGGTCACCCCTGATGCCCGCGCTTGCTGCCGGCGTGGGCTGAGCGACTGAGGTGAGGCTTCTCAATAGGCATTGCAACTTGACGGGGTAAATATGGACGCAGATCTGAGCCGGATGTTTAAGGAAATCATCAGAGGGGTTGGAGAAGACCCGTCGCGGGATGGACTGGTTAATACACCGGGGCGTGCAGCAAGGGCATTCCGCTTCCTGACGCGGGGATACAACCAGACGCTGGAGGACGTGGTCAACAATGCCATTTTCGAATCGGACAATGAGGAAATGATACTGGTAAAGGATATTGAACTGTACTCGCTGTGCGAGCACCATCTGCTGCCATTTATCGGAAAATGCCACGTTGCCTATATCCCCACCGGCAAGGTTATTGGACTATCAAAGATCGCACGTATAGTAGATATGTACGCGAGACGTCTGCAGATTCAGGAGAATCTCACCAAGCAGATTGCCGATACCCTGATGAACACGATCAACCCGGCGGGTGTAGGCGTCATCATCGAAGCCCAGCATCTCTGCATGATGATGCGGGGAGTTGAGAAGCAGAATTCAATGTTAACGACATCCATGATGCTCGGTTCGTTCCGCGACCATGACCGCACGCGCTCCGAGTTTCTCCAGCTGGTCAGGGCATAACGGGGCCTTTCAGCTCCTCCGGCGACTGACTGCGGATAACAACGATCATCGGGGGCTAACTGCTGCAAGTGCTGTGTTTGGTCATCCCAGGGGCGGCAGGTGTCCCGCTGCCCTGAGAGCCGGGAAAAAAAGGCGTGTGAGGAATCCCACCAGCGCCAGGCCAGCCGGGCAGGGGCGCATACTGTCACCGATTGATCAATGCGTGAAACGTGTTACTGGCAATTTCGGTAGATTCGGCAAAAGCAATCGCTACCAGACCGACAATGACAGCGCCTGCCCAGAAGGTAATGCGTGTCTTCCATGCACCCGGCGAGACCAGGTTGCGGCCGGTGTGGTAGATGCGGTTTAACATGATCGAAAGTTTCGAAGTGCTGGAAAGAGACTCACGTCGGGGCGGAGCGATGCCGAGGAAACCGAAATCGTTAACCAGATGAATTGAAATAAATTATTTTAATTTGGCAAGGTGAGGGAGAGAAACCACTGCAAGTCAGGTGTGTTTTCCGGTCGCTTTGCTAATAGTGCCCGATTGATGTAAAAACCCGTTATGACGCTAAAGACGGGTATTGTGGGTGGTACCGGATATACCGGTGTCGAATTATTAAGACTGCTTGCCGGACATCCGGAGGTTGAATTATCCATCATCACCTCCCGCTCCGAAGCGGATCGGGAGGTGGCAGACCTGTTCCCGAATCTGCGTGATTATCTTGATATCCGTTTTACAGAGCCGGATATCGCGGCACTGTCTGGCTGTGATGTAGTGTTCTTCGCAACACCCAATGGAACGGCCATGGCCATGGCGCCACAATTGATCGATGCCGGGGTTCGCATCATCGATCTGGCCGCTGATTTCCGTTTGAAGCGCGCGGCTGAATGGGAGGAATGGTACGGTATACCGCATGCCTGTCCCGAGTACCTGGGGCAAGCCGTTTATGGCCTGACCGAAGTTAACCGCGATGCCATCCGCGAGGCGCGTCTGGTGGCGAATCCGGGCTGTTATCCGACGGCTGTGCAACTGGGTTTCCTGCCCTTGATCGAGCAGCGGGTAATTGATGTCGATTTTCTGGTCGCGGATGTAAAATCAGGCGTCAGCGGAGCCGGAAGGAAAGCGACCACGGGCACCCTGTTGTGCGAGGCGAGCGAGAATTTCAAGGCCTATGCCGTACCGGGTCACCGCCATCTGCCCGAAATTCGCCAGGGGCTCGAGCTTGCCGCCGGCCAGCCGGTGGGTCTGACGTTCGTGCCGCACCTTACGCCGATGATACGCGGCATCCACGCAACGCTTTATGCGCAGCTGCGTGATCCTGATCGGGATCTGCAGGCACTGTATGAGGCCCGATATGGCAATGAGCCGTTTGTCGATGTATTGCCACCTGGCTCCCATCCCGAAACTCGCAGTGTCAGGGGCGCAAACCAGTGCCGTATTGCCGTACACCAGCCGCAAAAAAGCGGGGTGGTTGTGATCCTCTCGGTGATTGACAATCTGGTCAAGGGTGCCGCCGGCCAGGCCGTGCAGAACATGAATGTCATGTTCGGTCTTGATGAGACATCCGGCTTGTCTGGCATCGCGGTGCTGCCATAGCCGGTGCCCTGGGTGCGCAAATTTGTGACCCGTTGATCACTCATGGTCGTTGATGTTATGCCATGGTTACTGCAACCGGTCTGATAGCGGATAAGTATGTGGCATAAGTATATGACCCGGGTTGTGGTGCTTTCCCTGGCCGGACTGGCTGGTTACGGGGGGTGGCGGCTGTATGATTTCGGCAAGTTGAAGGGTGTCGATGAGCTGAAATCACTGCGCACGGAGCATGCCGAGCTGCGCAGGCATTACCGGGATCTTAACAGGAATTATATCGCCCTGAGAGAACGCAACACCATTCTGGAAAGCTCCAGCCGGATCGATCAGCAAGCAGCGAGGGATATTCAGGAACAACTCGCTTCCCTGCAGGAAGAATTGCAGGCAGCGCACGAGGAAGTGAAATTCTACCGGGGGATAATGGCCCCCGGTGACGTGCCTTCGGGTCTGAGTATCCACCAGTTCGAGTTGACCCCGGGCCTGCAATCTGATGATTACCATTACGACCTTGTGCTCACCCAGATGAAACATCATGATCGTATCGTGACCGGTCTGGTCGAGTGGAAGATCATCGGTAGTAACGGGGGCGAAACCCGGGAGCTGAAACTGTCCGATGTGACGCAGCCGGAGGTTGATCATCTTGATTTCCGGTTCCGCTATTTTCAGCACCTGACGGGAAACATCAGCCTGCCAGAGGGTTTCCGGGCGCGAGGGGTCGTGTTGTCAGTCAAGGCCACGGGGAAAAACGCGGTCGAGCCGGTTGAACAAAGCTTTGAATGGCCGGTCACGGGTTCCTGAATCTGGGAGAATGCATATGCTGGGGCGTGGGAAGAAGGGCAAGTCGGCGGGAGCAAGGGTTGATACGATTATCGGGCAGCAGACACAGATCAGTGGTGACCTGCATTTCTCCGGTGGCCTCCATATCGATGGGCAGGTAAAGGGTAATGTCATTGCCAATGAGGGCACCGCATCCGTATTGACGGTCAGTGAGCATGGCAGAATCGAAGGGGATGTACGGGTGCCCAACGTGTTCCTGAATGGGTCAGTCACCGGCGATGTGCGCTGCGAAGAACGCATTGAGCTGGCGGCCAAGGCCAGGGTAAATGGCGATGTCTATTACAATCTGATAGAGATGGTGATGGGAGCCGAGGTCAATGGCAGTCTGTTGCATCAAACGGATACATCTTCTCCGGAGGGGGAAATTGAGTACGAGCGGGCGGGTATATCAACTGGCAGCGATCATAATACTTGATCAAAATAGTAGGAATAAGCATAATCTACAGAACTTGATGTTACTGACAGAATGAGGCAGTGCAATGATTCAAATAGCCACGTCTATAGCCCCCCGGATGATTTTCACCGATGCCGCCGCTGAAAAAGTCAAGCGATTGATTGAGGAGGAAAAAAATCCGGATCTCAAACTGCGCATCTATGTCACAGGTGGCGGCTGCTCGGGATTTCAGTACGGATTTTCGTTTGACGAGACCATTAATGAGGGCGACATCGTCATCGATAATACGGGTGTTTCCCTGGTTATCGATCCCATGAGCTATCAGTACTTGATCGGTGCCGAGGTCGATTACACGGAAGGACTTGAAGGTGCCCAGTTCGTGGTCCGTAACCCGAATGCAACCACTACCTGCGGGTGTGGTTCTTCTTTCTCTATCTGAGCGGTCGGGATTTGTTGCCCTGGTTCGGGTCTTTCAGCCCTTATCGGTCCCAAGAATCTCTAGAAACGAGTCATGGCGAGGTTGAGGGTGTTGCGGGCATGCCTCGCGGAACCCATCATTGTAATCAGATTGATTGGGGTTAATCGCTGCTTGCGACCTGTACGCTGAGGATCGCATCCAGCTTGCCGATCAGGGAAGCCGCTTTCTGCCTGAAGTCCGCGAGAGATTCCTTGTTCAGCGGTTCCGCGTCGGGAAGTTTTACTGTTAGAGGGTTGTGGTGCACGCCGTCGATTCTGAATTCGTAATGCAGATGCGGCCCGGTGGCAAGGCCGGTCATGCCGACATAACCGATTACCTGTCCCTGCTTGATGCTGCTGCCAGAGTACAGTCCGCTTTTGAACCGTGAAAGATGGCCATAGAGCGTACTGTACTTGTTTCCATGCTGGACAATGATGGTATTCCCGTACCCGCCTTTTTTGCCCCGAAATATAATTTTACCGTTAGCGGTTGTCTTGACGGGCGTACCTGTCGGCGCCGCATAGTCCACGCCCTTATGGGCGCGTATGCGATTCAGGATAGGGTGCCGGCGTCCCAGACTGAAGCCTGAACTGATTCGGGTGTATTCGACGGGCGTACGCAGGAAGGCCTTGCGCATGTTTTTGCCATCAGGGGAGTAGTATTCTGTGACGCCGGATTCATCCGTATAACGCACCGCCTGGTATGTTTTTCCCTGGTTGATGAAAGTTGCGGCAAGGATGTGCCCCTCGCCGACCTTTTCTCCTTCCAGGTACAGTTCGTCATATAGCACTACGAACTTGTCACCCTTGCGGATATCGAGTGCAAAGTCGATATCCCATCCGAAGATACTGGCGAGTTCCATCGTCATGTTTTCAGACAGGCCGGCCTTCTGGGCGGCAAGGAACAGGGAACTGTTGATGAACCCGCTGGCGTTGGTAATGTGTCTCTCGGGTGCGTGGTAGGTGGTCGAGATCTCGAAGTCATCCCCCGTACGATGGACTTCCAGGAGGTTCAGTTTGTCAATCTGGTATTCGAGTTTGAGCAATCCTGATTCGTTATCCGTTAACAATCGAAGGGTCTGGCCGGGATAGATCTTTTTGAGATTGTGTGCTGCCCCGCCGAGGTTCATGATTTTATACAGTTGCTGTGGTGAAATGCCTTCCCTGGAAAAAATATCAGCCAGGTTGTCACCGGACTTGACTGTAATGGTATGCCATTGTTCATCCTCTGTATCTGCGTACGGATCCGAAACTTCGTCAGGTGTAATGACGGCATTGTCTGCAACAGGCCCGGCATTGCCGGTCTGCAGCGGAGAGTCATCCCCGCTATAGGCTTCAACACCGGTGATCTGCAGTGGAAGTTGACGTGTGGCTGCAGCCTGTTCGGGATTGATTCCAAGAAGTACCAGTATGGTGAAGATGACCAGCAGGCTTATGAACAGCCAGTATGCCGGACGCAGGTATCCAGAACGCATCTCACGCGTATTTACCCGTGACACGAGGTCGCGATTAATGAGGGTCTGATAGCTCACTCTGGGCCCCGGTTGAAGTTTGAGCTAAATTAACGATTGGCCTGCACCCGGTCAACTGTTTATTTGGCCGGTGTTCAGGCCATGAGTCATAAGGATCATTATTGCAGATCCCTGTTCAATTGAGTCGGCTC
>CAVXNM010000036.1:0-35748 GCA_963763115.1 uncultured Gammaproteobacteria bacterium
GCAGTCGCGCAAAGCTTAGTGCATCGGACATGATTGTCTCGACTCTATGCAAGGCAAACCGTAGCCCAGAGACCTAGACTTTTCGCAAAATACCTTCTATAATTTTTTATAGATCAATATGATACCCCCCAATAATGGTGTCGGATTAAATTACGGTAAGTGAGTAAGTCAGCAAGAGTGGCATGAAATACAAATCATCAAATATAAGCTCGCTTGGAATCTTTGCAGAGTGCAAGTGCAGTGCATCTGCAGCGTTCTTTATTCTCTCTATGGGTTTAATATTGTTACCCTTTCCCACGCAGGGTGAGGATCTCACTGGCAAAGAAGTGGTCGACAGGGTCTGTGCCTCGTGCCATGCAACCGGAGTGAACGGCGCACCGAAGATTGGCGACAAGGAAGCCTGGAGCAACCGTGCCACTCAGGGTCTCTCCAGCCTAACCACACACGCTCTAGAAGGTATACGTAACATGCCTGCGCACGGCGGACACCCGGAACTCAGTGATCTTGAGATCGCGCGGGCAGTGACGTACATGGTCAATCAATCGGGTGGCAATTGGGTTGAACCAGCAAGTACGAAGGACTTGGCCACAGACCGGAGCGGCGAGCAAATCGTAAAGGCGCAGTGCTCCAAATGCCACGCAGAGGGTGTCGGTGGGGCGCCGAAAATCGGTGATCTGCAAGCCTGGGTGCAACGCATGAAACATGGCCTTCCGTACCTGGTCAGCTCTGCTATCCATGGGCATGGTGGGATGCCACCGCGGGGCGGGCAGGCCAATCTCACCGATTCAGAGCTCCGCTCAGCAATACTCTATATGTTCAACCCATCAGCGATGACCACGCCAGCAGCTAGCGCAGTAAGGCCGAGTCCAACGAGAGGTACGGATCCTAACCACAAGTTCGTTGACGGCATTGAAATCTATTTGGGCTACATGCCGGCAGAGAATATACTCGCCTTACCGAAGGATTCCCCGGAAAGAACAATGCACGGCGGCCTTCCGAAAGGTCCAGGTTATTATCATATTAACGTCTCGTTATTTGACCAAAAGAGCCGAGCTCCAATCAGCGATGCACAAGTACAGATGCAGTTCGATTGGCCCGGGTTGTCCAGCGCATCTGTTAAACTCGAACCGATGTTGCTCGATGGAAGCTATGGAAATTATGTGAAGCCGCAACCAGGGACTTCTTATCGCATCACGTTGCACATTAGTAGGCCCGGTGAGACTCGGACCGTTGTGGCAATGTTTGAACACAAGTTTCTCAAGTGACTGCTGTACGAACCTATATTAACACCAGCATACTGTCACAGCGTTGCGACGCGCCGCTCGTTATATGTCTTTTTTTGCACAAAAACACCGTCAGAAGGACCGACGGTTTTGCAGTGATTTAGCCAATACATTTGCTCGCAATTTTCACTGATCAGTACTTCAATGCGATTCCTGCACCCTTTCTCACCCCCTTAAGCTACTTTACCTTACTGATGCAGTGCGCCTTTGCACGGCGCACTGCAACGCTGGGGTACATTTCCTTTACTTGTTTTGCGGACGGTCAGAGAAGTCCTTTTCCTACATCGTCTGGTTATAGCGTCCTACAGCCACACCAGACGCATCAGGCCACGCTTCACCCCATAGTGGTAGCGCTACAGCGCCTTCGCTCCCGTGCCAGCAATGGAAAGCCTAAATGTGTGTTGTATTTTTTTTGTCGCCAGCGAGTGACAGATATATTCTGATAATCTCATTTAACTCTCCAGTTATTGACTGGCGTGACTCATTACCATGTCATTAAACGATATTTGACTGATCCACACGTACTTTCCCTTCTTTTTTGGCCGTTGTGCTAAGGAAACACATCTGAACAAGTGTCTGCAGGTATTGTGCCTTGGCGCTTATCCCTGCAGACATTTCACGTTTTGTTCGGCTGTCACATGCGACGGTTTCTTGTCGGTTTAAGCCCCCCTGTTTCTTAGAAATATCTGAAGTTAATTCAATGCCTTGAAATCAGTCTGGCATGCAACGGGCACTGCCAGGTTGGCACAGTCATGTCGTCACCAGGCGACTTCAGTGTTGATTGATCAGGACCGCTAAGTAACGCAGTCCAAACTGAGGTATAGGCATATATGAAATGCATGGCATTGAATCAGCAAGGGATGCACGCGCTCATCCGGGGCGGAATTGTGAAATCGTTGCTCACCGTCGTGGTTGTGATGCAGCTGGTCGCCTGTGGCGGAGGCAGTGCAGTTGGTAGAAGCGTCGCAACCGGTTCGGGTAGCGGCACGGTGTCCTCGAGCGGTATGACATCGGGTACGAACACTTCCACATCCAGTTCCAGCGGTCAGTCATCCGAAAGCGCCACGGTGTCCTCGAGCGGTATGACATCGGGCACGAACACTTCCACATCCAGTTCCAGCGGTCAGTCATCCGAAAGCGCCACGGTGTCCTCGAGCGGTATGACATCGGGCACGAGCACTTCCACATCCAGTTCCAGCGATCAGTCATCCGAAAGCGCCACGGGGAGTCTGTCCCTGAACTGGGTTGCTCCCGTTGCCCGCGCCGATGGAACGCCGCTGTCCCTGGCGGATATCGACGGTTTCAATATCTACTATGGAAACAAGGCAGGCAGCTACCCCTATAGTGTCAAGGTAACCGATGGTACAGCGCAGCGGATCACCTTGAATAATCTTGCCATCGGTACCTATTACATTGTCATGACAACCTATGATGTCGATGGTCGAGAGAGCGGTTATTCGGCGATGGTCAAGAAGTCGGCTTCCTGAAAATCCAGGGCGGTGATGACGGTATGAATTTCTCTGCACTGAATCGATAGTGGCCTCTCGGGTTAATGACCACAGATCCCATACAGTCATACGTAATGACTATTGGACACGAGGGGCACTTTGTCACAGCACCGAGGAGACAAAAAGCAAGGCTCAGTATGTCCGCAGCACCCTTATCCACGACTATGGGTATCTTCAGCCGGTCCATTGTTCAGACACCATGGATTGAGTTTACCCAAGCCATTCGCCTGATCTTGGCCGACAGTCGAGATGGAATTGCAGGTTGAGAATGTCCGGAATTGCCTAATACCGGACCATCTACAGCGCAGTACAAGGAATTAGGACGTTTATCCTCCCCAGAATTCGGGACGGGGATAGAGACCCGTTATGTGTAGGTAGCACTGCCGGGTTTCGCTATTCATGCAACGGATAAAACATCCGCCTACAAATAAACTTTGGCAGTTTTACTACAAGAAGCAAGTTATATTGGGTAATTCAGGGGAATTGACAGTGTAGCCGCCAGAGAGAGGCCCAACATAGGAAAATCATATAACTGCTTGAAGTAATTATAGTATTGAGAGGTAAATCAGGGGTTTGGATTGAAGCCTGAGGTCGGAATCGAACCGGTGCTTTCCCAGCCAATACCGTAGTTCAGTCATCAATCACTTACAGTTCACTGGCAGTTCAAGTTAGCACAAAACTAGCACACTCAGATTGTTCGTCGAGGCTACTAACATTTCATACCCCAAGAAAGCGTATAGACAACCGATACACAGACATGTATATTCATTGTCTATACAGTAGGAGGTTATTTTAATGACTCAAACCCATAATCGTGAAGCACCGATCAATATCCGTGCACGAGTCACACAGCGAAACCTGATAGATAAGGCGGCAGCAGTGCTAAACAAGAATCGATCGGATTTTATGCTGGAAGCCGCCTGCCGCGAGGCCGAAAACGTATTACTCGACCGCCGTCTGTTTCTCGTGGACGCTGAAGCCTACCAGGAATTTGAAACGCTGCTCAATGCACCGGTCAATGACAATCCGGCACTGCATGCCTTGTTGAGCGGCAAGGCGCCATGGGAGAAATAACACCGCCGGAGCCAATCACGACAGCCCACGATACCGAGTCATTCAGTTGCGGCATTCCGGTACTTGATGAATGGCTGAAGCGCCACGCCCTCAGGAACGAAGGTTCAGGTGCATCCCGCACATTCGTAGTCTGTAGTGATCGGAGGGTGATCGGTTATTATGCCCTGGCCACTGGTAGCGTGGGACATCGCAATACCCCTGGCAAGGTTCGCCGAAATATGCCGGACCCTGTACCGGTCATGGTGCTCGGACGTCTGGCGGTAGACCAGCAATGGCAACATGCAGGACTTGGCCGCAACCTGCTGAGGGATGCGGTGCTTCGGACACTATCTGTATCACAACAAGCAGGAATTAAAGCCTTACTCGTCCATGCACTCTCGGAAGATGCAAAAACATATTATGTACGTTATGGCTTTCAGGTGTCTCCACTGGACCCGATGACATTGATAGTCTCGATGCAAGATGCAGTACACAACCTGTGGCTGGCGAATTCTTAATTGTCGCCTGAAAACGATAACTTAGACAGTCTTGTGCCTGAAAGCTACCTTCCCTACCCTTCTCTGCCATGAAGGATATGCTGGTACTGCTCGCACATCTATTGACCACGATCGCCAAACTGCTGGGACCCGGTGGTGCGAGGGCCGTCATCGCTGACAGCCTCCTCATGAAGCAGCAGCCCCTGATTATCAATCGCTCCCGGAGACGCGCACCCAATCTTTCGGCACTTGATAGAGTCCTGCTTGGCTTCTGGTAGCTGTTTCTCAGCCCACGCCGCACTCGGCGGGTCCCCGGCAGGGTTGGTGAAAAGAACTGGCGGTTAAATAAGTCCACGTTCGGCAAATTAAAATGGAAAAGGCGCAAAAAGCGCCTTAATGTGCTGATTTTTTTCGAGGGAATCAATTGGAGGCTGAGGTCGGAATCGAACCGGCGTCCACGGCTTTGCAGGCCGCTGCATAACCACTCTGCCACTCAGCCGTCACGTTGAGCAACGCCAGTGCCTGACGGAAAAAAACCCCGGCTGACTTTCCGGGGTTTCTTGGCTGCTTCTTTTTGGAGCGGGAACCGAGATACGAACTCGCGACCCCAACCTTGGCAAGCTAACGCGACAGCATTTTAACCGGTATCATTGCGTAACACAATCCGGCTAATTTCTGCAGAATCACGCCAATAAGACCAAGGACCGTCACCGCATCGGGGAACGCCCGGGAGTGGCGGCGGATGCACCCAGGACCGTTGCCGACCTGGCGGAAGTCTTCTATGAACGTCGCATCGCCCCCACCGCACACGGCCTGATGTGGTGCGTACCGTCCTGGATAAGGACATCATACCCAAGCCGGGCAACCGCAAGCTGCAAACCCTGACTGTGCCCACGGTGACAGCCGTGGTGGAATCCGTTGTGGACCGTGGAGCCGCGACCTATGCTGACAAGGTCCTTACCATTCTCAAGCAGCTATTCGAATTTGCCGAGTCTCGCGGTTATATCGACCGCGCCCCTGCCTATGCACTGGATCGGAAGGACCTCGGCGTGGTGGACAATATCCGCGACTGCTACCTTGAGGCCGATGAAATCAAAGCCGTCTGGCGGACGCTGAATCTGGCCCTTCGCCTGTCATTGACCGTGCACCTTGCGGCCAAGGTGCTTTTGTTGATAGGTGCCCGCACGGGAGAACTCTTGAAAGCACGGTGGGAACACCTCGATTTCGAAAAAAGCCGAGTGGTTCATCCCCGAGGATAACAGCAAGACCATCGCATGGACCGTGCCGCTCCCCGCACCCATGGTGCATCTGTTCCGGGAATTACAGAGCATCGCAGACGGGAGTCCGTGAGTATTGGCGAGCGATCCGAGCAAGAGCGGCCAGCTGGATCAACGCGCCCTTGGCCATGCCTTCCGACGCCTGTTTACGCTTGAGCAGAAAGACCCGCGCACAGCTGAGAAGGTACGTCTGATTGATATTCACCCCGAATCGCTGCCAGAGCCACCTTCGCCTTGAAACTCGCTGAATGATTCCTGCGCTTTCTCTTCATCTTCTGCTCCCGTCTCAATTCCAATTATCTTCGCAGAAGACACTTAAACTTACCTCATCCCTGTCCAGCTACCGGGGGCCACCTCTACAACACCACCGACATCCTGTACTAACCTGTGTCCGCGAGTAACTTACTGAATCAGAAATATTGGCAGTTCTGAAACTTTTGATCCACATGCTAATCGTCCTCGTCATCGGTCGCTACATCAATAACGGCTCCTGTGACCTTGAACGGGACTTTGACTGTTTCGACAGCCACCGTGGTCACCACACCAACAGCAGTCCCGACAACCATGGCTGCGCAACCCTGCAGCATTAGCAACACAGCAACTACGGTTAACGTCTTCAATACAGGACCTCTCACCGGACATCAGCTTAATACGACGACTCTGATAAACATAATTTCTAGCACGGGATAAGTGTGTGACAGCAGGTGAAAAAGGGACAACTACTGCAAGTAGGATATCACGTGTATTGCTTAAATCTGTGACACATGCAATGCCCCGCCGCCTGCGCCGCCAGGAAAGAGCATTCGCCTTTGTCTGCAACGTCATATAGCCAAAACGCGTTCTGCTTATCGATTCAAATGTGATGCGGATTCAAATTCCGAAAGGTGCTCATTATTGAATTCCGGTCGCCGCCGATTTAATGGGTAAGCAACGATGCATGAAGGAGGCAATCATGAACAAGATCATTATTACGTTGATGGCGATCTACTTCCTGGGCGATCCCGATCTGCAGTATCTGTCATGGCTGGGCGACCTGAAGCTCTATGTCGTCGCCGCCGCCATCGCGCTGGTCTCCATGCCCTGGATCGCCGAGCAGCTCGACGGCTGACGCTTTCTCCGTGACGGCCCCGACACCGTCCCTCCTCGCGGCGGCCTCCGGGTCGCCGTTTTTATTTCTGCGAAGGGAGACCCTCTGCGGAATTTTCGTAAACTCCTGTAGTATGTTCCGGCATGTGCGGACGCTTCACACTACACACGCCGGAGTCCCGGTTGAGGGAAGCATTCAATCTGGAGCACTCGGAACTGCTCGGACTGAAGCCCCGGTACAACATCACGCCCTCGCAGCAGGTTCCGATCATCCGCGACACATCCCCCGGTCGTGAAATGGTGATGGCACAGTGGGGTTTGGTCCCGCACTGGTCAAAAGAGGCGAAGACCAAGTATTCCACCATCAATGCCCGGATCGAGACGGTGGCCGAGAAGCCAACCTACCGCACCCCGTTCAAGCACCGGCGCTGCCTCATTCCGTCAGATGGCTACTTTGAGTGGAAAGTCATCGACGGCCACAAGATCCCTCACCACATCCGCATGCGTGACGGGGATGTGTTTGCGCTGGCCGGCCTCTGGGATCGCTGGGAAGGCGAAGAGGAAAGTCTGGAGAGCTGCAGCATCATCGTCATGCCCGCCAACGAGGTGATGAAGCCACTGCATGACCGCATGCCGGCCATCATCGCCCCGACGCATTATGACCTGTGGCTGGACCCCAGGGTGACGGACAAGACCGAGATCATGGGTTATCTCAACTCGGCACCCTCCGGACGGTTGGTAACTTATCCGATCAGCCCGTGGGTCAATTCACCCAAACACGATGATGAGCGCTGTATAGAGCCTTCAGGTGATATGTAGAAATGTCCGGGATGCATCCAAAACGAGACCTCCCTGACATGCGAGGCATCCCTGTGAATACAGGGTGACTCCTGGCGTCTGTCGGCCACAAGAAGACGAAACCGCTTTCCCGGTAGAGGTCTCGAATACAGGGTGGGTTCAATCGGTCGACGCTACAACGGCAGTTTTTTAAAACCGGTTTACTGAACAGTTTGATACAGGCCGGCAACAACATACATGGTATTTTGTTACCGGCCTGGTTCTTCCCCGATGGGTCATGATTTATACAAACTCGTCAGCGGGGCCAGTTCCACCATAGGGGATGGGTTGAGAGGTGAGATATCCAGCCGGTTCATATGGGATAAGAGGGTTATCTATATCGCTCGTTGGTCTAACGGTATCTCTAGGAGCCTGTCGGACTTAGGATTGATCTACTGCGCTGGTGGGAGAACGGCCCATATTCCACCGATTTCTCGTTGCGTAGCATGACTATGCGCCTCGAAATCGTGAAAATCTGTTCTCGCTCTCCCACCATGCTCGCTACGATCACCTAAGTCCGACAGGCTCCTAGGCTGGCTCAATTTCTGCATTGAGACATGCTCTTCACCTCTCGAAATAAGTTCTTTCTTAATCTCATCGATATCGTTGTACCGAGATGCTGGATCTTGTTGCAGCATCTTTTCAACAAAAGAATCCAGATATGGGTAATCGCTAGTTACAGTTGCGATAATCTTGTAATTTGTGCCATGCGCAAGTTCGGCTGTGAATAGTTCATTAAGTATCGGCCCCAGCGCATAAATATCGGCTCGTTTATCTATTCTTTTGCCACTTTCACCTGCGAGGATTTTACGCATGAAAAAGGCCGCTCGATGGCGGCCTAAGTCTTTGATTTCT
The DNA here is from genome assembly GCA_963763115.1 of uncultured Gammaproteobacteria bacterium. Classification (GTDB taxonomy): domain Bacteria; phylum Pseudomonadota; class Gammaproteobacteria; order UBA9214; family UBA9214; genus CAVQCA01. Next base: position 8,397 of record CAVXNM010000036.1, read on the forward strand.
TTGGAGCGGGAAACGAGATTCGAACTCGCGACCCCAACCTTGGCAAGGTTGTGCTCTACCAGCTGAGCTATTCCCGCAGTGATAGCCGGACATTGTATCGTTGGTTCGGGGCCTGTCAAGCATCATCCCGATGCTGCGGGTCCGGGCTTCCCATCAGGATGGGCCAGGCGGCCCGCAGGTAGACGATCATCGACCACAGGGTCAGTATAGCGGCGATATAGATCAGTATAAGCCCGACGTCATGGGTGGGAAACGCGCCAAGAGGATGGCCGTAGAGCAGCAGCAGGATGGCGATCATCTGCGCTGCCGTCTTTATCTTGCCGATCACCGATACCGCAACCCGGGTTCTTTGCCCGATCTCGGACATCCATTCACGCAGGGCCGAAATGGCGATTTCACGTCCCACAATGATGGCCGCAGGTATGGTGAACAGCACGGTCGGATTGTCCTGCACCAGTACGACCAGAGCGACGGCGATCATGAGCTTGTCGGCAACCGGGTCGAGAAAGGCACCGAAGACGGATGACTGCTTCAGACGCCGGGCGAGATAGCCATCGAGCCAGTCGGTCACTGCGGCCAGGCCGAAGACGGCGGTGCTGAGCAGGTGTGACCAGGCAGTGGGCGCGTAGAAGACCAGCACCAGCACCGGAATGAGGATGATGCGCAGCAGGGTGAGGATATTGGGAATATTCCATTTCATCGTCATGATCCTATGTCGGCTCACCGTGAAAGGCGTCATAGATCTGCTGTGCGAGCGTACGATTGATGCCCTTCACTGTCTGCAGATCATCCACACCCGCCCTGGCAACCTCTCTCAGTCCTCCCAGCTGTTTAAGCAGCAGCTGGCGTCGTTTCGGACCGATTCCGTCGATCTGCTCCAGCGGCGATGTCTTGCGTGTCCGGGCGCGGCGCTGGCGGTGGCCGGTGATCGCGAAGCGGTGCGCCTCGTCCCGGATCTGCTGGATCAGGTGCAACGCCGGGGAGTCCGGCGCCAGGCTGACCGGGCGGGTTCTCCCGGGCACGTAGAGTGTCTCCAACCCGGGTTTTCTCTCCGGCCCCTTGGCGATGCCGATGATCAGGACATCGGCGACCTGCAACTCTTCCAATACCCGATGGGCGGTCCCGATCTGGCCCTTGCCGCCATCGATGAACAACAGGTCGGGCAGCCTGCCCTCGCCCTTCACCAGCCGTGTGTAGCGCCGGAGCAGCGCCTGCTCCATGGCGGCGTAATCATCGCCCGGCTGGATGTCCTGGATGTTGAAGCGGCGATAATCGGATTTTATCGGGCCTTCCATCCCGAACACAACGCATGAGGCGACCGTCGATTCCCCCTGGGTATGACTGATATCGAAGCATTCCATGCGCTCGGGTAACTCATCCAGCGAAAGCGCCTGCTGCAGTTCATTCAGCCGTCCCAGGTAGCCCTTGCGCGTATTCAGGAACGCGGCGAGCGCCTCCTCGGCGTTATTGAGTGCAAGCTTGAGCCAGCGGGCGCGTTCGTTGCGCACGCCAGTGGTGAGTTTAACCCGGTGTCCCGCCTGCTCGCTCAGCACCGCCTGGATCAGGTCCTGATCCTCCGGCTTGTGGCTCAGCAGCAGTTCCGCCGGAATGCTGCGACCCAGGTAATACTGGGTTATAAAGGCCGACAGGATCTCTTCATTGCCGGAATCACCCGGCACTCTTGGGAAGAAAACGGCATTACCCAGGTTGCGGCCCTTGCGGATGAAAAACACCTGCACGCAGGCATTGCCGCCGTTCGTGGCGCTGGCCAGGATATCCAGGTCACCCCGCTCGTTGCTGACATATTGCCTTTCCTGCACCCGGCGCAGCGTCACGATTTGATCGCGGAAGCCGGCAGCCTTTTCGTATTCCAGCGCGGCGGAGGCTTTTTCCATACGCGCCACCAGGCCGTCAATCACGGCACGATCGCCGCCTTCCAGAAACAGTACCGTGTTCCTCACATCCTCGGCATAGTCTTCCGGGCTGACATAACTAACGCAGGGAGCCGTACAGCGCTTGATCTGGTACTGCAGACAGGGCCGGGAGCGGTTGCTGAAGAAGCTGTCCTCGCACTGGCGAACCCTGAAGAGTTTCTGCAGCAAATGAAGACTTTCCCTGACGGAGCCGGCGCCCGGATAAGGACCAAAATAACTCCCCTTGCCGCGCTTCGCCCCGCGATGAAAGGCCAGCCGCGGGTATTGCTGGTCGGTTGACAGATATATGTACGGGTAGCTCTTGTCGTCGCGCAGCAGCACGTTATAACGCGGACGAAGGGTCTTGATGAGGTTGTTTTCCAGCAGCAGCGCCTCGCCCTCGGTATTGGTGAGCGTGACTTCGATGGCGGCGATCTGCGCCACCAGCGCGCGGGTCTTGCTGCCGAGTCCGCTGCGCCGGAAATAACTCGCCACCCGCTTTCTGAGGTTGTGCGCCTTGCCGACATAGAGCACCGTGCCCTCGGCGTCCAGCATGCGGTAGACACCGGGCCTCGGAGTCAGGTTTTTCAGATAGTCCTCGGCGTCGAACATGGCGTGACTTCCGGATGTCCCGCTATCGAGACGCCTCGGACAACGGGACCGGGCGGGGTTCAACCCGCTCACGGACACGCCGGAAGATGTCGGCGAACATTTCCCCGGTCAGCCGCCGCGTCTGGGTGTTATAGCGGCTGCAATGATAGGAATCGACCAGCAGTTTTCCGTCGGCGAGTCGATGGCTGTGGCCGTGGCCGAACGGGTACGATGCCAGACGCAGTCCCAGGGCCCGCAGTACCGCGTCGTGCGCGATTTTGCCGAGACCGATAATGACCGATCCGTCGTGCAGCTGCGCCAGTTCGTTCCTGAGGTAGCTATTGCACTGACGGATTTCATCGGGACGCGGTTTGTTTTGCGGCGGCAGGCATTTCACGGCATTGGTTATGCGGCAATTGTAGAGTTCCAGGCCATCATCGCGTGCCGTCGCTTCTGCCCGGTTGCTGTAACCGAACTCGAAAAGTGTCCGGTAGAGCAGGATGCCGGCATAATCGCCGGTAAACGGGCGCCCGGTGGCGTTGGCGCCGTGCATGCCCGGCGCGAGGCCGACGATCAGCAGCCGCGCCCCGGGATCACCGAAGGGAGCGACCGGAGCGCAATGATAGCCGGGATATTTCCGGCCGGTCTGATCGAGGAAAGTGGCTAGGCGGTGGCAATCTTTGCAGTCGGGGTTAAAGACCGATGTATTTGTCGCTGACATTCAGGGATTCTGTGGTTCCGCTGCGCAGGTTGACGCGAACAATTTCGTGGCGGTTGGTATTGGCAATGTATAAGGTATTCCCGCTGAATGCCAGTCCACCCGGTTCACTCAGGGGATGCTTGACCTGATAACTCGAAACCAGTTTATTTTCTACTCTTATCTTCCTGATCTTACTGTTATATGTGTCGGCTACCCATAGCGATTTCTGGGTCTGGTCAGCTTTGATGTCGAGCGGGTACTGGAAGCTCGCGGCCGGCCCGATGCCATCCGTGTCCCCAAAATCGAAGAGCCCCTTGCCGACCAGGGTCGTCACGTGCCGGGTGTTGAGATCGATAGTGCGGATGGCCGAGGACCCGGCATCCACCACGTAGAGCGTGTGCCCGATAATGCTCAAGGCGGAAGGTTGTGCAAAGCAGGCTTTCCATGAGGCGCCATCGACGAGCCCCTCCTCGCCGCAGCCCGCGAAGATTTCCATCGTATTGGTGACGAGAGAAAGCGTCCAGATCTGGTGCAGCCCCGTCATGGCGATGTACAGCACGTTGGCCTTGTACGCCAGACCGCTGGGAGTATTGAGGTCCACCTCGAGCGGGTTGCCGAAATAGTCACCAGCGGGTTCCCGTCCCATTGTCCCGGTTCCGGCCAGCGTCACCACGTCATCGTTGCGAATATTGATACGCCGGATGGCGTGATTGCCGGTGTCGGCGACATAGAGAAATTCGTCGGCAATCACCATCCCCTGGGGTGCTTCAAACGCGGCGGAGAAACCGTTGCCATCGACAAATCCCGGGTTGCCGTCACCGTACTGATGCAGGATAAGCCCCTGCAACGAGGTCGCCAGAACGCGATGGTGTCCGCCATCGGCAATATAAACCCGGTTCTCGGTGGCGAGTATTTTGTCCGGGAAATGCAGCGGGCGAAGCGGTTCGGACTCCGGTTTCAGAACGTAAGGCGCTTTCTCTCCCGTGGCGGGTTGAATCGCCCTGGCGAGCAGTGCAGCGATTATCCGATCCAGCTTTTGGCGGTTCCCTTCACCTGAAATGGAACCCACGATGCTGCCCTGCGTGTCAATGACAACGAGCGTCGGGCCCGAGTGGATTCCGAATCGTTGCCATAGCCGGTAATCCGGATCATGGAGCACCGGATGGCGGATATGATTGCGGCTGATGGCATTGCGGACGTGCTCGGGGCTTCTCTCGGCCGGGAACCGTGGACCATGGATGCCGATGACCACCAGTTTATTCGGATATTTGTCGACGAGGTAGTTTAGGTCCTCGACAACATGCAGGCAGTGCAGCGAACAGTAGGTATTAAAGTTGAGAAGGATGACTCTCCCTTTCTGCTCGCTCAGCCGGACCGGACTGTCGACGTTGAACCAGTGCAACTGGTCTGGAACTTCCGGAAGATGACCCTGTTTGTCGACCATAGTAAAGAAAGACTCTGAAATGCTGCCTTATCAACCGTGCTACTGATCGTGCTGCAGATAATAAAGCATGGCATTCGTCAGCTTGCCACCGCCGGCGGTGAATTCCTTGATCGAGATCTCACTCTTCCGGATAAATGGCCGGAAATCGGAGACGACAGGGCGGGCGGCATACTCGCATGACGGGATGATCTCCCATTGGCCGGCCGTTTCAGGAAATAGCGGTTTCCTTGATGATGCCATGGCGAATGGCATACCGGGTCAGCTCCACGTCGTTGCTGACACCCAGCTTTTCATGCAGCCGGTAGCGCAGGGTGCTGGTGGTCTTGGGACTGAGGCAGAGCATCTCGGCGATATCCTTGTTCCTTATGCCCTGAACGATCATCATCATGACTTCCGCCTCCCGGTCCGATAGTCGTTCCAGCGGCGTGCGGTTGCGGTTTCTGAGGGATGTGAAGGCAACCCTCTCGGCAACATCCCGGGTAAGGTACTGCTGTCCGCGATGGACCGTATTGATGGCGTTGATGATCTCCACGACATTACTTCCCTTGGTGAGATATCCGGACGCACCGGCCTCAAGCAGACAGGTCGGGAACGGGATCTCTTCGTGGACGGTTAAGGCGATGACACGGATGGCGGGAAACGAGGTGGTGATTCTGCGGGTTGCCTCCAGTCCACTGATGCCCGGCATGCTGATGTCCATCAGGATGATATCGGGTTTCTTGCTGCGGGCAAGCTCGATGGCCTGTTCCCCGTTGCTCGCTTCGGCGATGACATCAAGACCGTTTATTTGATCGAGTACCCCTTTGATCCCGGTACGTACCACATCATGGTCATCCACAAGCATCACTTTGATCATTATTGATCACTCCCTTGCTGAGTCAATCCATTGAATTTGATGATTTTTGATATTTGGCCGAAGGCTAGCACCAACCTGGAGCGCGGACAATCGGAAATGACCTACAAAAAGTGTAGGACACATCTCATGATCGAATCCGCCATCAATATTCCATGTAATCAAAGGGGCGCGAAGCCCTTCTATAATATTACGGATGGCGGAGAGGGTGTCCGCCGTAATAGCGTTCGACACATTCCATACCTTCCAGTTTATTCAACAAGTTATATTCCTAGAAGTCTGCCGGACTTTCCGTTTCTAACCCGTTAGAATACCGGTACCCCGAAAGGCCACCCAAAGGGAAGCAAGACGACGGTTGAATTTATCCCGATCGACCGAGACACCCCGTATATTTTTCCATCGAGCGTGCAGGATTATCTGCCGGAGGACCATCTGGCGCGCTTTGTGGTGGACATCGTAGAGCAGCTGGATGCGAGTCAGCTAGGTGCTTGGGTTATTTCGGCTCCTCACCAATGTCTGGAATCGCAGGTAGCTCTGCAATTCACAACGACCGGCGAAAGGAATAGTCAATTCGACGACGAATTGCCGGTGTTGATGGGCCTCAACTGGCGATGAATGAGCAGGTACCACACTTCGGCCCCTCCCCCAACGATGCCTACAGCCAGCACCGTCACGGCGAATACGGCCAGCGAAAGTGATAGCGCATCGGCGCCGCTTACTCCAAACGATGCCAGCAGGTAAATCACGGCGCTTTCCCGGAGGCCAAGGCCGCCAACAGTTGCCGGAAGCAGCGCAACCACCATCGCCGTACTGCGGACCCAGGCGATAACAACCACATCAATGTCGATGCCCAGTGAACGTGCCAACAATACCCAGACAGCAATGCTAACCAAGTGACCGCAAAGCGAAAGAAACAGGGCGGTGACTGCTACTCGGTACGGCGGGCCTGTCTCCAGGCCTTCGCGTTTACGGATAAACTCACCAAACCAGCGCGCAACACGAACACGTCGTAGCGGTGCCAATACGACTCTAAAAGAGGGCACCAAAAGGAAAACGGCCAACAGAGTCATACCAAGCGCCACAGAAAACAGACCGGCCGATACAGCCACTGACGCCGGACCCCTCAGTAACAGGTCCGCTATCACGCCAATGACAGCAAGACTTGCAGTCGCCAGGACGCGGTCGCAGCCGAGAACGAACAACGCCGCACCGGTATTTGACTTGCCACGCGCCAGCCGGAGCAGCCTTACTGCCCAGCCGGTTGCACTACCTCCGGGTAGAAACAAGCCGTAGAACACGGCCGAGAGGCTTATGAAAAAGGCCTCGACCCCAGTCAGCGCCAGTCTCTGCGAGTTAGCCAGAAGCCGCAGCCGGACAGCACTCAGCCATTGCTCAAACAGTGCACCCGCAAGTCCCGCAAGCGCGGCAGACAGCGGTATTGCGGCAAATCGCTTGAAGACTTCCTCAGGGCTGATCCATGTCACAAGCGTAGTTACGATGGCGCATGCAAGCACCACGCGCAGCGTAGCCCTAAGGTTCATGAAAAATCGTTTTCGTGCTGGTTCCGCAGGACCGAGCCAGGCAGTCATCGGATGCATTCGGTACTTACTGGTGAGGCTCATTTTCAGTGAACAGTGCGACTCCCTTCATATAAACGGGAGGGGTGACGCCCGCAAGCGAAAGGAGTGAAGGCGCGATGTCGGTCAACAGGGCTTCCGTCCGGCGGGATCGAATGTTCGGATCGTCGATAACAAGCCATTAACGCTCGGATGGATAGTGAGGCGGGTATCCGTGATTTCCCCTGTGAACCGGATTCATGACCCGTTGCCGCTGGTCCCGGTCCATCAGACCAAGAATGCTGCTGGCGATGGGCTGATAAAACTCATGAGGGAAGAATATCCATTCGGCATCGACAAACCCATACAGTTCTCCGAAGACGTCACTGTCAACACATATCTGATAATCGTGCATGCCCCTGCCTTGTAGTATTTGACGGTGTGTCTGGGATATCGAGCCATCCAGCGCCTTGACTTATACACAATAAACAGATACGAAGATAGTGTGGTAAATACTTACGCAGGTAGTAGTGGCTTGATTTTCCTGTAGTCATTCCTGTGCCGACACATAAACGAAGGCGCCGTAGCAATTACCACTGGGGTGAATCCTATCTTGAGATGCCTGGCAGGTCTGTAGAAAGGTTCCGCCACAAGGTGTGAGCAAGTAGGAGCATCATGGAAGACGGTCGAAATGGGCGGTTCCGACCCGGTTATGAGTATTGAAACGAAAGGAATTGAAAAAATTGGATGTCCCCTTTTTACCGGCAGTGGGTTGAGGTGTTTCAGCTTATGAGAAGTCGCACGCTATGTCTCGCGTTTGCCATGCGTGTTGTCTGTGCGTTGGTCATACCAGTTTCAGCCGCGCCGCCCATCGGTCCATCGCCGCTCGACCGCTTCATCCAGACGCAGATAGCTCGTGAGGCAGTGTATTAATCTGGGACGGGACAGCTCGACCTTGTCTCCTCTTGGGGCAAGGCAGATTCATCCCCTTTCAGGGGTTATTACAAGGCCACCCCTTCAGGGGGGGATCCTTTATTTATTAGTTGTTTCTCTTTATCGTTAACCCCTACTTCTGGCCCCGTTATGCGTTTGAGTTCCATCTCATTACCTCCTTGGTGGCATAACTTGTGAGTCTACCTTGACGTGCTACAAATAGGCTAAACGCTGCGGGATCACCGGTTGTTCGCTTTTCGCAGCAGCACTGCTAACTACCTGTAAGTATTGGCGGAGAGGGAGGGATTCGAACCCCCGGACCCTTGCGGGCCAACGGTTTTCAAGACCGCCGCTTTCGACCACTCAGCCACCTCTCCACTACGGATTTGTCGTGAAGCCCGGCAAGCATACCGGAACGCGGGATTTGATTTCCAGCCTAAAATCATGAATAGCCACAGTTTCCGCGGGTTGCCGTTTGATCCTGCTGTGGTTATTCTTGGAACCAGTCAAACCGGTTGCTGTCTATAGCAACAGTTTGGAAATGGTCATTACTCATAGGAGGTTTTCTGCATGAGCATGCTTGATAAGACAGTTGTGGTATCGCAGCCGTCGGTCCTGTCCACCAACAAGGTCATCCGCAATACCTACACGCTGTTGTCATTGACACTGCTGTTCAGCGCCCTGACGGCCGGCATCGCCGTCATGACCAACATGTCCTTTATCAATCCGATCATCACCCTGGTCGGTTATTTCGGTCTGCTGTTCCTGACGACCCGGTTCCGCAACAGCGGTCTCGGACTGCTGTTTGTGTTCGCCCTCACCGGGTTCATGGGCCTGACGCTGGGTCCCATCATCAGCGCCTACCTGCACCTGCCGAACGGGGGGCAGATCGTCATGACCGCCATGGGCGGCACCGGCGTGATCTTCCTCGGTCTGTCCGGTTATGCACTCACCACGCGCAAGGACTTCAGCTTCATCGGCGGGTTCCTCATGGTCGGCATTCTGGTGGCCTTCCTGGCCAGCATCGCAAGCCTGTTTCTCGCGCTGCCCGGACTGTCGCTGGCCGTCTCGGCGATGTTCATCCTGCTGATGTCCGGCTTGATCCTGTACCAGACCAGCGAGATCATCCACGGCGGGGAAACCAACTACATCATGGCGACGGTGACCCTGTATATCGCCATCTACAACCTGTTCATCAGCCTGCTGCAGTTGCTGGGCGTGATGGGCGACGAGTAAAACCGCAACACACTTCAACCCAGGCCCCGCTCCGCGGGGCCTGCTTTTATCCGGAACCCTGCGTCATGCCCGAGAGCTTCGAAGCCCGCAACGAACTCGAACAGAAACTGATGGCGGCCCAGGAGGGCAGTCTTCCCGAAAGCGAGTTCATGCACTACCTGCTGGAGGCGCAAGTGTTCATGCCGGTCAGGGACTCCATCAATATCGCTGGCTTTACCGGCAGCAACAAGGCCATACCCCTGACCCTGAATACGGAAGACGCGGTGGAAGTGCTGGTCCTGTTCACCAGTCCGGACCGGGCGAAGGACTTCGTGCAGGATTACACCGGTTACGAGGGCGGTCTGCTGGTTGAGTTCAAGTGGGTGCTGGAGCGAACCGGCAGCGGCGTCGGCATCTCGATCAACCCGAACTGGCCGGTCGGCATGGACATGGAAGCGGAGATGGTCCAGCGACTGAAAAGCAATTGATCCCGGCGGTCCAAACGTCCTTGTCATCGCAGTTACCGGTCACCCGCAGGTTCTGGCGGGACCCGCTCTTCTGGCTGGCGGTCATGGCGGGACCACTCTGCTGGTTGTTCCTCTATCTGCTGTTGCGGCCCGCAACCCCGCAGTGGACCTGGCCACTCGCCGCCCCGGCTGACTACCTGTTGCCGGTGCTGCTCTACCCGGTGCTGGAGGAGATCGTCTTTCGCGGATTGCTCCAGGAGCTCGCGCAGGAGTTCATCAGCCGGCAAACGTTTGGGCCGGTCAGCCTCGCCAATCTGCTGACCAGCCTGGTTTTTACCGGCTTCCATTTCCTGAACCATGCCCCGCTGTGGGCGGCGCTGGTGTTCTTTCCCTCGCTGGTATTCGGGTTCTTCAAGGACCGCCACCAAACGCTGACCGCGCCCATACTGCTGCACGGTTTCTACAACGCCGGTTTCCTGCTGCTCTTTACGAGCCCTGCCTGAGCGCCGACTCGAGCACGGCGCGGAATCGCGCGTAGCGGTCCACAAGCCGCGGATCGTCCTGCGGAAGAAAACGGTGTTTCACGCCGGGTTGCTCCCAGCTTTCCGGATAACCGGCGGCCAGCCAGGCGATGCCGCGGGCGGTGGACTCGATGGCGCCGGATCGCTCGACGGCGAGACCGGACAGATTGGCCAGTTTCCGGCACAACCCATCCAGCGACGCCAGACCGCCGCTGATCCGGATACCCGACAATCCGGGAGTCAGTTTGCAGAGCAGTTCGACATTGGCCTGGATCAGAAACACAATGCTTTCGATGGCCGCGACCATGGCCTCCGCCGGTTCGATGTGCGCGTCGTTGCCGACCGGCAGGAACACGGGATCGGGTCCCGGCCGCCACCAGGGCGCACCCAGTCCGCCGATGCTGTTCAGGAAAACGGGCGGCGCCTCGACCTCATCGAGCCAGCCGGGTGCCTGCGCCGGCCAGTCCGCGATGCGGTATTGACTCGCAACCCAGTCGAGCGCCGCCGCGGCGCCATTGACGGTACCCTCCAGATAATAATCAGCCGTGCGATCATCGCTCCGCGAGAGACCGCTAAGCAGTCCGGCATGCGACCGGAGGCTGTCCCCGGTCGGCAGCAAAACAAAGGCGCCGGTACCGGTGTTCACCACCAGGGTATCGCGGGCCGGCATGCCCTGGGCGTACAGCGCGGCGGTTTGATCGCCATTGACGGCGGTGAGCGGGATACGCCCGGTGCGGGTCATGCCATAGTCGGCGAAGATCGGCCGACACGCGGGCAGGACCTCCCGCGGAATCTCGAACAGCCCAAGCAGCCACGGATCCCAGTCACGGCTTTCCAGATTCCACAACAGGGTGCGCGATGCATTGGCATGGTCGGCCACTTCGCCGCTCGCCTCGCGCAAATGATGCAGCAGAAAACTGGCCAGTGGACCGATGACCAATGTCCCTTGCTCGCGCGCGGCGATCACGTTCGCCTCGTGTCGCAGTAGCCAGTCCAGCTTGCCGGCGCCATAGTGCGGCGACAGCCGCAGGCCGGTGCGTTCCCGGATCGCGGCCTCGTGTCGGTCCAGCGCCGCGAGGTCCGCTGCGGTGCGCGTGTCCTGCCAACTGAGTACGGGCGACAGGGCCCGACCGGACCCGCGGTCCCAGGCCAGCACGCTGGAGCGCTGGGTGGCCAGTCCGGCCGAGCCGATCCGCGCGGCGTCGATGCCCGGTTGCTGCAGAATTTCTTCCACCACGGCCTGCAAAGAGTCGAGTATCTCGATCGGCGACTGCTCGACTTCCGCGCGGCTGCGTGCCTGCAGGGATACGGGCCGGCGTACGTGCGCGACCATACGACCACGGCCATCGAAGACCAGTGCGCGAGTGGCATGCGTGCCCTGGTCGATGGCAAGCGTCAGCGTCTCCGCCATGGCTATACCGGCTTCAGGCCCAGGCGCGCAGTGCTCGCGACCGGTTTGCGTGACGGAAGGGTGCGATGCAGCAGCCGCATGACCCGTTGCGCCGTGGCGCGATAGCCGGTGAGTTTGCCGCCGTAGATCGCTACGACACGGGGCCGCCTTGGATCGTCCATCTCGAAGCGGGTTTCCCGGGAACGCGCGAACACGGCGCTCCCCGCCTCGGGCAACACCCGGAGACCGGCAAAACGCTCCACGACCTTTTGTGGCCGCTGCGGGAAATAGTACCGAAGGGTCTCCAGCAGGTAGGCTTCCTCGCCGGCCAGCGGGACGACGTCCGCAGGATCGCCGGTATAGATCGATTCGGTGGTACCGAGCAGCATCCGTCCTTTCCACGGCAGCAGGAAGATGGCGCGCCGGTCGGCGGGTGCTTCCAGGTAGTAACCGCCCTTCTCAAGGCGCCCTTCCAGGACAAGATGCGTCCCCTGGACGAGATCCACGGCGGTCGTGGACGGCGGCGGGTGGATGCGCCCGGCCACCGCGTTGATCCACGACCCGGCGGCATTGACCAGCACGCATGCCGAGCAGCTGTAATCCGCGCCGTTGACCGAATAGTGCACGGAGCAACCGTCGACGGCGATTTCCGCCGCCGTGAATTCGGCCGGACACTGCAGGCTGGCACCCAGATCCGCGGCGGATTGCATCACGGCCCGGGTCAGTGCCGCATCATCCGTCTGCGCATCGTAATACTGATAGACCGCCTGGAGACGCCTCGTCTCCAGGCCATCCAGATCCTGCCATTCCCCGGACCTCAGCGAGCGAAAGCGGTTTGCCGGGCCCGGGCCGCCGAGGAGCGCATACAGGCTCAGGCCGGCGCGGATGGTCGCCGGGCGGCGTGATGTCTCTGGATAGACAGGAATATGGAACGCCTGCAGATGCACCAGTTCCGGCGCAAGCTTCAGCAACAGTGCCCGTTCCCGCAGGCTTTCCCTGACCAGGGAAAAATGCAGGCCCTCCAGGTAGCGCAGACCGCCGTGTATCAGCTTGCTGGAGCGGCCCGACGTCGCGGAGGCCAGCCCGGTTTGTTCGAGCACCAGTACCGAATAGCCGTCACAGGCGGCCGCCTGGGCGACGCCGACCCCATGGATGCCGCCACCGATAATGACGACGTCGAAGTGGTCAGTCACGCACCGCTCCGCCGAGTCTCGCATCACGGAGCAGTTCGCGGATGCTATCGGTCTCCAGCAAATCGACGCCGCGTTTGCGCAGCGCCAGCGCTTCCTCGACCGTATTGACCGTGTACACGACCCATTTCCAGGGTCCCGGCCATAACGGCTCCGGTTCGATGGGCAGGCGTTTGCGGCTGCAGATCAGGTAGTCCGGCCGCAGCTGCGCGGCGGCCTCGCGGTTTGCGTCGGACCATTCCGGCAGGACCCAGCCGACGGGCAGGTTGCGCGCGGTGCGAGTATGAATCAATGGGGCCTGTTCAAAGGAAATGATGATGCACTGCGCAAGCACCTCATGCAGTTCCGCCAGGATGACGTCCACCACGCGGGCGGCACCGAAGGTTTCGATGCTGTCCGGTTTCACCTCGACCAGGGCGCGGACCCCGGGCCAGCGTTTCAACAGCGCAGCCAGTTCGCCGAGACGGGCAAGGCGCACATCGGCGAAGCGCGTGCCGAAGCGCGCCGGGTAACCGGCCGGTAGTCGACAGAGGGTGGCGAAATCGGTCTGCATGACCACGTAGTCGTGGCCGGTCAGCTTCACGACTTCCGGATCATGGCTGAGCACCGGCACACCGTCAGCGGATAGCTGCACGTCGGTTTCGATGTACGCGGCGCCCGCGTGCAGCACCGCCTCGAAACCAGCCAGCGAATTCTCCGGATAGCTCGACGGCTCGCCCCGGTGACCAATCAGGATGGATTGCATGCACCTCTCCGCCGATGCGTGATCACCCGCACCACCCTTTGCTTCGTTCATTGTGGCCAGATGCTGCTCAGAACGATACCAGCTGCTCGCACGTGGGTTCGGCGCAACAGTACCAGTTCTCGGACAGTCGTGGAATCGGCTTGCCGGCACACGCCGGATCGAGCGGCGGGGCCGGAATGCCCGCCTGCCGGTGAGCCCGTTCCCAGACACCGGCGAAAATTTCCCTTCGCGGCTGATCCTCCCGCTCCGCCTGCGCTACCCAGGCCTGGATGTCCTGCTGCAAGTGATCGACACGCGGGTCCGGATTGCGCCAGGGATGACCGAGCAGACGCCGGTCGAACGGCTCGATGATGCCTGCCAGGCTTTCGAGATGCAGCAGGTAGGAACCCGCAGGGATCAATAGCCGGATCGACAGCTGCACCGGCGCGACACTTTCGACCAGCCGCAGCTCGACGATCTGGCGGAGCAGTTCCAGATAATTCGCCAGCGTGGTCCAGGGTGTAAATGCCACGAAGGTGGGTGAAAGATCGATGCCGATGGTGCGCAGGAAAGCCAGCGCGGCAATGAAATCCGCACGCGTATGTCCCTTGTCGAGTTCGCGCAGGATGCCGTCGTCGACGGACTCCACCGCGGAGATGATGAACAGACACCCGGTATCCTTCAGCGTGCGCAATTCCCGCGGGTATTTCACGACATGTTCGATCTTGATGGTGGCGTCATAACTCACCCCGGGGAATTCCTCATGAAGCGCCCGCACGATCCTGAGTGCATGCCCCGGGCCATTGAAGAAATCCGGGTCACCGAATGAGATATGCCGGGCGCCTTCCACGATCTGGGTGCGGATGTCATCGAGCACGATGTCGGCCGGTATGACCCGGAACGTTCCCTGATAGACCGGAACGACCGGACAGTGGCGGCAGAAATATTTGCAACCGCGGGTGGTTTCGGCAAAACCGACCGTGTCACGGCTACCGTCGGGATGAATCAGACCGGCGTAGCGCGACAGGTCCGGCAGCTTGTTGCGCTGCGGTGCAATGAAGTCGATCCTGGCCAGACTGATTTCAGGCTCGGTTTGTTCACCGGCCTTGCCTGCGCACAGGCGCCTGACCAGGGAGATCAGTCCGGGTTCATATTCGCCCCCCAGGACGGTTTCCACACCCTGTGACCTGAACAGGTCCGCGTTCATGGGTGCGTACAGACCATAGACACACAGGCTGGCATCCGGGGCGAGCAGCCGGATCTTCGGTAGCGCCTCGATGGCGATGCGGGTCGCGGTGTGCATGGCGACATAGATCGCCACCAGCTCGGTGTCAGCCTCCAGGTATTCGTCGAGTCGTTGTATCGAAAGGTCGCAGCAGACGACGGTGCCGCCTTCGCGCTCCAGCCAGGCGGCCGCTTCCGCCAGGCCGAAGGGCTGACGTCCCAGTTCGTAGGGATTGACCAGAGTAATTTTCATGTCTGATTATATCTAACAATCATACGGATAAATAATATATCTGTGACGATTTATAATCAGTGTCCGTCCATGAGGCATTCGGAACACGCTGATCCATCCGCTGGTATAGTAGTCGCATCCCGTCGGGATAAACACGGATCGATCGTGCGCCTTTCACTCCCGCCCATATAAACAAGCATGAAAACCCTCCCCCCCGTACGGTACATCGACACCCCCGCCGCGCTGACGGAATTGTGCACCCAGTTGCACGGCAACCCCTGGCTTGCCCTCGATACCGAGTTCCTGCGCGAGAAAACCTACTATCCCAAACTGTGCCTGCTGCAGGTGGCGACGCCCGAACTGATCGCCTGTATCGATCCGCTCGCACTGGAGGATCTGTCACCCCTGCTCGAGGTAATTTACCAGGATGGCATAACCAAGGTGTTGCATGCAGCACGCCAGGACATGGAGATATTCTTCCACCTGCGCAACACCCTGCCCTCACCCGTTTTCGACACTCAGATCGCCGCCCTGCTGCTGGGTTTTCCGGACCAGATCGGCTACGGCAATCTGGTGAAGGAAACGCTCGGTATCGAGCTGGAGAAACTGCATACCAGAACCGACTGGTCGCGACGCCCGCTCTCGGACGAACAACTTCACTATGCGGCCGAGGATGTGTTCTACCTTGCGCAGGTTTACCCGTATCTGGTCGAGAAGCTCTCCGAACTGGGCCGTCTCGACTGGTTGTCCGAGGATTTCGCACGGTTGACGCAAGTCGAGCTGTACAACAACGATCCCGCGCAGGCCTGGCTCAAGGTGCGCGGCAGCAACCGCCTGAAGGGCGCCAGTCTGACCGTGCTGCAGGCGCTTGCCGAATGGCGCGAGACTGTCGCCCGGGACCAGAATCGCCCGCGTGGCTGGCTGCTGCGTGATGATGAGCTGGTCGAGATCGCCCGCCACCAGCCCGGAACACCGGCCGCGCTCGCTGCGATCCGGGGTCTGCATGAGCGATTCATCGACAAACACGGCGCCCGCCTGCTCGAACTGGTCGCCGAGGCCAGAGGTCGCGCGCCGAAACCACAGTCCTCAACCGAACTTCCGGTCCGTCTCTCGCCGCTGCAGGATGCGCTGGTCGACGCGATGATGGCCGTGGTGCGCGTAAGCGGTGCGGAGAACGCCCTCAACCCCGCCGTACTCGCATCGCGAAAACAGCTGGAACAGCTCGCAATCGGCTCGCCGGACAGCGAGGTGCTGCACGGCTGGCGCGGGCAGCTGGTCGGCAGGCGTTTGCAGGCCCTGCTTGCCGGTGAACTCGGCCTGTACGCGCGCAACGGGGCGATTGATCTCAGAACCTGAGACACCCTCAGGTGCGAATCCCGTGGCCCTTTCTGAGCAGGCGAATGCTGAGGGCGTACAGCAGCACGATGAAGCCGATGCTGATCCCGTAGGAAGCGGCCAGCGGAATATCCGACACCCCGAGAAAGCCGAAGCGGAACGCGTTGATCATGTACAGAATCGGATTGGCCAGCGACACATGCTGCCAGAAGGAAGGCAGCATATTGATCGAGTAGAAGATGCCGCCTAGGTAAGTCAGGGGCGTGAGTACGAAGGTCGGGACAATCGAGATGTCATCGAAGCTCTTGGCATAGATGCCGTTGATAAAGCCCGCCAGCGAAAACAGGATGGCCGTCAGCAGGATCATGCTCAGCATGACCCAGAGGTTATGAATGCTGAGCGGGTTGAACAGCAGGGATACCCCCGTGACGGCCACGCCGACCGTCAGTCCGCGCGCCACGCCGCCGGATATGAACCCGGTCAGAATGACGTAATTCGGCAACGGCGCGACCAGCATCTCCTCGATGTGGTGCTGGAATTTCGAACCGTAGAACGATGACACCACATTGGCGTAGGAATTGGTGATCACCGCCATCATGATCAGCCCGGGCACGATGAACTCCATGTAGCGAAAGCCTTCCATGTCGCCGATCTGGGAACCGATGAGGTTGCCGAAGATGATGAAATACAGCGCAGTGGTGATCATCGGAGGCAGCACCGTCTGTATCCAGATGCGCGCAAAACGCAGGATCTCCTTGACCAGGATGGTGCGAAACGCGGTGAATTTCTGCCGGAAGGTCATGTCTCAGGCACCGGCGCTTCCATTGGCTTCGACCAGACGGACGAACAGCTGTTCCAGGCGGTTGGTCTTGTTGCGCATGCTGAGCACCCGGATATCGAGCCGGGACAGCTCCTCGAACAGACGGTTGATGGATTCATCCCGGGAGATATCCACCTCGAGCGTGGATTCATCGACCAGTCTCAGCGTATGCTGCGGCAGTGGCGGCGCCTCGGTTAGCGGGGTGGCGACGTCGAGGACGAAGGTTTCCATGTGCAGCGTGTTGAGCAGCTTGCGGGTGCTGGTATTCTCGATGAGTTCACCCTCGTCGATGATCGCGATGTTCCGGCACAGGCTTTCCGCTTCTTCCAGGTAATGCGTGGTGAGAATAATGGTGGTTCCCGCCGCGTTGATTGCGCGCATGAATTGCCACATGGAGCGGCGGATTTCGATATCGACACCGGCGGTCGGTTCGTCCAGGATCAACAGGCGCGGTTCATGCACCAGGGCACGGGCGATCATCAACCTGCGTTTCATGCCGCCGGAGAGAGTGCGTGCCATGTCGCGTCGCTTTTCCCAGAGACCGAGCTGTCGAAGGTATTTCTCGGCCCGCTGGAAAGCCTCGCCCCGCTCGATGCCGTAATAACCGGCCTGGTTTGCGACGACCTCGATGACCGGTTCGAACTGGTTGAAGTTGAATTCCTGCGGCACCAGGCCGATGCAGGATTTCGCCGCGGCCGTGTCCGTATCGAGATCGTGACCGAAAACGCTGACCTCGCCGCCGGTCTTGTTGACCAGGGAGGTGATAATCCCGATCGTCGTCGACTTGCCAGCCCCGTTGGGGCCTAGCAGTGCGAAGAAATCGCCCTCGGCCACATCCAGGGTAATCCCTTTCAGGGCGACGTAACCGTTCTTGTAGGTTTTTTTCAGGTCGCGCAGCGACAGGGCATACGGCATGGGCTCAAACCAGCTTGATGAGCAGGATGACAAACGCGATCACCAGCAGCAGGGGAACCAGCAGCCCGGCCCAGTCCCTTTCTTTCGCCTGCCGGCTTTTTTCCAGCATCGCCTTGACTCCGGGCCCGGCCCAGAACAGCACCAGAAGCGCAAGCGCTCCCATCAAGACCATTTCCCAGGTTGACATCGTCTGCATGGTAATTAATAGGCCTTAAGTGATTGTCGTGGAATATCCCGCGTGAATCAGGCGGCTGCACCGTCCATGTTTTACGTTATGATAAGTCATCCGTCAAAGTCATGAAGCAGGCACATGCATGTCGCTGCAAACGATTGCGTATCACACGGGCCGGCAGTCCCCGCCGGCTCATCCGATCATTGTGAACGGGAAACTCCGCGTTAAGCGGGTAGCGTTATCATGACCCGGTGGATCGAGGGCAGCGTCGTCAATCTGCGGCAATGGACGGAGGAACTCTATTCATTGCAGGTCAGGGCCGATATCGACCCCTTCATCGCCGGGCAATTCACCCGCATCGCCAGGGAGATCGGAGGTGAGATCATCGCACGTCCCTATTCGTTTGTGAATGCGCCGGACAACCCCGTACTGGAATTCTATTTCATCACGGTGCCCGCAGGACCCCTGTCGCACGAACTGATTCACCTCGGACCCGGCGACAGCATCCTCGTCGCTCCCCGCGCAGCCGGATTCTTCATCCTCAGGGAGTTGCCGGATGCCGAGTTTCTCTGGATGCTGGCCACCGGCACAGCGATCGGTCCGTTTCTCTCCATCCTCGGCACCCGTGAGGTATGGGAACGCTTCAGAAAAATCATTCTGGTCCACTCGGTGCGCAGTGCACGGGAATTGACCTACCAGGACACCCTCGGGGGTTTGCTGGAACAGCATCCGGAACAGCTGCAGGTAATCCCCATGGTGAGCCGGGAAACGGTCGGCCACGCTCTCGGCGGGCGCGTCACGCAGGCCATCGAGGATGGCCGGCTCGAAACGCGTGCCGGGCTGTCGCTCGACCCGGCCACCTCGCAGGTCATGATCTGCGGCAACCCGGCCATGGTGCACGATACGACGCATCTCCTGGAAAAAAGCGGATTCAGGAAGAACCGGCGTCGTGAGCCCGGCCACATCACCACCGAACAATACTGGAAAGAGTAGAGCCCGCCTCACCCGGCCTCAGTCCGGTGCCGGAAACACCCTGAAGAATTCCAGCAACTGGCTGGTGGCGTGCCGGTCGGATACACACCCCGGCCGGTCAAAACAGCAGATACTGCCATCCGGCTTTACCTGTGAGCGGAGATAGGCGAGGTAACGGTCTTCTTCGGGTATTTTTACCTTCATTTCCCTGAGCATCAGCAGACTCTGCATCAGCGCATCGATAAAACCGGCCTGCCGGAGCCTCGGTAATGCGCTGCGCATGAACTCCTCTCCCATCTGGATGGCGAGTGGATCGCCGGCGCAGGCTTGGAGCGCAAACACGGCATGGGTTGAGGTGTAGAAGTGACTCAGGCCATAACCCGAACCAAAGCTGCCGTCCGGCTGCTGCAGCGCCTCGATCGAAGCCATCGACGCGGTGAGCAGCTCACGCGGAACGGCGGCATCGAAACGGCACAGGGAATAGAGGGCGGAAGCCTTGTCATAGGGGTTAACCGACCCGAGGCATTCCTGCACACGTCCGGACAGTGCGGTGCTGTCGAACCCCATTCCAGCCAGATTCAGAAATCCGGCAATGAGATGCAGGTTCACCGCGTCGCTGCAATTGATCGTTGCAGGCTCCATGGAACCCGCCAGTTTGGCAACTTCGCCGAGCACCCGGCGGATATCAGGTCGTTCAGCCGCTTCCGGGTCGCTGACCAGGCCAAACAGCATCGATGAAATCCCGTCCAGATCCCGGGGCGGCGACAGACTCTCGTTCAGCTGGCCGAGTACCCACTGGCGGGTCAAATCGCTCTCCACTGCACCTGCCGTGCAGGCAGACATAAAAAGCAGGCCAGCGATGCCGAGGAATACCTTTCCGCCGCCCATCAGCTTATCTGGTGTCCATCCACAAAGAAATAAACTCACCACAGGGATGCACGACTGCAGGATGGCGCTTACTTATGGAATAACGTTTTTTCATGAATGGCCATGGAATCCACGGAAGAACACGGAAAAACGTGGAATTCTCACTAATGATGTCCGTGTTCTTCCGTAGATTCCGTGGCTATTTGCCATGATTCTTGCTTAAGTAAGTGCCATTCGGATAAACACTACTTAAATATAAATCAGCGCGAGAGAAACAGTGTCAACACCCCGGTATAACCGTACAGGCGGTTATGCGAAATCTCGCCGTTGGCGAAGAATCCCACCAGCGGGAAGTCGCCCAACTGCTCCTGGATCATCCGCAGTTCTTCCGAATGCTCACCGAACTGATAGCGACCGCGGCCAAGACAGCTGTAATACACACCGCCGCGGATGCCGGCCCCGGCGCGTTTGCCCAGATCGCGCAGCATGCGCAGCATATCCTCCACGCGCGGTGTCGCCGTCACGGCGGCAGAACATGACGGGATCACCCTCCTCCACCAGGTCCCCGATCGCCACGAGCTTCTGCCCGGCGTCGATCCCGACCAGATTCCTCACCAGGTAATCGCCGGTGTCCGAACCGGGCACGGGCAGACCGGCAAAGATATAGCCGGCGACCCGTGACAGATCACGCGAGAGTACTTCCCCGATGTCCTCGCTGAAAACATCCAGAGCCGGCCGCCCGTCGAGTTCGACCAGGATATTGCGCTGACTGCGGGTAATGGTGTGTTTCATCCCGAACGGCGTGCATCCCTGGGTCAGCCCGCTGATAACCGGAATACCGGCCGAAAAAAGCGCGCCCGAGAGGCCGTTCTCGTAGCGGCCCCCGGCAATCTGGATCTGGTGATTCCCGGCGCTGGCCGAAGACAGACCACCAACCAGGAAGCCCGGGTCCAGCTCCAGCGACAGCGATTCGATGATTTGCGGTACGTGGCCATTGCGTGGATCCCCGTGGACAATCCCGAAACGCGCCTGTTGTGCCGCGATCCAGTCCCGGTTGAGGGTGAGCATCTCCGCCAGCGCATCGAGGCCGGCGGGAATCAGCCGGTAACTGTCTTCGGGCAATGCCGCGAGCATGACGGCAGCGGCCGGTTCATCGTAAATCTCGCGCCCGGTGCAGCAGATGCCGCTGCCAACGGTTCCGATCCAGTCGCGCACGCCGGTGCGCGCGCGCAGCTGTGCAAGCAGCCGCTCGAGGTCAGGCGCCAGCGGTTCGGTGATATAGATCAGGCCGAGACGGGTGGATTCAGGTTCGGATCCCAGTTCCGCCAGGCACTGTTCGACGATGACGCGCCAGTCAGTTCCTGTGGCACAGGCTGCCTTGAAGTTCGATGTTTCCATGGTCGCATTGTACGTGATTGCTGCGGCGGGGGGCATTTAGCCGCCATATTGTCCGATGCCGGGTCGCGTCCTGCCGGGCGTCAGGTCGCTGATTTGTTTCGCCACGTGCACTCATTCTCACTCTTATCCCGGGCCTGGCGAGCGCCGGCCTCTTGCGCTATAACCTGTCAGACCCGGCTGACAGAACGGGAGACGACTTCAACGCGTGAATCGTGATGCGAACAGCCAGGCCTCTTCCGAGGCATTGATGAGTGTCGTGCCGGGTCCGATGAACCGCCGGCGCAGCCAGCCAACTTCCACGCCGGGCCAGCCATGGCCGACGCCAGTCAGACGCAGCTGTTCCACCGCGCCACCCGGCCGGCAATCCGTGTAGACAAGTCGTGTCGCGGTTTGCCCCGGATTGCGGTCATCTCCACTCAGGGTGTCCTCAATGTGCGGTGTGGCCTCGCAGTCGTTGTTCGCAGCCCAGAGCGCAAGCCCGCGTTCTACGGGCTGATGCTCGACGCGGTGACTGGTACCCGGAAACGCCGGTCCAAGGCCGCCGGCGTAGAGCGCCCGCGGATCGTCCACGCTGTGAATATCGAGCACGGCCACGGGGCGGGCGGGCCTGAATTCAGCGACGTCCAGGGCGCCGCCGACCGCGACGATGGCCGTAACGCGATCCGCGTGTTCAGCCGCGAGGCGGTAAGCCATCATCGCGCCGTTGGAATGCCCGGTCGCATAGAGGCGCCGCGGATCGATCGGCGCGCGCCCGCCGAGGTCATCGAGTACCGCGACGAGAAAACCCGTATCGTCCACGGCGTGCTCACGCGCCCAGCCGCAGCAGTGGACGCCTGAATTCCACGTGAGCAGGCGCCCGGACAGCCGACCGGTGCCGTCAGGATACACCGCCAGAAAGCCCTCCCGGTCCGCCACGGGATCGAGCCGGTTCTCCCGCTGGAACTGCGCGCCGCTGCCGCCCCCGCCGTGCAGCGCCAGCATGACCGGCAGCTGACGGCCGGCCGCCCGAGGGGGAACATGGACGATATAGCGACGCTGAAGCCCGTCGTGCCGGAGTTCGATGTTGTGATCACCCGCGGCAAGTTGCGGCTGAACCCGGGGTTCCGACTCGCTACCAACCGGTTTATGCGGCGTCATGGTTTCCGCGAGAGCGGTTCCAATTGCCAGTGCCAACACCGCACCAAACACTGCTTTCAGGAAACTGGAATAAGTTGAGCGCCTCACTACAGGTTTATCTCGCGGTGCAGATGTATTCTGCACAGAGTATTTTTGATAAATAGTGTTTATCAATAAAGAATTTAATTCACCGCAAAGCCGCGAAGGACGCAAAGAATTTCACTGCGTCCTTTCGGCAATTGCTCCATGCATTGCACTACCTCCTGCATGGCCCAGGCCAGTCTCTCGACCGGTACCCGGTCTCACCTTCTCCCTTCAGTCGTGCGTCTCTGCGTTGAAAATGGTGTTTATCCATGAACAGTGAACCCTCACCGACTTCAACCGCCGGTGTGTTTACGAACCATTGCAGATTTCCTCAAACCTCGTAACCCAGCACCGGAGCGAGCCAGCGCTCGACCTCCCTGACCGTCATGCCCTTGCGCCTGGCATAGTCCTCGATCTGGTCCCGGCCGATTTTCCCGATGCCGAAATAATCCGACTCGGGGTGGGAAAAATAAAAACCGGACACCGCCGCGGTCGGCAGCATGGCGAAGCTCTCGGTGAGATGCATGCCGGCGTTCTCGATCGGGTCGATAAGTGTCCAGAGTAGTCCCTTCTCGGTGTGGTCCGGGCAGGCCGGGTAGCCGGGCGCCGGGCGGATGCCGCGGTATTCCTCCTTGATGATTTCCTCGTTGGAGAGGTTCTCGCCCATGGCATATCCCCAGAACTCCTTGCGTACGCGCTCATGCAGGCGCTCGGTGAAGGCCTCGGCGAGGCGGTCGGCGAGCGCTTTCAGCAGGATGGCGTGGTAATCGTCGTGGTCGGCCTCGAACTCGGCGAGTTTGCGCTCGATGCCGATGCCCGCGGTGACGGCAAACGTGCCCAGGTAGTCGGCCACGCCGGTCTCCTTTGGCGCGATGAAATCCGCGAGGCACAGGTTGGGCGCGTCGCGTCGCTTGCTCATCTGCTGGCGCAGGAAGTGGAACACCGTCAGCACCGTGCCGCGTGACTCATCGGTGTACAGTTCCACGTCGTCTTCGATGCTGTTCGCGGGAAAAAAGGCGATGACGCCGCGCGCGGTCAGCCATTTCTCGCGGATGATCCGCTCGAGCATCGTCTGCGCATCCTCGAACAGGCGCCGGGCTTCCTCCCCCACCGTCTTGTCATCGAAGATCTGCGGATACTTGCCCGTCAGCTCCCAGGCCTTGAAGAACGGTCCCCAGTCAATGCGATTGACCAGTTCAGGCAGCGGATAGTCCGCAAACACGCGAATGCCGAGGAACTCGGGCGTTGCCGGATGGTACTTGCCCCAGTTGGTCTGGAAGCGGTTGGCGCGCGCCTGCGCCAGGGCGACCAGCTTGCGTGTTTTCTGCTGACTCTGGCGCTGCTCGCGCAGCTCACCGTAGCGCCGCTTGATGCCATCGATGTACTCCTCGCGGTGGTCCGCGCTCAGCAGGCGGCTGGCCACGCCGACGGCGCGCGAGGCGTCCGGGACATACACCACCGCGCCCTGATATTGCGGGTCGATCTTCACCGCGGTGTGTATCTGCGAGGTGGTGGCGCCGCCAATCAGCAGCGGCACAATGAAGCCCTGGCGCTGCATTTCGCTGCCGACATGCACCATTTCATCGAGTGACGGTGTGATCAGGCCGGACAAGCCGATGATGTCGACCTGGCGCTCGCGCGCCGTCTGCAGGATAGTCTCGGCCGATACCATGACACCGAGGTCGATCACCTCGTAGCTGTTGCATTGCAGCACCACGCCGACGATATTCTTGCCGATGTCATGCACGTCGCCCTTCACGGTTGCCATCAGGATGCGCCCGTTGGTCCGTGCGGTATCGCCTGTCTGGGTTTCCATGTAGGGTAGCAGGTACGCGACCGCCTTTTTCATCACCCGCGCGGATTTCACCACCTGCGGCAGAAACATCTTGCCGGCGCCGAACAGGTCGCCGACGACGTTCATGCCGGCCATCAGCGGGCCCTCGATGACGTCCAGCGGGCGCACGGCGGCCTGGCGCGCCTCCTCGGTGTCGTCCTCGATGAAGTCGGCGATGCCCTTGACCAGCGCGTGCTCGAGGCGCTTGTTGACATCCCAGCCGCGCCATTCCAGTTCTTCCTTTTTTTCCGCTCCGGCGCCCTCGCCACGGTACTGTTCGGCGATCTCCAGCAGGCGTTCGGTGGCGTCGTCCCGGCGGTTGAGAATCACGTCCTCGACCCGCTCGCGCAGCGCCTTCGGGATTTCCTCGTAGATGGCGAGCTGTCCGGCGTTGACGATACCCATATCCATGCCGGCCTGGACGGCGTGGTAGAGGAACACCGCGTGGATGGCCTCACGCACCGGGTTGTTGCCGCGGAACGAGAAGGACACGTTGGAAACGCCACCGGAGATCAGCGCGTGGGGAAGCGTCGCCTTGATGTCACGCACTGCATCGATAAAGGCCAGTCCGTAACCGTTGTGTTCCTCCATGCCGGTGGCCACGGCGAAGATGTTGGGATCGAAAATGATGTCCTCGGCCGGGAAGCCGACCTGTTCTGTCAGCAACCGGTAGGCGCGGGTACAGATCCCGAGCTTGCGTGCGCGGCTGTCGGCCTGACCCTGCTCGTCGAAAGCCATGACGATGGCCGCCGCGCCGTAGCGGCGCAGCAGACGGGCGTGGTGCAGGAACTCCGCCTCCCCTTCCTTGAGGCTGATGGAATTGACCACGCCCTTCCCCTGGATGCATTTCAGGCCGGCCTCGATTACCGACCAGCGGGAGGAGTCGATCATCACGGGCACGCGCGCGATGTCCGGTTCCGCCGCGATCAGATACAGGAACCGCACCATGGCGGCTTCGGCATCCAGCATGCCCTCGTCCATGTTGATATCGATCATCTGCGCGCCGCTCTCGACCTGCTCGCGCGCCACCTCCAGCGCCTTTTCGTAATCGCCCTCCATGATCAGACGCTTGAAACGTATCGACCCGGTCACGTTGGTGCGCTCGCCGATGTTGACGAAGAGCGAGTCCGGCCCGATGGTGAGCGGCTCAAGCCCGGACAGCCGGCAACGGGATTCGATTTCGGGAATCCGCCGCGGTGGGTGTTCGCCCACCGCCGCCACGATCGCCTTGATGTGTTCGGGCGTGGTGCCGCAGCAACCGCCGACGATGTTGATGAAACCGTGGGCTGCCCAGTCGGCCAGCTCGGCGGCGATCTCCGCCGGGGTCTCGTCGTATTCGCCGAATTCGTTTGGCAGTCCCGCATTCGGATGCGCGGACACATGGGTGTCCGCCAGGCGCGAGAGTTCCTCCACGTAGGGGCGCAGCTGCTTCGCGCCCAGCGCGCAGTTGAGGCCGATGGAAACCGGCCGCGCATGGCGCAGCGAATTCCAGAACGCCTCGGTCACCTGGCCGGTGAGCGTGCGGCCGGAGGCGTCGGTGATGGTGCCGGAAATCATCACCGGCAGCCGGATACCGTTTTCCTCGAAAAACGACTCGACGGCAAAGACCGCCGCCTTGGCGTTCAGGGTATCGAACACGGTCTCGATCAGCAGGAGATCGACGCCGCCCTCGATCAGGCCGCGGATCGATTCGGTGTAGGCCGCGACCAGCTCGTCGAAGTGGATGTTTCGAAAGCCGGGATCGTTCACATCCGGGGATATGGACGCCGTGCGGTTGGTCGGGCCCAGCACGCCGGCGACGAAGCGTGGCTTTTCCGGAGTGCGGGCCGTGAACGCATCGACGGCCTGACGCGCCAGCCGGGCGGCGGCTACGTTGATCTCGAAGGCCAGCTCCTCCATGTGGTAATCGGCCATGGCGACGCGGGTGGCATTGAAGGTGTTGGTCTCGATGATGTCCGCACCCGCCTCAAGATAGGCGTCATGGATCTCGCGAATGACATGCGGCCGGGTCAGCGCCAGAAGGTCGTTATTACCTTTCAGGTCCGATGTCCAGTCGGCAAAACGCTCGCCGCGGTAGTCGGCCTCCACCAGCTTGTAGCGCTGGATCATGGTGCCCATGGCGCCATCCAGAAACAGGATTCTGTTGCCCAGCAATTCCAGTAGTTTTTTCATGTCTTTCAGATAAATAAGTTTATCTGGTGAAGTTTAACATGGACGTCGTTTATTACCTGCATGAAGTTCACGTGAAACCTTACTGTATGTACGCAGGATTACGTACTTGAACCGGTCTCTACCATCCCGCAACAAACCACTAAATCTCGTATTCATTTGAATATAAATCCCTAAATATAGTATTCTTCGTCCGCCGGCAATAACAAGCCGATGATCTCCTACACTTATATTCCATAGGGAGTACGTGCCAGATCCGGGATGAGAAACATTCGAGCTATTGTCGTGCTGTTCTGCGCCCTGTCACTGCCATTGCCAGCAGCCGCCGACGGGATGGGAGACATGTTCGGCATCATGTTTCGAATGATGCTGACCATGATGAATATCATGGGAAATTCCATGAGCAGCTCGAATTCCTGGAATTCCCCCCTGAATGCCTACGGTCTTGGCGCCGGCGGCTCGCCGCTCATGAACGGTATGTCCGGTCTGGGCGGCTGGCCGCTCATGAACGGTATGTCCGGTCTGGGCGGCTGGCCGCTCATGAACGGTATGTCCGGTCCGGGCGGTTGGCCAGTTGGCGGAGTTGGCGCAACACCGTGGACGTTGCCCATGGCAGGCAATCCCTGGGCCTCGCCCCTGGGGATTAATCCCTTTGCCGGGAGGGGTTACGGTCTGCCCGTCGGCCCGCCCTGGGGAGGCATTCCCGGCCGCTGGAAT
>CAVXNM010000037.1:0-6553 GCA_963763115.1 uncultured Gammaproteobacteria bacterium
TGCGAATCTATCCTGTTAAAGAGCCACTGGGTGCTTCTGGTGATGGATCAGTTTACGCGCCGCGTCATTGGGTTTGGTGTCCATGCCGGCGATGTGAACGGTGTCGTCTTGTGTCGGATGTTCAACGCTGCCATCTCAGCCAAAGGTATCCCGAAATATCTCAGTTCAGACAATGACCCTCTATTTCAATATCTCCGCTGGCAGGCGAATCTACGCATCCTTGAAATTCAAGAGATCAAATCCATTCCATATTTACCGTTATCACATCCCTTCATCGAACGACTGATCGGTACCATTCGTCGAGAATTCCTTGACCAGACGCTCTTCTGGAATACCAATGATCTTGCTCAGAAGCTGGAGGGATTTTTCCGGTACTACAACGCGCACCGGGTACATACTGCGCTTGATGACGTCACTCCAGCAGAGATGTGTGGAATAAGCAGAGTCCGCCTTGCTGATCTCAGCCAATTCCAGTGGAAAACGCATTGCCGCGGCTTATGCCATCTGCCCGTAGCGGCCTGATGTCATAATTCGCCAAACACAGGCGAAGTGGCACCAAAAAACAGGCCGACTGAGATATTCGTGCACAATCGTGGAATTGTTCGGGCGTGTTGCGACTCAGAAGCGCACACACAAACAGGTCAGTGCGCCAGGTGGCGGAAAGTAGGGACGTTTTACGCGGCCCTAGGCTCAATGGCACTTACTTAACCATTCGGCAAGTAGCCGCATTTGCGAATTTGTTGACGAGCAATGGTACGCGGTACCTTTAGCCAAGGGTAGGACTTGGGTCTGCGCTTGCGGGCTCGTGGCTCAAGGCGCCCGGGACGCTGCCCAACTGTGATCTGCGCGATGAGTTTGAACAGACTATCGCGTTGCCAATTCTGGTTTCTGGTGGAATTCAGCAATGCCAACTGAGTCCATATTTGCACGGTGTGCTTGAAGCTGAGTTCGCGAGGCTGGCACCCCGATTCAACCGCGGCCTGAGCCATCAACAGTTGAACTTGGCTCGGTTCGAGCGCTGCAAGAGACCCTCAACAAGGAAGGCATCGTCAGCAAGATGCTGACCAGTCAGTCTGGGAATGTTACGGGCGGCCAACCGCTGGCACGCGGTGCGCTCTATCGCCTGCTTGGCAACCGCCTGTATCGTGGCGAGATCGTTCACAAGGACAAGAGCTACCCGGGGCAGCATGATGCCATTATCGAGGAGGCCCTCTGGGGGCAGGTACATACCCTGCTGGAGAAGAACCGTGTCGAGCGCAAGCACGGAACCCGTGCACACCAGCCGAGCCTGCTGGCCGGGCTGCTGTTCGATGACCATGGCAACCGAATGACACCGACCCATGCGATCAAGAACGGCAAACGCTACCGGTATTACATCTCGCAGGTGCTTGTTACCGGGACCCGGCACAACGCACCCGCCGGCAGGCGCATTCCCGCCGGTGATATTGAACACCTGGTAATTGCCCGCCTGCAGGCGGCACTGTCGGATGAGTCCCTGGTGCTCGAAGGACTTCAGCCGCACATTGATGCGGCTACCGAACAGCAGCGGTTAGTCGAGGTCGCAGCGACACGCTCACGCGAATGGGATAAATTGACCACACTGAAGGTACGCACCCTCCTCTGCGCCTTGGTCGCCCGCATCGATATCCTGCCAAAACGCGTCGATATCCATCTCGTCCCGGAACGGCTTGCAGAGGTCCTGTGCAAGGATACACAGGACGTGGTGCCGGCAGCGGCATGCCCCGGGAATACCCCACGCATGACCCTGTCAGTACCAGCGGAACTGAAACGTGCCGGGATGGGCACGAAGATGATCATTGACACACACGATGGAAATGGAAAGAAAAAGCGGCCTGACCGGAGTCTCGTGAAGCTTATCATCAAGGCACACGCCCTGAACCGTGAACTTGTGAACGGCAACGGTGCGAGCCTGGCGGCCATCGCCAGGCGCGAAGGACTAACCGGTTCCTATGTCACACGCATCGTCAGGCTCTCGTTCCTGAGCCCCGATATCACACGCGCCATTCTCGACGGGCGCCATCCGCCCGATCTCACCGCAGCCAAACTGACTCGCATGCCGAGACTGCCGCTCGACTGGAGTCAGCTGAAGCGCGTCCTCGGGTTTCACTGAGCATACGCCATCACCAATCATGCTGTGCACACCAAGGCGATCAACCGTCAGATTCATCGTTTACGCCCGCGAACGGCCACAAATCACGGCGCATGTGCAATATGATCAGGGGCGAAGTGGTACCAAAAAACAGGCCGACTGAGATATTGGTGCACAATCGTGGAATTGCGCGGGCGTGTTGCGTCTCACCAGCGCACTCACAAACAGGCCAGTGCGCCAGGTAGCGGAAAGTAGGGACGTTTTGCGCGACCCTAGACTGCTGTTAACTACTTGTATAATAAGACAAAAATAACTGGCGGAGAGGGAGGGATTCGAACCCTCGATACGGGATTACCGTATACACACTTTCCAGGCGTGCTCCTTCAACCACTCGGACACCTCTCCGGATTTATTTCTATTCCCTACCATGGCTGTAAACACCGGTCGGGATAACTCGGGCCGGCGGCTCTCCCGCTTTCGGGTCGCCGGAGACGGCCGTAACCCGTGAACGGAAGCGCGCAAGGGTAAACCAGTTTAACCGGCCGTTCAATGAAACCGTCGCCAACCCGCGGGGATGACTTCTCCAGATATTCCCTGGCGGAGCGACAGGATCAGCGCATGCGCTTGAGCACATCCGCTTCGGGGTCCTTATCGATAAAGCGGTGCTTTAGTGCCCCGGCGGCATGCAGGCAGGCCAGCGTCAGGACCGTGAATGCGAGAAATCCGTGCACATCCTCCAGGATCTCGTGCAGGTCGTGGTTTTCTCCGATCAGCAACGGGAGGTCGAACAAGCCGAAGTAGCTGACGGGCTTGCCGGTGGCGTTGGTCATCAGGAACCCGGCGATCGGCGTCGCCAGCATCAGGAAATAGAGCAGGCTGGTCGTCATCCTGGCGAGTATGACCTCCCAGCGCTGCAACACCGCGGGCAGAACGGGAGGACGCGAGGCCAGGATCCAGAGAATCCGCAGCACCGCCAGCACCAGGATGGTGACACCGGTCTCCTTATGCAGGGTGTAGAGCTGGGCGCGCAGCGGGTTCTCTTTATCGAGGTCGGCCATGTAGGCGCCGACGCCGATCATGGCGAGGATCAGCAAGGCCATCAACCAGTGCAGTAGTCTGGAGACCAGGCCATAACGGTCTGCCGAATTTGTCAGCATGGATGAACTCCTGATAGTTCAACAAGGATGCGAAGGCGACGTCGATCGACGCCAGCAGAGCATGTTACCGCAAAAACGGGAGGGATCGGCAATTGGACATGACCGCGCCTCCCCGTACAGGGAGCATCTGGACCACAATAAAAAGGGGGCAATACCGAAGGGCGCCTGTTTCGTCTGTACTACACTGGATACAGGGTGGGTAAGGCACGCCGTGTGTGCCGTAAGCCACCGAAGGTGCCGACAGGCACTCGTTAGAAGAAGTGTTGTGTTGCTACGCAACGTCTGGTGGGTTACGTAAAAAAAAACGCTCACCCACCCTGCGTTTCTGATTAATCCCCTCACCCCGGCCGGCCCTCTCCCGGAGGGAGAGGGCGTTAGCGTGAATGCTGCGGGTCGCCTGAATGAACGCGCAGGCTGCCGCAGACTGCCGGGGTGCTTCAGGAAGTGCCGCTCTTACTGGCGCCTTGCTGATCCGTGGCGCCCGGATCGGAGTTGCCCGGATTCGCATCGCCCTCCTCCGGGCTGCCCGGCTTGCTGCCTGCCGGCTTCCCGGCATCGGCATGTGCCGCGGGCGCGGCCTGCACCAGCTGCGCCCGGCCGGCCGCCTTGATCAGCGCATCGGCGGTGTAGCTCGGTACGCGGAAGTACTCGGGCCGGGCGGAGCTCTTGAGCACGGCATAACCCTCCTTGTCGGTGGGACCGAGCCGATACTCCAGCTTCTCGCCGCCCTTGCGTGTCACGCTCAGCGTCAACGCGGGCTTGTCCAGCCCGTATTCCGGTTTCGCCTCGGTACCGAGCACCGCGCCGATGCGCAGCTGGGCAAGTTTGTCGGCGAGATCCTGCGCCCCGGCCGGATTGACGACCTCGCCCTGCCCCGCTGCGGCGACCTGCCAGGTAGCCGCAGCGGCCGGCTTGCTCTTGCCGTTAGCACCGGAGTTGTCTGCTCCCGTGTTCGCAGCGGCGGCCGGAGCACGGTGCAGTAGTGTCAGCCCGGCCGCGTCGATGGCCTCCAGGGAGTCCTGCGGAAACTGCAGGATGGCCTTGTCCTCCCAGTCCGCGGCCTTGTCGGGTGCTTCGTAGACGGCGAAGTCCACGGCATAAACGGCTTCATCCTCGCTGCTGCGGGCATGCACATGGTGCATGCCGGGCGAGCTGCCGAGATAGAGGGTAGCCAGTGTGTCGTCGCCGTACGCCAGCAACACGCGCCGTTCGAAGCTCTCGTCGCTCACCTTGAATCGCTTCAGGGCGCCCGAGGTGGTGGCGACCGGCAGGCCGCGTTGCAGACTCTCGAGCCGACTGAGCAGGGTGTCGACCCGCGTCTTGTCTGCAGGATAGTCCCCGTTGTCGGGCAGCACCCAGCTCTGGCCCTGCTTTGCCAGCACGACGCGGGCACCGTCAGGGCCTTCGATGGTGAGATGGTCCACCGGCTGGTCACCCAGCGTGAACAGCGGCGTGTTCGGGTGTGCAGCCACCAGGTTTGGACCGGTCAGGCTCATACCCACCGCGAGCAGCAGCTGCGCAACCAGTACGATACTCAGGATTCGGATTGTCTTTTCCATGTCTTACACCTCCGCAAGAATCGCCTGGTAGCGGGCCCGGTCGGCCCGCCGGACACGCCGGCGCCATACCCATACCAGCACCAGCCCGCCAAGCGCCAGGGCGTAGTTGAGGTATTCCCAGAACAGCTGGTCGGTGTTGCTCATTGGCTGCAGCGTGCGCGCGAATTGCGCCCGGCTGCGAATGGCCAGCAGGCCGCGGTCTTCCAGCGACCAGTCGATGGCGTTCTGGAGAAACTCCAGCGGCCGCGTGTAGCGCGTACCCATGCCCTCGGAAGCGAGGTCCAGCACCGTGTCTGTCGCGAAGGTATTGGAGGCCACCAGGATGATGCGGGCCGACTCCGGCGAGCGTTCGATGACGCTGGTGATCGTGGGCGGTGCGGTTGCCTTCTTTGCATCGGATGTCGCGCCCGCCTTGTCCTTGTCCTGATCCGTGTCACCCGGGGGCGCCGCGGCCGCTTTCGCCAGCGGCGACTCCTTGCCCTTGAAGAAGGAGTCGAAGCGCCCTTCGACCGCGACCGCCAGCAGGCTGGAGCCGCGGGGTCCGGACGGCGCGAAACCGTTGTCCGGATGGGCGCGGTAATCGGGCAGGATGTCGAGATCGCCTGAGACCCAGCTCTGCGACGAGGAGCTGAGCAGGCGGGTGACCGTGCGCGCCTGGTTGCTGTCCTTGTCCACCGTGACCGGCGAGGCCCAGTTGAGCGTCACCTGCCCCAAGGCGGAGGTGATGGGGCTTTCGGCGTTCAAACCCGCGCCGCGGATGTCGGGAAAGTAGGGATAACTCAGCATCTGGATTTCCCGGATGCTGAAGCCGCCGACATTACGCTGCACCGGCACCGGCAGCGAAGCATTCTGCGGATCCAGCACCATACTGTCGCCGATCGTCAGGCCCTGGTACTTGAGCCAATCCTCCAGGCCGGAATGGTGCTTGCTGGCGGTGAGGGTCTGGCCCAGCGTGGCGTCGAACGGCGAGGTCGCGAGTGCGACGCTGCCGCCCTGCATCAGGAACTGGTCGATGGCGAACACCTGTTTGTCATCGAGGGCATCCGGCGCGAGCACCAGCAGCAGGTCCGCATCCGCAGGCGCCCGGCCGTCCTTGAGATCGGTGTCCTTGAGACGTGCGTTTTCGGAGAGCGTATCGGTGAGCAGGGTGTACTGCTTGGATTCGGGTCCGGCCGCCTTCGGCTTGACCACGGCGACCGTCTTCAGGAACCCCGGCGCCAGGCGTTCGATCGCAGCATCGAGCGAGCGTTTGAGCGCCTCACGGTTGAGCTCGGCTGGCAGCGGAACCTGCGTCGTCTCACCGTCCTCATCCAGCACCATGTAGAACCAGAAGGGTTTGGGATCGAACAGGCTCGCCACCTGAGGGACGAAGCCGTAGGACTCCTTCAACTTCTTCGCCAGCGCCCCGCCGTTCGCATCGGGGTCCTCGAAATTGACCGTGAGTTTGCCGCCGGACTCCTTCCTGATCTCATCTAGCACAGACCCCAGCTCCGTACGCAGCGTAGCGAGCTGCTCCGGCAGCTTGTCCTTCGGCGAGATATAGCCGGTAAATTTGATCGGCCGCATAAGCGTTTCGAAGGGATTGCCGCCCGCCTGGTAGGCGTTCAGCACCTTGCGGATGGA
Source organism: uncultured Gammaproteobacteria bacterium (assembly GCA_963763115.1). Classification (GTDB taxonomy): domain Bacteria; phylum Pseudomonadota; class Gammaproteobacteria; order UBA9214; family UBA9214; genus CAVQCA01. The sequence goes on from CAVXNM010000037.1 coordinate 6,450, forward strand.
GCGGGTGATCGCGTATTCCGGATTCTTCAGCAGCACGTCGAGGTCGCGCTCGCCGCGCACCTTGATATCGATGAGATCGCGGTAGTTCAGGGTCTCGAACTGAT
>CAVXNM010000038.1:0-113179 GCA_963763115.1 uncultured Gammaproteobacteria bacterium
TTATCCCTGCAGCCGAACGTTATAATCTAATGCCGGCTATCGACCGCTGGGTAGTGGAAAATACCTTACAGTTCCTCTCCAGGAACGTCGACAGTCTGTACAACAGACTGGATAAATGCTGCATTAACCTCTCCGGACAGTCGCTGTCTGATGATCGCCTCATGAGTTTTATCATAGAGCAGATATACAAGAGAAAGATCCCCGGTCACCTGCTGTGCTTTGAGATCACTGAAACCGCTGTTATCGCTAATCTGAATGCAGCGACCGGCATGATAGCGAAGCTGCGTGATATGGGCTGTCATTTTGCGCTCGATGACTTTGGGGTCGGTCTCAGCTCATTTGCCTATCTCAGCAATCTTGCTATCGACTATCTCAAGGTGGATGGTTCTTTCGTGAAAAAGATGATGAACAACAAAACCGACCTGGAGATGGTTCGCGCCATCAACCAGATCGGTCACACCATGAATGTCATGACAATCGCCGAGTTCGTCGAGAACGAGGAAACACTGCAGACGGTTCGTGACATCGGTGTGGATTATGCCCAGGGATATGCCATTAGCAAACCGTGCGCCCTGGAAATAGCGTTTCTGAAGAATGCGGATGTAAAAGGTGTAACCGATTCCCCGCAAGAAAAGGTGACATGCCAGAAAATATCCTAGAAGGACGTCTAAACTTACTCAGGCTGCTTACCTTATGTCCGACTCATGCGCACCAATCGAATTGGATGATACCCTTTACTGACAATCAACCAATCATTGGGGTTTCCGCTGGATTTCAGCGGTGAAATCCGTCACCACTCGGTTTAAACTCAAGACCACAGACACATGCCGATAAACCAGTGGGAACAGTACCCATGCCTGCCACACGAACCCTGCCATGCCAACCCATCCTGGTTCTTTGCCTCACGCTGCTGACGGCAACAGGCGTCTGCGCAGACGGAAAAGGCCGTTTCCTGGGTGCCGAGGAGTCAGAACCGCCCGCCTGGTTCCGGCAAAGCTTCCTGGATTTCGACGAAGACGTGCGCGAGGCGACGGCGAACCACAAGCGCGTGATGCTCTATTTCCACCAGGCCAACTGCCCGTACTGCAGCCTGCTGGTGAAGGAAAATTTCACCCCCCTCGGCATCGTCACCACGATGCGGAAAAACCTGGAGTCCATCGCCGTCAACATGTGGGGAGATCGCGAGCTGATCGCCACGGATGGCAAGAGCTATACTGAGAAATCGCTGGCGGCCGCGCTCAAGGTGAATTACACACCCACGCTCATTTTCCTCGATGAACAGGGCAAGGTCGCCCTGCGCCTCAACGGCTATTACCCGCCGGAGCGCTTCCGGCTGGCGCTCGACTATGTCACCGGCCACAAGGAAAAGGAGCTGGCCTTCCACGAATATCTCGCATCGCGGCTGACCGGCACGAAAACAACCGGCGGTCTGCGCCCGGAACCGTTTTTCCTGCCGCCCCCGTATGCCCTGGCTCGCAATCACATAGCCGCCAGCAGGCCGCTGGCCGTGTTCTTCGAACAGACGGACTGCACGGACTGCGACAGACTGCATGAGCAGATCCTCGCCGACCCGGATACCCGCGCGCTGGTCGAACAGTTAGAAAGCGTGCAGCTGAACGTGGCTGCGGATACCCCGGTCATTACCCCGGGCGGGCAACGCACCACCGCTAGCGCCTGGGCGGGTGATCTCAACCTGGGGTATGCGCCGTCCATAGTTTTCTTCGACCGGCAGGGCAAGGAGGTGATGCGCATCGACGCCTTCCTCAAGACCTTTCACGTCCAGTCCGTGTTCGACTATGTCCTGCAGGAGGGCTACCTGACCGAGCCCAGCTTCCAGCGCTTTATCTCGGCGCGCGCCGAGCGTCTGCGCGAGGAAGGGATCGACGTGGATATCTGGAGCGATTGACGGCAATCTGACGGGCGCGAAGGTAAATCATATTCAACCAATAGATTCACCGCAGAGAGCAAAGACGCAAAGAACGCAAAGTAGTTTTAGGAACATCTGAACAAGTCATCCCCGCGAAAGCGGGGATCCAGTAACTCACTGATTTTGGACAGACTGGATTCCCGCTTTCGCGGGAATGACAGACATAATCAGAACGTCTTTAATTGTTTTCGTTAAGGAATTTCTCTGCGAACTTTGCGTCTCTGCGGTAAAAACAGGTGTTTACGGAGCAAAGCGGCATGACGAACAATACGTTACGGGTACTCTCCGGCGATATCGGGGGAACGAAAACACGGCTGGCCATCTTCGAGGTGGCGGGCATTGATTTGGAGAGCGTGTTCGAACGCAGCTATCCGAGCGGCGACTACGCCACGCTGAACGACATCATCGAGGACTTCCTCAGCGCCGATGACTCGCGTCCTAATGCCGCCGCCTTCGGGATTGCCGGGCCGGTGCGCGACAACACCGTGGACGTCACCAACCTGCCCTGGCGAATCAGCGCCGCAGAAATTGCCGCGCGTTTCCGGCTCCGGCGGGTCACCCTGCTGAATGACCTGGAAGCCAACGCCTGGGGTCTGCGCGCACTGGATGAAAAGGATTTCCATATCCTCAACGCCGGAGTCGAAAATACCGGCGGTAATGCCGCCATCATCGCGGCCGGCACCGGGCTGGGCGAGGCCGGCCTGTATCGCGATGGCGATCGCTGGCACCCCTTCGCCACCGAGGGCGGCCATACCGATTTCAGCCCTGGCAGCGAACTGGAGATCGAGTTGCTGCGCTTTATGATGACGCGCTACGGGCATGTGAGCTGGGAGCGCCTGGTTTCGGGTCCGGGACTGGTGAACATCCACGAATTCCTGCTCCATTATCGCCAGCACCCCGTGGCGGGCTGGCTGAGAGACGACATGCAGACGGACGACCCGGCCGCCGCGATCTCCCGTGCCGCGCAGTCCGGGCGCGATGCGCTCTGCGTGGAGGCGCTGGAACTGTTCGTCCGCCTCTACGGCATCGAGGCCGGCAACCTGGCGCTCAAGATGATGGCAAGCGGCGGGGTGTATCTCGGCGGCGGCATCGCCCCGAAGATCCTCGAACAACTGGAGAGCGGCGCCTTCATGGCCGCCTTCCGCGCCAAGGGCCGCATGCAGGGTCTGCTCGAACAGATGCCGGTGCGGGTGATCCTCAACGACCGCACCGCGCTCTACGGTCCGGCGGTGTTTGCCGGGAATGCGCAGGTTCAGACGCGATGAGTGTCAATCCCGCTCGATGGAGTAGCGCGCCACGAGCCGGTAGTTTTCGCCGGGTATGATCTGCACCGCGTCGGAACCTGCATTGGTGGTTTCCACGCAGAGCATGCCGGTGTATTCCTCATCGCCGAGATCGGCCATTGCGGCGGCCGTGGCGGCCCAGGGATTCCATACAACCGCGCTGGCGCTGCCATCCGCGGCGATCCGGATGCACCGCTCGAAAACCGGATCGTCGATTACCAGATCATGATTCACGCCGGTGTAGATGCGGTCCACCTCACCGCTGATGGTGACGAGTCCCTCCTGGACCTTGATCGCGCCACCATCAATCTTGTCGATATAGTGCTTGCCACCGAGTCCGCGAACCTGTGCACGCCTGACATCGCCCACGCGGAAATAGCTGTGCAGCCCCTGGGTGATGGTGAGCGGTACGGTGTCCGGGTTGAAGCTGCACAGGGCCAGCTCCAGCGAATGGCCGACGGTGATCTCCAGGGTCAGTGCGAACGGGTGCGGCCAGAGCGCACGAATCGCTTCGTCCGGCGTGATGCCGAGCCGCACCGTTGTAGTGCCGTCCTCATGCAAGACGGTGTCGAGCACTTGCCAGTCACGGTTACGCACGAATCCGTGCGCCGGTCTCCCCCCGCCCTCCGGGTCGGGTCCGAACCAGGGCCAGCACACCGGGATGCCGCCCTTGATGGCCTTGCCGGGCTGGAAATAGGCATGCTTGCTCACGAACAGCAGGTCTTCCGGTTCTCCGGCGGGAAGGAAGGAAAGCACCTGACCCGCGTAGGGGGAGATCAGGGCCCGTGCCCTGCCATTGTCGATTTCTATCAGTGGAAATCCGCCGATTCCGGTGATGAAGCGAAGCGTGTCGGCAATGCCGTGCGTTGCGTTCAGCTGTTCAGGATTCATTGGACGGATTCCTTTCTGTCGGAGGCCGGGCGGAACACGGCACATGATGCCGTTGCGCCGGCTGTCATTTTAGCCTGTGCACGCCTCGGCGAGACACGGGATCATTACGTCGGAACAGGGCGGCGCGTCGGCGACTGTCAAGCAACCAGCCGGGGCGTCAGCGTTTCTCTTCGTTCCTGAGCGCCTTTTCGGTGATCTCTTCATAAAGATGAACGACATGGGCGCAAAAACTTTGCCATTCCGGATGCCGGTCCATCAGCGGTTTGCTGTGCATGGCGTCATTGATGACCTGTTCCAGGAATTCGATATCCGAGTCGTCGAGAACATCACCCCCGTCAACCTTGTCCTTGAGTGAAAGCAGCCTCGGCAGGCGCTGCTTCTCGAACCGCTCTTCCAGCGCCATGATGACGCCGGCTTCTTTGGACGTATCAGTCATACTCTCCCCCGGCCAGACTGTCGTGTTGTACTGTTGATTCTTATGACACACAAAGCATAGCACTCTTCCCACCGATGCCGTAGCGCTGCAGACAGCAGGGTCCTGCCCTGCTCTTCGGAATCAGCGACAAGCGACTGTCCCGTCTCGAAAAAGTGGATGGCTTGCTAGCAGAGGCGTCGAACCCTGTATGATATCCGTGACGATTGAGCATTGAATCAAGGAGTACTCCCCATGTCGCGTTTTCACATGCATGTTGTGGTCGAGAATATCGATATCAGCACCCGATTTTATACGGCGCTGTTCGGCGCCGAGCCGACCACCGTCAAGAAGGATTACATCAAGTGGGTAATGGAGGACCCGAGTATCAATTTCGTAATCACCAGCCGCGGGCACATCCCCGGCCTCGATCACGTTGGTATACAGACCGATAACGATGAGCAACTGGAGGCGCTGCAGGCGCGCCTCGCGGCGGCCGAGATCACCGGCCAGACCCAAATGGATGCGGCCTGCTGTTATGAGCGGTCCAACAAGCACTGGACACTGGACCCGCAGGGCATCGCCTGGGAGGCCTTTCACTCGCTGCATCCGATACCGACCTTCAACGACGAGACCTCGGAACCGGCGGTGTATGGCTGCTGCGCACCGGATCTGTCGTCGGTGGGCTGCAAGCGCCAGGTATGAACGTCCTGTCCCTGTGCGCCGGCAATTCCTGCCGCTCCCAGATGGCCAAGAGCCGGGGTCGAACGCTGGCCACCGACCGTCATGCATTCCGCTCGGCCGGCATCGAAGCGCATGGGAAGAAGCCGCGCGCCATGGCTGTCATGCGAGAAGCCGGCGTGGACATCGGTTCGCAGGAATCGAAACGGCTGACAAATGAGATGCTGGCATGGACCGAGCTGGTCGTCACCGTCTGCGTGCATGCCGATGAACATTGCCCGGTACTCCCGGGCGACACCCGCAAGCTGCACTGGCCGCTGGAGGACCCCGCCAGAGCCGGCGGCAGCGAGGCGGATATCCTCCAGATGTTTCGCGCCAGTCGCGACGACATCAAACGCCGAGTGCAGGAATTGCTGGCAGATTTGCAATAAAGCCTGTTCATACCAGGGACGACCACCGACCTGACTTTTTGAGAACCAGCCCTCAATAATGGAAAGTGTGTGTCATTGCGAGCGCAGCGACGATATCCGCGCTTCCCTGGCCTGCATTGCTCACCGGTCAGCTAATCGGCATCGGGTTCCGGTGCTAATCATCGCCTAACATCAGCGTGGCACTCTGACGAATTCGCACTCTTACGAGCTATGTTGGACTATGTCCTACCTGGAAATCACAGAACCATTACGCAAGCTTCCCGTCGCCGATGCGGACGCCGTATGCGCCGTCGACATGGGGAGCAGGGTCTTCACGCTGGTTTGCGGCTACCGTGCCGACAACCGCATCGTCACCAAACACGTCTGCAATGCACCGCTCGACGTGGGCGCGGATATCACGCTTAACCGGGGCGCGATAAGCGCCAGGAAGCTTGCGGAAATCGGCGCGGTGCTGTCCGATTTCCGCGCTTGCAGCACCCACCTCGGCGTCACCCGGATCATCGCGGCAGCCACGGCGGGAGTTGGACGCGCCGCCAACGCGCCGGAGCTGATCGACCTCGGACAGGCCGAGGGCATCGCAGCGGAACTCATGGACAAACAACGCGAAGGCGAACTCGGCTATCTGGCCGCGACCGGGGGAAAATCAAACCGGCTGGTCAGCAAGCTGCGCAGCCACAGTTGCCAGGTCGCCTGGAAAACCGCCGCCGGTGTCACCGTTACCTATCTCGATACCGGCTATATGAAAGCCTACGAGGACTTTATCCGCAAGGCGTCCAGTATCGGCGAGGCCACCGATACCTACCGGGATTTCCTGAAACGGGAGTTTCACCTCCCTTCCGGGACGCAGCAGCTCATCGCCCTCTCGGCCACGGCCTGTGCCAGCTTTATAACGGGTTTGACCCGGGATCGCGTCAGAAACACCACATTGTCCGCGGCGAAGGTGGCCGCCAGACTCGACGAGGTGCAGGAACTGCTAACGCCGGAGTTCGAGGCATTGAAACACAGCGGCAGCGACATGGCGGAGGTGTTGACCGGGCTGATCTTCCTCGACTGTCTGTTGAGTCGCACCGGCCACGCACAGGTGGCGATCTCCGGCGCCGACCTGCCCATGGGACTGATTCACGAGCACTTCGGGAGCCAGAATCCTGACGATGTCTGATCTCTCCGGGCAGCGTCACTCCGCGCCTCAGGCCGCGCAGGGATTTGACAAGAGGTCCTCTTCGAGGATTTCGCAGTATTCCACCTTTTCAGCCAGCGCCGTGAACCACTCCTGACAGGCATGCCGTGCGATTTCCCGGCTGCTGAACGTCCACACGACCTGGCCGTTTTCCGTCATTATCGTGGCCGTCTTGTTCGGCCATTCCTTGATGAATAATTTCATCGCCCCACTCCTCGCAGAAAGCTGTCCGGTCTTCACCCACAAGGCTAACCCGCGATTGTTAGGAAAATGTGTCACGCGCGTTATTTATTCGGCGCGCGGCCGGGCATGGCAACCGATGTCACGTTTTCAGCAGCTTGAGGCGCGCGACAGGGAACCGCTGATACTATGCCGGATAATGTCGCCGGACAGCAGATAGATGATGTCCTCCGCGATATTGGAAGCATGATCGCCGATGCGTTCCAGCTGGCGGCACAGCGACAGCAGCATCAGGTGCTGTCCGGTAAGTCTGGGCTCGTGCTTGATCATTTCGATCTGCAGCGGCAGTTGCGATTTGCACAGCGAATCCACCTCGTCGTCCATGGCGAGCACGGCCTCCGCGAGCTTGCTGTCGAGCTCCACGAAGGCGAGCAGCGCCTTGCGCAGCATCAGCTTGGTCTTCTCGAAAATGGCGACCATGTTCTCCGGGACTTTCAGGGGTTCACCCTCGGCCATCTGCAGAACGATCTCGGCCATGTTCTTGGCGTGATCACCGATGCGCTCCAGGTCATTGTTGATCTTCAGCACCGCCACGATCAATCGTAAATCATTGGCGACCGGCTGGTAGAGCGCCAGCAGCTTCAGGCACTCCTCCTCCATCTCCACCTCGACATTGTCGATATCAGCGTCGCGCTTGATCACCTTTCTGGCGACCGTCACGTCCATATGCGCGAGCGCGTTGAAGGCCATGTTCACCTGGTCCTCGACCCGTTTTGCATTCGCGACCAGATGCTGGTTCAGGCGATCCATTTCCCTTTGAAAATGCATAGTCACAACAGCTCTCCCGAAATTTCCTCAGCCAAAGCGCCCGGTGATGTAGTCACGCGTCCGGACATCCACGGGATTCTGGAATATCTGCTCGGTCTTGCCAACCTCCACGAGGCTGCCGAGATGAAAAAAACCGGTGCGTTGCGACACGCGCGCGGCTTGCTGCATCGAGTGGGTGACGATGATGATGGTGTAGTTCTCCTTCAATTCCCACATCAGGTCCTCGATCCGGCTGGTCGCGATCGGATCGAGCGCCGAGCAGGGCTCGTCCATCAGCACAACCTCCGGATTGATGGAGATGGTGCGCGCGATGCACAGACGCTGCTGCTGGCCGCCTGAGAGGCCAGTGGCCGGATCGTGCAGGCGGTCCTTGACCTCGTCGAACAATCCGGCCTTGGTCAGGCTGTTGACGACGATCTCCTCCAGGTCGGTGCGTTGCTCGGCGAGGCCATGAATCTTGGGCCCGTAGGCGACATTGTCGAAGACCGACTTGGGAAACGGGTTCGGCTTCTGGAACACCATGCCGATGCGGCTTCGCAAAGACACGACATCGACCTTCGGGGCGTAGATATCCTCGCCATCGAGCAGGATGGTTCCCGTCACCTGGCAGCCGTCCACCACGTCATTCATGCGGTTCAGACAGCGCAGGAAGGTCGATTTTCCGCATCCCGAAGGCCCGATCAGCGCGGTCACCTGGCGGGAGTGGATGTCGATGGAGACATCCATCAGCGCCTGTTTCTCCTTGTAGAAGACATTGACGTTGCTTGCGGCGACCTTGGGAATGTGACCGGCGCGGACCGTGGTGCGGACACTGCTCTTGTCCAGCACCCCGTTGGCCGTGGTGATGTCGTTCATGTAATGGACCCTGTTCATGTCTCGCAACCCTATTCTACCTTGGTTTGTGTCCGGGAGCGGATGATAACCGCCAGGATATTCATCAGAATCAGAAAACTCATGATCACGATGATGGCCGCCGCCGTCTTTTCGACGAAGCCACGTTCGGCGCTTTCGGCCCAGAGGTAAATCTGGACCGGCAGGGCAGCCGATGAATCCAGGGGTGTGGCGGGTACACTGGCGATGAACGCCACCATGCCGATCATCAGCAGCGGCGCGGTTTCGCCCAGCGCCTGTGCCATGCCGATAATCGTCCCGGTGAGGGTTCCCGGCAGGGCGGCGGGGAGCACCTGATGGAATACCACCTGCACGGGCGAGGCCCCCAGCGCCATTGCGCCCTGGCGTATGCCCGGGGAAACGGCGCGTATCGAGGAGCGGCAGGAAATGATGATCGTCGGCAGAGTCATCAAGGCGAGCACGGATCCACCGACCAGGGGTGTACCGCGCGGCAGCCCGAAGAATCCCAGCAGCACCGCCAGACCCAGCAGCCCGAAAATGATCGAGGGAACCGCGGCGAGGTTGTTGATATTGGCCTCGATGATGCGTGTGAGGCGATTGTCCGGGGCGAACTCTTCAAGATAGAGGGCGGCGGCGATGCCCAGCGGGAAGGAGAGCACAAAACACACCAGCAAGGTAAAGATGGAACCGGTGATTGCGCCGCCGATGCCGGCCAGTTCCGGATAGCGGGAATCGGAACCGACGAGGAAACCGGGATTGAAGCGATACTCGATCAGCCCCCGACTGACGAGGCTGTCGAACCAGGTCATCTGTTCTTCGCTCAGCCGGGTGTGCTGGCCGGTGCGTGGCAAATTTCCCTTGTAGAGCTGGTCGAAATCCGATGCGATCGGCACTTCCATCGACACAGGCTGTCCTATCTGTTCGGGGTGTTCCAGCACATAGTCACGCAGATCGAGTTCGGCGCCCGGACTGAGGATCTGGGCGAGTTCCCGCCTGTCCGGACGCGTAGTCACCTCGGGGAACAGGGCGTACAGGGAACGCTTGACGGTGGTGTAATAGTGGCCGTTTTTCAGTTTCTCCGGGCTGTATGGCGTTTCGATTCCCAACTCTTGCGGGTTGAGTTGCAGTTCGAGCTTGAGCGTGGTGCGGTAGAACCCTGTGAAGCCAGCAGAGACGATCGTCCACACCAGAAACAACAGGGCGCTGACCGCGGTCAGCAATGCCACTATCCCGTAGGAGCGGAAGCGTTGCTCTGCCCGCAGGCGGCGCCTGACATTCTTGGGACTGACGGTCATCGCTAGTCGTACTGCTCGCGGTACTTTCTGACGATATGCAAAGCCAGAAAATTCAGCGCCAGGGTGATGCAGAACAGCGTCAGGCCAAGCGCGAAGGCGGCGAGCGTTTTCGGGCTGTCGAATTCCTGGTCGCCGACCAGGATGGTGACGATCTGGGTCGTTACGGTCGTGACGCTCGCCAGCGGATTCGCCGTAAGGTTGGCCGCCAGTCCCGCGGCCATGACGACGATCATGGTCTCGCCAATGGCACGGGAGACGGCGAGCAGCAGTGCGCCGGCGATACCCGGCAAGGCCGCGGGCAGCAGGACTTTTCGGATGGTCTCGGATTTGGTGGCGCCGAGCGCCAGCGAGCCATCGCGCAGCGAGTAGGGCACCGCCGTTATGACGTCATCGGAAAGCGAGGAAATGAATGGAATGATCATGATGCCCATCACCAGGCCGGCGGCCAAGGCGCTCTCGGAAGAGGCATGCAGGCCAAGACTGCCGCTGAACTGGACTATGAGCGGCGCCACGGTCAGCGCCGCGAAAAAGCCGTAGACCACGGTCGGGATGCCGGCCAGAATCTCCAGTATCGGCTTGGCGACATGACGTATAGCGGGCTGTGCATACTCGGCCAGGTAAATGGCCGAGAACAGACCGATAGGGACGGCAACCAGCATGGCAATCAGCGCTATCAGCAGGGTCCCGGTAAACAGTGGCACCACACCAAAGGCGCCTGAGCTGCCGACCTGGTCGGCGCGTATGGCGATCTGCGGACTCCATTTCAGTCCGAAGAGAAAGTCCAGGAGCGGCACCTGCTGGAAAAAACGCAGCGTCTCCAGTGCCAGCGCCAGGACGATGCTGACGGTGGTAAGGATCGCAATGAAAGAACTGGTGAACAGGAACACCCGGACAAAAACCTCGACCTTCTCGCGTGCCGGTAACGCGTTGCTGATGCGCCTGTAGCCCGACAACAGACCGCCCAGACCGGAGGCGATCAGCAGCACGACCATTAGAATGTCGGACTTTCGGCTCAGCTGCTGGTAGTTCTCGACCGCTTGCCGCACCGCTTCATCGGCCGCATCCATCGGCAGGACGCCACTGGCCAGATTCTTGATTTCGACGAAGCGGAAGGCCTCATTCGCGGTTATCTGGCCAGTGCTTTCGGCAAGCGCATGCAGGACGGCGGGACGAATGATCCATGGTTCCACCGCCAGCCAGGCGAACGCGACCGCAAGCATCGGCAGGGCGCACCACAGGGCGTTGTAAAATCCGTGATAGACAGCTCGTGAACGCGGTCGCGGACCTCCGGCATGATGAGGAACGCGGATCCTGCGCCAGCCGAGCACCCACGAGGTCAGCACCAGAATGACAAAGAAAATCGCGAGTTGGGAAAACATCCTGTCCTGCAAGTCAAATGGTCTCGCCAGTTGCTGACTGGCGGGACCGCAATAAATATTACGATGGGGTGCGGATGACTACTTCGTCATCGGCTTGAGGTTCATGGCGCTGCTCTGAACCTCTTTGCGCTTGGCATCAGCCAGGGGCACCAGGCCTGCATCGATCAGGTAGCCCTCATCGCCGATCGCATCCTCGCTGACAAACTCATCCACATACTCCTTGAGACCGGGGATGACGCCAACGTGCGCCTTTTTGACATAGAAGAACAGGGGCCTTGAAATCGGATAGCTGTAGTCCTGTATGTTATCGATGGTTATCTTCACGCCCTCTATGTCGGCCGCCTGGATCTTGTCCATGTTGCTTTCCAGGTAACTGAAGCCGAAGATGCCGAAGGCCTTGGGGTCGGCCTCGAGCTTCTGCACGATCAGGGTGTCGTTTTCACCCGCCTCGACCGCGGCGCCGTCTTCGCGTATGACCTCGCAGTCCTTCTTGTTTTTTTCCTTAACCTTGGCCGGGCAGCCCTTCTCCATGACCAGGGCGTTCCAGGCGTCACGCGTGCCCGAGGTTGGCGGAGGAATCAGTACGCTAATCTTTGCATCCGGGAGCGAAGGCTCGATCTCGTTCCATTTCTTCGGTTTTGGCCCGTGTTCGGCAAGCGCCATCCAGAGCTGCTTGCGGGTAAGATTCAGCTTGGGGCCCTTGATGCTGTTGGCAAACGCGATGCCGTCATTGCCGATGATTACCTCGACGATGTCCTTGACCCCGTTCTTCTGGCAATCCTCCCATTCCGATGACTTGATCGCACGCGAGGCATTGGTTACATCCGGGTTGCTCTCGCCCACACCCTGGCAGAACAGCTTCATACCGCCGCCGGTGCCGGTGCTCTCGATAACGGGGGTCTTGAAATTGCCCTTGTTGCCGAAGCGCTCGGCGACTATCGTGGCAAAGGGATAGACCGTCGATGAGCCGACAATCTGGATCTGGTCCCTCGCCAGGACGGCGGTAGTTGGCAGGGCGCTCAGCAGGGCAGCGAACGAGGAAATCAACACGATGCTTCTACGGCTTTTTGACGACATATATCCTCCAGCGACATAGGTTAAATACGAAACTGCGGGAAGGATGCAGGAGAATTGTTAGCGTTATGTTAGGCGAGCTTCAGCATTCCGCGAGGTTCCCGTCGGCTCGGGGTACCCGGCCAATGGCCCGGATTGCCGACAGCCTGAGAACCACAACAAATTGATTATTATGCTAATAATATAGCGGCATCAATCACCGGGCAGCAGGATAATGAAGGTACTCCCCTGGCCGATGCGGGTTACCACACCCACATCCCCCTGGTGCACGCCGGCGATGTGCTTGACGATGGCCAGCCCCAGGCCGGTCCCGCCGAGCTTGCGACTGCGCGCCTTGTCGGCTCGGTAGAAGCGCTCGAACAGGCGCGGTACGTGATGTTCCGGAATCCCCGGCCCCTGGTCAGCAACGGCGATGCGCACCCTGCGGCCGTCCCGCGCGCCGGACACCTTGACCGTAGTGCGCCCGGGGCTGTACTTGACGGCGTTCTCGATGAGGTTGATGACCGCCTGGGTGAGCAGTGAGCGGTCGGCCGTAACCTCGACGTCACCGGAACAGTCGATGATGATAGCGATGTCCTTTTCTTCCGCCCGGCTGCGACAGGCCTCCCGGCAGGATTCCAGGATATCGCACAGGACATAGTGATCGATGGCCAGCAGTTCATCCAGGGGTGCGCTTTCCAGCCGCGACAGGGTCAGCAAGTCGTCGATGATGTCGGCCAGGCGGCCGGATTGCCTGGCGATGATCCGCAGGAAACGATTGAGATCCTCGGGATTGTCCCTGGCGCCTTCCAGCAGGGTTTCCGCGAAACCCTGGATGGAGGTCACCGGTGTCTTCAATTCATGCGAAACGTTGGCGACGAACTCGCGGCGCAGATTTTCCAGGCTGTCGAGCTGGGTCGCCATCTGGTTCAGCGCAGCGGCCAGCCCGGCGATTTCCCTTACCTGGTAATCGGGCAGCTTGGCGGCAAAACGCCCGTGCGCAAAACGTTCGGCGCCATGGCGTATCTCCTCCAGTGGCGTGTTGATTTTGCGGTAAACATAGACGCCGACACCGAAGATGATCATGAGCAGCAGCACCAGCAGCAGCAGCAACTGGTTGAAGAGTTCGCTGAGCAGCTGGTTGATGGAGGACAGCGACAGGGCGGTGCGCACCACCCACCGCGTCTGGACGAGTTCCAGCGGCACCGCGACATAGAGCAGGACGGCCTGCAGGGTTTTGCTGTAGCGGATCATCGAGCCGGTGTGACCGTTCATGGCCTGAATGATTTCCGGGCGACCGCGATGGTTCTCCATGGTGTGGAAGTCGGCATCCGAGTCGCACAATACGACGCCCTGGTCGTTGATCAGGGTGACACGGATCGTCGGATCGGTGCGGTGCAGGGCAAGGCAGCGATCGGTGTATCCACCGGGATTGATGCCCTCTTTCTCGATGTCCTGGGCAATCCCACGCGCCCGGGCCTCGAGGGTGATTTGGAGCTGATCGATGAAAAAATCCCGAAAACGGTCCGCCACATACCAGGTGATGGTGAGCAGCGCCACGACGGTAATCGCGACCGACAGGCCGTAATACAACCAGAGTGAGTGCTTGCGTGGCGTTCTTGTCGTCTTCACTCGAGGAAGCGATAACCGACGCCGCGCACGGTTTCGATATAGCCGGAGTATTCTCTCAGCTTCTTGCGCAACCCGGCGATCTGGACATCGATGGCGCGCTCCGTGACGACATAGCCTTCGCCGCGGATGGCATCCATGATCTGGTATCGGGTGAACACCCAGCCCCGGTGGGAGGCCAGGTAGTAGAGGATGCGAAACTCGCTCGCCGTCAGGTCCAGGGGCTGACCGGCCAGCATCGCCTTGAACTTTTTCGGGTCAATGACGAGATCGTGCGCCTTCAGGATAGTGGTTTCATCCGGCAGGCTCTGGCCGATGCGGCGCAGCACCGCGCGCACCCGCGACAGCAGGATGTTCGGGCTGAACGGCTTCGCCAGATAATCATCCGCGCCCAGCTCCAGTCCGGTGATGATATCGGTCTCCTCCCCTTTGGCGGAGATGATGATGATGGGGACATCGTGTGTCGCCTTGCCTGCCTTGAGCTGGCGGCAGACCGACAGTCCATCCACGCCGGGCAGCATGAGGTCCAGGAGTATCAGATCGGGTTTGCGCCTGATGGCGCTGGCGAGACCGGTTTCCCCCGATTCCACCGCCTCGGCCTGAAAACCGTTCTTCTCAAGGTTGTAGACGAGCAGTTCACGAATGTCTTCGTCATCCTCGATGATGAGTATCAGTTGACTGGTCATGGAGGAATGGTGCCACAGAAATTCACCCGGGAGAAATCCGGGCGTCAGGGTATGGTGAGATGTATTGCCGGTTGACGGCGTGTATGACGAAGTCTGCACCCGGTCGGTGGAGCTTCCCGCCGGGCATCCGGAAATCCGCCCGCGAGACGCCTGAAGTGGAGCTGCAACGACCTTGATAAACGGAAAAAACGCCTTGCCGGGGCGGGTGGCCTCTGGTTAAGGAACGTAATTCGCCGCGGCTATTTCGTTTCCTCGGACGGTTTCCGGGCCGGTTGTTCCGGCTCATAGCGGCGAATATTGTATTCGTCCTCGGAAATTTCCTTGATATCAGAGTTCTGAACCGTCACTTCCGTTCCGTTCTGCGCATCGGTGAACCGCACTGCGCCGTCATCAAGGGTCTTGATATCATCGGCATAGTAAACATCTCCCGTAACGGGATCCTGAATCTGGTAGTAGGTCGTGCAGCCGCCCGCCAGCAAAACGACTGCAAACAATAGGGGGCGGAAGGCTTTCGCCTGGTATTGCGTCATGACTTTTTTTCTCCTGTGCACCGGCACGCAGCAAGTATAACCCGTCGACTTTTCCAAAACACAGCCCAACAGACTCACACAAGGACGGCTCTCTGCCGGTTCCGGGTGATCAGGACATGCCCTTCTTCCGCCGGATACCGTTCGTTGCGGACATGAATCCGAGTCCTGGTCGGGTGCGATACTTACTCACACCTGAGTTTTTGATTGTCACGAAGCCGTTTTTCGTGCAACTCGCCGCGCGCCTCGTGAATAACCCGCAGTGCAGAGCGGACCACGACCGCCGCGATCAGCAGTCCGATCACGATATCGGGCCAGAGCGTGCCCAGCCAGCTGACCAGTCCGGCCGCGAGCAGCACCCCGATATTGCCGAGCATGTCGTTGCGCGAGCAGATCCAGGTCGCACGCAGGTTGATGTCCCCGTCGCGGTAACGCGAAAGCAGCAGAAAGCACACACTGTTGACCAGCAGCGCGATGACACCGAAGATCCCCATGGTGGCGGTATCGGGGAGACCGTCGACAAACAGCTTCACCCCGGCCTCAACGCCCACACCCAGCCCCAGCGCCAGCTGGAACAGGCCGCTGGTGAGCGCGGCGCGGGCGCGCCAGTGCGCCGCGCGCCCCAAAGCGAACAGGCCGAGCGCATAAACCATGGCATCGGCCAGCATATCCAGGGAATCGGCGAGCAGCGCCGTGGATCCGGCCAGCAGGCCGGCGGAAAACTCGACCAGGAACATGACCGCGTTGAGCAACAGGACGATGACGAGCGTGCGCCGTTCGGCCCCCGTCGCACGGGCCAGTTCACTGCCGCAACAATCTCCGCACCCGCTCATCGCCCGATCGCTCCATTCTCCCGTCGTTCGCCAGTACTATGCCGCAACCACCCGCCCGATAACAGCTAACAATCACTACTTTGATCATGCCTCGGGTGCCGCTAACTTGATTGTTTCCGGGTATCGGCGATACTCTTTTCTCCATGGCAGGAATTTTCCACCGGCTGTTGCTCTTTGTTCTCAGCCTCGCGCTGGCGATGACGCCGTTGCGTGGTGCGCTCGGCCATATCCCATTGTCCACGGCGCCCTCCGAACACCATTGTATGCAGATGTCACACGGCATGCACTCGCCGGGAACACCGGTCGACCACCATGCCATGCCGGGCAGCGGCGACAGCGGCCATGACTGCAGTCGGGGCTGCAACGGAACCTGCTGCACAGGGGCATGCAGCTGCGTCCATGCCGCAATGGCCATCCCCGTTTCCCTTTGGACATTGCCGTTGCTGACCACCGCAGCGCGGCATACCCGGTTGTTCCCGGGTTTTACCCAGCGCTCCCTGCCTCCTCCGTTTCGACCTCCCGTCTCCGCTACCAGCTGATTCCGCAGCTCACCGCTGCTGCCCGTGTTTGTGGCAGGCTTTCACGTCTGCCGCCTGATATTCAACAGTTTTGGCAGGGAGATCGCCATGTGGCAGATTCAAACGATTCTCCGGTTGTCGCGCCGGCATTACCCGCAGGGTAACGGCGACGACCGGCTTTACCCGCGCGTGTCGAAGGCACGCACGACCGTCCTGTTGTTCACGCTGTTCGCGGCCGCGCAGGTGCACGCCGGCGCGGTGCTGACGCTCGGCGAAGCGGAACAAATCGCCATCGCCGGCGATCCCGTGATCGCCGGCGATCGGGCGCGCGCGCAGGCGCTGAGCGAGGTCGCGATAGCGAACGGTCAACTGCCCGATCCGCGCCTGAAAGCGGGCGTCGCCAACCTGCCGCTCGATACCTTCGAGGTAAACCAGGAACCGATGACACAACTGGTCGTGGGCGTGGAGCAGTCCTTCCCGCCCGGCGATACCCTGCGCTACCGCCGGCTGCAGGGGGAATGGCAATCCACAGCCGAGCAGGCCAATGCACAGGACAGCACCCGCAAGCTGGTCCGCGATGTCCGCAACCGTTACCTCGAACTCTACTACCAGGGTCAGGCGGGACGCATCGTGGCGGAAAGCCGCGAGCTGTTCTCCCAGCTCGTCGAAATCACCCGGGGCCAGTATACGACGGGCCGCGCCAGCCAGCAGGACGTACTGAGCGCGTCACTGGAGCTCGCGCGTCTGGATGACCGCGCCACCCGTATCGAGAATGCGGAGGAGAACGACCGCGCAGCCCTCGGAAAATGGCTGGGCGAAGCCGTCGCCCGGCCGCTCGATAGCCGGTTTCCGGAACTGCCGTCGCTGCCTGCCAAAGCGGACCTGGAGGCCGCGCTGCCGGAACACCCGGCGATACGCATGGAAACCGCGCGCATCGAATCCGAAACCCAGGGTGTGCGGATGGCGCGCGAACAATACAAGCCCGGCTGGAGCATCGGACTGGCGTATGGCCAGCGCTACGGCGAGGATGCCGAGGGAAACAGCCGTCCCGACATGCTGACCGCCCTGGTCAGTGTCGATCTGCCGCTGTTTCCAGGGCAGCGCCAGGACCGCCGGCTCGCCGCCAGCGTACAGCAGGCCGAGGCCGCCCGCTACACGCGCGCGGACCGCCTGCGGAAGCTGAAGGAGATGCTGGAAACGGAATATGCCAACTGGCAGCGGCTGGGCGAACGCGCCACGCTGTATGACACCCGGCTGTTGCGCGAGGCCAGCGCCAATGCCGAGGCCGCCCTGAACGCCTATCAAAGCGGGGTAACCGAATTCACCACCCTGATGCGCGCACGCATCACCGATCTGGATGTGCGTCTCGACGCCCTGCGGCTGCGGGTCGACCGCGCCAGGGCGCAGGCCAATCTGCTCTATCTTGCCGGAGGTGCATCATGAACACGCGCCAATTCACCGGTTTTCTCGCCGCCTGCCTGCTGGGCTCGCTGTGGCTGCCGTCGACGGGGCTCGCCGCGGACACAGGCGAAAAGAAGATCCTCTACTGGGTTGCGCCCATGGACCCGAACTACCGCCGCGACACGCCGGGCAAGTCCCCCATGGGCATGGACCTGGTCCCGGTGTACGCGGAAAACGGGGACGGCGGCAATGTCGTCACCATCGACCCGGCGGTGGTAGAGAACCTGGGAGTGCGCACGACCCGGGCGGAACGCGCCCCGCTGTATCGCAACATCGACACCGTCGGCTACGTCGATTTCGACGAGTCGAAACTGAGCCACATACACCTGCGCACCGAGGGCTGGATCGAGCGCCTGTATTTCAAATCCGAAGGCGACCGGGTACGCAAGGGCGAACGTCTGTTCGATCTGTATTCGCCGGAGCTGGTCAACGCGCAGCAGGAATACCTCCAGGTGCTGAAGGCAGGGAACAAGGATCTGGTGCAGGCCTCGCAGGAGCGGATGGAATCGCTGGGCATATCCGCCGGCCAGATCCGCCAGCTGCGTGAAACACGGCACGCGCAACAGATCATCAGCTTCTATGCCACGCAGGACGGGGTGATCGCCACGCTGCCGGTGCGCGAGGGGATGTACGTCAAACCCGAGACGCGCGTGATGAGCCTCGCCGACCTCTCCAGCGTCTGGCTGCAGGCGGAAGTGTTCGAGCGCCAGACCGACTGGGTCAAGGTTGGGCAATCCGCCGAGGTGCGCCTGCCCTACATCCCGGGACGCACCTGGAAGGGGCGGGTGGAATATATCTATCCCAGCCTGGACCCGGTGACGCGCACCCTCAAGGTGCGGCTGCGTTTCGACAACCCGGAGGAAGCCCTGAAGCCGAACATGTTCGCCAATGTGAAGATCTTCGGCGTTCCCAGGGAGGATGCCCTCGTCATCCCGGTCGAGGCATTGATCCGTACCGGGCGCGCGGAGCGGGTGATTCTCTCCCTCGGCGAGGGACATTTCAGCGCACGGTCTGTCACCGCGGGCATCGAAAGCGGCGACCGGGTGGAGATACTCGCCGGTCTCGATGACGGCGACGAGGTTGTCGTCTCCGGCCAGTTTCTCATCGATTCAGAATCCAGCTTCAGGGCCGGCATGGAGCGCATGGATCCCGACGAAAACGGTGCAGGGGCATCAAAGCCATGATCGCGCGCATCATCGACCGTTCGATCGTCAACCGCCCACTGGTGCTCCTGCTGGCCGCGCTCATTACCGGCTGGGGTGTGTATACCTTCAGGAATACCCCGCTCGACGCCATTCCCGATCTCTCCGATGTGCAGGTGATCATCAAGACCAGCTATCCCGGGCAGGCGCCCCAGGTGGTCGAGGATCAGGTCACCTACCCGCTGACCACGGCCATGCTGTCGGTGCCCAAGGCGGTGACGGTGCGCGGCTATTCCTTTTTCGGCGACTCCTATGTCTATGTCATCTTCGCCGATGGCACGGACCCCTACTGGGCGCGCACGCGGGTGCTGGAATACCTGAGCCAGGCAGCCGGCAAGCTGCCGCCCGAGGCGCGCCCGGAGCTGGGTCCCGATGCCACCGGCGTCGGCTGGGTGTACGAATACGCCCTGGTCGACCGCACCGGCCGGCATGACCTTTCCCAGCTGCGCAGCCTGCAGGACTGGTTCCTCAAGTACGAACTGCAGACCGTGCACGGCGTCTCCGAGGTGGCCACCATCGGCGGCATGGTCAAGCAGTACCAGGTGGTGCTGGACCCCGACCGGTTGCGCGCCTATGACCTGCCGCTGGCGCAGGTGCGCAACGCCATTCAGCGCGGCAACCAGGAAACCGGCGGTTCGGTGATCGAACTGGCGGAAGCCGAGTACATGGTGCGCGCCACCGGTTATGTGAAAGGACTGGCGGACCTGCAAAAGATTCCCGTGGGGATCAATGAACGCGGCACGCCGATCCTGCTCGAGGATGTCGCCGAGATCCGGCTCGGACCGCAAATGCGCCGCGGTGTCGCCGAACTCGACGGCGAGGGTGAAGTGGTGGGGGGCGTGATTATCATGCGCTATGGCGAAAACGCCCTGAAGACCATCGAAGCGGTCAAGGCAAAACTCGCCCAGCTCGGCAAAAGTCTGCCGGAAGGCGTGCAGATCGTCGAGACCTACGACCGTTCGGCGCTGATAGAGCGTGCCGTGGACACCCTGCACAGCAAGCTGATCGAGGAATTCATCGTCGTCGCCCTGGTATGCGCACTGTTCCTGTTTCACCTGCGTTCGGCGCTGGTCATCATCGTTTCCCTGCCCATCGGCATCCTCATCGCCTTCATCATCATGGAGCGCCTGGGCATCAACGCCAACATCATGTCGCTCGGCGGCATCGCGATCGCCATCGGCGCCATGGTGGATGCGGCCATCGTCATGGTCGAAAACGTGCACAAGCACATGGAACGCAACACCGTGACCGATGCCAACCGCTGGGAGATCATTCGCGTGGCGGCCACCGAGGTCGGCCCGCCGCTGTTCTTTTCACTGCTGATCATTACCTTCAGTTTTCTCCCGGTGTTCACCCTGCAGGCACAGGAGGGCCGCCTGTTCGCGCCGCTGGCGTATACCAAGACCTTCGCCATGGCCGGCGCCGCAGCGCTCTCGATTACCCTGGTGCCGGTGCTGATGGGCTATTTCGTTCGCGGCCATATCATTCCCGAGGCAAAAAATCCGGTCGATCGCGTACTGGTCAGGCTGTACCGGCCACTGATGAACCTCGTCCTGAAGGCTCCGGTCGCCGTGCTGTCGATCGCGCTGCTGGTCGTGGCGGCCGGACTCTGGCCGGCCACGCGGCTGGGCTCCGAGTTCATGCCGGACCTCGATGAGGGCGACCTGCTGTACATGCCGACGACGTTTCCGGCCATCTCCATCGGCAAGGCGCGGCAGATCCTGCAACAGACCGACAAGCTGATCCGCACGGTTCCCGAGGTCAAGCGGGTGTTCGGCAAGGTCGGGCGCGCCGAGACGGCCACCGACCCGGCGCCGCTGACGATGGTGGAGACCACCATTCAGCTGAAACCGCATGACCAGTGGCGGCCAGGCATGACGGTAGAGAAGCTGAAACAGGAACTCAACAGCCTGATCCGCTTTCCGGGTCTGACCAATGTCTGGGTCATGCCGATCAAGAACCGCATCGACATGCTGGCGACCGGCATC
The DNA here is from genome assembly GCA_963763115.1 of uncultured Gammaproteobacteria bacterium. GTDB lineage: Bacteria > Pseudomonadota > Gammaproteobacteria > UBA9214 > UBA9214 > CAVQCA01. Next base: position 21,234 of record CAVXNM010000038.1, read on the forward strand.
AAGACCCCGCTGGGCATCAAGGTGGCGGGACCGGATCTGAATGTCATACAGGACATCGGCCAACGCATCGAGGAGGTCGTCAGGACCCTGCCGGGCACCGTGTCGGCCTATTCCGAACGCGTCGTCGGCGGGCGTTATGTGACCATCGACATCGACCGGAAGGCGGCGGCGCGCTTCGCCCTGAACATCGCCGACGTCCAGGAGGTGGTGCGCACGGCGCTGGGCGGCATGCGGGTGGCGGAGACGGTGGAGGGCCTGGAGCGTTACCCGATCAACATCCGCTACCCGCGCGACGTGCGCGATTCGCTGGAGAAACTGCGCGACCTGCCCATCGTCACGCCCGGCGGCGCACGCGTGCCGCTGGCGGAGGTGGCCGAGATCCGCATCGATGACGGTCCCGGCATGATCAAGACCGAAAACGCCCGCCTCAACGGCTGGATCTACGTGGACATCGAGGGTCGCGATCTGGGTTCCTATGTGGCCGAAGCGCAGCGGGCCGTGAACGAGCGTGTGAAACTGCCTCCCGGTTATTCGCTGGCCTGGTCCGGACAGTACGAATACCTGGTCCGCGCCCGTGAGCGGCTGTCGAGCGTACTGCCGTTCACGCTGGCCATCATCGTGCTGCTGCTGTATCTCAACTTCCGCAGGTTCGGCGATGTGCTCATCATCATGGGCACCCTGCCCCTGGCGCTGACGGGCGGTTTCTGGCTGCTGTATTTACTGGGCTATAACCTGTCGATTGCGGTCGGCGTCGGGTTCATCGCACTGGCGGGCGTGGCGGTGGAGATCGGCGTCGTCATGCTGGTGTATCTGAACCAGTCGCTGCAGCAACAGCGTGAAGCGGCAATCAGTGAACAGCGCCCGCTGACTGCAGATGATATCCGCAGCGCCGTCGTCGACGGCGCCCTGCGGCGCGTGCGCCCTGTCATGATGACCGTGGCCGCCATCATCGCCGGCCTGCTGCCCATCATGCTGGGGGGCGGCACCGGATCCGAAGTCATGCGCCGCATCGCCGCCCCCATGGTCGGTGGCATGGTCAGCGCCACGCTGCTCACGCTGATGGTAATCCCGGCCGTGTTCCTGCTGTGGAAACGTCGCGGCCTGGCAAACGGAGCATGATGCATACACCAGCGTTCGGTGCAGTCAGGTAACATGACATTCCGAGGGAAACGCAACAGTTCCTCACCGGTGAGGATCTGACTAGACTGATGTTCAGCTCCGGCACTGCCAGAGCATTTGGAAACCGTTATAACCGCCGAAACCATACCCGATGAGCTGCTGTTCGATTCCCTGCACTGACACCAGCCGTTTCTTCTCGCGGTTGACACGCCTGTACCGCTGGCGATTTTGCCTGTTCGGCTTCGAGAAATCCCAGCGGCAGCTGATCGATGGCATCCGTCACGCCGGACTTGAAGGGATGACCCTGCTCGAAATCGGCTGCGGCACCGGCCATCTTCAGCGTGCGCTGTTGCAGGCGTGCGCGCACCATGGCGTCGGCGTCGATCTGTCCGCGCGCCTGCTCGAGGAGTCGCGCCATGAGGCGCAGCACGCCGGGCTGGCCGCGCGCACCGACTACCGGCAGGGAGATTTCGTCGACATGGCCGACGAGATTGCGCCGGTGGATATTGTCGTCCTGGACAAAGTGGTCTGCTGCTACCCCGATGCCGAGCGACTGCTGGCGGCGGCCCTGGACAGGACGCAGCGGGTGCAGGCGCTCACCTGCCCGCGTGACCGCGCTGCAACCCGCGCCGGGGTCGTGCTGATGGCCACCCTGCTGTGCGGCTCGTCGGCTGCCTTTCGACCCTACGTGCACGAGCCTGCCAGCATCGAGCACTGGATCAGGCGCGGGGGTTTTCACCGTCACTCGCGCTTGCACACCTTCGCCTGGGTGACGGAAATCCATCTGCGCGACTGACCTCGTGCGGGCTCCCGGCGCCCTCCCGGTCGCCGGGCGATGTCGTTCTACAGCGATCGCGACACACCCATACAGCCGGAGGGTAAATTAAGCTCCAGTTAAGCTCCGCGGACTATCCTGATTCCAGACTCGCCGATCAACAGCCAAACCCTTGAGGTATTACCGTCAAGATGAACCGCCCCGTGGCGAACGCGACGGCTCGGGAATGGGTCAGGCCGAGGGGGGCGGTCGAAGATAGTCCTACGCAACCGATTGCATCATCCCCCCTTGCCGGGCGGGCGCAAGCCTCCCGGCTTTTTTATGGGCGCCGGGCGAAATGAATTTTCACCTGCAGTCCGCCAAGCGACTCCGAGGCGGAGAAGGCTATCTCGCCGCCGATTTCATCCACCAGGGTCCGCACGATCGACAGACCGATGCCGTGGCCCGGCAGATTCTCATCCTGGCGCACACCGCGCTGCGCCAGCGATTGCAGTACCGCCGCAGCGACCCCTGGCCCGTCGTCCTCGACGATGAGCGTGAGCGGCTCCGGCCCGCTGAGCGTGAGACTCACGGTGGATGCGGCCCACTTCCAGGCGTTGTCCAGCAGATTGCCCAGCAACTCCATGCCGTCCTGTTGTTCGAGCGGCAGCTGCGTGATGCCATTGACCTGCGTGCGCAGGGTGATGCTGCGCTCCCGGTGCAGACGTTTCAGGGTGTCGGCCAGCACCGGCAGATCCTGCTGCAGGTCGAAGCGGCCGGCACCGAGGCCGTCACCGGCCAGGCGCGCGCGACGCAGCGACTGGTTCACCCGCTCGTCGATCTGCCGGCTGTAGTGTTCCAGTTGTTCATAGGTGTCGGAATCGGCCCCTGCCACCTTTTCCCGGGCCAGTTGCTGCAGCAGCGTCAGTGGTGTCTTGATCGTATGCGCCAGGTTGCCGAGCGCCTCCCGGGAACGATGCAGGCGCTGACGCTGGCGATCGAGCAGCCTGTTGATGGCGTGCACCAGCGGGCGCACTTCCTTCGGAACCTGCTCGGGCAGGGTGCTGATCTCGCCGTGTTCCAGGCGTTCGATATCGGCGGCGGCGGTCGAGACCGGTCGCAGCGAGCGGATCACGATGTACTGCTGGATAAGCAGGAGTATCAGAACCATCGCGAGCGACCAGGCGGCCAGCTGCCAGCGAAACTTCGCGATGCCTTCATTCAGCGCCAGCAGGTCCTCGGCGACGGCGATGCGCACTACCCTGTCCTGTTTTTGATAGCCGCGCGCCCAGAGCAGCAGCGGCTGCTGCTGCGGTCCGGTGACATAGCCAATCCGCGTTTCACCCACCGCCACGTCGGGCACCGGCAGCATCACATCCCACAGTGAACGTGAACGCGTGGCCTGACCGCCGGCCTCGACCTGGAAATAATGTCCCGAGTACGGCTGTTGGTAGATGCCCGGGATGCGCCGCTCCTGCAGCTGCACCCGGCCATCGGCTTCGATGCGCATGCCGCCAAGGAGAGCTTCCCCGTCGTGGGCCAGTCGGGAGGCCATCTGCTGTTCCAGCAGAACCTCCACCGACTGCCCGACCATGAGCCACAGCAGTGCGATCAACACGACCAGGCTCGCGACCAGCCCGACACCCAGGCGGGAACGCAACGAGTTCACGGCAGCTTGCCGAACACGTAGCCCTGCCCGCGTTTGGTGGTGATGACCTCGTTGCCCAGCTTCTGCCGCAGGCGATTGACATAGACTTCGATGACGTTGCTGTCCTTGTCGGCATCCTGTTCGTAGACATGCTCGGTGAGACGCGACTTCGACAGGATACGGCCCGGATGCAGCATGAAATAGCGCAGCAGACGAAACTCGATCCCGGTCAGTTCCCATCGCTCGCCCTGCCGGCTGACCGACTGGGTGGCCTCGTCCAGCACCCAGTCGTTGATGCTTAGCGTCTCACCGACGGTCTGCGTATTGCGGCGTATCAGGGCCTGCAATCGCGCCAGCAGTTCCTCTTCCCGAAAGGGTTTGGTGAGGTAATCGTCCGCGCCCTGCTGCAGGCCCTGCACCTTCTCCTGCCAGGTATCGCGCGCCGTGAGGATGAGTACCGGTGTCTTCACCCCGGCCTTGCGCCAGTTGGCCAGCACCTTGAGACCCGGGCGTTTGGGCAGACCGAGATCGAGCACGATCACGTCATAGGCGGTCTCGCGGCCGCTGAATTCCGTGTCCACGCCATCGGCGCATCTGTCGACCGCAAACCCCTGTCTGCCGAGGTATCGTCCCAGGCGGGCACTGAGTTCGGGGTCATCCTCTGCCAGCAGCAGTCGCAAATCAATCACCCCGCTTTTCTCTCAGTACCTCGCCGCTCCTGGCATCAAACTTCATCACCCGTACCCATCCCTGATCATCCACCAGTTCCACCTCGTAAACGTAGCGCCCGTCTTTCTGCTCCAGTTCGCTCTCCAGCACGCGACCGGCAGGCTGCCCGCGCGCGTCCTGGAGAATTTTGTCGAGTGAGAGAATATCACCGCGCTGCTTGATGGCACGAACCGCGTCGTGTTCGCGAATCCCCGGCTGTTCCCCGACCTGCTCAGTCTCGTTGTCTTCCTCGTGTCCCCGCTGCTGTCTATCCATGCCCTGATAGCCGACCCACAACAGCCCGGCGGTTCCCAGGACGGCGATGGCGGTGAAGATGGCTGCCTTGCTGTTCATGGTGCGCTCCTCACTCATCATCCCGGGCGCGCTTGCGGCCGGTCAGCATGGCCTTCACCAGGTTCTCCCGATGGGTCAGGCTTTCCGCAACGACGCCGGCGATATGGACCACCACCAGCAGCACCATGAAATTGGCGAAAAATTCATGCACTTCCTCGAGTATATCCTCCAGGAATTCGCTCGATCCGCCCAGCATGGCGAGCGGCCCAGCCCCCTTCTCCATACCGTAGACCGCAAAGCCGGACACGGATACCAGCAACAGGCTGACCAGCATGAGCAGGATCATGGCACCGCCTGCCGGATTATGACCGAGATAGCGCCGGGCACGCAGGGCCAGCGTATCCTTCACGAACGCAATCACCCGGGACGGACGATACACAAAATCACTGAAACGGGCATGCGGGGTACCCACGACGCCCCACAGCACGCGCAACACCACCAGACCGAACACGGCGTAACCGGCATAAACATGCAGATTCAACAGATCCTCGCCGGTGACATAGGCCAGCGTAAACAGCAGGACCAGCAGCCAGTGAAAAATTCGCACGAAGGGGTCCCAGACCCTGACTTCACCCTGTTCCATAGTCTTGCTCCTCAATCGATGGTCAGGGGAACAGCATAGGATGCCGGGATTAATCCTGGCTTAAAAAGGCTAACCGATTACCCCTGAAACGCTGCCACGGCGGATAAGGGCGTCATCCGGGTCAGCGGGTGTGGGGCAACGAAACAGGGACCCTCGACAGCAGGGAGAAGGTAAGACCGGGAACCGGTCGAGAGGCTGGTCTGGGCCATGCTGTCGTCGAGCTTACAGTGCTGTATTCACAGCGTGTCCCTGTTTTGAAGGCCCCGCATCCGCCAATATTTCTGCATGCACCTGATTGCTGAGTTTCAGGGGTACTCGTGGTAACCAAATAAACCGGCGATCAGACGCTGAGGCGGATGGATTCCGGCAGTGTGATATCCATCGATACCGGCAGGTGATCGGAGAGCGAGAAGTTCAGCACCTTGATGCGATCGACCTGGAGGGTCGGCGTCACCAGGATATGATCAATGTTGCGCTGCGGGCACCAGCTCGGGAAGGTATGCAGGCCATGAAAGGGTTCCTGCATCATGGTACGGTTGATCAGAAAATTCATCTCCGCACTCTGCGAGCGGCAGTTCAGGTCGCCCATCAGGATCACGTGGCGGTATTCATTGACGAGCTCACTGATATAGCCGAGCTGGCGCAGGCGCGCACGCCGCCCCAGCGCCAGGTGCAGGATCAGCACCACGAGGGATTCCTGCCGGGTACCGTAGCGGATCAGCAGAGCGCCACGTCCGGGTATCCGCCCCGGCAGGCGGTGTTCGCTGATCTCGGAGGGGTTGAAACGGCTCAGCAGTCCGGTGCTGTGCCGGGCGAAGCGCCCCAGATGACGGTTGGTCTGGTCATACCAGAACGGGAACTGCGCTTTCTCCCCCAGGTACTGGGTCAGATTGACATAGCCGCTGCGCAGGCTGCCGGCATCGACCTCCTGCAGTCCGACGATATCAAAATCCCTGATCTGGCTGGCAACCCGGTCCAGGTTACTGAATCGCTGGGCATGCGGCAGAACATGTTTCCAGCTGTGCGTGACGTAGTGGCTGTAGCGCGTCGTGCGTATGCCGGTCTGGATGTTGTAGCTCAGCAGGCGAATGCGCTGGCCGGCGCTGTCGATAACGTCGTTACCCGACTTGTGCTGCAGCGCCACTGTGGCTAGATCGGACATACCAGTTTGCCCATTTGCTCCGTAAATTTGATGTTCTCCCGGTAATCGACAGGGCAGTCGATGATGCTTACCGTGTCGCTGGCGAGTGCCTCCCTCAGTATGTCCTGCAGGTCCTGCGTGCGCTCAACACGGTAACCCCTGCAGCCGAATGATTCGGCATATTTCACGAAGTCGGGGTTGGTGAAATGCACATGTGAGGGGCGGCCGAAATAATTGAGCTGTTTCCACTCGATCAGTCCGTAGCTGCTGTCGTTCCAGATCAGTATAGCGATCGGCAGCTTGCAGCGCATCGCCGTCTCGATCTCCTGGGAGTTCATCATGAAGCCGGCATCCCCGGTGACGGCGACGATACGGCGTTCCGGATACACCAGCCGTGCGGCAATTGCACCGGGCACGGCGATCCCCATGCTGGCGAAACCGTTTGAAATCAGGCAGGTATTCGGATATTCACAGCGAAACATGCGCGCCATCCACATTTTGTGCGCGCCCACGTCACAGATGACGATGTCCTCGAGATCCAGCACCGTGCGCAGGTCCCAGATGATCTTCTGGGGTTTGACCGGATATTCCGTGTCGTCGCGATGCTGCTTCATTTCCTCGATCAGCGCATTGCGGAGGGGGCGCATGTGGTGACCCTGGTGCGGCTTGACGAGATCGGCGATGCGCACGAGGGCGTGCTTTAAATCCCCGGTGACGGCCACCTTTACCGGGTAGAAGGCATCGACTTCGGCCGGCGAGCGGTCGATATGGATAATGATGCGGTCGCGTGTCGGATGCCACAGGTAGGGGTGGTATTCGACCAGGTCGTAACCCACGCAGATGATCACGTCCGCGCGGTTGAACCCGCAGCTCACATAATCATTGGCCTGCAGACCGGCGCTGCCGAGGGCAGAGGGATGCCTGAAGGGAATCACGCCCTTAGCCATGAAGGTATTGGCCACCGGGATATTCAGCTTGCCGGCAAAATCTGCCAGTTGCCGCCATGCCTGGGCGCGTACCACTCCGTTGCCTGCCAGGATGATCGGATAACGCGCCTCGCTGATCAGTCGAGCGGCCTGATCGACATTTTCCGCCGGAGGTTCGGGGTCGAGCGGCCGGATCACCGGCAGCATGTCCTGCTCGACCTCCATCTCCGCGATATTTTCCGGAAATTCGATGAACGTGGCGCCGGTCTTCTCCGATTGCGCCAGCTTGAACGCCTTGCGCACCACTTCCGGGATGATTTCGGGTTCCAGCAGACTGGCCGAGTATTTGGTGACCGAGTGGAACAGCTTCTCCAGATCCAGAACCTGGTGGGATTCCTTGTGCAGACGCGTGGTCCCGGCCTGACCGGCGATCGCCACCAGCGGCGCATGATCGAGATTGGCATCGGCCACGCCGGTCATCAGGTTGGTGGCACCCGGCCCCAGCGTGGACAGACAAACGCCGGCGCGACCGGTCAGGCGGCCGTAGACATCCGCCATGAACGCCGCGCCCTGTTCATGGCGGGTGGTGACGAAGCGGATGGAGGAATCCAGAAAGGCATCCATGACATCCAGGTTTTCCTCTCCGGGAATACCGAAGACATATTCCACACCCTCGTTCTCCAGGCAGCGCACGAACAGTTCAGCGGCCTTCATGACGAAGCGGATGCTGGCGGGTTACTTCAGGCAGGAAAGCACAGCTTGTCAGTCGATTCGGTTCAAGGTGTTTTCGCAGCGCCTGAAGACGGTTTGCCGGCCTCGCGTTCCTGTTCCACGAGATAATCGACCACCTTGAGCGTTGTTTCGTTGAGCTCTTTAACGCTGAGGTCTTTTTCGTTGGCGCCTACCAGGGAAGCGCTGGTGCTGAACTTGCCGTTCACGATGAGCGTCGGGACACCGGTGATGGCATAGCGACGGGTCATCAGCTTCGCATTGTTGACCTTCACGGCGACGGCAAAGGAATCGAAGGTCTTTTTGAAGTCATCCGCGGACACGCCCTGGCTGGCGAAAAAAGCCTGTATCGCAGCCTCATCCACGAATTTCTCATTTTTGACATGAATGGCCTCAAACAGCGCCTCGTGCGTCTTGTCCAGCACGCCGAGTATCTCTGCGGTGAAATAAGCCTTTGCCAGCAGTTCCCAGTCCGGCCTGAATACCACCGGCAGGCGAACAAAGACGACATCATCGGGTTTGGCTTTCAACCACGCTTCGAGTTCCGGTTCCATATGAAAACAGTGTGGACACGCATACGAGAACATCTCCACTACCTCGATCTTGCCGGGAGCGGAAGTTGGCTGCGGTGAGGCGAGTCGTGTGTATTGCACGCCTTCCGCGTAATCCGCCGCTGCCCAGGCAGTTGAAATAACGAAGGGGAGGAGAAAAGCAGACAGCCATCTGGTCGTGATCTTCATTGGCAACTCCGGAATGATGAGTTCGACTGGTCCAGGCCGGATTCATAAGGGAATTCCGCCATAGTGCAAACATAGTAACGCGCTGACAAGCTCTTTGGGTAACAAAGAGTTTGCGCTTCGACAGGTTCGTCTGAACCGGGCTTCATGGGATGAAACAGGCCAGCCCCGTACGGGCGGGCCGGGAAATACACGGCCTAGTGCAGTCCCTGGATATAGGAGGCGACGGCGCGAATTTCGCGATCCGTCATCCTCGATGCCAGAATCTGCATCATCTTCTTGGCATTTTCATTATGACGCTGCCCGCTGGCGAAACCGCGCAGCTGATTTTCGACGTACTGGGCATTCTGGCCACGCAATGCCGGGTAATTGGAGGCAGGATTCCCTGCCCCGTTCGGACCGTGACAACCCATGCAGGGCGCCACGCCACTGGAGGCATTACCGCTGCGGTAGATTTTCTGTCCAAATTCCACCAGTGAAGGGTCCGCGGCGCCGATTTTCACCTTCTGGCTGGAATAGTAGGCCGCGAGATCTTCGCGATCCTGTTCGGTGAGATTCGAAGCCATGCCTTTCATGGTTTCATTGACGCGCTCGCCGTCCTTGAAATAGGTCAGCTGCTTGACGAGATAGCCTTGATGCTGGCCTGCCAACTTCGGCCACTCGGGATTGACGCTGTTGCCGTCAGCGCCATGACAGGCCGCACAACTGGCGGATTTTTCCTTCCCGGCCGCCGGGTCACCCGCTGCCCGGGACGTGCCGTACGATAAGCATATCGTTAATAATCCAAGTGTTACAACAATCCAGTTCTTCATATCAGACCTACTCCTGTCTCCGCATCGACGCGGGTTCATGGCGGGTTGAATATACTGACTGTGGCTGGCACATGACCCGCCAACAGGACGGCAAAAAATGGGTCCCTTGTATACCAGCCAAATGGCGGAGGGTCAACTACGGAAGACCGGCATTGCCCTCGGCAACTCGACGGATACGGGTTTTCATTGCGTCGGATCTCACGTCTAATGCAGTCATTAAATTACCACGCAAGCCTGGTTATCTCGGCATGATAAAAAATCATTATCAGCGCACCTCCTTTCAGCTCGGCGCCCCGAACACCCGACAGGCGCCGCCGGATATCGGGATGGAGGTCGCCTTCGCCGGCCGTTCCAATTCCGGCAAGTCCAGTGCGCTGAACGTCATCGTCAATCAGAAGGCCCTGGCGCGTACCGGCAAGACCCCGGGGCGCACGCAGCACATCAACTTCTTCCGCGTGGATGACCATCGCCGTCTGGTCGATCTGCCAGGCTATGGTTATGCCAGGGTGCCAAAGGAAATCAAGGCACGCTGGCAGCGCGCTATCGGGCAATACCTGGAAACACGGCAGTCCCTCAGGGGCGTCATTCTGCTGATGGATATCCGCCATCCGCTGAAGGACTTCGACCAACAGGTACTCGCCTGGTGCCATAGCGCCGATTTGTCTCTCCATGTCTTACTCACCAAAGCCGACAAACTCAAGCGCGATCCTGCCAGGGCGGTACTGCTTGAGGTACGCAGGCAGCTCGCTGATTTGCATCCAACGGCCACCGTGCAACTTTTTTCGGCGCTGACTCCGGCTGGAACCGACGAGGCGCGCGTGATCCTGGACCACTGGCTGGATTTCCCCTCCGAGAATCCCTGAATGGTATACCGCAGCATCTCACCTCGGCTTATGTTTGCATCACGCAAAAAAAGAACCCCGGCAAGGGGGAGTAGCCGGGGTGTTCAATAAACCCGGTAGTGTTACCGGGTAGGAGTAATACCCGCTCAGGGAGGGAAGCGGGCGAGCACCATCGTGCTCGTTAACTGAGACCGGGGCATCCGGAAAAAGTTCGCAGTGAATGCAAAATCGCACTGATGTCATAACAACCCGGTAATGAGTGGTTTGCCCCGATGAACATACATCCAACCTCCCTACCCGACGCCGGCCGTTAACTAAGGAATACTGTAAATCTCAATGATTCACTATATATAAAGAATACGTAATATATAATATTGTTAATAACAATATCTTACGTATATTTATGTAGTCATACTAAGGTTGATTTTCGTGGATTTTCGTTCATTCCAACCATCGTGCTCGTTATTGCGGTCGCATTTCCACTGAATACCGCCCGCAGTGTGCTGTTGTTCAGTGGGCTTCGTCCCAGTTTCTGCCGACACCGATATCCACCACCAGCGGTACCCTGAGATCAGCCGCCTCGACCATGGAATCCCTGACCCGCGTTCCCGCTTCCTCGATCTGTGACTCCGCCACCTCGAAGACGAGTTCATCATGCACCTGCATGATCATGGTGATATCCAGATCGTGCTGTCCCTTGATCCATCCATGCAGCCGGATCATGGCGCGCTTGATGATATCCGCCGCGGTTCCCTGCATGGGTGCGTTGATCGCGGTGCGCTCCGCCGCCGCTCGGCGCTGCGCATTCCCGGCCTTGATATCGGGAAGATACAGACGCCGCCCGAAAACCGTTTCGACATACCCCTGCTCGCGTGCCTGGCGGCGGGTCGCCTCCATATAGGCCATGACGCCCGGGTATCGGGTGAAATACAGATCGATGTATTCCTGGGCCGCACCCCGGGCGATACCCAGCTGCCGCGCCAGGCCGAAAGCGGACATACCGTAGATCAGGCCGAAGTTGATGGCCTTGGCGGAACGTCGCTGGTCGGAAGTAACCGCCTCCGGCGCTACACCGAACACCTCGGCGGCGGTGGCGCGATGTATGTCCGCGCCGGCGGCAAAGGCCTGCAGCAGACCCTCATCCTCTGACAGGTGGGCCATGATGCGCAATTCGATCTGTGAGTAATCGGCCGCAAGCAAGACGTAACCCGGACGGGCGATGAAGGCTTGGCGGATCCGCCGCCCCGCCTCGGTGCGTACCGGAATATTCTGCAGGTTGGGATCGGATGATGACAACCGCCCGGTGGTGGCGACCGCCTGATGGTAGGAGGTGTGGACACGTCCGCTGCGGGGGTCGATCTGTTCCGGCAGCCGGTCCGTATAGGTCGATTTCAGCTTGCTGAGTGAGCGATACTCCAGGATCAGGCGCGGCAGCGGGTAATCGAGCGCCAGCTCCTGAAGCACCGCCTCCGCCGTCGAGGGTGCGCCTTTCGGTGTTTTTGCGAGCACCGGCAGGCGCAGCTTGTCATACAGGATTTCCTGAATCTGCCTGGGCGAACCCAGGTTGAACGGCTGTCCGGCTTCACGGTGGGCCTCCAGTTCGATGGCGGCGATGCCCCGGGCCAGCTCCGCGCTTTGCCGGGCCAGCATGGCGGTGTCGATGGCCACCCCGGCCTGCTCCATATCGGAGAGCACCGTCACCAGCGGCAACTCGATCTCGCAATAGATTGTCTCGAGCGCCGGCGACTCCGCGAGTATCGGCCACATGGTCTCGTGCAGGCGCAGGGTAATGTCCGCGTCCTCCGCGGCATACGGGGCGGCCTGCTCGAGCGGCACCTGGTTGAAATCCAGCTGGTTTGCACCCTTGCCGGCCACATCCTCATAGCTGATGTTGGTGTGGCCGAGGTATTTCAGCGCCACCGAATCCATGTCATGGCGGATAGCCGTACTGTCGAGCACGTAGGACTCCAGCATGGTGTCGAAGCGGATGCCGTCCAGGATAATGCCGTGGTTGGCCAGTACGTTGCGGTCATACTTGATGTGATGCCCGACCTTGTAGCAGTGCGGATCTTCCAGCAGCGGGCGCAGTCGCGCGAGCACAGAATTGCAATCCAGTTGCTCCGGGGCGCCTGGATAATCGTGCGCAAGCGGCACATAGGCGGCCTCTCCCGCCGTGACTGCGAACGACACGCCGACAATGCGGGCGGCCCTGTAGTTGAGGCTGGTGGTTTCGGTATCGAATGCGAAGAGTTCCGCCGCCTGCAGCCGCGACAGCCACGCGTCAAGCTGCGCTTGCGTAACGATCGTGGTGTAATCCGCCGGTGCGGAAGGCGCGGCATCCACAGGGGCCGTCCCGGTCGGGCGGTGGGCATCCAGTTCCGCCAGCCAGCGCGAGAATTCCAGCCGTGTATACCAGTTCCGCAGCTGCCCGGCATCCGCCTCTCCAGGCTGCAGATCCCGCGGTCCGACGTCCAGCTCGACATCGCAGTGGATGGTCGCCAGCTGGCGCGACAGGGCCAGAGTTTCGAGATTGGCGCGCAGGCTCTCCCCAACCTTGCCCTTGATGTCGTCGGCCCGAGCCAGCAACTCGTCCAGGGAACCATATTCGTTAAGCCACCTGGCGGCGGTCTTCGGCCCGACCTTGGGGATGCCCGGAATGTTGTCCGAACTGTCTCCCATGAGCGCCAGCAACTCCACGATGCGCTCCGGGGGCACGCCGAATTTCTCGAGGACCGCATCGCGGTCGAGCACGCTGCGCGACATGGTGTTGACCAGGGTGACATGCGGGCCCACCAGCTGCGCCATGTCCTTGTCTCCGGTCGAGATCAGCGTCTCAATGCCCTCGGTGGCGGCCTGTCGGGCCAGCGTGCCGATGACATCATCCGCTTCCACGCCCGGCACCTGCAGCAGCGGCAGGCCGAGCGCCTGTACCAGGGCATGCAGCGGTTCGACCTGCGCGGCCAGTTCATCAGGCATCGGTGGGCGGTTAGCCTTGTATTCCGCGAACAGGTCATCCCTGAAGGTCTTGCCGCGGGCATCGAAAACCACCGCGAGGTAGCGTGGCCGGTATTCTGTCTGCAGGCTGCGCAGCATATTGATGACGCCATAAACCGCGCCGGTCGGCTCGCCATGTGAGGTGGTCAACGGTGGCAGGGCGTGAAAGGCCCGGTACAGGTAAGATGATGCATCGACCAGAACAAAGGGTGCGGCAGTTGTATAGTTCATTCGGAAATGGCTCGTCAGGTCGGCCGTGCATTGTCGCCGGTAATCATGTCAGAATGCACGAACATGGTACCATCAACGCCTCTCATATCATTTTTTTAACGAATAATCAGCGCATTAAGAGAGGCGGCTGCTGTAACCCCGATACGGCCAGTGTGTAAACAGCCGGTCGGAACGAGGTGAAACAGACGCTGTGACGAGGGCATCCGTGCCGGTTTCGGAGCAGGGTCTTCGTGGTCATACAGGCAGCCAGGTAGATAATTCCCGCGCGGCTTCTGCTATCGGATAGGTGTGGGGCTCTGGTGAATGCTATCCTCGTCAGTAGCTGGGGAATCTATTGGAAGAAAAATGTGAGCCATGCCGGACGGATCGCCGTCCGGAGAATCGGAATGAAAATCATGACCAGACTTGTGCTGCTGACCTTGTTGATGCTCTCCTGCCTGGCGGTACGCGCCGAATACCCGCCGGCGCCCGACGCGGATGCCCCGCCGCCACCGCCAATGCCACTGCCCGATATTTCACCCCCGCCTCCCTCCGGACTCAGCGGGGATGAGGAGCTTCAGCCCGAGGTGAAAATAACCAAGCGAGGCGAGGACATCATTTATGAATACCGGGTCAACAACCAGCTATACATGGTCAAGATCGTGCCACGCATCGGTTATCCCTACTACCTGGTTGACCAGGATGGCGATGGATCGCTTGAATCGCGTTACTCCAATCTGGAGCCGAATTTGCTGGTGCCACGCTGGATAATCTACCGCTGGTAGTAGTATCGGGGACATTTTCCAAACTTCCCCGACCATTGCACCGCCTGTTCGCCACATCCCGTAGGAGAGAGTCACTGACAGCCCCGCGGTGTCGCTATACAATGGTCACCCGCCGTGTATGCTGTGGCAGTAATGCAAACGAGGCACCCAATGACGATGTTCACGCGTATCTTGTTAATCCCGACTCTGCTGCTGGCGCCTCTCACGCTCGTCCATGGGGCAGAGAGCCGCTGGGTAGACTCGATTACCGTGTCGGTTGGCAAGGACAACGATACCAACAAGACCAATGCCATCCAGTTTGGCATTCAGAACACATGGAACCGGACCTGGTTCAACGACGGTGCCTGGTTCGTCGGCGGATTCTGGGATGCGTCACTCGCCTATTTGAAATCCGACATCAATCAGGACACCAGCCTGACAGATCTCAGCCTCACGCCGTTCCTTCGATTGCAACGCGATGCGCAATTATCCAGCGGTGTTACGCCGTTTTCTCAAATCGGTCTCGGCGGACATCTGCTCAGCGACACGGAACTCGGCAAACGGGATCTGGCCACGAGACTACAGTTCGGTCCGCAAGTCGGGGTGGGCCTCGGTTTTGGTGAAAAAGGCAACTACGAACTGATCTATCGGTACCAGTACCTCACCAATGGCGGCATCAAACAGCCCAACGACGGCCTGAAGATGCATTTCCTCAGCTTCGGCTACGCCTTCCGGTAACCGCCAACAATCAAGCCGCCGCGCACGTTACGCGGGACCTGCCACCCCGGAATTCGCGGGGCATGGCCGCTTGGTGATCGACCGCATGCCACAAGCTCCGCGCGTTGTGATCCACCATCTGAATGTCGCGCAAACACCACAAATAATTCGATTGGTACTCTTGTAATAACGAGGTGTTATGCAATAGTATTCAGCGAACGCATACAGTATCAATGGTAGTGTACTAAATTATAAATAAATAATTTTCAGCGCTAGCGTGGCTAACAGGCACGACAACGATGCCGACGAGTGGGGAGACCGAGGACAGAATCATGTTGAGTGAGCTCAAAAGCATTCGCGCACGCTTCACTGCCCTCATCCTTACCGGTCTCCTGCTCGCTCCGCTGGCGGGCCTGGCCAGCGCCCTGCTGTTCGGGCTGATCGGTGCGTCTGAACTACAGAGTCTGCGCACCCTGAGTCTCATCGCGGTTTTCATGACCACTACCATGCTCTGGGCTTTCACCTATTTTTATCACTATTTTAGCCCCTTGAGCGACTGGTCCGGGCGAACGCCAGCGACTTGCCTGACGGCTCCTCAGCAGCGTCGCCTGGCGGGGTTCAGCCGTGATTACTGGGCCTTCTTCCTGCTCTATGCCCTGACAATGCCGGTGCTGCTTTTCATCGCCGCGGAGTTGCCGATAGCCTCCTCTCCGGGCCGATTCCTGCAGCTGCTGCTGCTGCAGCTTTCAGTTGCGCTGCTGGTTGGCCTGCCCACCTATCAGCTGGCACTTGACCTGCTGGGGAAACTGGCCGGGCAACTCAGTCTGCAGAAAATCCAGGTCAGCCTGAAGTCAAAGATCATGTTACTCGGCGGGATTGTGCCGTTACTGTCGTACTCGGTGCTGATCAACTATCACTGGCAACAGAACGGCGCCATCAGGGTCGGTGATCTGGCCATCTGGCTGACCCTGGTCATGTTTACCGGCATGTTCACCCTGGTTTCCATACGCAGCGTCACCCGGGCGCTGGCTCCGGTTCAGGATATCTTCCAGCGCAGCGGCGCCTCGATGCACGCCGACCTGGCGCGCCTGAGCCCCCAGTCTACGGATGAAATCGGTTTCATAACCCAAACCCTCGGCAAACTGTTTCGTCGCCTCGGCGAACAGGAAACCCACATGCGCGCTGTGGTGGAGACTGCCGCCGAAGGGATCATCGTGATAAACAGCAAGGGCCTGGTTGAAACCTTCAACCCCGCAGCGGAAAAACTCTTCGGCTACCTGGCAACCGAAATATGCCACCGCCCGTTCAAATGGTTGCTGCCGGAGCTGGTCGACGATGAAAACGGGCTGCGCCAGTTAGACGTGGAGAGCGAAGTCCAGGGATATCACCGCAACGGCGCCGCCATGCAGATGTCAGCGCGCATCAGCCCCATGCACATCAACGGTCAGTGCCTGTATACCTGCCTGGTCGCCGACATCACGCGCCGCAAGGCCACGGAAGCGCAACTGCGCGACGCCGAGAACCGCTATCGGGACCTGGTGGAAACCGCACATGACCTGGTCTGGACAATGGATGCCGCGGGCGAACTGACCTACGTCAATCGCGCCTGCCTGACCATCTACGGCTTCGAGCCTGAAGACATGCTGCAGCGCCCCTTCCATGAATTCCGGTCGCCCGATCATCCACCCGTCGACCAGGAATCCATCGACGAGCTGCGTCAGGGCAGGGATCGCGTCAAGTTCGAAACCGTGCATCTGGATGCCGAAGGCAAGCCCCATTTCCTCAGCTTCAGCGCCAAGAGCCACAAGAATGCTGACGGCAGGGTCATTCAGATCAGCGGCACGGCGCGTGACGTTACCGAGCAGAAAGCCTTCCAGCACCAGCTTTCCTACCACGCTGAACATGACTCGCTGACCGGGCTGTTCAACCGGAACTATTTCCAGCAGGAACTGGAACGCACCGTGGCACGTGTGGCGCGCAACGATTCGGACTGTGCGCTGTTTTATTTCGATCTCGACCAGTTCAAGTACATCAACGATACGCTGGGTCATGCCGCCGGCGATCGCCTGCTGGTCGATGTGGCCGCCCTGCTCTCCTCGCATGTCCGGGACGGCGACCTGCTGGCGCGCTTCGGCGGTGACGAATTCACCCTGCTGCTCTACAACATCGACAAGCGCGATGTGCTGAGTGCCGCGGAAAACTTCCGCGCGCTGTGCGATGACTTCAAGTTCGTCGAGGCCGGCAGGTCCTTCAGCATCACCTGCAGCATCGGTGTGGCGATGATCGACTGCCAGGTCAAATCGGCCGAGGAGGTGCTCTCGCACGCGGACCTCGCCTGCAACATCGCCAAGCAGCAGGGCCGCAACCGCGCCAATCTTTTCAACCCGGCCGACAGAGACAAGGCCGGCATGGCAGCCGATATGGGCTGGGCCGCGCGGGTGCGGGAAATGCTCGAACATGACCGCTTCCAGCTGGTGTACCAACCCATTGTTTCAACACAAACCGGGCTAGTGAAAGATTATGAAGTGCTGGTGCGCATGATCTGCGATGACGGCCAGATTATCCTGCCCGGGGGCTTCATGCCGGCAGCGGAGCGCTTCGGCCTGATCCACAGCGTGGATCGCTGGATCGTCCGGCGCGCCATCAGGCAACTCAGCCACCTGCATCAGAAGGGCCTGAGCACCAGCTTTTCGATCAACCTATCGGGCAAGGCCTTCGAAGACGCCACGTTGCTGCCGCTGATCCAGGAAATGCTTTCGACTACCGGACTCGATCCGACCTGGGTCACCTTCGAGATCACCGAGACCGCGGCCATCGAGAATCTGGTCGCTGCGGAAGAATTCATCACCGCCCTGAAGGATATCGGCTGCCAGTTCGCACTGGATGACTTCGGGTCGGGGTTCTCTTCATTCGCCTACCTCAAACACCTGCCGGTCGACAAGCTCAAGATCGATGGCGGTTTCGTGAAGGGGATGGCGCACAGCTCGGTGGACCAGGCCATGGTTGAATCCATGAACCAGGTAGCCCATGCGCTGGGCAAGGTGACCATCGCGGAGTGCGTGGAAAACGAGAAAACCCTGCAGATACTCAGACAAATGGGTGTCGACTGCGCCCAGGGCAATCATGTTGGCCGCCCCCGCGAGATTCTGATGAGTTTCGCTCAGCCCGCCCCGGCGACGCTGGGCACCGCCACACAACACGGCTGACGCAGGCGCTGCGAGCGCGGACGGCAGGGTCAGTCCGGTGTTACCAGATGGCAGATCTCCGGAAGCATTCTCCGCACGCATTCCCGGCCTTCCTGAATTGCTTCCCGTGCACGGTAAAACTCCATCAGGCCGATATACGACAACCTTGGCGCCAGCACCATATCGGGCGGGTCTCCCGCCATTCGGCTGCGCGTAATGCGGTCCTGCACGATATTGATGGATCCGCTGATGGCGTCAAACAGGCCGGGTGCCGCATCATCCGTTCCGCTGCTGCCGAAGAGCGAGGTGGAGTAGCTTTTCACGGTCTTCCTGACCGTCGAAAACAGGCTGCCAGCCAGGACTTCAACTGCCTCACCATCCTTGACCTGATTTATAAAATGCTTGCCGGCAATCGCACCGTTCAAGTTGACCGCTATCACGATATCCGCGCCCAGCGCCCGACAGACCGACACCGGCACCGGATTAACCAGCCCACCGTCAACCAGCCATTTCCCCTGGTTGCGGATCGGGGGAAACAACCCGGGCAGTGATATCGATGCCCACACGGCATCAAGCACCGAACCCTCGGTAAACCAGATCTCCCTCCCGGATTCCAGGTCAGTCGATACCGTCGCGAACATCCTCCCGAGGTCTTCAATGCGGACATCTTCTGGGCACACATATTCACCGAAGAAGGATTGCAGGCGCGGGACATCGACAAAGCCGTTCAGAGACAGGTTCAAATCGAGGAAACGGGCGACATCGGTACGCGTCAGGGAAGTTACCCAGCCCTCCAGCCGGTCCAGGTTCCCGGACGCATAGGAGGCGCCGACGATGGCGCCAATCGAGCTGCCGCAAACCAGATCCGGTTCGATGCCGATTTCAGACAGGGCGCGCAGGATGCCGATATGTGACCAGCCGCGCGCTGACCCGCTGCCGAGTGCGAGGCCGATACGGTAATGGGCTCGCTTGAGGTGCGTCACGAATGGCGTTCTGCGTGGCCGACCAGGAGTCTGTCCGGGTGTTGGTCGCCGTCGTGGCGCTTTCGCAGCAGGTTCATCATAACCTGGAGTTCTATGCGCCGACGCTTTCCAGATTGGCGTAGGAGACCACCAGCCATTTGGTGCCGGCGTGCGCGAAATTCACCTGCACGCGGGCGTTGCCGCCCTGGCCCTCGTAATTGAGGATCACGCCCTCACCGAATTTACGGTGGCGCACCTGCTGGCCCAGTTTCAATGCCGCCGGCGCCGCATCGGCGCGTATCGCCCCGTCGCCGACAGCACTGCGTACAGGCTGGCTGATACCCACACGGGGCCGTATCTCCACCAGCAGGGAAGCGGGAATCTCGCGAATGAAACGTGACGGTAGGGTGCAGGTCTCGTTACCGTACAGGCGGCGACGTTCGGCGCAGGTCAGAATCACCTGCTGCCGGGCACGGGTAATGCCTACATAGCAGAGCCGTCGCTCCTCCTCCAGACGACCTGGCTCATCCATGGACCGCTGGTTCGGAAACAGTCCCTCCTCCATGCCGCACAGAAAGATCAGCGGGAACTCCAGCCCCTTGGCGGAATGCAAGGTCATGAGCTGCACGCAATCCTCCCAGGCGTCGGCCTGGCCTTCGCCGGCCTCCAGCGCGGCGTGCGCGAGGAAGTCCGACAAGGAATCGAGTTCGCTCTCGCCGTCCACCTCGTATTCACGCGCCGCGTTGACCAGCTCGCGCAGGTTCTCGATGCGGGCTTGTCCGATTTCACCCTTTTCCCTGGCAAAATATTCCAGCAGTCCGCTGGGCTGCAGGATATGCTCCACCTGCTCACCGAGCGGCAATGATCCCAGTCCGTCCGCAAGCGCCTCGATCAACCCGATAAACGCCAGCAAGGCATTGCCGGCGCGTGCCGGCACCAGCGTCCCGCCAGCCACCAAGCACGCCGCTTCCCACAGGGAGTAGCGGTTATCACGGGCATGCTGGCGAACCACCGCCAGGGTGCGTTCGCCGATGCCGCGCGGCGGGTGGTTTACCACGCGTTCGAACGAGGCATCGTCGTCGCGGTTTCTGGCAAGTCGCAGGTAGGCCAGCGCATCCTTGATCTCGGCACGCTCGAAGAAACGCAGGCCGCCGTACACCCGATAGGGTATGCCGTACTGGATCAGGCGCTCCTCGAACAGGCGCGACTGGGCATTGGAGCGGTAGAGCACGGCGATCTCGTCGCGCCGGTGTCCCTCGTTCACCCAGGACTGGATGCGCTCGATCACATAGCGCGCCTCGTCGAGATCGTTGTAAGCCATATACAGCTCGATCGGTTCGCCCTCATGGTCCTGCGTCCAGAGTTGCTTGCCCATGCGCGCTGCGTTATTGGCGATCACCGCATTGGCTGCCTTGAGTATGGTTCCGGTGGAGCGGTAATTCTGTTCCAGCCGGTAGACGCGGGTGCCGGAAAATTCCTTTTCGAAGCGCTGGATGTTTTCCACTCGCGCGCCGCGCCAGCCATAAATGGACTGGTCATCGTCGCCGACCACGGTAATGCAGCCGGACACGCCGGAGAGCATCCGCAGCCAGGCATATTGCACCGCATTGGTGTCCTGAAACTCGTCGACCAGGATATGCCGAAAGCGCTGGCGGTAGTGCTCGAGCAGTCCGGGTTGCTCCAGCCACAGTTCATGCGAGCGCAGCAGCAATTCGGCGAAATCCACCAGGCCGGAGCGCCGGCACAGCGCCTCATAGGCCTCGTACACCTTCACCTGTTGATGCAGGTAGGGGTCGTTACGATGCTCGATGTGTTGCGGCCGGCGTCCCTCATCCTTGCAGCTGTTGATGAACCACTGCAGTTGCTTCGGGGGCCATTTCGTCTCGTCCAGATCCATGGTCTTGATGACGCGACGGATCAGGCGCTGCTGGTCCTGCGCATCCAGAATCTGGAACCCCTCCGGCAACCCCGCCTCCTGCCAGTGCCGCCGCAGCAGGCGATGCGCAAGGCCATGAAAGGTACCTACCCACATGCCGGATGCCGGGGATTCGATCAGCTGCTCGATGCGTACACGCATCTCCCCGGCCGCCTTGTTGGTAAAGGTCACGGCAAGTATGGAGTAAGGGGACAGACCCTCGACGTCGATCAGCCAGGCAATGCGATGCACCAGCACACGGGTCTTGCCGCTGCCGGCGCCGGCCAGCACCAGCAGCGGATCCGGCGACGCGCACACGGCCTGACGCTGGGCATCATTGAGCGGGTCGATAATCCGGGAGACATCCATGGGCAGCGATTGTAGCAAATCCCGGCAATTCGACTGAGACAAATCCACGGACTCGTCCGAACCCGATGTAGCATCAGCCCGGACGCTACTGATCTGGACCTGGTCTTGCCGTGATTGACTTGCGTTGCCGTAGAGACTCTGTTAATTACGTGTTCACCCATAAACACCGTGTTCGCCGCAACGACACCAGGTACGCAAAGAATTTCTTAACGAATACAATTAAACGACTTTTCGTTAATAGCGTCCTTGCTGTGAATTTTATTCTCTCTGGATGGACACTAATCAAACAGGTATATGCGCCACACACGCTCTGTCACAGAACGGGCTCTCCATGCAACGCGCGCATCCGTCAGACCAGGGAACCGGCGGCAGCGTGGATTCATGGAAATACTGGAATGATCGATCACGTATGAGGGCATAGTGCGCCCGCGACCGGGCAAGACGGGAAAGGAATCACGTGAACGATAACATCATCCTGATCGTTAGCCTCATCGCCATTGCGATTCTGGCCGCGATCGTACTCACAGGTATCAGGCGAGGCACAGGAAGCCACGATAAAAGCGGTGAGTTGAATAAACTGCGCCGCAGCGGGTCCTTCTGGGGAGTCAGGATACAGCCGGGGAAATGTACCGCCATTCGTCCTTTCGCCGGCAGGCGTTTCACCTTCGAAGAAGCTCCGAATTTACCCCTGCCGGGCTGCAAGGCCTGGCGCTGTTCGTGCACCTACATCGGGGTGCCGGAACGCCGCCGCGATGAACGGCGTATTCACAATGATCGCAGGGACGTTGTCCGGATCGATGATGAACATATCGAGCGTCGTTCGTTCCGGGGACGCCGCCGCGGGCATAAAGCCCGGAAAGATCCAGCCGATTGACTAACAGGCGTCGTAGCCGCAGTCGGTTTGTTACCCCGCTGCGAGCCGAAAGCGTTAGCCACCCAACAAGGCATGTAAGGGATCTCCATTCATGATAAAAATCATCATTCTGCTGCTTATCATCGGCGTGCTCGCCGGTCTCGTCTGGCTTTTGCGCGGCCAGCGGACAGCCCAAACGGAAATCCACCCATGCGGTAACATCCCCCGGACCGGCGGATCCGGACCGCGGTGGCAACATGAAGGCGCTCGAACTGGAAAAGTTACGTCAAAACAAACTCTTCTGGGGCGTGGAAATCAAGCAGGCCGGGTGCGCAATGGGACGAACGCTCGCCGGCGTGGAATTCGAGTTCGATGAAGCACCGAGCCTGCCGCTGGAGGGTTGTACTGCCGCCATGTGCAGCTGTGTTTACATCGGTCTGAAGGAAAGACGCAAACACCAGCGACGCCAGCACGAGCGCCGCAGCAGCCTCAGGTTTGAGCCGGACAAACCCGACCGTCGCTCACACAAGGAGCGACGGCGCGGTGAAAAGTGGCGGGGTCACGATCTCTAGTCCGACCAGCGTCCTGGCAGGACCGACGCGGCGCTACCCGGGTCAGGCAACTTCAGCCAGTAATTTCCGGTACTTGGGTGAATTCAGGTTGGCTGTCTTGGGCTTGGAACCGCCGAGATAGGCATCCAGTGTCACTGTCGGCACCTGATCCCGGTCGACCAGGGGGTGCATGGTGCATTTCTCACAGGCGATCAACCGCGGCGGTGCGCCGGCAGGCGCCTTGCCGATGGGGCGTTCCCTGAGATTCTTGCAGGTGGTGATGCTCAGGTAGGCTTGCTGGGGAATGCAAAAAAACATCGAGTCCATACTCACTTCTTCAACTCCCGTGACTTCCGCAGCGGCTGCGGAGTAACTGCGCTTGGAAACAAACGGCAAATTATACCATCGGGGCAGGAATAAATCAAACTCCAGCTTGTTTTTCAAAAACTTAGCGGCTCGACCCCTGATCCAGGAACCTATTCGACCGTGACCGACTTGGCAAGGTTCCGCGGCTGGTCGATATCCGTGCCCTTGAGCACCGCCACATGGTAGGCCAGCAGCTGCAACGGGATGGAGAAGATAATGGGCGAAATACTGTCTTCGGTTGGCGCGACCGGCAGCACCGTAACACCGGGCGAACTGATCATGCCCACCTTGGCATCGGCGAACACGATCAGTTCGCCGCCGCGCGCCCGCACTTCCTGCAAATTGGATTTCAGTTTTTCCAGCAAGGCGTTATTCGGCGCCACAGCGATGACCGGCATGCTGGCATCCACCAGCGCCAGCGGCCCGTGCTTCAACTCGCCCGCCGGGTAGGCTTCGGCATGAATATAGGAAATCTCCTTGAGTTTGAGCGCCCCCTCCATGGCCACGGGAAACTGGGCGCCGCGGCCGAGAAACAACGCATTGTGCTTGTCGCCGAAATGCTCCTTCGCCAGCGTCTCGATCTGTTCGTTCAGCGTCAGTGCATACTCCACCTTGCCGGGCACGCTGCGCAGTTCATTCACCAAGCATGCCTCGGTCTGCGCCGACATGCCATGGCGCCGCCCCAGCACGATGGTCAACAGCAGCATGGCGACCAGCTGGGTGGTAAAGGCCTTGGTCGAGGCGACGCCGATCTCCGGCCCGGCGCGCGTCATCAGCACCAGGTCGGATTCACGCACCAGGGAACTCTCCGGTACATTGCAGATGGAGAGCGCATGACCGAAGCCCAGTCGCCGTGCTTCGCGCAGACCGGCCAGGGTGTCAGCGGTTTCGCCGGACTGGGATAGGGTAACGATCAGGGAATTCCTGCGCACCACCGGCTGGCGGTAGCGAAACTCGCTGGCCACCTCCACGCTGCAGGGAATGCCGGCCAGTGATTCAAGCCAGTAGCGCCCCACCATGCCCGCATGGTAGCTGGTACCGCAGGCAATGATGTGCACCCCCTTCACCTCGTCGAAGATGCTGCCCGCCTCGATGCCGAAAGCCGCCTCCAGCACCCGGTCGACACCGATGCGTCCTTCCAGGGTATCGGCGATGGCGCGCGGCTGCTCAAAGATCTCCTTGAGCATGTAGTGGCGGTAATCGCCCTTGAAGGTGGCATCCGCGGTGACGCTGGAGGTCTTGACCGGACGCTCGACGAGATTGCCGTCCTGGTCATAAATGCGGGCACCCTGCAGCGAAATATCAGCCACATCACCGTCTTCCAGAAAGACGAAACGCCGGGCCCGCGACACCAGCGCGGCGACATCCGAAGCGATCAGCACCTCGTCATCGGCCAGGCCTATGACCAGCGGGCTGCCGCGGCGTGCGGCAATCAGCCGCCCGGGCTCATCCCGGCTGATGACCCCCAGGGCAAAGGCGCCCTCGAGATCCTTTATCGCAGACTGCACCGCCGCGAGCAGGTCCTGTCCCTGCACCAGGTGGAGGTGCACCTGGTGTACGATCACTTCGGTGTCCGTCTGCGAGGTAAAGCGGTAGCCGGCCTGTTTCTGCTGTTCCCGCAGGACATCGTGATTTTCGATGATGCCGTTATGCACCAGCGCAACGTGCCCGTTGCAGATGTGAGGATGCGCGTTTTGTTCGCTGGGTACGCCATGGGTCGCCCAGCGCGTGTGGGCGATGCCGGTGTGTCCATCGATCGGCGTGCGCTCCAAGGCCTTCGCCAGCTCGGCGACCTTGCCGGCCCGGCGCACCCGCTCGAGTTCCGCCTGCCCGTTCTGCACGACGATGCCGGCCGAGTCGTAACCCCGGTATTCCAGTCGTTGCAGGCCTTCGAGCAGCACCGGGACAACGTTTTCTCTGGCAACGACTCCGACTATTCCGCACATATCCGCCTCATCCCCGTTTCTTCACCGGCCGCTTCCAACCCGGTCGCGTTTGTTGTGGCGCACGGCTGAGTGTCAACTCGCCCGCAGGTACATCACGCGTGATGGTTGAGCCGGCCCCGATGGTGGCCCCGTCTCCGATCTCGACCGGGGCTACGAGTTGGGTATCCGAACCGATAAAGACATCATCGCCGATCACGGTGCGGTGCTTGCTGGCGCCATCGTAGTTGCAGATGATCGTGCCCGCCCCGATGTTCACATGGCATCCCACGCTGGCGTCGCCGATGTAGCTCAGGTGATTGATTTTCGAACCCTCGCCGACCTGCGATTTCTTGATCTCCACGAAATTGCCGACGTGGCTGCCCGCCGCCAGCGCCGTTTCGGGACGGATACGCGCGAACGGGCCGATGCGCGCACCGTCACCGATGACGGCCTCCTCGATGACGCAGTTGGCAAGGATGGTGACGTCATCGCCGACGGAGGTATCGCGCATGACCACGTTCGGTCCGACCGTGACCCGGTTGCCGAGTCTGACCGTCCCTTCCAGCACCGCGTTCACATCGATCACGACATCCTGACCTGCCGTCAGCTGCCCGCGCAGGTCGAAGCGCGCCGGATCGATGAGCGTCACCCCCGCCCGCAGGCAGTCCTGCGCCTGACGCTGCTGGAAACAGCGCTCCAGCGCCGCAAGCTGGGCGCGATCATTCACGCCAAGAATCTCGTGCGGGTCCGCAGCGAGTACGCCTCGCACCGGCACACCGTCGCGCACGGCAAGCGCGACCACGTCGGTCAGGTAGAACTCGCCCTGTGCGTTGTCGTTGTCCAGTGCCTGGACCCAGGCGCGCAGGCGCCCGGCGGGCGCGGCAAGAAAGCCGCTGTTGATCTCCCGGATGCGGCGCTGCCCGGTGGTGGCGTCCTTCTCCTCGATGATGGCGCGAATGTTGCCTCCGTCATCCTGGAGGATGCGGCCATAGCCCGTGGGATCGTCGAGCAAGGCGGTCAGCACGGCCAGGTCACCCGCCGCGGCGATGCCGATCAGCTTCTCCAGCGTGGCCGGTGAAATCAGGGGCACGTCACCGTACATGACCAGCACGATACGGCTATCCGGCACGTCGGGCAGCACCTGGGCGACTGCGTGTCCCGTTCCCAGCCGACGCTCCTGTATCACCCAGTGCACGTCGGCCCGGGTGAAGGCATCGCGCACCTGATCGGCGCCATGGCCGATGACGACGTGGATGACCGCGGCGTCCAGCCGGTGCGCCGTGTCAAGTGCGTGGGTCAACAGGGGTCGCCCCCCCAAAGGATGCAGCACTTTGGGAAGGTCGGAGCGCATGCGCTTCCCCTGGCCGGCAGCCAGGACAATAATGCTCAGGTCCATACGGGAAGAAGTGTCAGTTCAACAGACCCTCTTAGCGGCAAAGCCCGAAACAACTTTCGAGTGCCAGGCCGTGGCGATCATAACATGGCCGCCGTGTGGAATCAGTGCAACACCGGCATGGCCATGGGTGGCACGCCGTTGCTGATCTCCTCGTCGGTGGCGTCGCGGATATCCACCACCTTGATATGGAAAGTAATGATCTTGCCGGCCATCGGGTGGTTACCGTCCACCGTCAACTTGCCGTCCTCGATGCAGGTGACGACGAATTTCCGGGCGTCGCCCTGATCGTTCATCATCTCCACCTCGGCGCCGACGCGGCGGAACTCGGGCGGAACATTCTCGATGTCGTCGGTATAGGTAAGGCTTTCGTCATGCGCGCCAAAGCCCTCCTCCGGCGTCAGCGATACCTCCACGACCTCCCCCACCACACATCCCTCCATCGCGGCCTCGACCTTCTCGAACATGTCGTGCTTGCCGCCATGGACATAACTGATCGGAATATCGGACTGCTCGAGCACATCACCCGTCTCGTCCTGGATGGAATAGGTAAAGGCCACCACCTTGTTGCGGCCGACAAACTGCTCATTCATTGAAAAAAACCCGGTAAGCTAGCTCTTCTGGCGCAGCTTCTGAATGGCACGCAGCTGCGCGATGGACTGGGCCAGTTCGGCCTGCGCCTTGGCATAGTCGATGTCGGCGTGCTTGTCGGCCAGTATGCGCTCGGCCCGCTCCTTGGCCTGCAGGGCGGCCGCCTCGTCGAGATCATGGGCGCGGATGGCGGTATCCGCCAGTACCGTCACCACGTGCGGTTGAACCTCCAGCAGGCCTCCTGAAACAAAGAAGGATTGTTCGGACCCGTCCGCCTGCTGTATCCGGATCTCTCCGGGCTTGAGTCGTGTCAGCAGCGGCGCGTGGCGCGGTGCGATACCGACCTCGCCCATTTCCGCCGGGGCGAAAACCATCGTCACCGTCCCCGAAAAAATTTCGGCTTCGGCGCTGACGATGTCAACATGCAGTGTCATTGCCATTGTGCGTATCCGCTAGAGGGTTTTCGCCTTTTCAGCCACTTCTTCAATGCCGCCGACCATGTAGAAGGCCTGTTCCGGCAGGTGGTCGTAATCGCCGTTCATGATGCCCTTGAACCCGGCGATAGTATCCTTCAGTGATACGTACTTGCCCGAGGTGCCGGTAAAAGTTTCGGCCACGAAGAATGGTTGCGACAGGAAGCGCTGGATCTTGCGCGCGCGTGCCACGATCAGCTTGTCGTCCTCGGAAAGTTCGTCCATGCCGAGAATCGCAATGATGTCCTTGAGTTCCTTGTAACGCTGCAGCGTCCCCTGCACCTCGCGCGTCGTATCGTAATGATCCTGGCCGACCACCAGCGGATCGAGCTGGCGGCTGGTGGAATCAAGCGGGTCCACCGCGGGATAGATACCCAGCTCGGCGATCTGCCGCGACAGCACCAAGGTGGCGTCTAGGTGCGCGAAGGTGGTCGCGGGCGACGGATCGGTCAGGTCGTCAGCCGGCACGTACACGGCCTGAATCGAGGTGACGGAACCGGTCTTGGTCGAGGTGATGCGCTCCTGCAGCTTGCCCATCTCCTCCGCCAGTGTCGGCTGGTAACCCACGGCGGAGGGCATGCGCCCGAGCAGTGCGGAAACCTCGGTGCCCGCCAGGGTGAAACGGTAGATGTTGTCGACGAAGAACAGCACATCGCGGCCCTCGTCGCGGAAATACTCCGCCATGGTAAGGCCGGTCAGCGCCACGCGCAGGCGGTTGCCGGGCGGCTCGTTCATCTGGCCGTAGACCAGCGAGACCTTGTCGATGACTTTGCTTTCGGTCATCTCATGGTAGAAGTCGTTGCCTTCGCGGGTACGCTCGCCGACGCCGGCGAACACCGAGTAGCCGCTGTGCTCGGCGGCGATGTTGCGAATCAGTTCCATCAGCGCCACGGTCTTGCCCACGCCGGCGCCACCGAACAGGCCGACCTTGCCACCCTTGGCAAACGGACAGATCAGGTCGATAACCTTGATACCGGTTTCCAGAAGCTCGACCCCCGCCGCCTGTTCTGCGAAGGTGGGAGCCGGGCGGTGTATCGGCCAGTTAGTGTCGGCGCCGATGGGTCCCTTCTCATCAACCGGCTCACCCAGCACGTTCATGATGCGTCCCAGTGTCTTCGCGCCGACGGGTACCGAGATCGGGGCGCCGGTATTGTTCGCTGTGATGCCGCGACGCAGGCCATCGGTCGATCCCATGGCGATGGTGCGCACGATACCGTCGCCCAGCTGTTGCTGCACCTCGAGGGTCAGCCCTGCGTCATTGACCTTCAGTGCATCGAACACTTTCGGCACGCTGTTGCGCGGAAACTCTACGTCAACCACGGCTCCGATGATTTCCACAATATTGCCAGCACTCATGATGTATTCCTCTAACTGATATTTTGTCCGGGTACTGATCTAAATTCCGTACCCCTGCAATCAGACCGCGGCCGCGCCGCCAACGATCTCGGAGATCTCCTGGGTAATGGCGGCCTGGCGCGCCTTGTTATGTATCAGCTGCAGCTCCTCGATCAGGCTGTCCGCATTATCCGTTGCCGACTTCATCGCGACCATGCGTGCCGCCTGCTCGCATGCGATATTCTCCACGACGGCCTGGTAAACGAGTGATTCGATATAGCGGATCATCAGTGCGTCCATTACCGGCTTGGAATCCGGCTCGTAGATATAATCCCAGTGCGACTCGAGCTCCTTGTCATCGCTGCCCTGCAGCGGTATCAACTGTTCCAGCACCGGCTGTTGCGACATGGTGTTGATGAACTTGTTGTAGGCCACGTAGAGACGGTCGATGCGTGCGTCCTCATAGGCATCCAGCATCACCTTGACGGTCCCGATCAGCTCGATGATTAACGGCGCATCACCCAGACCGGTGGTTGTGGCAACAATGTTACCGCCGAGACGCTTGAAAAAGGCGTTGCTCTTGCTGCCAAGCAGCGTCAGGTCGATATCGATCCCATCGACGTGCCATTGCTTCATGGCGGTGATCACCTGTTTGAACAGGTTGATATTCAGACCGCCGCACAGACCGCGGTCGGTTGAGACGATAATCACCCCGGTGCGTTGCACCTTCCGCTCTGCCAGGAAAGGATGGTGATATTCGGGATGCGCGCGCGCCAGATGCGAGATAACGTTCTGTATCTTCTCGGCATAGGGTCGTGTGGCCTGCATGCGCTCCTGCGCCCTGCGCATCTTGCTCGCCGCGACCATTTGCATGGCCTTGGTGATCTTCTGCGTATTCTTGATACTGGCGATTTTAGTGCGTATTTCCTTCGCGCCGGACATTGCTTGACCTTTCTGTGCTCGTTGTGGGAAGCCGCTACCAGGTGTTGTTGGCCTTGAAATCCTCGATCGCCGCGCGCAGGCTGGCCGCGACCTCGTCGTTGTAATCGGGATTGGCGTTGATCCTGTCCAGCAGCGCCTTCTGACTGGTACGCATATAGCCATGCATGGCATGCTCGAAATCGACGACCCGTTTGATGTCGACGTCATCGATATACCCCTGGTCCACGGCAAACAGCGAGATGGCCATCTCGGCGACGGACAGCGGGCTGTACTGCTTCTGCTTCATCAGTTCGGTGACGCGCTGGCCGCGTTCCAGCTGCTTTCGGGTAGTCTCGTCGAGGTCTGAGGCAAACTGTGAGAACGCAGCCAGCTCCCGGTACTGGGCCAGCGCCAGTCGCACGCCGCCGCCGAGTTTCTTGATGATCTTGGTCTGGGCCGCGCCACCGACACGCGACACCGACAGACCGGCGTTGATGGCCGGACGGATACCGGCGTTGAACAGGTCGGATTCCAGAAAGATCTGCCCGTCGGTGATCGAGATCACGTTGGTGGGCACGAATGCGGATACGTCGCCGGCCTGCGTTTCGATGATCGGCAGAGCGGTCAGCGATCCGGTTTTGTCCTTCACCTGGCCGTTGGTGAGCAGCTCCACTTCATGGGCATTGATCCGCGAGGCGCGCTCCAGCAGGCGCGAATGCAGGTAAAACACATCACCCGGGTAGGCTTCGCGTCCCGGCGGACGGCGCAGCAGCAGGGATACCTGGCGGTAGGCCCAAGCCTGCTTGGTAAGGTCGTCATAAATGATCAGGGCATCTTCACCACGATCGCGGAAATACTCCCCCATGGTGCAACCTGAGTAGGGCGCGATGTACTGCAGGGCTGCCGATTCCGATGCCGATGCAGAAACGACAATGGTGTGCGACATTGCGCCGTGTTCCTCGAGCTTACGCACCACGTTGGCGATGGAAGAGTTCTTCTGGCCGATGGCCACGTAGATGCATTTTATCCCCGTACCTTTCTGGTTGATGATCGCGTCGATCGCCACCGCGGTCTTGCCGGTCTGGCGGTCACCGATGATCAGCTCGCGCTGGCCGCGGCCGATCGGCACCATGGCGTCGATCGACTTGAGCCCGGTCTGCACCGGCTCGGATACAGACTGGCGCGAGATAACGCCGGGGGCGATCTTCTCGATCGGTGAGGTCAGGGCGGCTGCGACTGGACCCTTGCCGTCGATCGGATTGCCGAGCGAGTCCACCACGCGGCCCAGCAGCGCCTCGCCGATGGGTACCTCCAGGATGCGTCCGGTGCACTTGACGCTATCACCTTCGGAGATCGTCTCGTATTCACCCAGGATCACCGCACCCACGGAGTCGCGCTCGAGATTGAGCGCCATGCCGAAGATATTGCCAGGGAACTCGAGCATTTCGCCCTGCATGACATCGGCCAGCCCGTGGATTCGGGCGATGCCGTCCATCAGGCTGACGACGGTCCCCTCGGTGCGAGCCTCGGAAACGGCCTCGAACTTCTCGATGCGGCGCTTGATCAGATCACTGATTTCAGTGGGATTGAGTTGCATAGCGTGTAGTCCTCTTAATGGCTCAGTGAATTGCCCAGGCGCTCGAGCTTGCCGCGTACCGAGCCATCGATAACCAGGTCACCGGCGCGGATGATGGCGCCGCCCAGCAGCGTCGCATCCGTTGTAGATTCGAGTTCAATGTCGCGCCCCAGACGCTGTTTCAGCGCGGCCGTGACTGCCGCCTGCTGCGCTACGGTGGCGGGAAACGCCGTGATGAGTTCGGCGCGGATGGACTGTTCGGCATCACGGCGCTGTATCTCGAACAGCGCCGCGATCTCCGGCAGCAGCTTCAGGCGTCGGTTCTCCGCCAGCAGGCGGATGAAATTGTGGCAGTTGTCGTCCAGCCGGTCGGCGCCGATGCCGATGAAAAGCTCGACAAGCTGTGTCTCCGTCATGTGCGGATTATCAAACAGACCGGTCATCTCCGGATCGGCGGCGACGACCGCGAGAAACTCCAGCATGCCGGACCACTCTTTCAGGGCCTGATGCGAATCGGCGAACAGAAACGCGGCCTGGGCGTAGGGACGCGCGATGGTGAGTATTTCAGCCATGGCGGTATTTCCTAGATCTCTGCGGCCAGCCGGTTGAGCAGTTCGGCATGCACCGTCTCGTCCACCTCGCGCTGCAGCACCTTGCCGGCGCCCTGCATGGCCAGCGCGACGACCTGACCGCGCAGGTCTTCCCTGGCCCGGTTGATCTCCTGGTTGATTTCGGCGCGTGCTGCGGTCACCAGGCGGCTGCCCTCTTCCCGGGCATCGACCTTGGCCTCGTCGATGATTTCATTCGCACGCTTCTCCGCCCGACTGACTATATCGCCGGCCTGCTCCTTGGCCTCACGCAGGATTTCCATGGCGCGTTCCTCGGCCAGTTGCTTCTCGTGCTTGCCGCGCTCGGCCGCCGCAAGTCCATCGGCAATTTTCTTCTTACGCTCTTCCAGGGCATGCATGACAGGCGGCCATACGTATTTCATGCAGAACATGACGAACAGGAAAAACGCGATCGCCTGACCAATCAGGGTGGCATTGATATTCATGTCAGAACCTCTGCTGGCGTAAACGATGAAACGCCGTCAACCACCGACCACGGCAAACAGGATGTACAGTGCGATGCCCACGGCGATCATTGGCACGGCATCGACCAGACCCATGACGATGAAGAACTGCGTACGCAGCATCGGGATCAGTTCGGGCTGGCGGGCCGCGCCCTCCAGGAAGCGTCCGCCGAGGATGCCGATACCGACCGCCGCGCCCAGCGCACCGAGGCCCATCATGAGAGCGCCTGCGATATAGAGTAAAGCGTTTTCCATGTTTCTCTCCTAAGTAATCAAAAATACGAGGTCAGTGATGTTCCTGATGCGCCATATCCAGGTACACGATGGTCAGCGTCATGAAGATGAATGCCTGCAGCGTGATGATCAGGATATGGAAGATCGCCCAGCCGATCTGCAGCAGGCCGCCGAAGGCACCCAGCATCCAGCCCGCGCTGTACATGAGAGCGATCAGGATGAAGATCATCTCGCCGGCATACATGTTGCCGAACAGACGCAGGGATAGTGAAAGTGGTTTCGATACGAGATTGACGCCTTCCAGCAGCAGGTTGATCGGTGCGCCCAGCTTGCCGAACGGCTGGAACGCCAGTTCGCCGGCAAAACCGCCCACGCCCTTGATCTTGATGCTGTAATAGAGAATCAGGAAAAACACGCCGAAAGCCATGCCGAAGGTCGCATTGGGGTCGGCGGTCGGCACTACCCTGAGGTAGGGAATGCCTATCAAATGCGCCAGCTGCGGGAAAAAATCCACCGCGATGAGATCCATGAAGTTCATCAGGAAGATCCAGATGAAGATGGTCAGGGCCAGCGGCGCGACGAGCGCATTCTTGCCGCTGAAGGAGCCCCTGACGCTGTCTTCGACGAACTCGACGATCCATTCGACGAAGTTCTGCAGCCCGCCCGGCACATCCGCCGTGGCCTGCCGGGCCGCCTTGCGAAAGAAATACAGGAACAGCACGCCGAGAGCGATGGAAAATCCCATGGTATCCAGGTGCAGGGCCCAGAAACCCATGGCTTTCGCCTCCTCGAATCCATGGGCGATGCCCCATGAACCATCCGGATGCTGACCAAAGGTCAGATTCTGCAGATGATGATGGATATACTCCGCCGATGTGAGGGTCTCAGTTGACATGATCGTCAATCAGTCCTTTTTGTTCCCGTCAGTAACAGGGCCACCTGGCCCATAATGAATCCACGTCAGCAGCGCGAACGGATCAAGCGCCAGTGCACCCAGGCCCAGCGCGAACAGTAACGCCACGAGCAGCAGGCGTTCCAGTGCACTGCGATATAACACCCGGAGACTTTGCCGCGCATCGATGGCGCGCCCCTTATCCGTCTGGTAACGACGCCATTCAAGCAGCAGGACATTGATGAGCGCGATCGCTCCGCCAAAACCGGCGGAACCCGCCTGAAAGCCCCCTGACACCAGGAAAAACACGACCGAGGTCAGCAACACCAGCACCAGCTGGGTTGATAAAACCATGCGGATCCGGCTTAGCAAAGACCCAGTAATCCGTCTCAAACTCAGTATGTTACATTTTCCCCAGGACCTGCCCGGGGTTCACCACCCGCAACCTCAATGCCATGCACCGGAGCCTGTGGGCAGCGGAGCATTATAAAGATGCCTGCCGGGAGGGGTCAATAAAGCCCGATCGATCCTGGCTACTTTATATGCTCGAGGATGCCATCGAGCTCATCCAGGCTGTTGTAGCGGATCTCCAGGCGCCCCTTGCCGCCGCTACCGTGACGTATCTGCACGCTGGCGCCCAGCCGGTCGGAGAGCCTGGCCTCCAGGCGCTGGATATCCGGATCCCTCGAGGCTCGGGCGGATGGTCTGTGCGGAACGTCGGTACGCTGCAACTCCTGCACCAGGCGTTCGGTGGCGCGTACCGTCAGTCCCCTGGCAATCACCTGGCGTGCGGCCTCCACCTGGCGGACACCGCTCAATGCCAGCAGCGCGCGGGCATGACCCATCTCCAGCTCGCGGCGCTCGACCATGCCCTTGACCGCGTCCTCCAGGTCCAGCAGACGCAGCAGGTTGGACACGGCCACACGGGAGCGCCCCACGGCCTGGGCGGCCTGTTCGTGGGTCATTTCGAATTCGTTCGATCAGGCGTTTCAGGGCGCGCGCTTCTTCCAGCGGATTGAGGTTCTCACGCTGGATATTTTCGATCAGCGCGATGGCGATGGCGGCACGGTCCTCGACATCGCGGATGACCGCCGGGATCTCGTGCAATCCGGCCTGCTGGGCGGCACGCCAGCGACGCTCGCCGGCGATGATTTCGTAGCGACCGTCGCCGATACCGCGCACCACGATCGGCTGCACCACGCCCTGTTCTCTGATGGAATCGGCGAGGTTCTGCAGGGATTCGGGGTGCATGTCGACACGCGGCTGGTAGCGGCCGCGCTGGATGACATCCACAGGCAGGCTGCGCAGCGCGCCGTCGACGTCGCGGTTAACGACCGCCGCAGGCGCCGCTGCCACGGAGACCGCCGACTCCGGCCCCGCGTCCCCATCCGGCGCGCCCTCTGGTTGTGAGGGGCGTGCCGCCGGTCCGAGCAAGGCGTCCAGACCGCGACCAAGACCGCGTTTTTTTATTGCCATGTTGTCTACCGTAGGTTTCTGCAGCAATCAGAAATGTGTGGGTTCCGTTCCGGCTTGCTCGGGTGGTTTCTCAGCGTGCGTTTCCGGCGGCAACTGTTCCGGCGGTTGATGCCGGCGCAGGTATTCGCCGGCCAGCGCCAGATAGGCGGCTGCCCCGCGCGAGCTGCTGTCATAGCGAAGCACCGGCAGACCATGACTCGGGGCCTCGGCGAGGCGCACGTTGCGCGGGATGATCGTGCGGTACACCTTGTCTCCGAAGTGCTGCTGCAACTGCGCCGAGACGTCGTTGGCGAGATTGTTGCGCGCGTCGAACATGGTGCGCAGCAGCCCCTCGATCTCCAGTTCGGGATTAACACTGACGCGTACCTGTTCAATGGTCTCCAGCAACGCCGACAGGCCTTCCAGCGCATAGTATTCACACTGTATCGGGATGATGACGCTGTGTGCGGCCGCCAGTGCATTGATGGTGAGCATGCTGAGCGACGGAGGGCAGTCGATTATGATGACGTCGTACTCGTTCTGCACATAGGTAAGCGCGGAGCGCAGCCGGCGCTCCCGGTCATCGCGCGCCATCAGCTCGACTTCGGCGGCCGTCAGGTCGCTATTGCCCGGCAACAGGTCGTAGCCTGCCTCTTCGGCATAGACGATAACGTCGCGTATCGGCGCATGGCCGAGCACCAGGTCGTAACCGGTCTTGATGACAGCATGTTTGTCGCAGCCGCTGCCCATCGTGGCATTGCCCTGGGCATCCAGATCAACGAGCAGGACACGCCGTCCGGTTTGCGACAGGGAGGCGGCAAAATTCACGCTGGTCGTGGTCTTGCCTACGCCGCCTTTCTGATTGGTAACCGCCAGTATTCTTCCCATGCTGCCTCTGTAAGCCGTCAGCCGCCGGCCGGTGTGCCCCGCATGCAAACCAGGTGGCGTTCCGCTTCAAGCCCCGGAATCGCCAGGGAGACCACCTGCTCGATCACCTCCCGGTCTTCCAGACTTTCGATCTCCGCCACCGGATAGATACCCTTCATGGCCAGAATCCTGCCCGTACCGGTGCACAGGCGCGCCGCATGCCGGTAGAGTTCACGCAGCTCGGAGAACGCACGACACATCACGCTGTCGAAACGCTCCTGCGGCTGGTAATCCTCGATGCGCGCGTGCTCAAGCGTGACATTGTCCAGTTTCAGTATGGCCAGAGTCTGCTGGACGAAGCGCAGTTTTTTGCTGCTGCTGTCCAGCAGCACGAATTCCCGTTCCGGACAGGCGATGGCAAGCGGTATGCCCGGCAATCCCGCACCCGTCCCGATATCCAGCATCCGCCTGCCCTCAAGGTAGGGCAGAATGGACAGGCTGTCGAGTATGTGCCGGGTGACGATTTCCGTCGGTTTGCGCACCGAGGTCAGATTATATATCCGGTTCCAGTTCATCAGCTCGGTGATGTACTCCATCAGGCGATCGTCCCCGGCCAGGCGCTCCTCCAGTCCGAGTTCATAGATGCCATCCTCGAGCAGATCTTCCGGCTGCACGAATTTTTCCTGCTTCCCCCTGGATGTGAATCTGCGGCTGTACATTTAGGTCATATGTTCGATTGCATCAGGCGCTTTGGCGCTCGGCATGACCCCGTTTCCTGAGGTATATCAGCAACAGTGATACGGCTGCGGGCGTGATGCCCGGAATCCGTGAAGCCTGTCCGATGGTCCGTGGCTGCAGCGCCTGCAATTTCTCGCATACCTCATTGGAAAGTCCCCGGATCGCATTGTAATCGAAATCCGCCGGCAGGGCTTGTTCCTGGTAGCGATGATGCCGACTGATCTCCGCCTGCTGTCGTTCGAGATAACCGGAATACCTCGCCTGGATCTCGACCTGCTCGGCAACGCGCGCATCCGCCACGCCCGGACCGATGCCCTCGACCGCCATCAGATCGGCATAGCTTACATCGGGGCGGCGCAACAGGTCATGTGCGCGCTGCTCGCGCGCGAGCGGCTTCTCCAGCCGAGCGGAGAGTGCTGCGCCCGGGCCGCTGTCGGGGCGCAGCAGCAGCGCCTGCAGGCGCTGCTGCTCATTGACGATCGCGGCATGCTTGTCACTGAAAAGCCTCCAGCGATGCGCATCGACCAGGCCCAGCTCCCGCCCGTGCGGCGTGAGGCGCAGATCGGCATTGTCCTCGCGCAGCAGCAAACGGTATTCGGCACGGCTGGTGAACATCCGGTAGGGCTCGCTGGTTCCGCGCGTGATCAGGTCATCGATCAATACCCCGATGTAGGCCTCATCGCGTCGCGGGGTCCACGGCGCCTTGCCCTGCACCTTGCGCGCCGCGTTCAAACCGGCAATCAGACCCTGTGCGGCGGCCTCTTCATAGCCGGTGGTCCCGTTGATCTGCCCTGCGAAAAACAATCCCTCGATCACCCGGGTTTCCAGGGAAGGCTGCAGGTCGCGCGGATCGAAGAAATCATATTCGATGGCATAGCCAGGACGGGTGATATGCGCGCGTTCGAACCCGGTGATGGAACGCACCAGTGCCGCCTGAACCGTATAGGACAGGCTGGTGGAGATGCCGTTGGGATAGATCTCATGAGTCGTCAGGCCTTCCGGTTCCACGAAGATCTGGTGCGAACTCTTGTCGGAAAAGCGCATCACCTTGTCTTCGATCGAGGGGCAGTAGCGCGGTCCCGTGCCCTGGATGGCGCCGGAATACAGCGGAGAATCGGACAGGCCGCCCCGGATGATGTCATGGGTGCGTTCGTTGGTGTGGGTTATATGACAGGAAATCTGTCGCGGATGATCATCCGCCGAGCCGAGGCAGGACATCACGGGTGCCGGGACATCGCCACGCTGTTCCTGCAAGCGACTGTAATCGATGGTGCGGCCGTCGATGCGAGGCGGCGTACCGGTTTTCAGCCGCCCAACCCGCAGCGGCAGTTCGCGCAGCCGCGCGGCCAGGGCGGTGGCGGGGGGATCACCGGCACGACCGCCCGCATGATTCTTCGGACCGATATGAATGCGTCCAGCGAGGAACGTCCCCACGGTCAACACCACGGCAGACGCGTGGAATCTCAATCCCATTTGCGTGATCACCCCGATAACGCGCTCGCCCGTCACCAGGAGGTCATCCACAGCCTGCTGAACTATATATAGATTGCTCTGGTTCTCCAGCGCGTTGCGTACGGCCTTTTTATACAGCAGGCGGTCCGCCTGGGCGCGGGTGGCGCGCACAGCGGGGCCCTTGCTGGCATTGAGTACACGGAACTGGATGCCGGCGTGATCGGCGGCGCGCGCCATGAGGCCGCCGAGTGCATCGATCTCCTTGACCAAGTGACTCTTGCCGATACCGCCGATGGCCGGATTGCAACTCATCTGGCCGAGAGTTTCGACGTTGTGGGTCAGCAGCAGGGTGCTCGCGCCCAAACGAGCGGCCGCGAGCGCGGCCTCGGTTCCGGCATGACCACCGCCGACAACAATCACATCAAAGGTTCTGTCCAGTACAGTCATGTGTCAGCCGCCAATAAAAACAACCCGGATACTACGCCCCGCGCCAAAAGCAGGGCAATGCGCCTGTTGCGTACGGACAATAAATGATTAACCGTGCCGAATCGCCCAGTACAATATAATTATACATATATATTGTGTTAGACTACGGAGGTTTATACTAGATGAGGTGGATTCTATGAGACTCCTTGAATTCAACAAGGACGAAGGGGGAGCAAGTCCGCAACGCACGAAGTCACGTCCGGGTAAACGCAAACCCGTCGCCCCGGTTACTCAGGCGAATCCAGCCCGCCCGTCAAAGCCGTCCCGCATCCCGGC
Organism: uncultured Gammaproteobacteria bacterium; assembly: GCA_963763115.1. Lineage (GTDB taxonomy): Bacteria > Pseudomonadota > Gammaproteobacteria > UBA9214 > UBA9214 > CAVQCA01. The sequence goes on from CAVXNM010000038.1 coordinate 60,159, forward strand.
GAGCGCCTCAAAAGTCCGCAACACTGTGTATCCGATTCAAGGCACCGCCATTCGCAAACCGGTACAACACGCACCGATCGATCTCGAACTGTTGCAACAACGCATGGGGTTTCTGGAAAGACGCCTGCAGGATCAGTCAAACAAAACCGAAAAACTCGCAACCCTCAAGGACATAGACCAGCTCCGGGAACGCATGAACCAGATGGAAAACAGTCTGGAGAAGGCGCTCGACCGACCGCCCCTCAAGACGTTTCTCAGGATGCGAGCCATCCAGTTCTGGCGCCAGGATCTCCCCCTGATCAGTGCCTGGCTGTTGAAGATGGCGTGCAGCGCCTGGCAGGAACTGCAGCCAGAGTGGTGGCCGCAGCTGGCACGCGCATGGAAGGAATCTCTTGAGAAAGCGCGACGTTAGAAGCCAGTCGGAGTAATCAACTGCTCACCTTGCCCTGCTGACTTCCGGCAGGAACGACGGCACTACGCAGTCCGGCCCACAGCAAGGCAAGCTGTTGCCGATACATCGGCCCGATAGTGGCCGGACTCGAATGCTGGATCGCCAGCGGCACGCCATAGAATATCGAGACCAGTCCGACCATGGCCGCCGCTATCAGGGTGTTCGGCGGCAATTCCCCCTGATCGACGGCCTGCTGCAATGCCTTGCGGAAAATCGTTTCAAGACTGTCCTCTCCGAGATTCTCTATACCGGCAAGATCGCGGAACGCCATCATGCGTTCCGCCGGAGTAATATCCGGCAGCGGTGTACGAGTGCGTTCCCTGGCTTGATGGGCGATGATTTCCCCCATCAGACCCGGTTTCTTCTGAATCTGTATCGCGGCATAGCGAAACAGAGCTTCGATGACCGACAGGCCTTTTTGTTGCTCCCCCACTTGCAGCCCATACCAGTTCAGCTCCAGCGACCATAGCTTGTCGAGATACACCACGATGGTCTCTTTCTTTGGAAAGTAATTGAAGAAAGTAGCCTCGGAGATCTGGGCGCGCTCGCACAATGCCCTGACCGACAGCGATTCCAGGGGCGCATTTTCAAGGTGATGGGAAACGATTTCGGCCAAGGCAAGCCGGGTACGCGCAAATTTCCGCTCACGCAGGGAGAAACGGGGCATCGTCGACATATCTGTTTCTTACCGCAAATTTATAGAGGCGTTCAATTATATTTGGTTTTCCTTTATTTTGACATAGATAGCGGGCCAGATGCCGGGGCTGGCGGGGGTCTCAATACCGCGCTGCTGCTGGAATGACACCGCGACTGCATGGCTTCCGTTGCGTTTTGCGTGGCGTCAAGCTCTCGGCTGTTGCCTTACTGGAAACCGGCATTTGATTTATGAATGTATCCTTATTGTCGAGTAGTCACTGATCAAGCCTTTCATTTTCGTGAATGCGGTAGTAGCGGTGCAGGGATGGATACACTGCTTGCGGACCAAAGGGTGGAATCTCGTCTGTTCAAGATCAGTGGATTGCTGGCCCCCCGCTTTCGCCGGGGGAACATATTCATGGATATCTTAATGAGTTACAAATATTATTGTACAATACACTATATTTTATGCAGGCAACGATTAAATATAATTTTTTAATAAATTTCAGTCGCATGAAATGCGATGTCCGTGCACTGGACCATGAGCATTTTTTAACCACCGCCACTCATGCGGAGTAGGTACCGACATCACCGGGACGGCGGAGCATCTTGTCCACGTCGCCCTGGTGCATCTCTTCTGCGGCGATTAGCCGGCGGGCATACTCTTCCAGCAGCAGCGATTTCCCGTCCACCGCCGCCAGCAGTTCCTTGTATACCGCGAGCGCCGCACGCTCGTGTTCCAGGGATTCACGCAAAATGTCGCCGATGTCATGCTTGTGGGTTTCCAGCAAGGGACCGATGGACAATGAGGGGTGCTCGCCCAGGTGGGTAATCAGTTCCCCGGCCTCCCGCGCATGTCCCAGCGATTCGTCCGCCTGTGCCTGCATCCAGGAAACAATCGGGATACGGTTGTAGCCATAGATCATCAGGGCATAGTGTGTGTAACGTACCACGCCGGCGAGTTCCATTTCGAGAATCTTGTTGAGATGCGCCACCACGGCGCTTTTGTCGAATGAATCGGTCATCGGATTTCTCCTGGCTGAATGTTGACGGAACGGCATGCGGTCTGCGGAACGGTCTCCATCGGGTCGAGCATGGACGACATCTACTGTCTCCCGCAGTGCATTCCCACGATCTGTCAGGCCATCGTCCCAACCGTCATGGGATGTCCTTAGTCTAGTCCGCAATTCTGATCGTGCTGGCTGTCAGCGATGTAGCGGGGTGGATATCTTCCCAAGTCCCGCGGCGGAAAGTTGCGTTCGGGGTTTAACGGGCGAGTCCCATATCCATGCATATTCGCTTGTATCACCGACTCCCTGTCGATAAATCGTGTAGTGCGGAAAGGCTACCATCAACCCCACGATTAGGGCATAAATTATCAGGATGCCTCTGTAGTCTCTTCATCACTGCATATTAGAATGAATGCATTCAAACTTGTTGTTGGATCGATGTGCTAGCCTAACGATGGACAGACAACTGGTCAATGCAGCCAACCTTGCCACTCTGCCAGCCGCCTCAAGAATGCTTGCACTTCCACGAAGTTTATTCGGGACAGATCCATACTGCGAGTCTGGAACGGTGGGTGATGGGTGTCTGATAGCAAGATAAGAGAATGCTAAAGGACAGGAAACCCTAAGCGGACATGCGGCAACACGCCGTCCATTGTACTGAAAGAAGCCCACGTGCCCTGTATCAGACCCGACCCCATCAACTCTATTTCGTCATTTATTACAGGCTAAAAGGCGGTTGACTGATTAATGCTATTTACAATCAATCCGCACCCGCTATCTTAAATAAATCAAAAGGCTAATAGAAACCATGGGGGTATATAATTACTGTATTGGGTCAAGGAGAAAATGCTCAAGCCAGACTTCACCGCATTCAAATACAGAAACAGGAACAGTTTGATGCTCCAATTCACCGGCTACATAAAAATATGAAGTCGAGAATCAATCGGCCTACTCAGTCTTACGATTTCAGCCAGAAACTGGTTTTACTGGCGACGGGCCTGGTTTCTGGGGCAATAATCGTTATTTTATTGTGGTCGGCAATCAAGATTAACTTGGGAGGTGGAGGGATCGATCAATTGCAAAACAAAGTTTCAGAACTAGCCCAACAACCTGTCAAACCGCAAACAAGATATACAAACCCCGAAAGCAAGGCTGGTGAACACGGCGATGAGATACAGACTGATACTATATCAGGGCTTGAAATACTGCCACCCCAAACCGCTGGCAAGACCAACCTCACAACTTTGGCTGACACGGACACAATTAATTCAGGCACTGCAACTGGCAGCGACCTCCAAACAAAATCAATGCAGCCGACTGATGATGTCAAAACACAGCCACAGAAAACAAACAGGGATTCAGGAACATGGGTTATAAACCTTGCATCATTACAACGAAAAGTCGATGCAGAACACTTTGTAATACAGGCCAACTCCAAGGGAGTTGCAGCAGAAATAAATCAAGCCACCGTGAGAGGAAAGAAGTACTGGCGTGTGCAAGTTCCTGGTTTTTCTTCCGCAAACGAAGCCAGGACAAAGGTGAGTGAGGTACAGAGTAAACTTGGATTGAAGGATGTCTGGATTTTACAGAGATAGTAACGGCAAGTTCCTGTGATCTATTGTTAATGTTCGACAGCAGACTTAAATGGTACGAAGTTGCTGCGAATAAGTTATAACCAGTGAACGGCATCATTTGGGGTCTAACAGGATGTAAGGCTTGCTGCGGTTTGTTTCTGGCATGTACTGGAAGTGGACGTTCCTGCGCCGAGCCTTTGTCGGCACATTTCGCCCCTAAATTGCCGTTCCCGTTGTTTCTGGGTATGTCTCGAATGTGGCCTAAGCCGGATCGTTATCGAATGCTTATATTTGGGACCTGAAAGGCGGAAGGCAACCCATATACGTTGTTCGAGCGGATTAAGAGAATGGCAGGCCCACTTGGTGGCGGCGGAACCGAGTTCCCGCTCGCCACTTTCCGGTCACAGGGTAGATCCACCGTTTTCACGCCTGGCAAGGGCCGCCTCTCATGTCGCCCGGATGGCAAAATGGTCGATCTTCGGCTATATGTACAACTTAAACTATATGATGCGGAGGAATTCTCATGGCTGATATTGACTGGCGTATCCGTGGACCCGAAATCTCAACCTGCAACTGCGACTGGGGCTGTCCCTGTCAATTCAACTCGAGACCCACCCACGGCCATTGCAGGGCCGGCGTGGCCATGCATATCGATGAGGGCCACTTCAACGGTACCTCACTTGACGGCCTGCGTTGGGCGGCCATGTTCGCCTGGCCGAAGGCCATCCACGAGGGCAACGGTGAAGCCCTGCTGATCCTCGATGAGCGGGCCGATGAAGCCCAGCGCGAGGCCCTGCTGGGCATCCTCTCCGGCCAGACCTCCGTCCCGGGCGCAACCGTATTCAATGTCTTCGCTTCGACACTCAGCACGCTGCACGATCCGGTGACCGCCCATATCGAGTTCGAGCTGGATCTCGACAACTGGACTGGGCATTTCTCCGTCCCCGGCTATCTCGATGCCCATGCCGCGCCCATCATCAACCCTGTCTCTGGCGATTCTCACCGCGCCAGTGTGATTCTACCGGAAGGCTTTGAATACCACGAAGCGGAGTTCGTCAGCAGCCGCACCCGGGGCGAGGGCCCGATCCCGCTGGAGTGGACCGACGGTCACGGTCATATCTGCATGCTCCACATGACGCCCAATGGGCCGGTGGACTGACCAACACTGCACGACCGCCCAGCCTCATGGAGCAAAACAATGAACTGGCCAGCGGCATACTGGAAGCGGCCGCGCGACACGACCGACTAGTGATCGTCGGCGCGCTGGGCCTCGTCACACTGCTTGCCTGGGCTTGGCTGCTGTCCGGTGGGGGCATGGACATGCCGTCGTCCATGGACATGAACATGGTAATGCCCATGGACTGGACACCGCTTTATGCGCTCGTGGTCTTCGTGATGTGGTGGGTCATGATGATGGCCATGATGCTGCCGAGCGCCGCCCCCATGATCCTGTTGTTCGCCCTGGTCAACCGCCGCAGCCGCGCGCTGGGCGCGCCCTACGTCCCTACCACCGTGTTCGCCTCGGGCTACCTGGTCGCCTGGGGCGGCTTCAGCCTAGCGGCGACCCTGGTGCACTGGTGCTTGGAGCGGGCTGGCTGGCTGACCATGGGGATGACCAGCGCCAACCGTTGGCTCAGCGGCATTCTATTAATCGCAGCCGGCCTCTACCAGTTGACCCCACTCAAGCATGCGTGCCTGCGTCATTGCCGTGGGCCGATCGAGTTCATCACGCGCCACTGGCGCCCGGGCTACGCCGGTGCATTTCGCATGGGCTTGGTTCACGGCGCGTATTGTGTCGGCTGCTGCTGGGTGGTGATGGGGCTGCTGTTCTATGGTGGCGTTATGAATCTCTATTGGATCGTCGGTCTGGCGGTGCTGGTCCTGCTGGAGAAGCTGCTGCCTGCCGGCCCGCGATTCGGCAGTATCAGCGGCGCTGGCTTCCTTGCCTGGGGCGCCTGGCTTCTGGTCTAGCTGGCCTTGCTTGCTAGTCCAGGCTCAAATCCGCCAGCGGCTTCCTCAGTCTGGTATTGTTTGAGCTCCCAAATCGCAGCGTGGGAAACGGGAACGAGATCTGGAACATGAATTTCGTCGCCGATTACGTAAACTTCACCTGTCGATTTGGTTTAGCATTATACGCGGTATCTTTGCCGACCTCGAGAGAACTGGCTGCATCACGCGAACGGCAAGTTTTGCTGTGTTCCAGCCGTTCGCGAGTCGTCCGGGGACGACTGGTTCTGGCCGATTCCTGTCCTAGGGCCTGTCGGACTTAGGATTGATCTACTGTGCTCGCGGGAGAGCGGCTCATATTTCCCCGATTTCTCGTTGCGTAGAATGACTATGCGCCTCGAAATCGTGAAAATCTGTTCTCGCTCTCCCACCATGCTCGCTACGATCACTTAAGTCCGACAGGCTACTAGACGAGACGTTTATATAAGATTTCGTTAAAGGACAGGAGGTGACCCAACCCAGACGTCCACCGTTTTGGGCTTCATGTCGTGTTTGTACTGTTAACAGATGGACCTTTAGGTTCTGGATGCGGAGCGGCAATCCCTAAATCAACGAATAGTTCATCCTTGAGTCACAAGGAAGCGTCGTATGCTGCAACCAGAATTCCTTGCTCACTCAGCTTGTATCGTGTGGGTGGTATGTATTTTGAATTACTGTGATTTCTGTTGTGACTATTTGTCTATTAATTGATAGGAATCAAGGAATAAGCGATCCTTCTACTGTATAAAGACTTACGTAAATACTAGCCGCAAATTTGTTTGAACAGACGGACAGAGGGGGCAATAAATCCGCTTTCAATTCAAACTGATTTGTCAGAATGTACCATCAGCTAACCGGAGGAGAATCTGATGAATTCGACAACTGATAGTCATCATTCATTCCTGACGAACCCGTGGTGGTCCATGGGCCAGGCACTACCAGGTGAATGCGGGCTATGCATTAATGAGACAGCAACGAGGGCAAGGGCGGGCCTGCTGAACATATTATCGGGAACAACCATTTTTCTGTTACTGGCAACGCCGGAACTGGACCCCATTCGCTTTGTGGCACCCTTTGTTATTTTCGATATGGTGACTGCCGCCATTTTCGGACTGACACCGATAAGTCCTGCCGGTATTCTGGGCACAGTAATTACCATGAAAATCCGCCCGGTATGGAAACCAATCAAGCCGAAACGGTTTGCATGGACACTCGGGGCCACGTTAGGCATCTGTTGTCTTACTTTCTGGATGCTGGGCATGACCGAATGGATTATTACGGTTCTGGGGATCTGTTTCATCCTGACCTGGCTTGAGGCCGTCATGGGGTTCTGCGTAGGGTGTTGGATGTATTCCCTGTTGTTTAAATGCGAAGTCTGCCAGTTGCATTGAACTTGGTGACGAGGAGACTGCTATGGATAATATTCATCAGGTTGAAGTCGTTATACATGTCGATGAAGCTCTTAGTGAGGAGCAACGTGCCGCTTTGGTTAGCAATTTACAGGGACGTGATGGGGTGGAACATGCAAGGTTCACAACAGGACGCGACCATCTTATGGTGATTGATTACGATACGAACAAGCTGCACACAATCGATGTTCTGGGGTATGTCAAGCAAGAACATATTAACGCTGAACTGATCGGTATTTAGTTATTTTTGCTGGCTTCAAGGCGCCATGGTTACTGCGCCATGAAGTGCTGCTTTTTTTGTTTATGTAAATATGATTATTTTACATGACTAGTCGCAAACAACTTCAATTTGATCTGAGTTTTGGCAGTTACTGTCATGTAACACTGGTTACAGCTAGAAAAGGAGAAAACCAATGGGTAACGTCGACGCAGGCGTGACTATGCACATCGATGAAAACACCACGCACGAAGATCGCGAGGTTTTCCGTGATGTGTTATTGAATATGGATGGCGTCATGGCGGCTGCATATCATGATGAAAAACCACATTTGATGGTTATCATATATGATCCAGGACTCGTTAAATCCATCGAATTTGTCAATGCTGCCAAGCTACGCGGATTACATGCCGAATTGATTGCATGAGTTGAAATCGCTCCGACAGTGATAAGACCGACCAATGAGATTGGAGTCTCCACTCTGCGTCTGGGTGTGAGGCTGTGTCAGTGTCATTTCACAAGGAAGGCTAATGTTTTCTCTTTGGGTTTGCTGGCACATGACTGTCCAGCGCATGATTTAGAGGTTAACCATGACTCCAATGAATGATGTTTCAGGCAAATCCCTTGCAGAAATGTCAGCGAATGATTTGAAAGCATGGTTTGACCAGCGCTTCGATGAAAGGATGAGGGAGCAGGAAGAAGGCAGGACTCCAAGACTATCTATCATGGTTACAAAAGGCACTTTGGACTGGGCTTACCCGCCATTTATCATCGGCTCGACTGCTGCTGCAATGGGGTGGGATGCGTCGCTGTTTTTTACATTCTATGGGCTGGGACTGCTGAAGAAGGACCTGAATCCCAACATTAGTCCGCTAGGCAATCCAGCTATGCCCATGAAGATGCCTTTCGGGCCGAAATGGTTTCAGGGAATCGACTGGAATATGCCCAATCTGATTATGGCCGGTGTGCCGGGTTTTGAGGATCTGGCGACTTCACTGATGAAGATGACAGTGAAGAACCAAGGTATAGCCACAATACCTGAACTGAGAGAGATGTGTATTGAGGCAGATGTAAAGCTTGTCGCATGCCAGATGACAGTCGACCTGTTTGGATGGAAGAAAGAGGAATTTATCCCGGAGGTTACGGAGTGGGCCGGTGCCGCAACGTATATTACCACTGCACAGGGTGCTGATATCACATTGTTTATTTGATTACGGCTCTTACAGAATAACATGGTGACATTACGATTTTTCACGGCGAGTCGGATGGTAGAACGAGGCCATCCAAATGGCAGCTTTAACCTGCCATTCACTGGTGTCTTGCGAATGACGCGTTCTAGCAGACCGTAGAAATACTATAGCAGGACGGAAACGTCCGGTTTTGCTTGTTGTCGTTCGCTGGTCATCCGTGTAGGACAGAAGATGGCCGAAGTCGCCGTTTACTCATGGCTTATACAAACAACCGCTAAACGAATACTTTCGACACGCATACGGCATCCCCGCGTAATGTTACAGTATCGTTACATCCTGATGAATTGAATAAGTTGTAACTTCATACTGTTACCCGTGACTCTGTGCTACTTGCAACGTCTCGCGTGAACGTCAAGTTCTGCCCGATAGCGGCAGGAGAGAGCGGAGTAAACTATCAGCAGTAAGTGGGATAACGGACTACTTCGGTACTTACTGGATGTCTTATTATTTTCCGATGCAGAAACTGCTGAATATTCGGTCCAGCAGATCCTCGCTGGTGAACGCACCGGTGATTTCGCCGAGGTCCTGCTGGGCCTCGCGCAGTTCCTCAGCCAGCAGTTCCGCGGCCTGCTGCTCCCGCAGCAGGCGGACGCCTTCCGTGATATGGGCACTGGCACGCTGCAGGGCATCGAGATGGCGACGGCGCGCGCTGAACCCGCCCTCGGCATGTTCCTGGAAACCGACGCACTGCTTGAGATGGCGGCGCAGGTCGTCGAGACCCGCACCCGTATGCGCCGAGAGGGCGACTTCAACTGAATCAGCCACGTCACTGGTGCCGGGCGAACGGCCGGTAAGATCGATCTTGCTTCGGATGCAGGTGTGGGGTATGCCGGCTGGCAGCACCTCGAGGATAGCGGCGTCGGCCGTGGTGTAACCCGCCTGGTCATCGATCACCAGCAGCACCCGATCGGCGTTTTCGATGGCGCGCCGCGCCCGCTGCATGCCCGCCTGTTCGACCGGATCGGTGCTGTCGTGCAGGCCGGCGGTGTCGATGATGTGCAGTGGCATACCGTCGATCTGGATACGCTCGCGCAGCACATCGCGGGTGGTGCCGGGTATGTCGGTGACGATCGCGGCGTCGAAGCCGGCCAGCGCGTTCAGCAGGCTGGACTTGCCGGCGTTGGGACGTCCGGCGATCACCAGCGTGATGCCGTCATGCAGCAACTGGCCCTGGTGGGCATCCGCCATCAACTGCTCGATATCCCTGGCCAGCGCGGCGATCTGCTCGCCGAGTCGTTCATCGGTGAGCAGATCAATCTCCTCGTCGGGAAAATCCATGGCGGCCTCGATCCAGCTGCGCAGTGCGATCAGTTGTTCCAGCAGGACATGGATGTGGTCGGAAAATACGCCCTGCAGGGAGCGCACCGCGGCGCGTGCTGCCTGAGCAGTGCCACTGTCGATGAGATCGGCGATCGCCTCGGCCTGCGCGAGGTCGAGTTTGCCGTTGAGAAAGGCGCGTTCGGAAAATTCGCCGGGTCGCGCCGGGCGCGCGCCGAGCGTAAGGACGCGCGCCAGCAGCAGGTCCATGACCACCGGGCCGCCGTGGCCGTGCAGTTCCAGCACGTGTTCGCCGGTGAAGGACGCGGGCGCCGGGAAATAAAGCACCAGACCGGCATCGATCAACGCGCCATCGCCGGCGCGGAAGTCATGCCGTTCGGCAGTGCGCGGTTTTGGCAAGCTTCCCAGCAGTTGTCGGGCGATATCCGGTACCGCCGCGCCGGACACACGCACGATTCCGACCCCCCCCTGGCCGGGCGGGGTGGCGATAGCGGCGATGGTGTCGATGTTCGGGATCACGGGATGACCTGCCTGCGTGGAAGTCATCGAATAACTTGGCTGGTTTCATACACACAGAAATAAACTCACCGCAGAGACGCAAAGAACGCAGAGTGTTTGATCGTTTTCGTTAAAGAATTTCTCTGCGTTCTTTGCGTCTCTGCGGTGAAAACGGTGTTTACAGGTAAACACTCGCTGATTATTTTTTCGCGCCGCGCTCGATACGCCGCGTGATCACATACTGCTGGGCGATGGACAGTGTGTTGTTGACCACCCAGTAGAGCACCAGTCCGGAAGGGAAGAAGGCGAAAAACACCGTGAACACGACCGGCAGCACCATCATGACCTTGGCCTGGATCGGGTCCATGGGAGCCGGATTGAGCTTCTGCTGAACCAGCATGGTCGCGCCCATCAATAGCGGCAGTACATAGAAGGGATCCGGTGCGGACAAATTATTCATCCACAGCATGAACGGCGCCTGACGCATTTCCACGCTTTCCAGCAGCACCCAGTAGAGCGCGATGAATACCGGGATCTGCACCACGATCGGCAGGCAGCCGCCGAGCGGGTTGATCTTCTCCTTCTTGTAGAGTTCCATCATGGCCTGATTGAGTCGCTGCCGGTCATCCCCGTAGCGTTCCTTGAGCGACTGCAGGCGCGGGGACAGCTTGCGCATATTGGCCATGGAGCGATAGCTCGTTTCCGAGAGCTTGTAGAACGCCAGCTTGATCAGCATCGTGAGCAGCACGATGGACCAGCCCCAGTTGCCGACCGTTTTGTGTATCGTCTTCAACAGCCAGAAAATCGGCTGGGCCAGCACGGTGAGGCGCCCGTAATCCACCGTCAGCTCGAGCCCCGGCGCCACCTCGGCCAGGTGATCCTGCAATTTGGGCCCAACATACACGCGGGTATGAAACTCGACGCTGGCGCCGGCCGGAACCGTCGCCTGCGGCGATATCAGTCCAATGACATAGCGCGGACCGCTCAGGGTCTTGGTGTAGTAGCGCTCCTCCTTGTCGCGGTCCGGGATCAGCGCCGCCACGAAATAATGCTGGATCATGGCGGCCCAGCCATCGGTGACCTTCCGATCCAGCGGGCTTTTTTCCATGTCACTGAAGGAGATCTTCTGGTATTTGTCTTCCGGGCTGTAGAGTACTGCTCCCGTATAGGTATGAATAAACTTGGACTGGCTCGAAGCCGTCAGCGGGCTGCGCTGCAACTGGCGGTACTCGCGCCCGTGCCAGTCGGCGGCGCTGCCATTTTTTACATCGTAATCAAGATCCACCACATAGCTGTCGCGGTGAAAGGTATAAAGCTTGGTGACCTCAACCCCTTCCGGACTGCTCCAGTGCAGTGGAACCTGCAGGGTGTCGGCGTCGTTAGCCAGCCGGTAGTGAAGCTGTTCGGCGCGGTACTCGGCATGGTGAGTAGGTTCAGCGCCATCCGGGGTGCGCAAACCCGACTGGACCACAAACAGGTCCGGCATGGTGTCATTCAACAGTTGAAACGTCGGTGAACCCGGCTCCGTACTTATATGATAGTCAAGCAGGCCGGCGCGGCGCAGATCACCGCCGAGTGTATCGATCACCGCGCTGAGGGTATCGGTTTCCACACGCACCTCCTGCCCGGTCTTCAGCGCGATTTCCTCCGGTACGAAGGTCTCCCTGGTCGCTGTTTCGGCACCGGCCTGCGGCAGGTCCTCGCCCGGGGCGGCCGTGGAAACCGGCTGATCCGTCACGGCCGGGCCGGGCTGGGACTGCGGCGCCGGACCGTAGTCCTTCATCCAGGCCTGCCACAGCAGCAGCACCACGAAGGAAAGAGCGACGAAAAGGAGCAAGCGCTGGTTATCCATGAAAGCAGTTCACATCCTTGTCCGGGACTTCATCGATACCACCGGGGTGCCAGGGATGACAGCGTAACAGCCGGCGAATTGCCATTGCGCCGCCGCGCAGAGCACCGTAGCGCTCGATGGCGGTGATCGCGTAGCAGGAACAGGTCGGATGGAAGCGGCAGTGTCCGCCGAGCCACGGACTCAACAGAAATCGATAGGCCTTGATGAGTTGTATTAAGAACCAGCGCATGAATCCATCAACCGTTTCCAGATTTTTTCGAGTGCCTGTGCGAGGTCCCTGTTGGATTGCCTCGCGATACCCGCTCGACCGATGACCACGATGTCCAGACTTCCCAGTTGTTGTTGCCAGTGACGAAAACTTTCGCGCACCTGGCGTTTGATGCGGTTGCGGGCTACGGCGCAACCCGCCGCCTTGCGTGATATCACCAGGCCAAGACGGGGTACATTCCGGGAATTGGGGGTGGCCAGAACCGTCATCCAGCGATTACTTGCCTTGCATTGGCTGTGGTCGAATACCCACCGGTACTCGGCGGGTCGTGTCAGACGAGCCTGTGTTGGGAAACGCGCCAGGCCGCAACGCAAGGGTGCGGATTCAGACGGACAACCGCGCCCGGCCCTTGGCACGACGTGCGTTGATTATCGCTCGGCCGCTTTTGGTGGCCATGCGCGCACGGAAACCATGTGTACGCTTGCGCTTCAAGTTGCTGGGTTGGAAAGTTCTTTTCATGACACGCCAGGTCCCGAATAGATAACAACGAAATCATCCACACCAACACAGCGGCGTGAAAAGGGCGCAAAGGGTACTGTTTCTGCCGCCGGACTGTCAACCGGAATGTATCCTGTGGCTGTATTCAGGGTGTGGATAACTTGAGACGACAGGTATAGACTCCACCCCCTTGGCATTGCACGGCTCAGAACAAAAAGGGAGGCTTGTCTCGTGGAAGTGTCGCTATGGCAAAAGTGTCTGGTTCGCCTTGAAACCGAACTTCCCGAGCAGCAATTCAACACCTGGATACGCCCACTGCATGCCATCGAGACGCCGGACAGCCTGCGTCTCCTGGCCCCAAACCAGTTCGTACTCGACTGGGTAAGCAAGCACCATTTCGAAACCATCTCCCGCACACTGCATGACATCGATCCGGAGACCGACACTCAGGTACTCCTCGATATCGGCAGCACCAAGCGTGGCAACGAACCGACACCGGCAGCAGCGGTGCAATTTCTGCGACCGACGACAGCGGACAAGCCGATACCCGGGCACTACAAGAGCAATCTCAACCACGATTTTACCTTTGCGACGTTCGTCGGCGGTAAGTCCAACCAGCTGGCGCGTGCCGCCTCCATGCAGGTTGGGGAGAATCCCGGAGGAGCCTATAACCCGCTGTTCATCTATGGCGGTGTCGGGCTGGGCAAGACCCACCTCATGCATGCTGTTGGCAACCTGATCCTGGAACGCAATCCGGCAGCCCGTGTGATTTACCTGCATTCAGAACGCTTCGTCGCCGATATGGTCAAGGCCCTGCAGCACAATGCCATCAACGAATTCAAACGCTACTATCGCAATGTGGACGCCCTGCTCATCGACGATATCCAGTTCTTTGCGGGAAAGGAACGGTCACAGGAAGAATTTTTCCATACATTCAATGCCTTGCTCGAGGGACAACAGCAGGTCATTCTGACCTGCGACCGCTATCCCAAGGAAGTCCAGGGGCTGGAAGAACGGCTTAAATCCCGTTTCGGCTGGGGTCTCACGGCGGCGATCGAACCGGCCGAACTGGAAACCCGTGTGGCGATTCTCATGAACAAGGCCACCCAGAGCCATATCAACTTGCCGGACGATGTCGCCTTCTTCATCGCCAAGCGCATTAAGTCCAACATCCGTGAACTGGAAGGCGCTCTGCGCCGCGTTATGGCCAGTGCACGCTTCACCGGACAGCCGATCACGCTGGATTTCACCAAAGAGGCCTTGCGTGATCTGCTGGCGTTGCAGGACAAGCTGGTCACCACCGAAAATATCCAGAAGACGGTCGCGGAATATTACAAGATTCGCGTGGCCGACCTGCTCTCACCGCGACGCACCCGAACAATTACCCGTCCCCGCCAGATCGCCATGGCGCTGGCGAAGGAGCTGACCACTCACAGCCTGCCCGAGATTGGTGATGCCTTCGGTGGACGCGATCATACGACGGTGTTACACGCCTGTCGCAAGGTCGTTGAACTCAGGGACGCAGATGCGCGCATCAAGGAAGACTACAACAACCTGTTGAGAACCTTGACCGCATAATGGGGATAAGTTGTGGACAACACTTACAGACGTTTTTTATCCCGGACTACCCACAGCTTATGCACCGTCGGCTACCGGGTTTCGGGGCTGGTTATGATAGAATTATCCCTCTGATAGATATCGGTATTTAAGAGTTATAAACCTGTTTCCGTGAGCCTAATTATAGTAACAGTCACTTTAATAATCTTATTAAATCTAAATTACCATGAAGCTTACCATTCAGCGTGAAGTGCTACTGAAACCACTGCAACAGGTAGCCGGTGTGGTGGAACGGCGCCAGACATTACCGATCCTCGGCAATGTACTGATCAATGCGACCAGAAAGGGCGTAAAACTTACCGCGACGGACCTCGAGGTCGAACTGCAGACGCAGGCGAACGTCACCGTAATCGACGTGGGTGACAGCACGTTGCCGGCGCGAAAACTGCTGGATATCTGCCGGGCTTTGCCCGAAGGCGCCGAAATCGACATTACCGTCAAAGAGGATCGTGCACAGATTCGCTCGGGTAAAAGCCGTTTTACCCTGACCACCATGCCGGCCAGTGAATTTCCGGTCGTTGACAAAATCAAGAGCGCAAGCACCTTCCAGGTTGCACAGAACGACCTGCGCTCACTGATCGAACGCACGGCATTTTCCATGGCCCAGCAGGACGTACGTTATTACCTCAATGGCCTCATGCTGGAACCGACCCGTGGACTTTTGCGTGCCGTAGCGACTGACGGTCACCGGCTGGCCTTGTGCGAGTATGCCGTGGATATCGGTGAAGGTGAACTGCAACAGGTTATCGTTCCGCGCAAGGGGGTGCAGGAATTGCACCGTTTGCTGGAAGACGATGAAAAGCCGATCCAGGTGGACATCGGCAGCAATCACATTCGTATCACCACGGGTGAATTGCGGTTTACTTCGAAACTGATTGACGGACGCTTTCCTGATTACCATCGCGTCATTCCCAAGACTGCCGACAAGCGTCTGCTGGTCAAACGGGAGCTGCTGCGTCAGGCGCTCACCCGTACCTCGATTCTTTCCAACGAGAAATACCGTGGGATCCGTCTGGATTTTTCTAAAAATAATGTTAAAATTCAAGCACATAATCCTGATCAGGAGGAGGCAGTTGAGGAAATTGAGGTCAACTACGATAATGATCCCCTGCTGATTGGCTTTAATGTGACCTACTTGCTGGATGTGTTGGCGGCGATAAATGCGGATGAAGTCGAGATTATGTTGTCCGATGCCAATAGCAGCGCGTTGATTTACAAACCCGGTGCGACAGACTGCCGTTATGTGGTCATGCCCATGCGCCTGTAATCATTTTTACACTCACTGTACCGTACCATCCTGTCATCTTCGGACTCATCATTTGCGACGGCCATTACCGGGCTGCTGTCGCTTGATATTGAAAATTTCCGCAATATTAACCGTGCCAGTCTGTCGTTTTCACCTACTATCAACCTGATCACCGGGCCCAATGCGGCTGGTAAAACCAGCCTCCTGGAAGCCATCTACTGTCTCGGTCGTGTGCGGTCTTTTCGTACCCCCAATGCGAACCACCTGGTTCATGAGGGGCAGTCATCTTATCGACTCGTCGGCAGGATCGGTCTGACCGGTGGGCGCTCCATTCCGATCGGGATGGAGCGCCTTCAGGGTAATTACCGGATTCATCTGGAAGGACAGCAGGTGCAACGGCTTTCCGATCTGGCGGGGCGTTTCCCGGTCCAGATCATGACCAGCGATACCGCAAATATTCTCAGCGGGGGACCCGGTTATCGTCGACAGTCACTCGACTGGGCATTGTTCCACGTGGAACAGGGATACCGTGTACTGTGGCAGCGTTACAGCCGTGTGCTCAGGCAGCGTAATGCCGCGTTGAGAACCTACCACACGCCTCCCGCACAGATATTGATCTGGGATAGAGAACTCGCGGATGCAGCTGGAGGCCTCGACCGGCTGCGACGCACTTATCTTGCCGATCTTGAGCCGTACATACAGATCGAACTTGAAAGTCTGTTACCCGGCAGATCTCTGTCTCTTCGTTACGCCCCGGGGTGGCCCAAGGGTATGGCTCTGGAAGCCGTATTGAAAAAAAACATCGATAAGGATCTTGCCCAAGGCTATACCCATTGCGGGCCGCATCGGGCCGACGTTGTGCTGATGGTAGATGGGAGGCCGATTCAAACAAACTTTTCGCGCGGGCAGCAGAAAGCCATGATAGTGGCATTTTTAATGGGTCAGGTGAAGTTGCAGCATACCCTGAATGCATCACGCGGTGCATTGTTACTGGATGATCTGGGCAGTGAACTCGATGAAGAGCATCAGTCACGGATTCTGGCCTGCCTCAAGGAAATCGGGACCCAGGTCTTCGTTACCGCGATCAACTCTCACACTGCGAATCTGACGGAATGGCCCGGTATGAAAAGGTTCCACGTGGAACATGGCGTGTTACGGGAAGTGCTATAATGGCTCGCTTGTTCAAAGGATTGTTTTATGACAGAGAAAAATAGCTATACCTCATCCAATATCAAGGTACTGAAGGGTCTGGATGCCGTTCGTAAGCGCCCGGGAATGTATATTGGCGATACGGATGATGGGACAGGCCTGCATCATATGGTTTTTGAAGTCGTCGATAATTCAATCGACGAGGCACTTGCCGGCTATTGCAAGGAGATCACGGTCACGTTGCACACCGATGATTCTGTGACCGTGACCGATGATGGCCGGGGAATCCCGGTTGATATGCATCCGGAAGAAGGGCTGTCTGCGGCGGAAGTCATCATGACCGTGCTGCACGCGGGAGGCAAGTTTGATGATAACTCCTACAAGGTTTCCGGTGGATTGCACGGCGTGGGGGTTTCCGTGGTAAATGCATTGTCGGAAACTCTGCGTCTGACAATTTATCGGGACGGTCACAGTTACGCTCAGGAATACCAACTGGGGGTGCCCACGAAGCCTCTCGAGATCACAGGGGACACGGAGCGAAGCGGAACCGAGATTCGCTTCAAACCCAGCAAAACAATCTTTACCAATACCGAGTATCACTACGACATTCTAGTTAAGCGTCTGAGAGAACTATCTTTTCTGAATTCCGGTGTGCGCATCAAGATCACTGACGAGCGCAATGACAAGCAGGATGTTTTCGAGTACCAGGGCGGCATCCGTGCCTTTGTCGAGCATTTGAATCGGAAGAAGACCCCCTTGCATGCAACGGTGTTCTATTTCATCGGCGAAAAGGATGACGTCGGTGTCGAAGTTGCCATGCAGTGGAATGATTCATACCAGGAAAATATATTCTGTTTTACCAATAACATACCGCAGCGTGATGGTGGCACCCACCTGGCTGGATTTCGCAGTGCCCTGACGCGAACGCTCAATTTGTACATGGAACGAGAAGGCGTAATGCGCAAGGCCAAAGTCTCGGCAACCGGCGATGACGCGCGTGAAGGTTTAACCGCTGTGCTGTCGGTTAAGGTGCATGATCCTAAGTTTTCATCGCAAACCAAGGACAAGCTGGTTTCTTCCGAGATCAAGGGCATCGTCGAATCGGCGGTGAGCGAGCAGTTTCAAAATTATCTGATGGAAAATCCGACGGAAGCCAAGGCGATTACTGCCAAGATCATCGAGGCGGCGCGGGCGCGGGAAGCGGCACGCAAGGCGCGTGAAATGACCCGGCGCAAGGGTGCGCTGGATATCGCCGGGCTACCAGGTAAACTGGCCGACTGCCAGGAGCGCGACCCGGCATTGTCTGAATTGTTCCTCGTCGAGGGTGATTCAGCGGGTGGATCGGCGAAGCAGGGACGTGACCGAAAATCACAAGCCATCCTGCCGCTGAAGGGCAAGATCCTCAATGTGGAAAAGGCGCGATTTGACAAAATGCTGTCATCTGCCGAAGTCGGCACGCTGATCACGGCCATGGGTTGCGGCATCGGTCGGGAGGAATTCGACCCCGACAAGCTGCGCTATCACCGCATTATCATCATGACGGATGCTGATGTGGACGGCTCGCATATCCGAACCTTGCTGCTGACGTTTTTCTACCGTCAAATGCCTGAATTGATCGAGCGAGGGCATATCTATATTGCCCAGCCGCCGTTATATAAAGTAAAAAAAGGCAAGCAAGAACAATATGTTAAGGATGATTCGGCCTTGAACGCCATGCTTTTGCATGGCGCCATAGACAATGCGCAGTTATCCGTGAATGCCGAGGCGCCACCGCTGAGTGGCCCGGCACTGGAGAATCTTGCGACCCACTACATGGCCGTGATGGCCGGCATACAACGTCTGTCACGTCGTTATGATGCTGTGGTGCTTGAAAAATTGATCTATATGCCGGCCATACAAGATGCCCTGCAGGATGATGGCATCGGTGTAGCGGCCTGGTTCAAGGAACTGGAGGATCGCCTGAACGCCAGCGTGCCCGCCGATCGGCGCTATCAGTGCGAGGTAAGTCAAGGTGCTGATAAAAAGAGTTTTACCGCATCGATAAGCCGATGGACTCACGGCATTGTTGCCAACCAGCAAAGCCTTGGCGACGATTTTTTCAGTTCTCACGATTACGAACGAATCGTGGCTCTGGGGCTGCAACTCGATGGCCTGATCGGCGAAGGCGCATTCGTACAGCGGAGCGATCGTCGGGAAGCGGTGAATTCCTTCAAACAGGCGTTGACCTGGCTGCTCGAAGAAGCCAAGCGCGGGCAGCACATTCAGCGTTACAAGGGATTGGGTGAAATGAATCCCGACCAGTTATGGGAAACCACCATGAATTCGAATACCCGGCGCTTGTTGCAGGTACAGATCGAGGATGCCGTCGGCTCAGATGAAGTCTTTACCACTCTGATGGGAGACCAGGTTGAGCCGCGCCGGGATTTCATCGAACAAAATGCGCTGTCGGTATCGAACCTCGATATCTAGCCCGCGGCGGGTAGCAATGAAGTCTACCCCGATGTGCTGAAAATCGGCGATATGTCTGGAGCCAATAGAGGATCAGTTAACCACCCTGCCTTCAGGTGAGGAAGGATAAGCTGCCAGTCACAAAGAGGTCGAGGCGGACGTCAATGCAAGTATTCGCACAACGGGATGGGTGTGATTAACCTTCTTGTTCGAGCCTGCACAAACAATACAAACTGAAGCATGCTGTTGCGTTAACGTTGAATGACGGTAACCGGTCGTATGACCGATCGATCCGGCTGTTAGCCGAAACCCGAAGCCACAGGTATTAACCAAGGGAGTATTCACACGCCTACCTGCGGACAGTCTTTCTGTGTTGATTCACAATCTTGTGCAGTAATCAATATAATACAGCTGTAAATAATGACAATGGCGAATAATAAAAAAATTCAAATACAAAAAGTTATCCAACTTATAAAAGTTATCATTATATTTATACAATTATCTATTATTTGGCCGCTATAAAGCTTGTCTGCCGATGTTGCCCAAGCGCCATGTGATGATCACCCGCGCTGGAAACATGGCAGTAGCCCAATTTTATAGCGAGCACCAATTATTTAAGGGTGGTAATTTTAGTCATGGTGGATTCGATCCAGGCCTCAGCCTCGTTCATGATCTCCTGAGCGGGCCTGCCAGACGATGTAATCAGAGGACCAATACGTACCTGAATTGTTCCTGGTCGTTTAATGAAGCTGTGGCGTGGCCAGAATTCACCGGCATTATGGGCCACGGGTAAAACCGGGTACCCCGAGTGCTCAGCAAGTACCGCGCCGCCAATTCGATAGCGCCCCTTCTGTCCCGGTGGGACGCGGGTTCCCTCCGGAAAGATAATGACCCATAGACCCTCCCTGAGACGCTCCCTGCCTTGTCGTATCAACTGCATGACGGCGGCACGTCCGGTGCCGCGCTTGATGGCGATCGGTTTCATCATCGCAAGTCCCCATCCGAAAAACGGGATCCAGAGCAGCTCGCGTTTGGCCACCCAGATTTGAGAGGGGAAGATGCGTTGCAAGACGAAAGTCTCCCAAGTGGATTGATGTTTGGCTAACACGATGACGGGACCCTGGTGAGGAATATTTTCCTCACCATCGACGACATAGCGAAGCTGACAGGTCGTTTTGAGCCACCACAGAATGAACCCTACCCACAAGGTTACGAATTGTTGCCGCCTCTGCAGACTGCAGGGATACATCAGTATGACCAGGATGGCTGCCACAACCGTGGTTGTAGAGAACACAAGCCAGAAGGCCAGGGCGCGCAGATACAACAGCAACAACCGTGATGGCGTAGTATCAGTTTCCGGATTCATCGGCTGTTCGGATTATCCTTATTGATTGCCAGCCAGCAGATCATCCACTGCACTGGCAAGATTGTCATATACCGGGACAACGGTAGTGGTATCGTAGGTATCTACAATCGTGCTTCCATTGCCTGTTCTGACCAAAATGGGACGTGCTCCTGCCGCTTTGGCCGCATGCAGATCCCGCAAGGAATCACAGATCGCAGGAACTCCATGGAGACTGATGCGCAGCCGGCGGGCGATGTCCAGAAACAGCCCGGGCCTCGGTTTGCGGCAGTTGCAGTTGTCATGCGGACCATGCGGGCAGAAAAATATGGCATCTATCAGTCCTCCTGCATCCAGGACGCTGCGGCGCATTTTTTCGTGTATTCGCACGAGTGTGTCCAAATCGAAGAGCATCCTGGCGATACCGGACTGATTGGTCGCCACGATCACATGCCAACCGGCACGGTGAAGGCGGGCGATTGCTTCAAGGCTGCCGGGTATCGGTATCCACTCCTCCGGTGATTTTATGTAGGCAGTCGAGTCCTCATTGATGACACCATCGCGATCAAGTATGACCAGTTGCATGGGAGTATGCCTCGCCGCGCAGCAGTTATCCGGCTGATGATGTCATGTCTTGGGAACGGTGACAGATGGGAAGACAATGTGTGATGTCATTCGGAATTGGTGTTGACCCTGACGCTGTATCGATGTGTGTAAGGTATTATGTAAACCAATCCGTGTAAATGCGGGCTACATATCCCGGAATTCGGACACCCGTATGCGGCCATTGATAATGCGGGATTCACGTCGGTCCAGTTTCCGCATCTTGCTCCAGAAGGCCTTCGTTAAATCGAAATCAGCCGCTATGGCCGTACCGATGAGGAGGATAAGCAGATCCGCGCATTCCTCGGCGAGCATTGGTGTATCCTTGCCTTTGGTGACGCAGGATGAAATCTCGCCCAGTTCCTCGGTCATCAGGGCGACGCGATAGGCCAGTTCCTCGCCACCGGTATTTTTGAAATCATGCTTGTCGTGAAATGCCTGTACGGCGGCGAGCATGGCAGAATAGGAATCTTTGTTGGTCATGGGTTACCTGGCAAAGGGTCGTTTCCGAATATCAGGCAAAGCGGGATCAGATCTGCAGCCGCGAGATGTCTGCAACCCGCAGAAACAGGTCAGACAATGCATTGAGCAGGGCGAGGCGGTTATCGCGCAGCAGCGGATCATCCACCATGACCATGACGGTATCAAAGTACCGGTCTATCGGATCCCGCAAGGCGGCGAGCGCGCATAACGCCTTGGTGTAAACGCGTTGATCGAACAACGGGTTTACTCTCTTCTCCAGGTCACGCATCGCTTTGGCAAGATCCTGCTCCGCGCCTTCCTGTAACAGACCGCTATCGTACGCGGCTGGCATTTCACTACCGGACTTGCGCAGAATGTTGCGGATGCGCTTGTTGGCGCTTGCCAGACTTTCCGATTCCGGAAGGTTACGAAATGCCTTTACCGCGCGCATGCGTTGATCGAAATCGATGGGTCGTACCGGCCGGCGCACAAGTACGGCCTCGAAGACATCGCCATCGTAGCCCGCATCGAGGTAGTAGGCGCGCAGGCGTTCCATCATGAAGTCAAACAACTCATCGGTAATTCTGGCTGCCTTGACATCGGGAGGCATAATGGCAGCGGCGATGGCAATAAGTTCATGCAGATCGAGATCTAGTTCGTGCTCTATCATAATGCGCAAAACACCGAGTGCAGCCCGACGCAGGCCAAATGGATCCTTGTCACCAGTAGGCGGCTGGCCGATGGCGAAGATCCCGGTCAGCGTATCCAGACGGTCAGCGATGGCGAGCGCCTGCCCGGTGTGTGTGGCGGGCAATGCGTCACCGGCAAAGCGCGGCTGGTATTGTTCATCCAGTGCGGCCGCGACTTCGGCAGGTTCGCCGTCGTGTGAGGCGTAGTAACGACCCATCACGCCCTGTAATTCAGGGAATTCGAAGACCATGCTGGTGAGCAGGTCGCACTTGCACAGGGCCGCCGCGCGTTCTGCATATTCAACACTGGCACCGATGGCCCCGGCAATGAAGCTGGCGATGGCTTCGATACGTCGTTGCTTGTCACCGAGTGAGCCGAGTTGCTGCTGGAAGGTGACCGTGTCCAGCTGGGTTGCACGGTGCTGAAGTGGATTCCTGCGATCCTGATTCCAGAAAAACGCGGCATCCTCCAGTCGTGGACGGATGACGCGCTCATTCCCGGCCTTCACCATGGCGGGATCTCTGCTTTCGATGTTTGCCACGGTGATGAAGTGCGGCATCAGTCCGCCGTTGCCATCGACGACCGGAAAAAACTTCTGGTGATGCTGCATGCTCGAAATCAGCGCTTCCGCTGGAATCTCGAGAAAGCGCCGGTCAAAATCGCCGGCCAACGCCGATGGCCATTCCACCAGGGCAGTGACTTCTTCCAGCAGCGCCTCATCGATGAGCGCGTTGCCGCCGAGGTCTCTGGCGGCAGCCAGCACCTGGGTGCGTATGGTGTCACGGCGCTGATCCATGTCCACCAGAACATGACCCTGTTTCTCGAGCGTCTCAACATATGCTGCAGGCTCGCTGACAGGCAGTTGTTCGTTACAGTGGAAACGATGCCCACGTGTGTAACGGTCAGCCGCGAGCCCGAGTATGGTCGCCCTGACGGGTTTCTCACCCAGCAGTAACACGATCCAGTGTACCGGGCGTACGAATTCCTCGCTGCGGTCTGCCCAGCGCATGCGCCGGAGTGTCGGCAGTGTCCTGAGTGCACGTTCGATGAGTTCGGGAATGATTTCCTCTGTCGGTTTGCCGGTTTCATGCGTGCGCCAGGCCAGCCAGCTGCCCTTGCCAGTCTCCAGTTGATCGAGTTCCGCGACCGTCACGCCGCAGGAACGTGCAAATCCTTCCGCCGACCGGGTTGGATTGCCGTCCTCGTCGAAGGCCGCTGTCAACGCCGGGCCGCGCCGTATCACTTCGCGGTCGGGTTGATGCAGGGGTACCTGCTCGATATGGACAGCCAGCCGCCGGGGCGAGGCATAGGCATGAACGTGACCATGCTTGAGCTCATGCTCGTCCAGCAGTGTGCTCAGTGAGGATTTGAACGACTCGGCCAGGCGGCGTAATGACAGGGGAGGCAGCTCTTCGGTGCCGATCTCGATCAGCAGGTCATGTTTCCCGGTCATGATGGCTTGCCTGCGGCCGCCAGCATGGGGAATCCAAGCGCGGCGCGGCGCTCGTGATAGGCCTCGGCAACCCGGCGCGCCAGAGTGCGCACCCGCAGGATATAGCGTTGGCGTTCGGTAACCGATATGGCGCTGCGGGCATCCAGCAGGTTGAAGGTGTGAGAGGCCTTGAGCACCATTTCGTAGGCCGGCAACGGCAGGCCTGCCTCGATCAGGCGGCCGCTCTCACGCTCGCACACATCGAACCAGTACAGCAATGACTCGATATCCGCTTGCTCGAAGTTGTACGCCGACATCTCCACTTCATTCTGGTGGTAAACGTCCCGATAGGTCATCGGTCCGTCCGTACTTACGGTCCAGACGAGGTCGAATACGCTTTCGACTTCCTGCAGGTACATGGCGATACGTTCCAGTCCATAGGTGATTTCACCGGTGACCGGCCGGCATTCGAGTCCGCCGATCTGCTGGAAATAGGTGAATTGCGTGACTTCCATGCCATTGAGCCAGACCTCCCAGCCCAGTCCCCAGGCGCCCAGCGTCGGCGATTCCCAGTTGTCCTCGACGAAGCGGATATCATGCACCAGCGGATCGATGCCGAGCTCGATCAGTGAACCGAGATAGCGATCCTGGATGTCGAGCGGTGAGGGTTTCATGACCACCTGGTACTGGTAATAGTGTTGCAGGCGGTTCGGGTTCTCGCCGTAGCGACCGTCGGTGGGCCGCCGTGAGGGTTGCACATAGGCGGCCCTCCAGGGCTCGGGACCGATCGCGCGCAGGAACGTCGCCGGGTGGAAGGTCCCGGCGCCCACTTCCATATCGTAGGGTTGCAGCAGGGCGCAACCCTGGCGTCCCCAGTAGTTCTGCAGTGCAAGGATCAGGTCCTGGAATGTTTGTGGCTTGTCAGACACGGCCTGGATTCTACCGGTTAATAACGGGTTTTAACGGTGTTGCGACGCGCGAGTATAACGTGCACCAGAGGAAAATTCCCCAAGCCTGGATGGAATTTATCGGCTGACAGCCGAGTTTCCCCCGTCAGGTTGGGGAAAGCCCGGATGTACAGGCGCGACAGCAGGTGTGGACGGAGCGACACAGGTTAATGCCGGGCCAGTGCAAATACCCTGAATCCTTCTGCCGATGTCTATCCGGTTCAGGATATGGGATAGAATAATCATCGGCCGTGTCCGAAAACTCCGGTACGGAGACACTGAAACGCGATCGAGTACATGGTCATTAAACCCGCTGCAGGCGATATTCATGGAGTCAGCCGCTCGTTACACGTTTCACACTGCACCATGACATCCGAATTAATGTCCATCCCTAAGGAAACTAGCAACCGCAAGGACGCGAAGAACGCAAAGGACTTTAACTGTTTTTATGAATAACTATCTTCGCGAGCTTTGTGTTGTTGCGGTGAATAAAGGTGTTTATGAACGAACACAAATTAACCCCGCGCCTGCGATTAAATGAGCAAACAATGTAAAGCCGTGGCCCTGATTTCCGGCGGGCTCGATTCCCTGCTCGCGGCGCGTGTGGTCATGGAGCAGGGCATCCATGTCGAGGGCATCAATTTCTATACCGGGTTTTGCGTGGAAGGCCATACCCATGCCATCCGTAAACAGCACAGGGCGCGTCCCAAGCGCAACAACGCGCTGTGGGTGGCCGAGCAACTGGGTATCCATCTGCATATCATCGATATCATCGAGGAATACAAGCCGGTCGTGATTAACCCCAGGCACGGCTATGGCGCCAATCTGAACCCCTGCCTGGATTGCAAGGTCTTTATGGTCAGAAAGGCACTCGAATGGATGAATGCGCAGGAATTTGATTTCATCGTAACCGGAGAGGTCATCGGGCAGCGGCCCAAGTCGCAACGCCGCGTCAACATGCCGGTGGTCGCACGTGAGTCCGGGGCGCATGACCGTCTGGTGCGACCGCTGTGCGCAAAAAATCTGCCGCCGACACTGCCGGAACGGGAAGGCTGGCTGGAGCGTGACAAACTGCTAGCATTCAACGGACGCTCACGCAAGCCGCAGATGGCGCTGGCGAACCACTACGGTTTTGAGGATTATGCGCAGCCGGCAGGCGGCTGCTGTTTCCTAACCGACAGGCAGTATTCCCAAAAACTCTCGGACCTGTGGCAAACACGCGGCGAACGAGACTATGAACTGGATGACATTATGCTGCTCAAGGTCGGGCGGCATTTGCGGCCGCGACCCGGTTTTAAGTTGATCGTGGGACGCGAGGAAGGCGAGAACCGGTATCTTGAAGGTTACCGTAGGCGTTTTGTGCACATGATTCCGGTCAGCCATCCCGGGCCGCTGGTGCTGCTCGACGGTGAAGCGGGCGCTGATGATCTTGAACTGGCCGCCCGCATTGCCGCTCGTTTCAGCAAGGGTCGGGATGCCGCAGAGGTCACCGTTGAGATGACGGGGAAAGATGGAGCAGTGTGGAATTACACGGTAGCCCCCATGCCGGCTGCACAGATCCCGCCGGAGTGGTATCTATGAGCAGTGCGACCGTTGATGCCAGATATCTGCTCTGCCCGCTGCCGGTTATTCGCACCCAGGACCACGTGGCCGGGTTGCGCCCGGGGGATTGTGTGCGCGTGCTGTGCACCGATCCGGGTGTGCTGCATGACATCCCCTCCTGGTGCCGGATTCATGGCCATACGGTCGGTGATATTTCCCGACAGGGTGACGAGATCGCGATCACGATTCATGTGGGCGATAGCGGAGAGATGCCAGCAGTGGTGTAGCCGTGGCCGACGTCTGATAGCCGAACGTAACCGGAAGAGAAACGCTCACTGGATCGGCTCACCGGCTGCAACATCCCGTGTTTTCAACAGGGCAAGACATTTATCAACTTCGGGTGTATCTTCACCGTCCAGCCGCACTATCGTGGTGCTGTACAGGGAGGTGTGCACCGGCGTGGTGCGCGCATTCCGGGGATGGGACACCTAATGCCATGATATAACGGGCGTTTGCCGGTAGAACAGGCCATGGCATAATTCCTGCCTTAATTCCAGGAAGAATTGCAAGATTTGTCGAGAGAGCCGGTTTCATCGCGATATCGGCGTGTGAATTCGAATTGCTAGTTAATCTGGAGGGGTTTTAATGTCTGCCACCAAAGTGTTGAAAATGTTGAAGGACAACGAGGTCAAATACGTCGACCTGCGGTTTACCGATACCAAGGGCAAGGAGCAGCATGTCACACTGCCTGCCGGTATCATCAAGACCGATTTTTTCAAGGACGGGAAAATGTTCGATGGCTCCAGCATCTCCGGCTGGAAGGGGATCAACGATTCAGACATGGTGTTGATGCCTGATAGCTCGACCGCCGTCATGGATCTGTTCAGCGACGAAGCCACCCTGATTCTGCGCTGCGATATTCTCGAGCCCATGACCATGCAGGGCTACGATCGCGACCCGCGTTCGATTGCCCGGCGCGCCGAAGAATATCTCAAATCCACCAAGATTGCCGATGCCTCCTACTTCGGTCCCGAACCCGAGTTTTTCATACTCGATGACGTTCGCTGGGGCGCCGATATCAGCGGCGCCTTCTACAAGGTTGATTCCGACGAGGCGGCCTGGAACTCGGAGCGCGTCTACGAAGACGGCAATATCGGGCATCGCCCGACCAGCAAGGGTGGTTATTTCCCGGTTCCCCCTGTCGATTCGCTGCATGATATACGCGGTGCCATGTGCCTGGCGCTGGAAGAGATGGGTGTCTGTGTCGAGGTGCACCATCACGAAGTGGCGACCGCCGGCCAGTGCGAAATCGGTACCCGCTTCAACACCTTGACGCGCAAGGCCGATGAAGTCCAGATACTGAAATACGTGGTGATGAACGTGGCTCACGGCTATGGCAAAACCGCGACCTTCATGCCGAAGCCGCTGGTGGGCGATAACGGCAGCGGCATGCATGTGCACCAGTCGCTTTCGAAGGACGGCAAGAATATCTTTACCGGCACCAAGTACGGCGGATTGTCACAGCAGGCGCTCTACTATATTGGCGGCATCTTCAAGCATGCACGTGCGCTCAATGCCTTCACCAATCCCGGCACGAACAGCTACAAGCGTCTGGTGCCGGGTTTCGAGGCGCCGGTCATGCTCGCCTATTCGGCACGCAACCGTTCCGCTTCCGTGCGGATTCCGTTCGAGTCAAATCCCCAGGCGCGACGGATCGAGGTGCGCTTCCCGGATCCCAGTGCCAATCCCTACCTTGCCTTTGCGGCAATGATGATGGCCGGTCTGGACGGTATCAAGAACAAGATTGATCCGGGAGAGGCCATGGACAAGGACCTGTACGACCTGCCGCCGGAAGAGGAGAAGAAGATCCCGAAAGTGTGTCACGCGCTGGATATGGCGCTTGATGCTCTTGACAACGATCGCAAATTCCTCACCGTCGGCGGTGTGTTCTCTGATGCCATGATTGACGGGTACATCGATCTGAAGATGGGCGATGTCACGCGCCTGCGCATGACTACCCATCCTGTTGAATATGATATGTATTACAGCCTGTAGGCTGCCGTTGTCCGAACTGTAGAAAGCGCCCCGCCCGGGGCGCTTTTTTTTTGAGTTTTTGCGCCGTGGTTCGACCAAATGGCCGGAATTGCTGATAATCTGTATTGAATCATTGATATCACACAGCTATGGTGGGCTTATGAAACGTTTCCCGGTGTTACTCATGCTGCTGTCCGCAAGTGTGCAGGCGGACGTCTACAAATCGGTTAATGAGAACGGCGAGATCATCTACAGCGACCAGCCATCGCCCAATGCACAACGCATAAAATTACCGGAGTTGCCCACTTACAAGGCGACCCCGGTTCCCGGTTTTTCCAGCACTTCGGAAACCGCGCCGGTAGCGAGTCCATACAACAGTGTGAAGATTGTCGCTCCCGAGAACGATGCCACCATACGGGACAATCAAGGGATTGTCAGGGTACAGGTCGTGCTCGACCCCCCGCTGATAGCCAGGCAGGGACACAAGATTCAATTCTCTCTCAATGGTGAACCCCACGGCATACCGGTTGGAACCACGTCCATCAGCTTCAGTAATCTGGATCGCGGTACCTATACCCTGTCAGCGAGCGTTGTGGACGCCAACGGTAAGGTGTTGATGACGAGTGAACCGGTCGTTTTCCACCTGCATCGTGAATCCATTCTTAATCCCAACAGCCCGCTGAACGTCAAGCCAAAACCCCAGCCTCTGCCCAAATCCTAGCCATTATCCATATCGTTGCCGGGCTCCGTTACCATCGAATACTCGGGTATCGGGAAGCCGCGATCTACGATTCCCTGTTATGGCTCGACGCCCTGTTTTGGTGCATAATGGGGCGGTGTCATCCCATGGCTGGTATGTCAAGGTGTTGTGATATTTTCAAACAACTTGATTATTTTGGTTATTTTCACTGCACTCGAACCGGCAACCATTATGACAGAAGCTGGTTTGGAATTTGCATCCTAAGCTGCTATGACAGCGCCTCAAACCTTCCCCGAATCCGGCGCCGAGCGACTGCTCGAATTCCTGAGTACGACGGTTCTGTTGTTTGATGACCAGCTGCGGTTGCGCTATATCAATCCGGCAGGGGAGGTGATGCTGGCACAGAGTGCACGCCACGCCTGTGGCAAGTCACTCCAGGATCTCATTGCCAATGCGGATATGGTTACCAGGCATTTGACGGGTACGCTGGAATCCAGACAAGTCATCATGCAGCGTGGCTGCAGGCTGAATCTGGCGAATGGGAAGTCCAGCGTGATCGTGAATTGCACTCATACGCCGGTCAGTATACCGGGAGAATTTTCCGGGGTGATGCTGGAACTGAGCAAGGTCGATCATCTCATGCGAATCGAGCAGGATGAACAGCTGATTATCCAGCAGGAAGCGACGCATGCCCTGTTGCGGGGACTTGCCCATGAGATCAAGAACCCGCTGGGTGGCCTGCGGGGTGCCGCTCAGTTGCTGGAAAGAGAGATTCAGGACGATGAGCTGAAAGAATATACCCAGATCATCATTGGTGAAGCTGACCGGCTTCAGAACCTCATCGATCGGATGTTGTGGCCGAAGAACATTCCCAGCATGCAGGCTGTGAATATTCACCATATCCTAGAACGGGTAAGCGATCTGGTGCTGGTTGAGGTAAACAGCGGCCTGAAAATCATCAAGGATTATGACCCGAGTCTGCCCGATTTTCAGGCTGACCCGGATCTTCTTGTTCAGGCCGTTCTGAATATCGTGCGCAACGCCGTACAGGCACTGGGTGGCAAGGGCGAAATCAGACTGCGCACGCGTGTACGGCGCCAGTTCAACATCGGCAACCGGCGACACCGCCTGGTGGCCAGCGTTCAGGTGATTGACAACGGCCCGGGTATCGATGAGAACCTTCGCGAAAAGATTTTCTACCCGATGATAACGACGCGCAGCGACGGCACCGGACTCGGACTATCCATCGCGCAATCGCTGATCAACCGGCATCAGGGTCTGATTGAATGCAACAGCAAACCGGGGAATACCGTGTTCACCATTTTACTTCCACTGGACAGCACACAATGAGCCATAGCCAGAAAATCTGGGTCATTGACGACGACACTTCAATTCGCTGGGTACTCGAAAAGGCGCTGGACAAGGCCGGGATGGTCGTGACCAGTTTTGACTCCGGCACCAAGGCGCTGCAGGCGCTGCAGAAGGAGGAACCGGCCGTGATTATATCGGATATCCGCATGCCGGGCATCAACGGGCTTGAGTTGCTGGAGCAGATTGGCAATACCTGTCCTAAACTGCCGGTGATCATCATGACCGCGCATTCCGACCTTGACAGTGCGGTTTCCGCCTACAAGGGCGGCGCGTTTGAGTATCTGCCGAAACCGTTTGATGTCGACGATGCGATAGCACTCGCGCGCCGTGCGCTCAAAGTTAGGGAACAGCAGCAGGCAGAGATTGTCATCGACAGCAAACATGATTCTCCGGAGATCGTTGGCAAGGCGCCTGCGATGCAGGAGGTCTTTCGCGCCATCGGACGACTGGCGCATTCAAACGCCACAGTCCTGATCAACGGCGAATCGGGTACCGGCAAGGAACTTGTCGCCCTTGCGCTTCATCGACACAGCCTGCGTGCCGACAAGCCGTTCGTGGCGCTCAACATGGCCGCGATACCACGTGACCTGCTGGAGTCCGAGCTTTTTGGACATGAGCGGGGAGCATTTACCGGCGCGCAAAGCCGGCGTATAGGCCGGTTTGAACAAGCCGATGGTGGCACCCTGATGCTGGACGAGATTGGCGACATGCCGGCGGAATTGCAAACCCGGTTGCTAAGGGTGCTGGCGGACGGGGAATTTTATCCCGTCGGTGCACATACACCGAAGAAGGTCAATGTGCGCATCATCGCCGCCACACACCAGGATCTTGAACAACGCGTTAAGGATGGTCGCTTCCGGGAAGACCTGTTTCACCGCCTGAATGTGATCCGTATACACATACCGGCACTGCGTGAGCGTCGCGAGGACATCCCGGTGCTGATGCACTATTTCCTGGGTCTGGCGGCAAAGGAGCTTGAGGTCGACGCAAAACAGGTCGGCCAGGACGTCGATAAAATGCTTATACAACTCGACTGGCCGGGTAATGTGCGCCAGCTCGAGAATCTGTGCCGCTGGCTGACCGTGATGGCACCCGGTCAGGAAATACGGGTTGAGGATTTGCCTGAAGAACTGACCACCCAGTCCGGTCACATGATGACATCAGAGGGGGATTGGCAACCGCAACTGCGTAAATGGGTCCGCCAGCAACTCGTGGACGGCCGCGAGCATATACTGGATGAAGCCACGCCTGCTTTCGAGCGGATCATGATTGAGACGGCGCTGCAGCATACCAGCGGACGGCGCCAGGAAGCGGCACGGTTGCTGGGATGGGGACGCAATACCCTGACCCGCAAACTCAAGGAACTCGGTATGCAGGATACCGCCTGAGCCGCCGGTTCAGGCTACCCCCCACAAAGCTGTCAATACTCCGCGTTTTATAGACGCATCATATCCGGTGTGATTCAATCGCCGTGCCACCGGGACTGGACCGGCAGATGAAAGACCACCTTGCGCTGAGCCGACGTCCCTGCTTCCAAAAATCAAACTTATACAAGATGCATAGGGCTCAATGCGGTCAGGGAACAGACGTAATCAGCAAGTTCTAGTCGGTGCGACGCTGCTATTGTACCAGATAGCAGCGTTCTGGATTCCTGTCCGGGCGTATGCGGAAGACGCATCATCCTCTACTGCGCAAAAAGAGATTGCGCCAAAGACTGAAACACCCTCGGCGCAAGCCACTGATACTTCCGCGACGGCTGATACTTATGTGGATCAGCTGATCGAACCCGGGCAGGACGCCAGACTGTATGACAGTGAACTGAGGGAAGAGGAGGCCGAACCCGAGGGACGACGCTTTCTCAGCGTTGAATATCAGTATTACCGCGATAAGCGCGATCCCTACGATGACTGGGAGAACGGTATACTGCTCAACTGGCGTCGCGAAACCCTGAACTACGGGGAGTTTGATCTTTCCGGCGCCCTGCGAAAGGGCAATCAGCAATCCTTCCAGGACGATTCCGGTAACGCGCAGTTTACCCTGCGACAGTACGGTTTCGCGCTGAGTGAACACCGGATCATGGATAATACGGCCGGGGTACTGCGCAGCAATGCCGATTCCATGATCAGCAGCAGCTTCCGGTTGAATCTCCCCTCGGCGCTGCTGCTTGGAGCCAAAAGCCGGATATCCGGCCAGGACTCTAGCATGGATATCAGCGCCGGGCGCATCGGCCGGCTGGGCACTGGCCAGATACAGGGTTTTGATACCAGTGACGGTAAACTCTTTTCCCTGGGCTTTAATCGCGACCTGGACAGCCGATGGCGCGTCGGCACCTATGCACTTGACCTCGAGGATGCGGCTGATGTTCCTGACCATCAGAGCATTGCATCGGCAGTGGAATACCGCAGCGCCGATGACCGGCAACGCTACAAGGCGCATTTGCTGCTGGACAGCAAGGGGCAGAATGGCGCCTGGCTGGACGGGGATATGCGTATCAATCGCTGGCGTAACCGCTATGGCGTGTTCCGGCTCGAACCCGATTTGTTGTGGGCTGACACGGCATTGGCCAATGATCAGCAGGGGGCTTATCTGCGTTCGGAAACTCGCAGCCTGCGCAATGCCTTCACCGCGGGACTTGACTTTGTCGACACCAATATCGACGGCAATACCACACGCCCGGACAACTATCTCTACAACGGATTCCTGGACGAGTCCTGGCGCTGGACTCATAAAACCACCATCGGCTCCACGCTGACGGTGCGCGGCAACAGGCCAAGCAATAATGCCGCCGGTGATGAAAGCCGCAACTACGTTGTGTCAGGCTATATCTCCCGGGGATTTTCGATCGGAACCTCCCGCCTGCAGGTTTCCGCTTCCCGACTCGAAGAAGGGAATGACACCGGGAATGGCTATGGCGTCGTATGGGACCAGGACTGGAACCTGCGGCAGGATCTGTCATTGTCCAGCTCGATTTCCCATGAAAACGAAACCGGGATCGATAATCAGGAAAAACGCAGTTCCGCCGCCTTGCTCATGCGTTATGATATTACTCCCAGCCTGAGCTGGGATGCGGATATTTCCTATGTTCGTGTGGACAGCAAACAGCTGAATACACAAAACAACCTGTTCAGCTCGCTCGCCATGTACTGGCGTTTCCTCCGGGACTGGGATGCCAGTTTGCGCGTCACACTGAATCAGTTTGACAGTAATGCCGACATTAACGGCGCGGATTTGTCAGGTGACGAGAAAACCCTGTTATTCAGTGTGCGATACAGTAAATCAGTTGGCCGGCCATACGTACTGCTTGGGCAGCAGACCGATGCGCACGGCTATGGGGATATCACGGGCCTGGTGTTTTATGACGAGAATGGCGATGGCAACCGTCAGGCGGGTGAGCCGGTGGCGAGAGACGTTGTCGTCTATCTGGACAAGCGCTATGTGGCTACGACCGACAGTGATGGTCGCTACCGGTTTGAACACATCGCCGCTGGGAAACATGACCTGAGCCTGGCGCTTGAGGATTTACCCTTGCCATGGGGATTGCTGGATGACGCGCCACGGCAGGTAACTGTCGAAATCAGGGACAGCAGCGAAGTGAATTTCGCCTTGCGCCGACTCGACCAGTAATCGCGTTCGACCTGATTCGCTTACTCCACGCGCTGGTCTATTTCCAATTTTCCACCATTCCACTCGATGGTGCCCTTCAGTTGCAGCGGGGAGTTCACCGGTTGCGCGGTTTCACCCTTCATGACCGCCTGCTGCAGGGGTATTTTCCGGGTTTGTCCGGGCAGTATGGGCATTGCGATGAGTTCAAATTCCAGGTGCTTGCCAGTGTTGTCGATGGCATCGATAAACCCGGTGGGGCGTGCATGTGCAGTACCGCGATTTTGCAGTATGGCCATGGGTGTGCGCTGGCCGTTGTAGTCGTCCATCGTGAGTCCCTTGAGCATGAGGTCGGGTGCGGCATCTCCGACCTCAACGTAGATCACCACGGCTACTCTGGCCTGCACGGGGATGGTGAGCGAGTTGGCTTGAGTCACAACCGCCTCATCCCTGGGGACTTCTATCATCATGGCCAGACGGCATTCGCCCGCAGGCGCATCCTTGGGAATGGCGATTTCGAAGCGGAACCGCTTGCTGCCTTTCGGCGGAACAAGGATCTTGTGACGTTCGATCCGGGACCACGGCCGGCAACTGCCGGGTTGCAGTTCGGGCGGGTAAAAGGTTGCGGAACCCGCTTCGTTCATGCTCCAGTCAGCCGTTCGCAGCAGAAAGGTGACGGACTGGTTATCCGGATTCTGGATATCCACATGGTCGCGCAGCACGTCGCCGGGGTTGCCTCTGAGCTCAAAGCGGGGCGGAGAGACCACGGCAGCGAATCCCGCAGCCATAACCGGTCTGATACCGGCGAACAGCAGCACCATGACGAGCAGGTGACGTATTTCAGGGCGTATCGATCTCGATCTCATACACAGGTTCCAGGCGCAGGGTCTGATTCAAATCGCGGCCGTCAATATCAAAGGTGAAACTGAAATTACCGCGCATCACGTTTTCAGTTATCGTCCCCTGGTAAATCAGCTGACGGTTACCGGGCGTTACGCTGCCGTCGGAAAACAGTCCGTTGGTCGTCCAGCTCATGCGCAGACTGTCCGGGTTGCGCAGACCGCGCACGTTGATCGGCAATCCCAGATAGATGCGTGCGCGCTGACCTAGGTACTTCGCGGTGTTGAGCCGTGTCTCCACGTTGTATGCGCGCGCCTCGACGGCAGTGAAATTGCGGTCGTCCGCGGGGCCGGAATAGAGCGGGTCTTTCCAGTCGAAATTCAGGTTGAGCTGTTGTTGAGGCGAAAGCGAGTCATCGAGAGGCTCGGCCAGGCCCGCCTGGGCAAGCGCTATGCCGAGGGTAAGGACAATGCCGTTGCTCAGGGGACGAACCATGTATAGGTCACCGTGCCGGTATAGGTTCCCGCGTCATAGACGGTATCGTTGGCATAGTAAAAAGTGAGCTGGTCACTCACACTGACTGAACTCGCATAGGAAGCCAGTAACTGGTTGCTGGTGCCGGCGAAGGTGCCTGACGGGATCTCGCCATCCCTTGAAGTCCAGCTGATTTTCGAGGCCGGAATGCTGCTTCCCCTGCCGTTATTCAAGGGAGTCGCAGAGTTCACGGTCAGAAAGGCGGTTAGCGGGTTGGAGGCGGTCGCTCGTATCTGAAGGCTTATGGTAATGACATCCGAGCCTGTCACCAGCATGCCGTTACCTGCCCTGGTGCCCGGCACCGTGAAGGTGACGGTATCGACCTTGTTTCCCGCGTGCCCGACCTGAATGGTGATCTTCGGCTTGGCTTTGTCTTTCAGGGTAATCACGGCTGCCATGACACGGTTGCCGTAGCTCGTCAGGACGCCTGCCGCGACCAGGATGAACAGCAGGGAGGGCAGCAGTTTGTTTATCCCCACCCATTCGATTCCCTTGTGAAAGTCCCTTAACATGATCATCAATGCTACCGTTTTTCCATGACTGCAGCCAGCAAGAGCCCGGGAAACATCCCTGTCTGGCTTCAGTGTTCTGGTTAATACTGTCAGGTCACGGGCTGGCTGCGGTGTAGATGATTTCGGCCCGGTAGGTGCCGGGATCGACTGCATGCAGGTTCCGGTATTGATAACGCCAGGTGGCCGCGAGATCCGTTACCTTACCCGGGGTCACGCTCGTCCGTGAAGTGCTGCCGCCCGCATCCGTCAGCGCCGGCGCGGCAAGTTCCGGGGTGTCGCTCAGGGTGCTGATGTCCGCGAGGCTGATGGCGCCGTCACTGCCCAGTCCGCCAACGCCGCCGTCATTGTTCGCGGTGAGGGTGATTTCACCGGCATTGCTGCGCAGGTTCACGCGGGCGCCGCTGCCGGCCGCTGCGTCCCCGCCGGTGGCGCTCACGATACTTCCGTCACCGACCTTGTCGGGCGGGGGTTCAAAACTCAGGGTATCGATCGTTTGCACGCTGCTGCCGATCTGGAAGGAGAGAAAGCGGGGTATCACCACCGTCAAACGCACTCTGGCCGTGGCCGAGAGGGTGTTACCGACGGGTGCGGCCTCGGTTGTGGATTCGGCCCCGGTGCACGGTGAAGCCAGACAGAATATCAATGCAACAGCATGGACAACCAGTGGTTTCCTGTCATTATTCATTCTTGTCCCCAGGTGCTTTATTGTTTGGCCTGGTGTTTGTCTATAAATATCATTTTCACCGCGAAGACGCAAAGGAGCAGGAGGTAGGGTAACGCAGGAGCTGCTACCGGGGAGGTCAGAGTGTCGAAAAGCACTGCACGTGCGAGAGCGACCGTACCTACATCCCTTGGCACATCGCTCCAGTGTATCCCTGCACTCCGCGACGTACCTGCATGGCCCAAGCCAGCCTCTCGACCGCTTCCTGGTCTCACCTTCTCCCTGCAGGCAAAAAAATCCCCGCACGAGGCGGGGATTCATCAGGCAGATGCTAACGGGTGACTGCTACATACTGGCTGCCGTGTAGGTGATTTCCACCTTATAGGTACCCGGATCGGGGACCGTCGTGTTGTCGTAGGAATAGCTCCACACGGCGGTCTGTGCGGTAACGCTGCTTCCCCCATTCAGCGCCGGACTCGAGGTATTCTTGTCGTTATTACTCAATGTGGGTGTGTTTAGAGAGAGGTTGTTACTGCTAGCGGTTATTTCAGACAGGTCGATGCTGTTGCTGCCAGAGACAAGACCACTGCCCCCCGTATCATTCGATTCGGTAATGGTGATCGCGCCGGCATTGCTGAACAGCGCCACGCTGGCCCCGCTGTCGCCGGAATCGCC
Organism: uncultured Gammaproteobacteria bacterium; assembly: GCA_963763115.1. Lineage (GTDB taxonomy): Bacteria > Pseudomonadota > Gammaproteobacteria > UBA9214 > UBA9214 > CAVQCA01. The sequence goes on from CAVXNM010000038.1 coordinate 97,431, forward strand.
TCCCGTCCCACTGGTGAAGGCAGTACCGTCACCCACCTCACAGGTCCCGCCGGTCACGCAGGAAGTCATGTCGAAGGTAATCGTGTCAACCGTGCTGCCTGCCGAGCCGACCCGGAACAGAAGAAAGCCGGGTATTACGACCTGCAGGTTAAGGCGCGCGGCGGCGCTCAGTGTCCCATTACCTACGTCACTGTTCGCTTCCGCGCTGGCCAGTTGGGGTGCGAGGCCTAGCCCTAGCATGATACAGCCCGCAACCAACTGTTTCTTAAGTATATACATGGTAAGTCTCCGTGTTTTTCAGTCGTTGATACCCGTATTTGCCTACGTATATATACGTAGATCCAGGTACGAATACTTATCGGAAAGGGGGGAGAAATACTTTAGAAAGTAATGAACAAGTAACTCACTGATTCTGTAGTGATCAGGGTAAGCGCTTTCGCGAGGATGAGAGAATTACTGCGGCGATTCTGGAAGAAATCCGCCTGATAACCGCTTCAGCTGCGGTGTGGTGGCGGGTGAACGGCGCTGCGGCTCGTCTGTTGCGGCAGGTTTAGCCGGTGCAGCAAGCTACCGGGGCGGGGTTGAGTGACAGGCTGCCGGTGAGTTGACTGACGTGCTGGAATTCATGAAGTTGCAGGTAGGCAATGAGGCCCGCGTTGATCTTGCCGCAGATTAGCGGGTCGTAGAACAGCGCCGTGCCGATGCCGACGGCGCTGGCGCCAGCAACCAGGAATTCGATGGCGTCTTCGGCGCTGGTGACGCCGCCCTGGCCGATGATGGGAATGCCGTGCGGTTTGCAGACCTGGTAGACCTGGTGGACCTTGAGCAGTGCAATGGGTTTGATGGCGGGGCCGGAAAGGCCTCCCTGGTTGTTGCCGATGATCGGTTTGCGGGTGTCGATGTCGATGGCCATTCCCATCAGGGTATTAATGACGGCGAAGGCATCGCTGCCGGCTTCGATGCAGCGGCAGGCGTTTTCGGCGATATCGGTCTGGTTGGGCGAAAGCTTGGTGATGAGGGGTTTTTTCGTGACTCCGCGGCAGGCTTCGACCACGCGTGCGGACATGTCCGGGTCGTTGCCGAAAGCGACGCCGCCTTCCCTGACATTGGGGCAGGAGATGTTGATCTCGATGGCGTCGATGGGCGAATCGTCGAAGCGCCGCGTGACTTCGGCGTATTCCTCCACCGTGGATCCGGAGACATTGGCGATAAAACGCGTCTCGGAAAAATCCAGCGCCGGCAGGATCGCACTGACGACATGATCGACGCCGGGGTTTTGCAGGCCGATGGCGTTCAGCATGCCCATGGGCGTTTCGGCAAGTCGATGGGGCGGATTGCCGAGGCGCGGTTCGAGCGTCGTTCCCTTGAGGCACACCGCACCGGCGTCCCGGTTGGAAAAACCGGAAACGCGTGTATATTCTTCACCGAAACCGACGCACCCGGACAGCAGCACCAGCGGCGTGGCAAAGGGAAGACCACAGAAATCCACCTCGAGTTGATGCTGCTCGGTGTCAGTCAGTAGCGTCACAGCGGTTAGTTGCCATGGATCCGTGAATGTTTCATGTAGTGCTTTACCAGCCGGAGATTCCCCCGAATACCGGCAATATCATACGCCTTTGCGCCAATACCGGCAGCGTTCTGCACCTGGTAGGGCCGCTAGGATTTGATCTCGATGACCGCAAGCTGCGGCGCGCCGGCCTCGACTACCGTGAATGGGCCACACTGCAGCAGCATGACTCGCTTGCCGCATTTCAGGCTGCGGTGCAGCCGGCCCGGTTATGGGCATTGTCAACCCGGGGCACGCGTTCGTACGAGCAGGCCGGTTATCAGCCGGGCGACGCCTTCCTGTTCGGACCCGAGACCCGGGGATTGTCGCCGGATCTCCTGCAGGCGGCAGGCGCGGCCGCGGTATTGCGCTTGCCGATGGTTACCAACAGTCGCAGCCTGAACCTGTCGAATGCCGTGGCCGTGGTTGTCTACGAGGCCTGGAGACAGCAGGGATTTGCAGAGGCTTCCCGTTAAGCCTGCTCGGCTCTTGATTCCCGGGCCAGCAGGTTTTGCACCGCGACGGCTGGCGACAGGCCGTCGTACAGGACCCGGTATACCTGTTCTGAAATCGGCATTTCGACCTTATGGCGGCGCGCCAGTTGTACGACCTCGCGTGCGGTATTGAAACCTTCAACCACCTGACCGATTTCCCGGACCGCCATATCCACCGGTCGGCCCTTGCCCAGCGCGAGTCCCAGTCGCCGGTTGCGCGACTGGTCGTCGGTGCAGGTGAGTATCAGATCGCCGATGCCGGACAGTCCCATCAGTGTTTCGCGTCTGGCGCCCATCACATCACCGAGGCGAATGATTTCCGCAAGTCCGCGCGTTATGAGCGCGGCCCTGCAATTCGCGCCCAGTTCCAGACCGTCGGCAATACCCGCGGCGATCGCCAGTACGTTCTTGACCGTCCCACCGAGCTCCACGCCGATGACGTCATCGCTGGTATAGATGCGCATGACATCAGCCTGCAGGCAGCTAGCAAGGTCGTTTGCGAACACGGGATTGGTCGAGGCAACCGTCATAGCCGTTGGCAGGCCGGCAGCGACTTCCCGGGCAAAGGTTGGTCCTGACAGCACGGCCGCCGGACAGCGGACGCCCGGAATTTCCTCCAGCACCTCATGCATGAATTTACCTGTGCCGTTTTCCAGGCCCTTCGTCGCCCAGACGACGCGGGTACGCGCGTTAAGTGACGGTAACGCCCTGGTCAGGACTTCACGAAACGCATGGCTTGGAACGACAACCAGCAGGTCGCGACTGTGGCGTAGTGCACGGGAAAGGTCGGTTTCAACGTTTAATTTATCCGGGAAGCGGATGTTCGGAAGGAAATGATGGTTTTGTCTTTCCCGGGAGAGCTTTTCCATGACCGCCGGTTCATGCCCCCAGAGACACACGTCATTGCCATTGGCGGTTAGGCGTATGGCCAGCGCCGTACCCCAGGAACCGGCCCCGAGGACCGTGATTGTACCGGAGCTCATGATTCCGGGCGGTCAGGTGTTAGCAACGGTGGCATTTGACGGATCAGCAATGAATCCGGGAATTCAATGGTGTGTAGTTGCAGTTTCACCATTCGTGGATTGTTTTTGCTTCAATCGCTGGTCGTAGATGGCCGCAAAGTTCATCGGCGGGAGCATCAAGGATGGAAAGCCTCCTTTGGTAACGAGGTCGGAGAGCGCGGCTGACGCATAAGGATATAGCGTGGCAAGGCAGAAAACATGTTGCAATCGTTGCAGCTTATCGGACTCAAATCCCTTGAGTACGAAAATACCCGCCTGGTGAACCTCGATAAGAAACGCCGTATTACCTTCGACTGTGACTGTTCCCGTGATTTTCAGCACGACATCAAAGGTGTCGTCAGCAATCTGCTGTGCATCGCTATCGATCTCCACATCCAAACTTGGTTTCCATCCCTGGGTGAATATGGCCGGCGACTGGGGTGACTCGAAGGATACGTCTTTTAAATAGATTTTCTGCGGTCGTGCTATTTTGTCGCCCCCGTCCTCCGACGCAATATTCTGATTTTCTTCATTCATGGAATTTTCCATATACGGTAATGAATTAGCGGTTGACCGCTTCCTCTATGGCTGTATTACTTGCCCTTGCTCAGCGGCAAACCCGCCTGTTGCCAGGCATGCATTCCGCCCTTCAGGTTGTATACCGAAACGACCCCTTTCTTGCTCAACTCCGTGCTTAACTTGTTAGATTGATTACCGCTGCGGCAGATCACGATGAGCGGGCGGTCACGGTATTTGTCGAGTTTGCCTGCGGCTTCGTTCTTGTCTGCGGGCACCTGAACGGCATTCACGATATGTCCGTCACGATAATCCTTGTCATTGCGCATATCAACCAGGACGGCGTTTTCATGATTGATCAGGCGGATCGCCTCGCCTGGCGTGATATCTCGGACCTTGCCCAGGTGATGCCTGAGTTCGACGCCCGCAAGCATGGCAAGAATGACAACAAATGCCACTACCAGAAGAAGATGGTTTACTGCAAACTCACTGAGCTGGTGTATGTCCATGGCAATTTCAATTACACATCATGGCGACACGAAATACGTGGCGCTTCGTTTTCAGTCAATGAGCTGCGGCAGCTTATGCCGCTTGACTGTGCGTACTAGCTATCCTGGGAGCAGAATACTTCCTGCATCATACTGATCAGACGAAGGGTGCGTGAATCACCCACGCGGTAATACACGCGGTTGGCATCCTTGCGGGAGGCAAGGATGCCCTTGTCTCGCAGTATGGCCAGATGCTGGGAGATATTGCTTTGCGAGGTTCCGACAGTTTCGACGATATCCTGAACGCTGACTTCCTGATCGCCCAGCGTACAGAGAATTTTCAGTCGCAGAGGGTGGGACATCGCCTTTAGTGAGCGCGAGGCGCGGTCGATGTCTTCATCGCGGGAAATCAAGCTTACACCGGTGGTCACTGTCATCTGTGCCTTCCTTGAGTAATGCGCCAGGTCGTAAATGCTACTGCATTAATTAATAAAACATTATACAATAATAAGCCGTTCGGGCTACAGGCAATCGCGCTCTGTCTCGCTCACTTCCCGGAATGATCCGAAGTGCGAACGATTCGGGCATACAGTGAAACGTTCCAGCAATCTAAAATAGACTCATTCAATAAATAGTGAGCGAACGCAGGGACATACCGTTACACGGGGCACATCCCGCCCCCGGTATTGCTGGACAGTCTGGTTGGCTGAGGTCGCTGAGATTACTGCACCATATATGTCAGGGCCGAGTAAACACTCCGATGCGAGGCTGTCAACAGGGTATTTGATGAGCATGGATGTATTACCCGAGATGACCGGTAGACTGTTGGTACCCCGTCTTGTATTTAGTAGCTTCACTAAAATGTAAGCTGGTATGTTTACAGAGCGTAATTACCATGCCGGTTGGCAGCCCAACAGCCTGGTGATCGCGTCATCGGAAGAACTGAATCCCGCTGTCTGAAATCGCCGAAATGACCGCAATCCGCCTGTTCCTTCTGCTGGCATTGACAATATTTCCTCTCGCCCCGAGCCTTGCCGCGGATTCCGGCCAGGCTGCCGTGCAGGAGGAGCGGCTGCAACAGTTGCGCACGCGAATCGGCGACCTGAAGAACGAGCTGGAATCGATGCATGGCAAGAAGAATGCGGTGGACCGTGAACTCGAAAAAGCGGAAAAGGATCTCGGTGACGTCGCCTCCGTTCTGCGCCGGCTGGAGCAGAAAATCGGGCAGTCACGAACTCGGCTCGATGATCTGGGACACGAGCGCCAGGAAAGTCGAAAAAAACTCCAGGCAATGCAGGTTATATTGGCCCGTGAGCTGCGTTCGGCCTATGTGCTGGGCCAGCAGCAGCAGGTGAAATTACTGCTCAATCAGGATGATCCCACCGCCATCGCACGACTCATGTCCTATTACGGCTATCTTTCCAGGGCGCGCACCGATCGCATCAGCGAGATAACGTCAGCTCTGAACGAACTCACTCTGATAGAGCAGCAAGTCAAGGAGCAGAAGTCGGGTCTTGAAAAACTGAAGGACGAGAAATTCGCAGAATCGGACCGTCTCAAACAGATGCAGGCCAATAGAAATGAGGTGCTGGTGAGGTTGCAGGCGCAGCTGAGGAAGAAATCGGACGAACTGGCTGCACTGCAACGGGACGAGCAGAATCTGCAGAAGCTGGTGGAATCACTCCGGAGGGCACTCAGGGAAATTCCACCGGCGACAGCACAGTTAAAGTCGATAAGCCCGTTGAAGGGCAAGCTTGTCTGGCCGGTGGAAGGTCGCATCGGAATGCCTTTCGGCGCCCTGCAGGCGGATGGGAAACTCCGTTCCCGTGGTGTGCTCGTTAGCGCATCCGCCGGCGCAGATGTGCACGCCATCGCCAGTGGTCAGGTGGTGTTCGCGGACTGGCTGAGAGGATTCGGGTTGCTGCTGATTATTGATCATGGCAAGGGATATATGTCCTTGTACGGCTATAACCGCAGTCTTTTCAAGGAAGTCGGTGACAGGGTGGAAGCCGGCGATCTCATCGCCGCGGTCGGTGACAGTGGCGGGCGGGAGCGATCGGGCCTCTATCTTGAGCTGCGCAAGGACGGCCGCCCGTTCGATCCGGCGCCATGGTTTGCCGGCAAGTCGACAGCACTGCGTGCGGGTGACTGAAATGACGGCATACATGTCCAGCACGAAGGACCCTGTCGTCGTTGGGAAACTGAATCTTCGGGTATTGTCGCGGTCTGATAAACATTGATGGGTGAATTACCGGTTAATCAAAAGCTTTTTACGTATCAGCCGATACCGCAAACACCGACCCTGTGATATTGTCCCGTTTTTCTGAAATCTGAAATCGAGAGCCTCCTTGAAAGCCGGTTGGCCGTGCGGCGATACGATCGCCTGATGGAAATGCATATGAAAGCAAAAACACAGAATTCCCTGCTGCTGTTGACAGGCCTGATTGTGGGCGTGCTGGTATCGATTGGCCATGGGGTTTTTGCCGAGCGCGAGGCCGCACCGGCAACGCTGCCGGTGGAAGAATTGCGCACATTCAGCGATGTATTCGGACGCATCAAGAATGACTACGTCGAGTCTGTGGAAGACAAGACGCTGCTTGAGAATGCCATACGCGGCATGCTGACCGGGCTTGACCCGCATTCCGCCTATCTCGACACCGAACAGTTCAAGGAGCTTCAGGTGGGTACCACCGGCCAGTTCGGCGGGCTTGGCATCGAGGTTGGTATGGAAGATGGCTTCGTGAAGGTCATCGCGCCGATTGATGACACGCCGGCGCAACGCGCCGGAATCAAGGCGGGTGACCTGGTGATACGCCTGGACGATACACCGGTCAAGGGCATGACGCTCAACGATGCCGTCAAGATCATGCGCGGTAAACCCGGCACCGATATCATTCTAACGATCGTGCGGGAAGGGCTGGACAAGCCGCTGCAGATCAAGATCACGCGTGACATCATCAAGGTCAAGAGTGTTAAAAGCCGCACCCTGGCACCAGGCTACGGGTATCTGCGCATCTCGCAGTTCCAGTCCAAGACCGCCGACTATATGGTGGATGCGATCAATAAGCTCAAGAAGGACAATGGCGGCGAGCTGAAAGGTTTGATACTGGATCTCAGAAACAATCCGGGCGGCGTACTCAACGGCGCCGTGGCCGTATCGGATGCCTTCCTCACCAAGGGACTCATCGTTTACACCGAGGGACGCATCGAGGATTCCAGCCTGCGTTTTAACGCGACGCCGGATGACATTATCGACAGCGCGTCGATGGTGGTGCTGGTAAACCAGGGGTCTGCGTCCGCCTCGGAAATCGTGGCCGGCGCCCTCCAGGACCACAAGCGCGCGATCATTATGGGCGAGCAGACCTTCGGCAAGGGCTCGGTACAGACCATACTGCCGTTAAGCGGCGGTACAGCACTGAAATTGACGACGGCACGATACTATACGCCTTCCGGACGTTCCATCCAGGCGGAAGGCATAAAGCCGGACATCGAGCTGCGACCACTGGAAGTCGCCGAGGTGGAAAAGAGTATCGAGCCGCTCAAGGAAGCCGATCTCTCCAGACATCTGCAGAACGGCAACGGTACGAAGCAAGACGCCAGTAAAGATGACGAGTCGGGCACCGAGACACTGGCGCACGACGACTACCAGCTGTATGAGGCGCTGAATATGCTGAAGGGTCTGGTCATCCAGCAGGAACGCATGCAGTGAAGCCTGACGGTGTGTACCTTCGGGTCACCCGTATCCCGGCAATCCTGAAGCTCCTGCTGGCGGCACTTGTTCTGCCGGCAGGACTGCATGCCGAAATCAATATCGCCTCTGCCGCCGGGACGAATGCCCCGCAGGCGAGTATTGCCCTGATCATTGACGACCTCGGCAATCAGTATTCCCATGACAGTGAGGCGATTAAACTCCCAGGCACGGTTACCTGTGCCTTCCTTCCCTATGCGCCGTTCACGCGGGTGCTGGCGGAACAGGCATATGCCAGGCACAAGGAAGTTATGTTGCATCTGCCCATGCAGGCGGTCAATGAAGAACACCGCGAAGCGGGTGAATTGACGCTGGATATGACCCGACTGCAATTTAAACGGACACTGCAGGGAGACCTCGCCGCTGTTCCTCACGTCAGCGGCATCAATAATCACAAGGGCAGCCTGTTGACCCGCCATCCCGGTCACATGGCATGGCTCATGCAGGACATGAGTCGGCAGGGTGGACTGTTTTTTGTCGATAGCCGCACGACGGTCTATACGGTAGCCCGTCAGCTTGCCACCGAATACCGTATTCCGAGCATTGACCGCAAGGTGTTTCTGGATAACGAGCAGACCACAAGGGCGATACAGGCGCAATTCCAGCGACTGCTCGATATCGCGCGGCGTGAAGGTTCGGCCCTGGGTATCGGACACCCCCATGCGGAGACCCTGGCAGTGCTGTGGCAGGAACTTGCCCGGCTTGACGACTATAATATTCAACTGGTGCCGGTCAGCCGTCTGATTAAGATCGAACACAGGAGACTGGGTGTATGGCAAGCGTCCTTGTCCCGCTAGCCCAAGGTTGCGAAGAGCTCGAAGCGGTCACCGTGGTTGATCTGCTGCGCCGTGCTGGCATCAGCGTCGTTACGGCCGGCCTCGATAACCAGCCGGTGCGCGCTTCCAGGGGAATGGTACTGATCCCGGACGTGACGTTGGCTGATGTTATCGGTCAGGAATTCGACATGATCGTCCTGCCGGGTGGCGAGCCGGGCGCCACCAACCTCGGCAAGGACGAGCGTGTGACCGGCCTGTTACAGCAGATGGCGCAGGCCGGGAAATACACCGCGGCGATTTGTGCCGCACCCAGGGTGCTGGCGCAGAGCGGCTTGCTCGAGGGCCGGCGTGCCACCAGTTATCCCGGGGCTCTGGCACCCGAAAGCGTAGCGGGGCTGACCTGTGTGGATGAGCCCGTGGTCATAGACGGCAGGGTGATCACCTCACGCGGGCCGGGGACGGCAATGGATTTTGCCCTGCAGCTGATCGAGACACTGGTCGGAAAGCAGAAACGCGGGAAAGTCGAAGCGGGACTGCAACGCATCTCACCCTGACCGCACGAAGCGGTTATCGTCCGGCGGATTTTGCGCGGTCGCAGCCAGCATCAATGCTAGCATTACCTGTTTTCCGTCCAGTTGATCGCGAGTATGGCCAGTCCCAGACCACCGCATAGCCAGCTCAACAGGGGTGCGCCGAAGATGAGCGTCGGCGCGTGGCCATCCAGACCGTAGATGATGGCGGCGCCGAGCAGCAGGCCGGTGCCCACAATAGCGTTGAGGGTGCGGCGATTCGCACGGTTGATTTCGCCGCGCAGGCTGCGCAACTCGGCCGAAGTCCATTCCATCCGCAGTTTGCCTGTAGTGGCCTGCTCCAGGAGCTTGTGCGCCAGCAGCGGGAGCTCAGGCAGGGTTTCGGTCATGGCGGGGACGCTTTCCTTCAGATTGCGCACCAGGGCGCGCACGCCGATTTGTTCGCTCATGGAGCGTTCGAGGAACGGTTTTGCGGTTTGCCAGAGGTCGAGATCGGGGTACATCTGCCGTCCCAGACCCTCGATGTTGAGCAGGGTTTTCTGCAGCAGCACCAGCTGTGGCTGGATTACCATGTTGAAGCGGCGTGCCGTCTGGAACAGGCGCAGCAACACATTCCCGAAGGAGATCTCTTTCAGCGGTTTCTCGAAGATCGGTTCGCAGACGGTGCGGATCGCGGATTCGAACTCATCCACCCGTGTGCCGCTGGGAACCCATTCCGATTCAACGTGCAACTCCGCCACGCGCCGGTAGTCGCGGCGGAAGAACGCCAGGAAGTTTTCGGCGAGATAGCGCTGGTCGACGGGATTGAGTGTTCCCATGATGCCGAAATCGACCGCCATATAACGCCCGGCGGGTGAGACGAAGATGTTGCCGGGATGCATATCGGCGTGAAAGAAGTTGTGGCGAAAAACCTGGGTGAAAAAGAGCTCGACACCACGCTCGGAAAGCGCCCTCAAATCGATGCCGCTTGCGCGCAGCGCGCCAATATTGGTGACCGAAATGCCGGAGATGCGTTCCATTACCATGACATTGGCACGGCAGTACGCCCAGTAGATTTCCGGCACGTAGAGCATGTCGGAGTCCCTGAAATTGCGCCGTAGCTGCGAGGCATTGGCCGCCTCGCGCAGCAGGTCGAGTTCATCATAAAGGGTTTTTTCGAACTCGGCGATAACCTCGCAGGGTCGCAGCCGCCGGCTTTCCTTCCAGTAGCGCTCGGCCATGACGGCAATCGTGCGCAGAAGACTCACATCCCGCCTGATGTACTGGCGGATGTTGGGGCGCAGCACCTTTACAACCACGTCGGTACCGTCATGCAGGCGGGCGGCATGAACCTGGGCGATCGAGGCGGAGGCGAGCGGCGTTTCGTCAAATGCGAGAAACACCTTACCGACGGGCTGTCCCTGTGCGGCCTCGATCATCGCCTTGGCGCGCACTCCGGGAAAGGGCGGCACCCGGTCCTGGAGGCGCGCCAGTTCCTCCGCGATATCGTCAGGCAGCAGGTCGCGGCGGGTGGAGAGTATTTGTCCGAACTTGACGTAGATCGGGCCGAGGTCTTCCAGCGCCTTGCGGATGCGGACGCCGCGCGGCTCGCGCCTTCGCGGCACCCAGTTCCAGGGCGCCAGGTAATAGAGAAAACGAAAAAACCTGAACAGGTGGGTCGCCAGAATGATCTCGTCCAGTCCATGGCGAACCAGGACGAAGTTGATGTGCGCCAGCCGCAGGATCTGCGCCGGGCGCATTACACATCACCCTGCGCGGTTAGCAAGCGCCTGAGGCGCGCCTCCAGGCGGTCCGTGTCCATGCCGAGACGACCTATATCCTCGATCAGATTATCGATTTCAATGCGGGTCGGCACCACGCGCAGTTCTTCTTGCAGGTATTCCGAAAGATCCCGCTCCAGCGTGAGTCGTGTGTGGTCCAGCCACCTGCCGGCGTGGCGCGCCGCATTGCCCAGTCGATGGGCGAGCATGTCGCCGGTGAATCGGGCGATCTGTTCTTCCCAGTCAATGTCGATGGCGTCAAGAACCGCCTTAAAGGCCTGCCCGGTTTCCACATCGCCGGATATTTCCACGTCGCCCGAGAACAGCGTGCCCGTAGCGTTGCCCCGGCCGAATCCCAGCCTGGTGATGCCGAGCGGGGTGCCGCGCAATACCGTATCCGGCTTCCGGTCGGGATCATCAATGATTGCGATGCCCTGGTCTTGCACGCTGAACACAAGCATCAGGTCGAGCCCGCGCAATTCCAGGGCGATCACCCGACCATCGAGACTTGCCAGCCGAGCACCTGCCGACGGATCCAGGCGCAGGTAGCGGTTGAAGACGGATTCCAGGCTGCGGCTGATACCGGAGCTGAGTTTCATCGGGCTTCGCGTGCCAGCTGCTGCAGGGATTTGAGCGCCTCATCCTCGCGAATGACGACACTGCCGGCGAGCAGATCGTGCCATCCCTGCCGGCGTTTGTTCCAGAGGATCCACAGCAGTCCGAGCAATCCCGGCAGGACCGCCGCAATCAGACCCAGTGTACGTTTCACAGAGCGCACGAGACCGATACCCAGCCCGCTGCGGGCGTCGACAAGACGGCAGTCCATCAAACACAGTCCCGGCGTTCCCTGCAGCCAGGCATCGAGCGTCACCTTCAGGGTCAGGGTGAGCAGGGCGCCGGCGGCGGCGGCAATATGAAAAGCGTGCGAACCGCTGTCTGGCGCCTTACCGCCAATGGTCATCCAGGCCAGCAGCCCGCAGACGATGATGGCGGCAACGAGGATGACGTCGATCAGCAGCGCCGCCAGGCGGCGCCACGGTCCGGCGTAGTCGACGTCAGCCATATTCAAAATTTGTAACCGCGGTGTATGGCGACAATCCCGCCCGTCAGATTGTGGAAGTCACAACCCTCGAAGCCGGCTGATTCGAGCATCCCGACCAGCGTCTTCTGGTCCGGGTGCATGCGAATGGATTCGGCAAGATAGCGGTAGCTGGCGGCATCTTTGGCAATCAGCTGCCCCAGGCGCGGCAGTATCGAGAAGGAGTAGAAGTCATAGGCCGGTTTCAGCAGGGCGGCCGGTCGGGAAAATTCCAGTATCAGAAGACGGCCGGCCGGCTTGAGCACCCGGTACATGGCGTCCAGCGCGGCTTGCTTGTGGGTGACATTGCGCAGGCCAAATGCCATGGTAATACAGTCGAAGCTGTTGTCGGGGAACGGCAGTCGTTCGGCGTCGGCCTGGACGTACTCCACATTGCCGGCGATACCCTTATCCAGTAGACGGGCGCGGCCGGTACGGATCATGGCGTTGTTGATGTCGGACAACACCACCCTGCCCTGCGGTCCCACCTTGGGAGCCATCAGCAAGGCCAGGTCGCCGGTCCCGCCGGCAAGGTCGAGGACTTGCTGGCCCGGCTGGATATTCGCCATGCCGATCGCCAGCCGTTTCCAGAGTCGATGAATACCGAACGACATCACATCGTTCATCAGATCATAGTCCGTGGCGACCGAGTCGAACACGCTCCGTACTCGCTGCGCTTTTTCCTCTACCGGTACCTTCTGAAAGCCGAAATGAGTGGTCTTGTCTGACATGCTCGCTGTAATGTGTCTGGAAGCTGTAGCGGTGCTGTCAACCGACGGAGACTGGTGCGGGACAGACTCAGGCCGGTGACTTGCGCTTGTGACCTGCCGCCTCCAGTCTGTGCAAATAGTCGGCCCAGTATAAATCCCGGTTCTGGCCCAGCTTGTAGAGCGTTTCCCAGGAGTAGATGCCCGTGTCATGCCCATCGTCGAAATGCGGCTGGATAGCGTAACTGCCCACCGGGTCGACATGGGTTATGGTGACGTCTTCCTTGCCGATTTGCAGCACTCCCTGCCCGGGGCCATGGCCCTGGACCTCGGCGGAGGGCGAATGGACCCGCAGGTATTCATAGGGCAATTCAAACCGGGCGCCGTCCTCGAAGACGATTTCCAGTTTGCGGGATTTCTGATGCAGGCTGATTTCAGTTGGCTTGGGCGTGCTGGTCATGGTTGCTTCCGCGTGGTCTGGTGTGGCTAGGAGTCTGTCGGATTTAGATAATCGTAGCGAGCATGGCGGGAGAGCGAGAACATGTTTTCACGATTCTGAGGCGCATAGTCATTCTACGCAACGAGGAATCGAGGAAATATGGGCCGCTCTCCCGCCAGAGTAGTAGATTAATCCTAAGTCCGACAGACTCCTAGAGTATATACCGGCTCAGGTCTTCATCCTTCGCCAGCTGGTCCAGATGTTCAATTACGTACGTGTCATCGATCAGGACATGGCTGCCGGAGCGGTCTGTGGCTTCGAAGGACACGGTCTCCAGCAGGCGCTCCATGACGGTATGAAGGCGACGCGCACCGATATTTTCCGTGCGCCGGTTGATGTCGCTGGCGATCTCCGCGATGCGCTTGATGCCATCCGGGGAGAATTCCAGAGTGACTGCCTCCGTGGCCATAAGGGCGGCGTACTGTTCGGTCAGTGAGGCGTCCGGTTCCGTGAGAATACGGACAAACTCATCCACGCCCAGGGCATCGAGCTCCACGCGGATCGGTAGGCGGCCCTGCAGTTCCGGGATCAGGTCGGAGGGTTTGGAGAGGTGGAAGGCACCGGAGGCGATGAACAGGATGTGATCGGTCTTGATCATACCGTGCTTGGTCGACACGGTGCTGCCTTCCACCAGCGGCAGCAGGTCGCGCTGCACGCCTTCACGTGAGACATCCGGTCCGCTGGTTTCGCTGCGCCGGGTCACCTTGTCGAGTTCGTCCAGAAAGACGATGCCGTTCTGCTCGGTGTTTTCGAGGGCTTTTTGCTTGATTTCCTCGTCGTTGACGAGTTTCGCCGCTTCTTCATCGCCCAGCAGTTTGCGGGCATCGCGGATGCGCAGCTTGCGGGTGCGGGTGCGGTTGCCGGCCATATTCTGGAACATGCCCTGCAGCTGACTGGTCATCTCCTCCATACCAGGGGGCGCCATGATCTCCACACCCAGCGGTGCGACGGCGACTTCGATGTCGATCTCGCGCTCATCCAGGCCGCCTTCGCGCAGGCGCTTGCGCAGTTTCTGGCGCGTGTCGGATTCCCCGCCCAAGCGAGGTTCGTCATCGGGGGCGAGGCTTCTGGCTTTGGGAAGCAACACATCCAGCAGTCGTTCCTCGGCAGCATCCTCCGCGCGATGGCGAACCCTGGACATGGCGTCTTCCCGAGCCATCTTCACGGCTACGTCCGCCAGGTCGCGGATGATGGATTCCACGTCGCGGCCCACGTAGCCGACCTCGGTAAACTTGGTCGCCTCGATCTTGATGAAGGGCGCCTTTGCCAGTCGCGCCAGGCGCCGCGCGATCTCCGTTTTGCCGACGCCGGTGGGGCCAATCATCAGGATATTCTTGGGCGTGATTTCACCGCGCAGCGGTTCGCCGACCTGCATGCGCCGCCAGCGATTGCGCAGGGCGATGGCCACGGCACGCTTGGCGGCCTGCTGACCGATAATGTGCTTGTCCAGTTCCTGCACAATCTCGCGCGGGGTCATTTCAGACATTTTTATGTTTCACAGTATGGTAGGTTAATTAATAGGCAGTCATATAAAATTGGATGCTAGACCAGTCACGCGCCATTATAGTGCAATTCATCGAAGAGCAGGTTGCGGTTGGTGTAGATGCAGATATCCGCGGCGATTTCCAGCGACTTCTCGGTGATGGACCGGGCATCCATCGCGGTATTTTCCAGCAACGCCCGGGCCGCCGCCTGGGCATAGACCCCGCCGGAGCCGATGGCCATGAGCGAGTGCTCGGGTTCGATGACATCACCGTTCCCGCTGATAATGAGTGAGGTGGTGTGATCGGCGACGGCCAGCAAGGCCTCCAGACGACGCAGGATCCTGTCGGTGCGCCAGTCCTTGGCCAGCTCGACGGCGGCACGGGTGAGGTGCCCGCTGTGTTTTTCAAGCTTGGCTTCGAACAGTTCGAACAGCGTGAAGGCGTCCGCCGTGCCGCCTGCGAAGCCGGCCAGTACCCGGTCCTGGTATAGGCGGCGTACCTTGCGGGCATTGCCTTTCATCACGGTATTGCCCAGCGATACCTGGCCGTCACCGCCAATCACCACGCAGCCGTCCCGGCGTACCGAGAGAATGGTTGTGCCGCGAAATTGTTCCACCATCGAGACTCCACAGGATTGAGGGCGTTAAATTGTACACCATGCAGCCGCCGCAACGGCTTCTGACGCTTCAATCCGATGGCGGCTTGGATGACTTTCGGGCGCGCGGGTGCGCCTTGTCGTAGACCCGGGCGAGGTGCTGGAAATCCAGGTGGGTGTAGATCTGGGTGGTGCTGATATCGGCGTGTCCGAGCAACTCCTGCACGGCGCGCAGGTCACCGCTGGATTCCAGCAGGTGGCTGGCAAAGGAATGACGCAGGGTATGGGGGTGGACATCGCCCGGCAGTCCCCGGCGTTGTGCCCAGCGGTGCACGCGCTGCTGGACGGCGCGCACCCCGAGACGCTGGCCGGAGCGGCCGATAAAAACCGCCGTTTCACCCTCGGCCAGTTGCGCCGCACGCAGTTGCAGCCAGGCCTGCAGCGCCTGGATAGCCTTGCGGCCAATCGGCACCAGGCGGGTCTTGCTGCCCTTGCCGGTCACCCGCAACACACGTTCCTCCAGGTCC
>CAVXNM010000039.1:0-28161 GCA_963763115.1 uncultured Gammaproteobacteria bacterium
CGGATGTTAACTGCAGTAACCCTACAAAGATGGAGAAATAATATGCCAACATTTGTACGTACCGATAAGTGTGACGGCTGCAAGGGTCAGGACAAGACCGCTTGCATGTATATCTGCCCGCATGACCTGATGATGCTCGACAAGGACGGATCCGCCACCGGCCACGCCATGAAGGCCTATAACCAGGAGCCCGAGCAGTGCTGGGAGTGCTATTCCTGCGTGAAGATCTGTCCGCAACAGGCGATCGAATGCCGTCACTACGCCGACATCGTGCCGCTCGGCGGTTCGGTGCAGCCACTGCGCGGTTCCGATTCCATCATGTGGACCATCAAGTTCCGCAACGGCAACCTGAAACGCTTCAAGTTCCCGATCCGCACCACGCCGGAAGGCTCCATCGAGCCCTACACCGGCAAGCCGGGCGTCGATATGTCCAAGATCGAAGAGCCGGGTTTCTTCACCAATGAAAACGGTTACCGGCCGGGCAATCGCAGCGAACTGATTCGCGCCTGATCCCGGTTACGTCAGAACACTTTCTAAGAGGAAATTACAATGGCAGGTGAATTCGGAAATCCGGAAGTCATCGAGGAAGAGGTTGATATCCTCATGATCGGTGGCGGTATGGCGTGCTGCGGCGCGGCGTTTGAAATCATGCGCTGGGCGGAAGGCACGAATCTCAAGATCAAGCTGGTCGACAAGGCCGCCATGGACCGCTCCGGCGCCGTGGCCCAGGGCCTGTCCGCCATCAACACCTATATCGGCACCGAGCAGGATCCGGCCGATTACGCCCGCATGGTCTCCAACGACCTGATGGGCATCACCCGTGACGATCTGGCCTACGATCTCGGTCGCCACGTCGACGAGTCCGTACACCTGTTCGAGGAGTGGGGCCTGCCGATCTGGAAGACCGACGAAAACGGCGAGCGTCACGACGGCTCCAAGGGCCTGACCCCGCTGAAGGACGGCGGCAAGCCGGTGCGCTCCGGCAAGTGGCAGATCATGATCAACGGCGAATCCTACAAGTGGATCGTCGCCGAGGCTGCCAAGAAAGCGCTGGGCATGGACAACATCGCCGAGCGTGTCTTCATCGTCAAGCTGGTCAACGACAAGAACGACAAGAACCGCGTCGCCGGCGCCGTCGGTTTCTCCGTACGCGACCACAAGGTGTTCGTCTACAAGTTCAAGGCCTGCCTGCTGGCTGCCGGCGGTTGCGTGAACATCTTCCGTCCGCGCTCCGTGGGTGAGGGTACGGGACGTGCCTGGTACCCGGTCTGGAACGCCGGTTCCACCTACGCCATGGCCGCCGAGGCTGGCGCCGAAATGACCATGATGGAAAACCGTTTCGTGCCCGCCCGCTTCAAGGACGGCTACGGTCCGGTGGGCGCCTGGTTCCTGCTGTTCAAGGCCAAGGCCACCAACGCCCTCGGCGAAGTGTACATGGACCGCAACAAGGAGATGCTGAACGACTACCCGCCCTATGGTATGGCGGCCGTTCCCGCTTCCTGCCTGCGTAACCACCTCATGCTGAAGGAAATGAAGGAAGGCCGCGGCCCGATCTACATGGACACCGTGACGGCGCTGGCCAACCTGCGCGAGACCCTGACCCCGCGCGAAGTGAAGCATCTCGAGGCCGAAGCCTGGGAGGACTTCCTCGACATGTGTGTCGGTCAGTGCGGAATCTGGGTGGGCGAGAACATCGAGCCGGAGAAGAAGAATTCCGAACTGATGCCGACCGAACCCTACCTGCTGGGCTCCCATTCCGGTTGCTGCGGCATCTGGGTCTCCGGCCCGACCGACGTCGGCGCGCCGACGGACGAGGCGCTGCCGGGTGTACCCGAGCACCTGCCGAAGGGCTGGAGCTGGGGCTACCGCTCCATGACCACCGTCAAGGGTTTGTTCACCGCCGGTGACGGCGTGGGCGCCTCCGGTCACAAGTTCTCCTCCGGTTCCCATGCCGAGGGTCGCATGTGCGCCAAGTCCATGGTCAAGTTCGCGCTCGACAACAAGGACTGGAAGCCGGAGCTGGCCGAGTCCGTGGCAGACCTGGTCGCCGAGATCTATCAGCCGGTGAAGACCTACCTGGAGTACAAGGATTACTCCACGGCCATCGACATCAACCCGCACTATATCACCCCGAAGATGCTGCAGTTCCGCCTGCAGAAGATCATGGACGAGTACGTGGCCGGTGTCGCGACCTACTACACCACCAACGAGCACATGCTCAAGGTGGCGGAAGAGAAGCTGGACATGCTGAAGGAAGACGCCGTGAAGATGCGTGCGAAGGACCTGCACGAGCTGCTGCGCGCCTGGGAGAACTACCACCGCATCCTGACGGCGGAGGCCCACATGAAGCATATCCAGTTCCGCGAGGAAAGCCGCTATCCGGGTTTCTACTATCGTATGGACAAGAACTTCGTCGATGAGGAAAACTGGAAGTGTTTCGTCAATTCCATATACGACAAGGAAACCAAGAAGTGGACCTGCTTCAAGCGCGCCCACGTGGATCTGGTCGACAAGGCGAAGCTGTTCAAGTAAGGCAGGCGGGGACGGGTAGTACGTTGTCCCCATGTAATCAGGTCCGGACACCTCGCGGTGTCCGGACTTTTTTATTTCGGGGACAGAGTTGGATTCTGTCCCGACCGGGTTAATTCCTTTTTTTACAAGAGGTAGAAAACAGGGTGTGCAAGGGCTACCCTTCCCTGAAGGGTGCCGGGCCAGGTTTTTCCTGCGTGAAAAACCTGGCCCGGCACCGACTTGCTGACTGGTTTTGACAAGAGGCAGTTCCGATGGCAGACAAGACAATCCATGTCAAAGATTCACCGATACCCTCCAGCCCGGTGCTTCCGGCGCAGCTGGATGAAACCTATGTGTTCAATTTCCGTTGTTACAAGGGTATCGACTGCTTCAACGCCTGTTGCCGGTCCATCGACATCATGCTGACTCCATATGACATTCTGCGGCTGAAACAGCACCTGGGCATGACCTCGACCGAATTTCTGAGGGAATACACGGTGCCGTTTGACTTCGGCAATAACAGCATCGCCGGCGTCAAGCTGATGACCAGAGAAGGTTCCATGGAGTGCAAGTTCGTCACCGACGAGGGCTGCAGTGTCTACGAAGACCGCCCGACCGCCTGTCGCTACTATCCCGTTGGTCTGTTGTCACTGCGCCGCGCGGACGAGAATTTCGACCGCGCCTCCTATGCGCTGGTCAAGGAGGACCACTGTCACGGCCATCGTGAAGACCGTCCCATCTCCATTGCCGACTACCGCAAGGAGCAGGGCCTGGAGGAGTACGACAAGCAGGGGCGCAGCTGGCGGCAACTGGTCCTGAAGATGAAATCGGCCGGTCCGACCATCGGTACGCCGTCAAAGGCCAGCCTGCAGTTTTTCTTCATGGCCTGCTACGATATCGATCGCTTCCGCGAGTTTGTCAGGAGCGAAGGATTCCAGGAGACCTACGACGTGGATGCGGCGACGCTGCAGTCGCTGTACACTGACGACCTCGCCCTGCTGCGGTTCGGCGACCGGATGATTCGCCAGATCATGTTCGGCGAGGAGTCCATCGCACGCAAGCCGGATGCGCTGGAAAAGCACCTCTCCCGGCGCGGGCAGCGCCCGCCACCGGCGGCGGACGAGCTCGAGCGACCCAGTATGGCTGCCTACGAGATGCCACAGGATGGCGATGAAGAAAAAAGCACTGAATAAAGAAAGGGTTAATACATAAGCAATAACTTATCGTCATGATCATAAATATTTAATTTTATTTATGGTAATGAGTCGTTAGGATGTGCCTCACTGAATCAGTGACGCATTCAGGACGAATTGCACCGCACCACGAGTACCTGCAACAGACACAATCAAACAGGAGAGCTTGACCATGGCAGTGAAAACCTACAGCGCGGGTGTGAAAGAGTACCGCGAAACCTACTGGATGCCGGATTACAAGCCGAGCGAGACAGATATTCTGGCCTGCTTCAAGATCACCCCGCAGCCCGGCGTACCGCGCGAGGAAGCGGCCGCCGCGGTGGCCGCCGAGTCCTCGACCGGCACCTGGACCACGGTGTGGACCGACCTGCTGACCGACCTCGACTACTACAAGGGACGCGCCTACGCCATCGAGGATGTGCCCGGCGACGACACCTGTTTCTACGCCTTCATCGCCTATCCGATCGACCTGTTCGAGGAAGGCTCCGTGGTCAATGTGTTCACCTCGCTGGTCGGCAATGTGTTCGGCTTCAAGGCGATACGCGCCCTGCGCCTCGAGGACGTGCGTTTCCCGATTGCCTACGTGATGACCTGCAACGGGCCACCCAACGGCATCCAGGTCGAGCGCGACAAGATGAACAAGTACGGCCGTCCGCTGCTAGGCTGCACTATCAAGCCCAAGCTGGGTCTGTCGGCCAAGAACTACGGCCGCGCCTGCTATGAAGGTCTGCGTGGCGGTCTGGACTTCACCAAGGACGACGAAAACGTCAACTCCCAGCCGTTCATGCGCTGGAACCACCGCTTCGACTTCGTCATGGAGGCCATCCACAAGGCGGAAGCCGAGACCGGCGAACGCAAGGGTCACTATCTGAACGTCACCGCACCGACCCCGGACGAGATGTTCAAGCGTGCTGAATATGCAAAAGAGCTGGGCGCACCGATCATCATGCACGACTACATCACCGGCGGCTTCTGCGCCAACACCGGTCTAGCCCAGTGGTGCCGCGACAACGGCCTGCTGCTGCACATCCACCGCGCCATGCACGCCGTGCTCGACCGCAACCCGCACCACGGCATCCACTTCCGGGTGCTGACCAAGATCCTGCGTCTGTCCGGCGGCGATCACCTGCACACCGGCACCGTGGTTGGCAAGCTTGAGGGCGACCGCGAGGCTACCTTGGGCTGGATCGACCTGTTGCGCGAGAAGTACGTCAAGGAAGACCGCAGTCGCGGCATCTTCTTCGACCAGGACTGGGGTTCCATGCCCGGCGCCTTCGCAGTTGCCTCCGGCGGCATTCATGTCTGGCACATGCCGGCGCTGGTGACTATCTTCGGTGATGACTCCGTACTGCAGTTCGGCGGCGGCACCCTGGGTCATCCCTGGGGTAATGCGGCGGGCGCGGCGGCAAACCGTGTCGCGGTTGAAGCCTGTGTCGAGGACCGCAACAAGAACGGTGCGGAAGGTCTTGAAAAACGCGGCGGCGATGTGTTGCGCCAGGCCGCCAAGTCCAGCCCCGAGCTGGCCGCCGCGATGGAGACCTGGAAGGAAATCAAGTTCGAGTTCGACACCGTCGACAAGCTCGACGTCGCCCATAAGTAGCGGACCGAGGCGCAGAGCAGGGGCCCCATCGCCGCAGCGATGGGATGCGACCGCCGGCGGTTCGCCCCTGGTTTTTGCGTGTAACCTGACGAATTCGAAATTCAAAACCGAGGAATATAGCAATGAGTGATATGCAGGATTACCAATCAAGCCTGACCGACACGGCCAGCCGCAAGTTCGAGACCTTCTCCTACCTGCCGCCGATGGACAAGGACAGCATCAGGAAACAGGTGGAATACATCGTGTCCCAGGGCTGGAACCCGGCGATTGAACACACCGAGCCGGAAAATGCCTTCGACCACTACTGGTACATGTGGAAGCTGCCTATGTTCGGCGAAACCAATGTGGATACCGTTCTGGCTGAAGCGGATGCCTGTCATGCCGCGCATCCGAACAATCACATCCGCCTGGTCGGGTTCGATAACTTCGCCCAGTCGCAAGGCGCCTCGATGGTTATCTACCGCGGTCCGATCAAGGCCTGATCCGGCAGGGTAGCTGAGCCGAACAAAGCCCCTGACCGTGAATGCGGACAGGGGCTTTTTTTTTAAATTAACGGATTTTTCAATGGGGTCAGACTCGATTGAAGAGTCTGATCCCATTGAAATGTCCCTTTAAAACCATTATTCGGGAAATGACGTCATGAGCAACATCGATATCGACCAGTACAAGGTCAGGAAGGAACCCTATTACGAAGCGGTGGGCGACGAAATCGCGATGTACGAGGCCGCCTACAATGCCCGCATGCCGATGATGCTGAAGGGCCCGACCGGCTGCGGTAAATCGCGTTTCGTCGAATACATGGCGTACAGGCTGGGCCGCCCACTCATCACCGTTGCCTGTAACGAAGACATGACGGCGTCCGACCTGGTCGGCCGCTTCCTGCTCGACAAGGAAGGTACCAAGTGGCAGGACGGCCCGCTGACTACGGCCGCGCGTATCGGCGCCATCTGCTACCTCGATGAAGTGGTGGAAGCGCGCCAGGACACCACCGTTGTCATCCACCCCCTGACCGATCATCGTCGCACCCTGCCGCTGGACAAGAAGGGCGAGCTGATCACGGCGCACGAGGATTTCCAGCTGGTGATTTCCTACAACCCGGGTTACCAGAGCCTGATGAAAGACCTGAAGCAGTCCACCAAACAGCGCTTCGGCGCGCTGGACTTCGACTACCCGGAAGCGGAAATCGAAACCGGAATCGTATCGAAAGAAAGTGGCGTGGACGGCGACACGGCCGGCAAGCTGGTGCAGATCGCGCACCGCGCCCGCAACCTCAAGGGACACGGCCTGGACGAAGGTATCTCCACGCGTCTGCTGGTCTACGCGGGACAGTTGATCAGCAAGGGTATCGAACCGGTTGCCGCCTGCACCATGACCATGGTGACCCCGCTGACCGATGACCCGGACATGCGCGATACGCTCAATGCCGCCGTGCAGACGTTCTTCGGTTAACTACTGAAAAATGTAGTCAGAGACGAGCTGAGTACCGTATGACGCTGAAACTCGACGATTACCGCGATACGCTGCAAGACATCGATCCGGCGATCATGGATACGCTGGAAGGCGTGTTCCAGGAAGCCTCGCGGGTGATGTCACCGACCGGGCTGCACGATTACCTGGAAGGCGCCAGGGGTCTCGCCAAGCTCGGGCGCGGCAAGGACATCGTCATTTCCTACCTC
The DNA here is from genome assembly GCA_963763115.1 of uncultured Gammaproteobacteria bacterium. Lineage (GTDB taxonomy): Bacteria > Pseudomonadota > Gammaproteobacteria > UBA9214 > UBA9214 > CAVQCA01. The sequence continues at coordinate 6,981 of CAVXNM010000039.1, forward strand.
GAGGATATGCCCGCCGTGGTGAAGGAGTGTGGCGAGGATATCATCCGTGATGTGATCGAGGCGGCGATGAAGCTGTCCTCCATGACCTCCGGGGAAGTCATTGCGCTGATGTTCGGCACCCTGCCGACGGCCGCCCGGCGTCTGGGTGACCCGGAACTGCTGCGCGGCTACCTGGGTTTTGTCCACCAGCTGTCGGCCAAGGCGGCGCGCGGCCTGCGCCCCATGCTAAACCATATGGATGAACTCCTCGGTAAGCTGACCCTGAGCGGCCTGAAGCGCTGGGCGTTCTTCGGCGCCGACGCCTACCGGCGCGATTTCCAGAACCTGCAGTCCTATTTCAATCTGGAAACCGCCGACAGCAAGGCCATGCTGCAGAAGGAGCGGCGCGGCACGCTGTTCATCGACACCCAGCGAAAGCTGAACTTCTATTTACGCGCCCTGTGGGGACGGGATTTTTTCCTGCGGCCGACGGCGGCGGACCACGAGGGCTTCAAGCCCTATATCGAACACCGCGTACTGCACCTGCCGGATGCCGTCGACGACGTTGCCGGGGTCAAGGGCCTGGAGGTCTACCGCGCGACCGCCGCGCACATTGCAGCGCATATGTGCTACACGGAAAGGGCCCTTTCCGCCGAACAGCTGAGCCAGGCGCAGATGTTTTTCATCGGCCACCTCGAGGACGCACGCATCGAGTACAACGCCGTGCAGAACTTCCCGGGCCTGAAAAAGCTCTGGAAAGCGCTGCTGGAAGCGGAATACGAGGACAATATCGAGCACCCGACGGTGTCCATCCTGGAGCACATCGCGCTCATGCTGCTCGACGACAGCGTGCGCAGCAAGGATGAAGAGCTGAACGCGTTCGCCGACAGGTTCCATGCGGGGATCGAAAAGAACAGGAACAATGTCAGCTTCTCCTGGCACATGGGCATGGAGCTGTTCAACCTGTTCGCAGCGCGCCGTGAAGTGCCCAGCCTGCGCATACTGCAGAACATCCGCATCCCGTACCGCGACGACAACCGCTACGCCTGGGAGTTCGAGGAGTTCGACTGGAATACCGAGGTCGAATACGTGCCGGCAAGTCAGCGCCAGGTGCGCCGCAAGGTCAGCATCATCGAGATGGCCAACGAAGTGGATTGCGAGTTCGCCGGCGATGATGCGCAGGAGATCTGGACCTGCGAAACCGAAGTCTTTCCCTACGAGGACGAGGGGGTCAGCTATAACCAGATGTGGGGCAAGGAACCGGTTTCCGATCCCTTCCATTACCAGGAATGGGACTACCAGGTACAGCTGCACCGGCCCGACTGGGTGACCGTGTTCGAACGTCGCCAGCCAATGGGTGACCCGGAGGACATCGAGGACATCCTCACCGAATACAAGCCGGTCACGCATCGCATCAAGCAGATCATCGACCTGCTCACGCCGGCAGGCGTGCAGCGCGTGCGCAACATGGAGGACGGCGACGAAATCGATCTCAACGCCGCCGTCGATGCCATGGTGGCAATCCGCATGGGTGAGCAGCCCAACCCGCGCATCACCATGCGCAACGTCATCAAGAGCCGTGACCTCGCAGTGGTGCTCTTGCTCGATCTGTCCGAGTCAACCAACGAAGTGGTTCAAGATTCCGAGAAAACGATACTGCAGCTGACGCGAGAGGCGGCCTCACTGGTATCCACGGCAATCAGCGGTGTCGGCGACCCGTTCGCCATCCACGGTTTTGCCTCCGACGGTCGTCATGATGTGCAGTACTACCGCTTCAAGGACTTCAACCAGCGCTTCGACGATGAGGCCAAGGCGCGGCTGGCGGGCATGCGTGGCGGCCTGTCAACGCGTATGGGCGCGGCCATGCGCCATGCGGCGCAACATCTGCTGAAGCAGCCGGAACGCAAGAAGCTGCTGCTGCTGGTCACCGACGGCGAGCCGGCCGATATCGACGAGCGCGACCCGCAGCACCTGCGTCACGACACCAGGAAGGCCGTGGAGGAACTCTACACCAGGGGTATTCTGACCTACTGCCTGACGCTGGATGCCGACGCCGATGCCTACGTCAAGCACATCTTCGGCATGAACAACTACACCATCATCGACCATGTCGACCGACTGCCGGAAAAACTGCCGGTGCTGTTCGCGACGCTGACGTCGTAGAAAATAATACGACGGGAACGCAATTAAACGTTAATTCCGCCCGGTAAACGGCAGAATCGTCGCGGACATGCAGTCGCCGGCATCGCGCTGCTGTCTGGACTCGAACAGACTCAGTGCCCGGGGGAATTCGCTCATCAGACGGCGGTGGGTGTCATGGGTCTCACGACTGTAATAGACGATCTCGATCGGTACCGGTTCGGTCAGTGACTGGCGCGGGTTGCCGAGCGCCACCTTCCAGGCGAGCACGATCAGTCGACCGCCGCGGCCGTCGCGGACCGCATAGCCCTGGTTGTCGACGAAAATGATTTCCTCGCTGTCGATCACCGCCTGGTACTGCATGGTACGGATGGGGACGAAGACGTGCGGGCGAGAGCAGCGGGCGAGCAGCAGGCGGCAGCGGTTGTAGAGCGGTGCCGGCAATGTAACCGGCTCCCGGGCGGTTTCCCCGGGGCGGAAAAAGATTTCGGTGGTGCTGCCCATCCAATGCCAGAGTAGCGGCGGCATTGGGAAAAGGCAAACCCGAGGAGGGGTTGCCGGGCGTCTGATGATTACCCGGACAGTCTCCTAACGCTCGGCGGCTGGCAGGCAGTCATCGCAATCCGTTGTAGTACCCTGCCGGGAGCGCGCCTCCGCAAAGGAGAAGCCGCAGACTTCCCTGACCAGCTCGAGCTGGGCGCTGGTGCGGGGGAACTTGCGGCAGGTGGGCGGCCTGAACCGGTAGGCGGAACAATAGCTTTTACCGTCCGTTTCGGTGCGCAGGAAGAAGCACTCAAACGGCAGCCGGCAGCATTCGCCGCACTGGTTGCAACTGCCGGTGCGCGAGTTTTCCACGGGAAGGAGTGAAGTCAGGGTGCGAGTCAGTTTCGGCAACATATCCAGATACTCAAATGCCACATGGCAGCAGGTTCACAATCCAGGACGCTGGTTGGAAGTTCGTAGGTCGCTGCACATCCGGGAGACAGCGAATGACAGGGTCCGGGGTTATACACCGGCGATATCACTCGCGGGGCGACGTGCTGAATTCCATAAAAGCGCCGGTTTCGCCGCATTATACGCAGAATTTCCGCACAGTTAAGAGGAAGAGGGCGGCGGCGGAAGATTTTTCACCCCGGTACGCGGTAGCGGGTAGACCCCGGGCAAGGGTTTTTTGCCGGGTGAAACGGACTGGACTAAAGACTTTCGCCTGTTAAGCTGGGTGGTAATCGTCCGAATCCAGCCGATAATCCGGTTTTTTACATAAGGTATGGAGCAGCTTATGGCAACACCCTTATCGATACCCGCCCTGGCCGGGATGCCCGGCGACTACTCACGGCGGCGTCTGCTGTTGACCGGTGTGCAGCCGGTGTCGCTCGAAGATTCCGGCGGTGGTTTGCATCCTTCGGAAAAACGGCAGATCGAACCGGCCAACGGGATTGCGCTCGACTGCCTGGCGCGCCGGGGCGTCACACCCCTTCAGTGTCTGGCAGCGGGGTAAACGCCGATGAGCGTCGAAGGCCGGTTGCAGATCGAACTTACCAGGGAGGGAGAGCGGGTGAGCGGGGTAAAGATCAGTTCCACGCGTCCCGTGCATGCCGCGCGGGTATTCGAGGGTAAAACGCCGGATACCGTGTTGCAGCTGCTGCCGCTGCTCTTCAGCATCTGTGCCGTGGCCCAGGCGCAGGCGGCCCAGACCGCCTGTGAACGGGCGCTGGGAATCACGCCGGAGCGCGGGGTCCGGCTCGCACGCGAACTGCTTGTCTGCCTGGAGACGGCACGGGAGCACCTGTGGCGGATACTCATCGACTGGCCGGCCTTTGTCGATGAAGACAGTCATGCCGCGCTGGCGTCATCCCTGACCAGACTGCTGCCGGATTCCCGAAATGCGCTGTTCGTAGACGGCCGGGCGTTCGGCCTCGAGGTGAAACTGTATGCCGCCGACTGGGCGCTGCATGATCTCGCTGGGACACTCGATGCCGTGCTGGAGCGAACAGTATTCGGATGCTCCGCACGGGAATGGCTGACAATCAACGACAGGGCGGGTCTGGATAACTGGTCGAGGCATTCGGGCAGTCTCGCCGCTCGCGTGTTAAGGAGGTTGCAGGACAACGGCTGGGGGGAAATCGGCGCGGTCGCGCCGGCCTTCCTTCCGCCGCTGCCGGATGCCGGGCTCGATGAGCGTCTTGCGGCGCCCGACTGCGATGCCTTCATCGCACGGCCCGACTGGCAAGGCCTGCCGCATGAAACAACGCCGCTTTCCCGCCAGCAGGACGTTCCCCTGATCCGGTCGCTGCTCGCGACCGGCGGAACCGGTCTGCTCGCGCGCCTGGCGGCCCTGCTTGTCGAGCTGGCGGGAATGCCGGAGTGCGTGCGCGCCCTCTCCGGGGAGATGCTCGCGATCGAAGCCGGGCAGCTTGATCCCGTAGACAGCGTTGCGCAATCCGGGGTGGGGTTGGCACAGGTGGAGGCCGCGCGTGGCCGGTTGGTTCATCGCGTTGAACTGGACCACGATTGCGTGCGCCGCTACCGGATCCTGGCGCCGACGGAGTGGAACTTCCATCCCACCGGTGCGGCGGCCCAGGGCCTGATGCACCTACCGGCACGGGATACCGTGGTCCTGCGACGCACGGCAGCGTTGTTTATCAATGCCGTGGATCCCTGCGTCGGCTATGATCTGAGCATAGACTGATGAACGGGACGTCGCTGTACGTGGCTGTTCTGCAGGTGATCGATGGTAAAGTAATGCGCAACAGGGAACTGGAGGTGAAATGATGTGTACCATATGCGGCTGCGGCGAAGGTGAGACACGGCTTGAAGGGCAGCCTGATGCCCATGATCACGATCACGACCATGGGTACGACCATCCCCACGACCATTCCCATGAACATTCCCATACCCATGCCCCCCATCACGGCCATGGGCACACCCACCCGCACGGGCATGAGGCTCACTTGCATGACGTCCATACTCATGATTACGGAGTGGGCGCCGCGGGTGTCCATGCGCCGGGGCTCAGCCAGTCGCGCCTGGTACGTATAGAAGCGGATATTCTCGGCAAAAATAACCGCTACGCGGCCGCCAACCGGCGCTGGTTCGCCGAGCACGCCATTCTCGTCCTGAATCTGGTTTCCAGTCCCGGATCTGGGAAGACCGCTCTGTTGACGCGCACACTGGAAGACCTCAAGGGAGATCTGCCGGTGGTGGTCATCGAGGGAGATCAGCAGACCGCCAACGATGCCGAACGCATCCGCGCGACCGGTGTCAGGGCGCTGCAGATCAACACCGGCAAGGGGTGTCACCTCGACGCTCACATGGTGGGTCATGCACTGGATGCGCTCACGCCCGCCGACGGCAGTATCCTGTTCATCGAGAACGTCGGTAACCTGGTGTGTCCCGCCGCCTTCGACCTGGGCGAGGCGCACAAGGTGGTGATCCTCTCCGTGACCGAGGGGGAAGACAAGCCGCTCAAGTATCCCGACATGTTCCACGCCGCTGACCTGATGCTGTTGAACAAGGTGGATCTGCTACCCCATCTGCAATTCGATGTCGATCGCTGCATCGAGTATGCGCGGCGCGTGAACCCACGCATCAAGGTCCTGCAGGTTTCCGCCCAGAGCGGCGCCGGGATGGCGGACTGGTACCAGTGGTTGCGGGCGACGCGGCAGCTGGCGCTTATCAGACAGCCCGCCGCGACGGTCCGGGAGGAGGAGGCGCATGTGTCTGGCGCTGCCGGCTAGGGTCGTCAGCATCCACGCCGCCGGAGACCTGGCCACAGTCGCCGTGGACGGGGTCCGCAAGGAGATCTCGCTCGCCCTGGTCGAGGGTATCCAGGTGGATGACTATGTGCTGATCCATGTGGGCTATGCGCTCAACCGGATCAGCGAGGAGGAGGCGCAACTCACCCTGGCCCTGTTCGCGGAGGCCGGACTGGCGTCGTCAGACGAAGTTTGAAGTATTGCGGGGAATTCCGGGTTAGTCCTCGTCGTCGAGTTCCGGATTCCAGCCGTGTGCGCGAGCGTACTCGGTGGCCGCCGTATAAATGCGGGCGTGCTTGCTGCGCAGATCCTCAGGCAGGTTTGATACCAGGTGTCCGTACGGTTCCCATGCCCTGGTGACCTTGTCGTAGAGCGCATCGATCTGGTTGTGCGTCCAGCCCTCGCAGGTTTCCTCCTCCGCCAGCAGGCCGAAAACCCAGGCATCGCGGATTATGTTGCCGGCGCTGGTCATGCCGCCGGAGTTGTCATGGTAGACGCCGACGTAGCGCTTGGTCTTATCCAATGACTTTCTGGTCCTGCTTCGCGGCCGATGCGCCGGCGACCTCGATGGCGGCCTGGATGCCGGCGGCGTCCAGGCCGCACTCGGTGAGCTGCTGCTGCTGGTCGGCGTGAGCGATGAAACGATCGGGGATGCCCAGATTGAGGATATGAATCGCACGGCCCTCCGCGAGTAGCACTTCGTTGATGGCCGAACCGGCGCCGCCCTGGACGGTGTTTTCCTCGACGGTCACGATCAGCTCGTGCGTGTCGGCGAGTTCGCTGACCAGTTGTGCATCCAGTGGTTTTACGAAGCGCATGTTGACCACGGTCGCATCGAGGCGTTCACCGGCCTCCAGCGCCGCAGCGACACGGCTGCCGAAGGCGAGAATCGCGATGCGCCTGCCGCGGCGGCGCAGTTCGGCCTTGCCGACGGGCAGGGGCTCCAGGTTCGTTTCGGCGACGGCGCCCGGACCGGTGCCGCGCGGATAGCGCACCGCGGCCGGGCCATCATGGTGGAAGGCCGTCGACAGCAGCTGGCGGCATTCCCGTTCATCGGCTGGCGCCATGACCAGCAGGTTGGGGATGCAGCGCAGGAAACTCAGGTCGAACACACCGGCATGGGTGGCGCCGTCCGCTCCGACCAGACCGGCGCGATCGATGGCAAAGGTGACATCGAGATTTTGCAGTGCGATGTCATGGATCAGCTGGTCGTAGGCGCGCTGCAGAAAGGTCGAATAGATGGCAACCACCGGTTTGAACCCCTCGCAGGCCAGTCCCGCCGCAAAGGTGAGCGCATGCTGTTCGGCGATGCCGACATCGAAGTAGCGATCCGGGTGCTGCTGCGCGAAGCTGGACAGTCCGGAGCCATCGCACATGGCGGGTGTGATGCCGATCAGGCGCGGGTCCGCGGCGGCCATGTCGCACAGCCAGTCAGCGAAGATCCGGGTATAGCTTTTGCCGCCCGTGCTGGTTTTCTGGGCGCCGGTTTCGCGATCGAAGGGTGCCACGCCGTGAAAGTTGCAGGGGTCCTTCTCGGCATGATGGTATCCCTTGCCCTTCTGGGTGACGACGTGCAGGAACTGGCGACCTTTGAGTTCGCGCAGGTTGCCGAGCGTGCCGATCAGCGTCGGGAGGTCGTGTCCGTCGACCGGGCCGATGTAGTTGAACCCCAGTTCCTCGAACAGGGTGCCGGGTAACAGCATGCCCTTCATGTGTTCCTCCCAGCGCCCGAAAAAGCGTCGCGCGCCCGGCAGGTTGTTCAGGATGCTCTTGCTGCCCTCGCGCACGCCGGTATAGAAACGGCTGGAGAGGATCCGGGCAAGGTGGTTGTGCATCGCGCCGTGATTGCGCGATATCGACATTTCGTTGTCGTTCAGGATCACCAGCAAGTCGCAGTCCAGATCACCCGCATTGTTGAGCGCCTCGAAGGCCATGCCGGCCGTCATGGCGCCGTCCCCGATGATTGCAACGGCCTTGCGCCCGGACTCGTCCCGGGCCGCGGCTGCGGCCATGCCCAGAGCGGCGCTGATCGAGGTGCTGGAATGACCGGCGCCGAAGGTGTCGTATTCGCTTTCGCTGCGGCTAAGGAAACCGCTCAGTCCGTACTGACGGCGCAGGCCGGGCATGGCGTCGCGCCGGCCGGTCAGGATCTTGTGTGGATAGGCCTGGTGACCGATATCCCACACCAGCCGGTCGTGCGGGGTGTTGAAAACGGAGTGCAACGCGATGGTCAGTTCGACGGTTCCCAGCCCGGCGGCGAGGTGCCCGCCGGTGTTGGCCACCGACACGATCAGATATTCCCGCAGCTCGGCGGCAAGCTGCGTGAGTTCGTCCGGCCCGAGGCGGCGCAGGTCCGCGGGGGAGTCGATGTGACGGAGCAGTGGGTAGGGTGTCATGGGCATGGCGATCAACCGAATGCCGGATTTTACCAGAGTCACGCCGGCCGTGTAGCGGCAAAATACCGGATCCGTGTAAAATGAGAAGTGAGAAGTAAAAAAATTCGGGATTATCGCCAGGAAAGCACCGCACCTCACTGAGCAGCTTCACTTTTCATGTTGATCCGCATGATGTGCCGATTCCATCGCGGGACGGTTTGTCCACGGTCTAATGCGCGCACGGCGCGCCATTCACATGTGGTTCAGCATTTCACCCAGGTCAAGAGGCGCACGGCGGTCGTTCTGCAGGTGCCAGCGTCTGAACGCCTCCAGTCCTGCCTCCATAAATTCTCGCTCCCGCGCGTTGGACTGAAAACCCTCCAGCAGCTGGCTGATGCTTCCGGTTTCGCTGACCGGCAGCTTGAAATAACGGTTCAGGAACATGACGAACACGCCCAGAGTCTGGGTCTCGTCCAGCGCGTACTCTTCGGCCAGGTGCTGTATGGCGCCGAAGTGAAAGGCCATTGCCTGGCGCTGTTTGGTCGGGTATCGGCCAATGTCTTCCGGATCGATGCCCACCAGCGTCGCGGTGGTGAAGCGCTCAATGAGCGTGCGTGCCTCATCAAGAGGGGTTGCGCGTCGTTCCTGCCGGCCGAACAGTGTGTCGAGGATGCCCATGATGTCTAGATGCCACGCGCAGGTTGATAAACAGGTACCCGCTCAGTGTGCCCCGGGCGGATTTCGCAGTTGTTCCTGTGCCGAATAGAATACCGCCAGCAGTATTCCGCCTGATAGAAGGAAATTGACCACATTATAACCGCTGATCCCGGCGCTTACGGCTGTGTCGCCGGCCAGGTCTCCCAGTCGTACGACGGGGATCATGACGCCCGCCAGTAAAATCAGCAGGTTGACGCTGCTTTCCGCTACGGCGATCAGGGCGCTGTAGCGACTCTGCCAGTAGCAGGCCAGGGCGCACAACAGGCAGAATCCATAGTAGAGGTAACGCAGCTCCGGGGACGCCAGGCCCGAGACCCGGACGTTGATGCCGTACAGGGCATCGAGCACGATGAACAGCGGCGTCAGCAGGTAGTAGCGGCGGATCCATGCGCCGCTGGGCGGGGCTTTCATCCGCTAATCTCCCGGGGATTCGTTTGTGGGCGCGGCGCGTGCGAGCGATTATGCAGCATGATATCCAGCCCGATCTTGAACGCAACCAGCGCCACCAGCAGTCCCAGCGGCGAACCCAGCCGGACGACCAGGAACCCGCCGGCGATGATGGCGACATGCAGGACCGCGATGCGACGATAGGGCGCATTCATCAGCTCACTCATCGTGGTGTGTTCATATTCCCGCTGGCCGAGGTATACCAGGACAAAGGACACGCCATGGCTGACCACCAGCGCCAGGCAGGCCAGCAGGAATTCCTGCGGGGCGGCTGCCAGCGGCTGCAGCGCCAGGTTGACGAACATCTGGATGATGGCCAGCGGTCCCGGCCAGGTGACGGCGCCCGCGTGTCCCCAGTCCTCGCCCGCAAACCGGGTCAGCTGCAGGACGAAGAAGCCATGAATCGCACAGAAACCGCCGTAGTGCAGGGTGAAGAACAGCGCCAGGAACCGCTCCCGCCCACGCGCCTTTAGCAGCATCTTGAGGATTGTGTAGCCGCCGATGACGAGGTTCTCGCTCCAGTAGAGCACGACCAGCGAGCCGACGTCCCAGTCCAGAAACAGCACCCCGAACAGCGGCACCAGATTGGCGAGCACCAGCGCGGTCAGTGCGATGCCGGACCGCCCCGGTTCCGTCAGGGACGTGGGCGTCATCCGCCGGTCGTGCGGCGGCGCATACGCCACAACCGGCCGTAGACGGCGATATTGACACCGGCCGCGATCGCGGCGAACAGCACCTGCAGCCCCGGGGTCAGTCCGGGCGGGTAGAGGAGCGGGAGCAGGTAATGTTCGATAAACCCTCCGCTGTAGCCCTGCATGCCGGCGGCCTCGCGGAGCCGGTTTTCGAGCGGGGTCAGCGGGCAGATCCAGCCATTCAGCTCGATCAGGATGACCCAGAGCACACTCGGCAGGTGCAGCCATGGCAGCCTGCGCCAGCGCAGGGCGAGTAGTCCGCCGAACAGGACGAAGACAACGAACGCGGCATGCAGGACCAGAACCGCTTTCGCGAGTGCGCTGTAGAGCATGCGCTGCGATCAGGACCGCAGGGGCTTATTCCGGCGTGCCGGACTTTGGTGATGGAGCAGCCGTGCCGTTTGTGCGTCCCAGCGTGTAGGCCAGCACCAGATAACCGATGACGGCGGAGAGCACCGAACCGCCGAGAATACCCAGCCGGTTGTCGACCATCATTCCCGTGCCGACCTGTTCTGCGGCGAGCGAGCTGATGAACAGGCTCATGGTGAAGCCGATGCCGCAGAGCGACGCAACGCCGTACAGGGGCATCCAGCCGGCGCCGTCGGGCAGTTTGCCGAACCCCAGCCTGATGGCAAGCCAGGTGAATCCGAACACGCCGATCTGCTTCCCGATGAGCAGCCCTGCGGCGATGCCGAGCGGCACCGGGTGAAGCAGCGACTGCGGTGAGAGTCCGGTGAACGAGATGCCCGTGTTGGCGAAGGCGAACAGCGGCAGGATCAGGAAGGCCACGTAGGGGTGCAGCATGTGTTCGAGCTGCGTCAGGGGCGATTCGCCGGTACTTTTGTTTTTCAGGGGAATGAAAAAGGCCAGTACGACGCCGGCCAGGGTGGCGTGCACGCCGGACTTGAGCACGGCTACCCAGAGCACCAGGCCGATCAGGATATAGGGCGCGATCCTGGCAATGCCGCGCCGGTTGATGAGCAGCAGGGCGGCCAGGGCACCTGCTGCAACCAGCAGGGAACTCACCGACAGCTCGCCGGAATAGAACAGCGCGATGATGATGATGGCACCGAGATCATCGATTACGGCCAGCGTCAGCAGGAAGAGCTTGAGTGAATTGGGCACGCGGTTGCCGAGCAGCGAGAGCACGCCCAGCGCGAAGGCGATGTCGGTGGCGGTGGGTATGGCCCAGCCTCTGATCGCGGCGGGGTCCTCGTGGTTGAAGGCGAGATACACGAGTGCGGGCACTGCCATGCCACCCGCCGCGGCAATGGCCGGCAGAATGATACGGGAGCGGTCGGAGAGTTCACCCTCGAGGAATTCGCGCTTAATCTCAAGACCGATCAGGAAGAAGAACACCGCCATCAGGCCGTCATTGATCCAGAGCAGCAGGGGTTTGTTGAGCAGGAAGGCGCCGAACTGAAAGCCGACCGGCGTCGACAGCCAGGCGTCATACAGAGATTTGAGCGGCGAGTTCTCGGCTATCATGGCCAGCATGGCCGCGGCGATGATCAGCAGGCCGCCGGCCGATTCCTTCTGGAGAAATTCCTTCAGGGCTGCAATGGGCATGTGTTCCTTTCCCGGACAGGGTTGTTTACGGGCGGCAGGCCGGGCGCTTGCCGAGTCGTACGGCGTTTTGCTGCAGGTGCAGGGCGACCGCCATATGGGCATTCAGGTCGGTGATGCGTGTGCTGTGGGAAGGATGGGTGGACAGGAACTCGGGCGGCTGATTACCGCCCGCGCGGGTCATGTTTTTCCAGAGATTGATACTCTCGCGAGGATTGAAGCCGGCCTTCGCCATCAGGTCCAGCCCGAGGAGATCGGCCTCGCTTTCCTGGATCCGTGAATAGGGCATCAGGATGCCGTATTCGGCACCTACGCCGAGCAGGCCCATCAGGCTCTGGCCGGTGCCCGACTGCGGACTGGCGAGGGCGCCTATCAGTGTGACCCCTTGTTCCACTGCGAATTTCTGCGAAACCCGTTCGTTGGCATGGTGGGAGAGGACATGCGCGACCTCGTGACCGAGCACCGTGGCCAGTTGGTCCTGGTTTTCGGCCACCTTCAGCAGGCCGGTGTTTACCCCGATCTTGTTGCCGGGCAGTGCGAAGGCATTGGCGTCCTTGTCCTCGAACACCACAATCTCCCAGCTTCCCTGGCCGACCTCGCGGGTGATGGCCTGTCCCACGCACTGGACATAGGCATTGGCTGCAGCGTTCCTGTCGACGGGGGTTTCCTTCTTGATATTGGTGAACGCCTGCAGGCCCATCTGGGTCATCTGGCTTTCCGGCATGAACATCAGCTGCGAGCGGCCGGTGGGGGAGGTGGCGCAGCCCGCCAGCATCGACAGGGCGATGACGCCGGTTCCCAGGACCCTGAGCATGAAACATCTCCTCATTCCGCGAGCCGACGATTATAGTCAGTATCAATCGTCAGGACCAAGGGGTCAGCCGAACGGTGTATTTCCACATGGCCAGCCGGAAAAAATCAATGGAACTTTATTGCCTGCGCCACGGTGAAACCCGATATAACCGCCTGGGGCTGTGCAACGATGATCCCGGTCGCGATGTGCGTCTCACGCCCGCGGGCATACGCCAGGCGGAAGCCGCGGCGGAACGGCTTAGGGCGGCGCCCATCGAGCGCATTATCACCTCTGAACTGCCCCGCACCCGGCAGACCGCGGAGATCATCAATCGCCATCATCGTGCGCCGGTGGAATCCCATGCGGCGCTCAACGATATCCGCACCGGTTTCGAGAGTCGTCCGGTGGCCGACTATTTCGCAGCGACCGGCCATGACCGCCTGCATGTGCGCGTCAACGGCGGCGAATCGTTGCTCGACTACAAGCGGCGCGTGTCGGGATTCATCGACTGGCTGGTCGTTCAGCCCGAGGAGACCGTGCTGGTCGTGGCGCACGAGGAGACGCTTCGGGTTTTTACCGTCTGTGTCCAGGCGCTTCCCGACACCGCCCTGCTGGAACTTCATTACGGCAATTGCGAACTCCTCGAATTCACGCTCGATCGGCGCTCCTGAGCAGACCTTCTCCCACGCCACCGGGGTGCCTCTAAGGAAACCTCGAAAGAAACTGAATCTATTTTAGGAGCGGGCTCTTGTGCCCGTTGGGTATGCCCCCGAACCGGTTGTTGCCATGAAGTCCTGTTCGAGGGCAAATCCGCTCCACAGTTAAAAATCAGAATTCTTCGTGGTTCCCATAAGAAAATGCTGGTGTTTATTTGTAATGCATAAGTTAAAATTGATGGTATCCCGATACCGGCCTGCCCATGCACATCACCTTTCGTCAGCTGAAGATATTCGAATCCGTCGCTCGGCAGCTCAGTTTCACCCGTGCCTCGGAAGAGCTGCATCTGACGCAGCCGGCGGTATCCATGCAGATCAAGCAGCTGGAGCAGGCGGTGGGTCTGCCGCTGTTCGAGCAGCTCGGCAAAAAGATCTTTCTGACCGATGCCGGACACGAGTTCAGTCGCTACGCCGTGGCGATTACCGCGCAGCTGGAAGAGCTGGATCAGGTGGTCGACGAGATGAAGGGTCTCAAGCGCGGGCGCCTGACCATCGCCGTGGCCAGCACCGCAAACTATTTCGTGCCGCGCCTGCTGGCCACGTTCTGCCGCCGCCATGGGGATGCCGTGAGCGTGAGCCTGGATGTCACCAACCGCGAACAGCTGCTGAAGAGTCTGGTGGAAAACCGCAACGATCTCGTCATTATGGGTCAGCCTCCCAAGGATATGGCCCTGGTCGCGGAGCGCTTCCTTGAGAATCCGCTGGTGGTCATCGCTCCGCCCGGTCACCCGCTGGCGAACGAAAAGCGCATACCGCCTGGAAGACTGCGCGAGGAAACCTTCCTGGTGCGCGAGCAGGGATCAGGTACGCGCTCGGCGATGGAGCGCTATTTCGCTGCCAACGATCTGCGACTCGCGACGCCGATGGAAATGAGCAGCAACGAGGCGATCAAGCAGGGCGTCGAGGCGGGGCTGGGGCTGGGGGTGGTGTCCCTGCATACCCTGGCGATGGAGCTGGCGCTCGGGCAGCTGGTGATACTGGACGTGGTGAAGTTCCCGATCATGCGTAACTGGTACATCGTCTACCGGGAAGGCAAGCGGTTGTCGATCGTGGCGCAGAGTTTCCGGGAATTTGTGTTGCAGGAAGCGGCGCAACTGCTGCAGTTGCCGGCGCTGTAACGCCTGTTTTCAGGGCATCAGCTGCTTGCGGATCGACTCGGCGATCTCCAGTGCGCCCTCCGTGTCTTCGGCGAGACAGTTGATGTGTCCCATCTTGCGGCCCGGCCTGGCCTCCTGCTTGCCATAGAGGTGCAGCTTGGCCTGCGGTTCATGAAACACGGGTTCCCAGTTGGGGTTTCCAAGTCTCCACAGGTCGCCCAGCAGGTTGGTCATTACCACGGAGGTCAGCAGTTGCGTATCCCCCGGAGGCAGGCCGCACATCATGCGCACCTGCTGCTCGAACTGCGAGGTCACGCAGGCGTCTACGGTATAGTGGCCGCTGTTGTGCGGGCGCGGTGTGATGGTGTTGACCAGCAGTTCCCCGTCACCGGTCAGGAGAAACTCGATCGACAGTACGCCGCAGTATTCCAGTTCATCGGCGAGATCGCACGCCAGCTCGATCGCGCCGTCCGCCGCAACGGTGCTGATGTCGGCAGGGGCAATCGACAGGTCCAGTATGCCCTTGCGGTAGCGATTCTCCACGACCGGATAGACGGCGATTTCCCCCTCGATGCTGCGCGCCAGAATGACGGAGAGGCGTTTCTCGACGTAGATGCGTTCCTCGAGTATGCAGGGCTGCTCTTCCATTTCGCGGAACGCCTCGGCCGCCTCTTCCAGGCTGGCGACCGCGTGGCGCCCGTGGCCGGGAAACTGCGGCTGGGCGATCTTCAGGATGCACGGCGCCGCGAGGCTGGCCATGGCCTCCTCGAGGTCATCGAGCGTCTGGATGGGGTAGAAGGCCACGGTCGGGAACTCGTGTTCATCTAGAAAAGTTTTCTCATGCAGGCGGTTTTGCGCGAGGGCGAGCACTTCCGGCGCCGGATGCACAGGACAGTGACGCTGCAGCCGGGACAGGCTCTCCACCGGAAGATTTTCGAATTCGCTGGTGATGGCGACACAGGAGTCGCCCAGCATGTCGAGCGCGGCGTGGTCGTGAAAATCCGCCTGGATGTGCTGGTCCGCGATATTGCCCGCCGGGCTGTGGGGATCGGGATCCATGATGATGACGCGGTAGCCCATGCTGCGGGCGGCGATGGTGAACATGCGGCCCAGCTGGCCGCCGCCGATCATGCCCAGCGTGGCATCGGGGAAGATCATTGTGGCGGCAGCTTCGCGTTGCGCACTTTTTCTTCCTGCTGTCTGCGAAATTCCTGTAGCCTGCCGGCCATGGCGGCATCGGTGACGGCAATCATGCTCACGGCGAACAGCGCAGCGTTGGCGGCGCCGGCCTCGCCGATGGCGAAGGTGGCCACGGGTATGCCCTGGGGCATCTGCACCGTGGAGAGCAGCGAGTCCATGCCTTTCAGGTACCTGGACGGGATGGGAACGCCAAGCACCGGTAATGTGGTCTTGGCGGCGAGCACGCCGGCGAGATGGGCGGCGGCGCCGGCCCCGGCGATGGCGCAGACGAAGCCGCGGCCGCGCAGGCCTTCGGCATATTCCACCAGCAGGTCGGTGGCGCGATGCGCCGAGATGACCCTGGCTTCGCAGGGAATGGCGAATTTTTCCAGCATCTCGACTGCCGGGCTCATGATATCCCAGTCGCTGCTGCTGCCCATGATGACGGCGACCCGTGGTGTGCTCATGCGGTGATCCGGGTTGATTCCTGGTTAAAGAGCGGGCAATTCTACCACCCACCGAAGGGTTGCGGGCAAGTGCCGCAGGCTGCGCTGCGGACTCTTCATTATCGGGGCCGATGGCGGGTAGAATGCCCGTCTTTCGCCGAAATCCACCACCGAGGTCCTACCCATGAAGGATGTGCTGTTTGAAAGCCACCTGGAAAGTCTGCCGCTGCTGCACCGGGGCAAGGTGCGCGACATATATGCTATCGGCGACGAGCATCTGCTGATCGTCACCACGGACCGCCTGTCGGCCTTCGACGTGGTGTTGCCCGATCCCATCCCCGGCAAGGGCGTCGTGCTGACCGCGGTGGCGGGTTTCTGGTTCGACTACACCCGCGACCTGGTTCCCAACCACCTGGCCGCGATGCCGCTCGAGGAGGCGGTGCCGGATGCCCGGGAACGTGCCGACATCGAGGACCGCGCCATCGTGGTGAAAAAGCTAGAGGCGCTGCCGGTGGAGGCGATCGTGCGCGGTTACCTGATCGGGTCGGGATGGAAGGACTACCGCCATAGCGGGCAGGTGTGCGGCATCCCGCTGCCGCCGGGACTGCAGATGGCCGACCGCCTGCCGGAACCCCTCTACACACCCTCGACCAAGGCGGCGCTCGGCGACCATGACGAGAATATCGACTACGAAAAGACCGTCACGCTGCTGGGTGCCGATCTGGCGCAACAGGTCCGCGAGGTGAGCCTGGCGATCTACCGCCGCTGTGCGTCATACGCCCTGGAGCGCGGCATCATCATCGCCGATACCAAGTTCGAGTTCGGCACCGATGGAGACGGGCGGCTGGTGCTGATCGATGAAATCCTCACCCCGGACTCCTCGCGGTTCTGGCCGGCGGACGGCTACGCGACCGGCACCAGTCCGGCCAGTTTCGACAAGCAGTATGTGCGCGACTATCTGGAGACGCTGGACTGGGACAAGACGCCGCCCGGACCAAAGTTGCCGCCGGAGGTGATCGCCCGGACAGCGGAGAAATACCTCGAAGCGCAGCGGCGATTGATCGCCTGAGCGAGTTTTCTTTCCCAAGAGTCCAGCGTCCGGGAACACCCTGTCTTTTTCAGGGTCCCTGTTATTTTATTTCTGCTAATTACTGAATTCATGACACTGATTGAACTATTGCTGTATAGCCACGGAAACACACGGAACCTCACGGAAAGAGTCTGATTGTGTGTATTTCCATATGGTTTCGTCGCCATAACGGCATTGCGGAAATAAAACCGCGGGGTGCCATGAATAATGTAAATCCCGTTAATTGCATGTCCAGGGGTGTTTCAGCGAAACACGCCGATAATTCACCCAGCAGGAGGTAAAGACCATGTACGGATTCAATGTTTCGGTTCCCGGCACATTGCAGCAGGTCGAGGAGCGGGTGCGCGAGGAACTCCAGAAGGAAGGATTCGGCGTACTGACCGAGATCGATGTGGCGGCGACCTTGAAGAAAAAACTTGGCGTGGAGCGCCGGCCCTATCGCATCCTCGGCGCCTGCAACCCGATGCTGGCGAACCAGGCGATCCAGGCCGATCCCGACATCGGCATGCTGCTGCCCTGCAATGTCGTGGTGCGCGAGGAGGAGGACGGTTCGATCACCGTCGGTTTCATGGATCCCGCCGCGGTGCTGAAACTCGTCGACCGGGCGGATATCGAAGTCCTGGCCGGCGAGGTGCGCGGCCGGCTGGAACGCGTCCGGGACGCCCTGCTCGGCTGATTTCCAGGCCCAGTGTCGACCAATAAGTGCCATATACACCGCAAAGACGCAAAGAACGCAAAGGATTTAAAGGTTACCTCGAAAAATCAGGATTTCTCCTGTACAAGGAGCGGGTTTGCCCGCAAACAAGTTATTGTTATGGCGTCCTGTTCGCGGCCTAGCCCACTCCTATCCTCTATTCAAATCGAATAATTCGAGGGGCCCTGTGTGTTTTCGATTAAGTAACTTGGCGAACTTTGCGTCTTTGCGGTGAAAATGGTGTTTAGGCTGGCCGACGGTTCCGCACCTGTTCTCCTGCTCCATGAGGATCTCAATGTAGTTCGTTGTTAAAACAGGTTTTTTAGTGCCGCAAATCGAACAGTCATCGCGGGGCCATGCGTTACTTGCGCACTCGCGCTACACTTGACGGCAATGATGCTTCCGCGAACCTCACTGCCGTTTCATGATGCCTCGGTACCGTTGCGGCACCGGGCGCCGCTGCATGACGAGGAGGGGAGGCCGTTGAGCGATTTCATGGTGATCGTTCCGGGTCTGAAGCACAAACCGCAGAGCCTGATCAGCAAAACGGTCAGTGATATGCATCTGGCGCTGGCGCGGTTCAGCCATGCCGTCGTGTTCGCGGAGTTCAATATCAAGCTGAACCTGCTCTGGGTATCCATCCGGCCGATTCCGCGTATCCGCTTCGAGATCGTCGGTGCGATTCAGGAAACCGTGCCGGAAGCGAAACTCGTCTCCCATCCCTAGCGAATGACCGCGGGTTTGCTGCTTGAGGGTCTCTCCGGCGCGCTGGTCGGGGTCAGCCTGATTTACCTGCTGGCGGCGCTGCTCGCGCGGCGCTGGCTGCGCGCCGATCCCTACGAGTTGCTGCTGTGCATGGCGAGCGCTTTCCTGGTGGCCATCGTCTGCGAGGTGGCGCTCGGCAGGACCTACCGGCTGCTGGTCGGTACGCCCTTGTGGCAATACCGGGTGTGGCCGATACACGCCGGTTACACCTCGGCCCTGAATTTCATCATCTGGCCGGTCTACGGCTATTACTGGTATTTCCTCCACCAGGTGCTGCAGGCCCACCGTGTGCGGATCGAGCGGCCCTGGCTCAAGGGTCTGGCGGCGGGTCTGGACGGGCCGCTGCTGGAGATCCTCGCCAACGGCTTTTTTCTGCTGTTCTACGGCACGTTCTACTTTTACTACCTGCCGGGCGACCTGCGGCATTTCACCTCGATTCAGGTGGTTCCCCTGTACATGGTGATGGGTGTCTGCCTTTCCCTGGTGATCGAGTTTCTGAAGGGCAGGCCGCGGCGCTGGCATTACCCGGCGGCCTTCTATCTCGCGGGACTGGCTTTCGTCGCGGCGGGGTGAGTCGTGCGCCGGCAGGCGCCGGGTCGGGTCAGGGGCGCGCCGGCGGCCGCAACGGATTGTGATAAACCCGGAAGAACAACAGCAGGGCGGTGACTGCGCCCAGGGTGTCGGCCAGCATGTCCTTCTGTGCGTCCCACGGGTCTCCCTGCGAGCCCAGCACGGCCGCGCCGGCTGTAGCGTCGGCGCTGACCGCGTAGATCCATTCGAAGATCTCATAGCTGCCGGCCACCGCGATAATGATCGACAGCGATCGATGGGAACAGGTAGAGCACCACGCGCGATGCCACCAGGTTTCTGGCCAGCAGCAGGAACAGGGGGAGCTTCGTGTTCATGGCGGGATCCTCGTCGCGGGTGTGTGGCTCAGAGCTTCTGCGCGAAATAGTCCTGCAGGAACTCGTCGAATGACAGCGTGTCGGCTGCCTCGAGCTTTTCCTGATCGCGCACGGATTTGACCACCGAGGTTTCGATCGCATAGAAGCGCTCCGGGTCGCGCGGCAGCCCCAGGAAATAATTGCGGTGCTGTTGCGACAGGCGTCTGGAGAAGCTGAAATAGTCCTCGCCGTGTTCGCGCATATCCGCCAGTATGCGCGCGGAGGGTGTCCGGTCCGGCTCCGCGATCGCTTCCATCTGCGCGCGCACGGTATCCTGATAGGGCGTTGCGGATTCCCCCGCATCGAGCAAGGCGGCGATTTCCGCCATCGCCTCGCAGAGCTCTCCTGCCCACTGCTTCAGGGTAACCGGCCTGCCGTCGCGCCGCAGTTCCAGCCCCGGTTCCCGTCCCCGGTAGCAGACCGCGGCCAGGTTGTGATCGATCTCGCCGGTCTCCCCCTCGCTGATTACCGGGCTATCCTGTAACAGGCACAGGGCTATCAGGGTTTCTGCGAATCGGCACTGCTCCTCGCTGATTCCGAGCGGGTCGTAGACATTGATGTCCATGGATCGCAGCTCGATGTAGCGTACGCCGCGCCGTTTCAGCGCCAGCGTCGGTTTTTCCATGAATTCGGGTACCTGCTTTGGACGCACCGAGCTGTAGTATTCATTCTCGATCTGCAGGATGTTGGGATTGAGCTGCCGGTATTCGCCGTCGACCTTCACCCCGATTTTTTCATGGTTGGGGCAGGGAGTTTCGATGGCGCGTGTCAGGGTCTCGACATAGACATCGAGGTTGTCATAACTCGCCTTGAAGCCGTCATCATACTCATGCCTGTTCTGGTAGCCGATATCGCACATGCGCAGGGAGGTGGCATGCGGACCGTAATAGGTGCTTTGATTGAATGACTCGAGAATGGTCGGCTTGCCGCACATGAAGGATTTGCAGATGGCGGGTGAACTGCCAAACAGATAGGGGATCAGCCAGCCGACGCGCTGGAGATTGCGGATGACACCGAAGTAACTGTCGGAAATGAACTCCCGGGTCGGGCGGGAGTCTTTAAGTACATCCTGGTAAACGGGCCAGAGATCCTCCGCAAAGGAATAGTTGTAGTGTGCTCCGGCGATGACCTGCATGACACGACCGTAACGATGGCCCAGTCCGCGCCGGTAAACCGTTTTCATAAAGCCAGCATTGGAAATGCCGTATTGAGCGATGGGAATGCTCTCTTCACCCTCGACCACGCAGGGCATGCTGGAACACCACAGCAATTCACTGTCGATTCTCGTATAGACGAACTGTTCCAGGTCGCGCAGGAATGCCAGCGATTCCACCGGGTCCGGCAGCGGCGGGGTGATGAATTCCAGTAACGCCTCGGAGTAATCCGTGGTGATCCATGGGTGGGTCAGCGCCGATCCCAGCGCCGCCGGGTGCGGTGTCTGCGCGATGCTGCCGTCCGGGCCGACTCGCAGGCTTTCCTTTTCCAGGCCGGTTTTGCCCTGCCTGAGGGCGGCTTCTCCGCCGGTGTTGATGAAGGCTGACAGGCGCTTGTGCGTGGATCTGGACAAGGGGGCGGTTCCTGGCGGTATGAGGCCCTGACGGGCGTGCTGGCGGCGTGCATGGGCCTGCTACGGTGTGGTACCTTAACAGAAAAGCGATGTTTGACGAATGATTATAATTACCAATTGGCCCGGATGGATATTACTGGAAAAAACTCCTGTATTACGCCGGGTTTTGAAAACGAGATCACGCAATCATTAACCGGGACCCCGGCCACGACTCGTTAGC
>CAVXNM010000040.1:0-27871 GCA_963763115.1 uncultured Gammaproteobacteria bacterium
AAAGCGACATACCAAACCTTATGCAACTAACCGAATCAGGAAATCGGGGTCAGAGCACAATTTTCTCTGATCTGGAGAGAATTATCAGTCACATGTAAAGAAAATTGTGCTCTGACCCCGATTTCCCACAAGTTTGCCTGGCGGCCTTAGCGAGTGGGAACCACCCGATCCCATCCCGAACTCGGAAGTGAAACTGCTCAGCGCCGATGATAGTGTGGGGCCTCCCCATGTGAAAGTAGGTCACTGCCAGGCTTTTAATCGTAAACCCCGGTATCCCTGATGCCGGGGTTTTTTTATAGCCCCGTAAGAATGGTTGTCTGCACTCATGTGGCTCCCGGCAGATCTCCATCATTCGCTCATGTATCTTTCTTCACAATGCGGCATATCGTGACTCGTCGATTGTCTAAATTGTGTACAGGGTTAAATGGTGTTCCGGGATCTCCAGAGTGACGTGACGATATTGATTTATTACGGATTTACAGTATTTTGTGTATATCGCGATTCCGGTTCCCTGATGCAGGCATGTCCCGTTCGGCGAGGCGGCAGTGACATGACGCATGGTGATATACCGGAGAAAATGACTACAGGAGATTAGCAGTGCCGACTTATGATTATCGCTGTGAATTCAACGGACAGGTTATCGAGGTGAAACATCGGATAAACGAGCGTGCATCGACATGGGGAGAGTTATGCGCGATTGCCGGAATTGAGTCTGGCAACATGCCATTGGACAGCCGGGTTGTAAAGCTGATTACCGGGGGGCAGGTAGTACGCAGCAGTAGTCTGGGTGAGGATCCCTCGCCGCCATGTGCCAGCGGGCCCTGTTGTGGCGGCGGAATGTGTGGCATCGGTTAGATATAACCCGGCATGAAACGGCAAGAAATCAACTCTTGAGCAAATCCAGACTTTCCCGGGCGACAGCTCTGACATCCGCATCGGCATCATTCACCAGGCGTTCTATATAGGCCATTGCCTTGTCGCTTCCAGTCAGGCCGAGGTAATGGGCCGCATCCCCGCGAATTCGAGGATCCTCGTGTCGGGAGAGTTCACCGAGTCTGTCAATGATACCCTGCAGCAGTTCAGTGCCTGCCTGGTTTTCAATGATGGCGCTGATACCGATGCGGGTGTTGAGCTGCGTTCCGGGATTTGAAAACAGCACTAGTAATGCCTTGATTGCGTCGGGGTTGTTCTGTACCAGCTTGATCGCCCGGTCAATTTTTCCTGTGGAGAGGAGCTCATCCAGGTACGAGGCGTACCCTGTCTCTGTACCGGCGGCTTTAGCCCAAGTACGAAGCTCTTTTTCGGATCGCAGCCCCTCCAGTTCAAACGGTCCAATACGTACCCATGGAACCGATCGTACTCCCAGGGCATGAGCGATGTCCGGGTGCTGTTCTATGTTCACCACCTCGAGTTTGCCAACTGCCCCGGACTTGACGAGCTCGCTGAGACCCTTGAGAACGGTCGGGCAATACGGACAATGAGTTCCGAGCAGCATCAGGGCATCTGGCCTGGATTGTGGCGCGGAGGTACTCACAGGGATGGCATTCTCATAACTGGCAGGCGCTATACTGACCGATGATAGGCCGGAAAACAGGGCGCAACAATGTTTCCCGTGCGGCCGTATTGATATCAAGAGGGCCGATTATACTTCTCGTGAAGGCCCAGCATGCTGAAAACAGTAATTCTGCGAGTCAGGTTTTAAATAAGGACGCTGATATGTACGGAATGGGAAGAAAAACCAGGATGCCCGGGCCGGGTGAGTCGCTACCGGGGCGAACTGTAAAAATACCGGTACCGGCGCAACATTATGTCAACGGTCACCCCCTTGAGTCTCCCTATCCGGAAGGGATGGAGACTGCGTTATTCGGCTTGGGGTGTTTCTGGGGTGCGGAGCGCAAATTCTGGGAAATTCGTGGAGTCTATTCGACATCTGTAGGGTATGCCGGCGGGTATACGCCCAATCCGAGTTACCAGGAAGTCTGTACGGGGATGACCGGACACAATGAAGTTGTGCGAGTGGTTTATGACCCGGCTATTATCACCTATGACCAGCTGCTAAAAGTCTTCTGGGAGGCGCATGATCCGACGCAAGGCATGAGACAGGGTAACGATGTCGGTACCCAGTATCGATCGGGAATTTATACCTTCACTAGTGCGCAGAAAACCGCTGCTCTGGAATCACGTGATCAATATCAGCGACAGCTGACGGAGCATGGTCATGGGGCTATTACTACCGAGATACTCGATGCCCCCGAGTTCTACTATGCAGAGGAGTATCATCAGCAGTACCTCGCCAAAAATCCGCACGGTTACTGTGGACTCGGCGGAACCGGCGTCGCCTGTGTATAGGGCGCAAACCGCCCCGGGTGAGATATCGGTATTGAATCACCCGGCATCTCGAGTAAACATGTGCGGCGATGCGAGCGTGTCAGATCCGGCATTCTTTAGATTCCGCTGATCCGAATTGTAGCAGGGATGGTTATATACATACGCCTGGTGTGTTACTGGATATGGTGGTAGGGAACCTGGGTGAAGTGGTGGCTCATGGCCCCCTTGTTTATCATGGTTTGAGCATCCATATTGAATTACAGGGTATCGATAACTTCGAACAGGAGGCTGTTATGGTTGCGGGAATTGTTTTGATTGTTGCTGGTGTGCTTCTCCTCATCTATCCGCCACTGCTTTCCATCATTGTGGCGGTATTCCTTGTTGCCGCTGGATCGATGGTGATATCCATCGCACTCTACAACAGGAAGTATCACCGTCACTACGAAAATCCGACTATTGAATTCTTTTTCAGGTACTAGCCCTCATTACCTTCCGGTTTGCCGGTAACCATGAGACTGAAATATGCGATACGTTAGTGGCTGTTTTCGCCCCAGAGTTCCTCAAGTCGCTGATCGCGTCCGCAGCTGAAGCGGTAAAATTTGTAGCGAATCGGGTTATTCTGATAATAATTCTGGTGGTAATCCTCGGCCGGATAAAAGGTGGTAGCCGGCACTATCCTGGTCACAATCGACGCGGCAAACGGCTTGTGTTTTTCCAGGTCCTGCTCTGAGGCAACAGCCAGCCGTCGCTGTTCCTCGTTATGGTAAAAGATTTCACTGCGATACTGATCGCCGTTATCGCAGAACTGGCCATGCGCATTGGTGGGATCGACATTGTGCCAGAATACATCCAGCAGTTTGGTGTAACTGACCTTTTTCGGGTCATAGACGATTTGCACTGCCTCGGCGTGGCCGGTGCCGCCGTGCGAAACTTCCTTGTAGGTGGGGTCTTTCTTGTGGCCGCCGGTATAACCCGAGGTTGTCGAAATGACGCCCTCAAGTTTGTCAAACGGGGATTCCATGCACCAGAAACAGCCACCCGCAAACGTTGCGGTTTCATAGGCGGGTGTTGCTGTATCCGTTGCAGCCGCGGTCTGTACTAACAGACCAAGTACGACAGCCGTGATTAGCACCCATGACTTGACTGTTGTTTTCATGGAAATAGTCCTTCAGCTTGAATGTCGGGAATATAGACAGCAGGGTTGGTCAATTGTTTCGCTTTGGGGCGATTTAAGGATGGCGTCCGATACCGTGCAGAGGTCGATAACAACCATCGGAGCGCTAATTCGTTCCGCCGGAGCGGAAAACAGGGTTTGAGGAATACCGGCAATGACGACCCTGCGAGGTCGGCAGGCTCTTTTGGTTCTTGTCGGTTCTGTAACGAGGATGTTGTTTTTGTATTTCGTCTTGTTTCCGATAAAGGAGATCTCTTCGTAGGACACTATTCCTTGACCCGGGCAAGTATGTTGACCTGGAAGGATATCTGTTCTAGGAATGCCTGGGTGTCGCGGGCCCCTGCCGCGATGTTCATGCGCACCCGACGGGAATCATTATCCAGTTCGCCTGCAGCCCCGAATATCTGCCAGCCGGCAAAGCTCGCCACGCCATCCATTCGGCCGCCGGCCAGCGCGGCTGAAGCATTGATCTTGATGATCGATTCATCTGATAAATCATAGGTTCTTCCCAACTCGAAGCAGACTACTTCCAGGGTCCAGCGCGGGTGCGGCAGTCCTCCGCGGATTTCCACCTCGGCCATGCCGGAATACATGAATAAGCGGTTAGCGTCCTCGGGACCGTTCACATGGACCTCCATCTCCTGCATGTCTGTCAGCCGCTTTGGTTTTATGATGTTCGAATAATCCATGTGGTTTCTCCGGGGCCTAGAGTGTCATTTTTCTGTCCTTATTGGACGATAAACAGGACAATATGGCAAGGGTAAATATCCCTTGTGTGTCCTCGGCCGACACGGGTTACGGATCCGCCAGTACGACCTAGCGAGGTTCCGGCAGGTTCCTGGTAGGTGGTGCGGAGAGAGGGAATGGCGTTATCTTTCCGGGTTTTTCATCGGTTGCGATAATTTTGTTGGCGCCTTCCCGTTCTACTTCATCAATTCGAATAATGGCTTGCAGGGGAATGTAGGTGCGCTTAACACCGGCGAATTCGGACTTGAGTTTCTCTTCGGAAGGGTCCACAACGACCGAGGACCGTTCTCCAAAGATAATGTCCTCAATTTCGATAAAGGCGTACATACTGCTTTGGTGGACCTCGCGGGCATGAAGTTCATAGATGCTGCCCTGGTTGTAGAACGAGATCCGGTAAATCTTTGAGTCTTTCATGTCTGGTGTATATCGCTTTGCAGGAGAATGACAACTCCTGGTTCGTAAGGATGGATGTCAGGCAGGCCTGTTCACTTTTCCATCAGCTCGTCAAGCTCGTCATCCATATGCAGTTCTGTCAGTTCGACAAACCCGCCTATGCATTTGCCGTCAATGACAATCTGCGGAACCGTGCGTGCTCCCCTGGTCGCCCGGGCGAATTCCTTTAATGTCGACGGATTCTGGTCTATTAGTACCTCTTCATAGGGAATATTCAGTCTTGTGAGCAAATGCTTTGCCTTCACGCAGAAAGGGCAGGATAGCGTGCTGAAGATCTTTACTCTGGCCATGATATCGGTTGTTTATGACATTTCCTGTGAGATTTATTATATCGATATATCAGCGGGATGAGTATTCCTCGGCAAGCGTATTTTGTCGCTTCGCAATCCCATGCGACTTGCCGGCCAGTATTCGCGACATTCGGCTGTGCTGCGTTGCGGACTTGCGGTGGGCGCTGCGGGCAACAGATCCGGCGTCAGGACGTGACGGGGAGTCCGCACTGCGGCATCGATTATCGGACGGGCTCCACAAGGGGTACCAGCGATGATGTATTCATTGATGCATCGTGGGTAACAGGCGGTTGTCCTCGCATGAGCAAGTTATCTCTCTGGTCTAAACGGGCACAGGAAGGTTCTCTTTGTTGTCATGATGGAGGGGTATCTGTACAGTTCGCTTGTTGAGGCGTGAGGAAGGACGATCTCCCTCAGGGCTGAATTTCATTGCCAATGAGTATTCTACTCCCCCGTTATCTTTTTCAGTCTGCCCCAAAAGGAGCCAGGTTTTGATTGACAACCCGGACAACCAAGATGCAGGGGAATCATTATCCGGGATTGTGGCGGCGGTTGACCTTGGTTCGAACAGCTTTCATATGATTGTTTCGCGTCTTGAGAACGGCGCACTGCGAGTCATTGACCAACTGCGGGAGCCGGTACGTCTGGCCGAAGGTCTGGATGACCGCAATGAATTGTCCCTGGAAGCCCAGTTGCGGGCACTCGATGCGTTACGCCGGTTCGGGCAGCGCTTGCGTGAACTTGATTCCGCGAATGTCCGCGCCGTCGGCACGAATACCTTCCGCGCGGCGGACAACACGGGTGGTTTCCTGGTTCAGGCCGAACAGGCACTCGGCCACCCCATCGATATAATCTCGGGAATAGAAGAAGCACGTCTGATTTATCTGGGTGTGGCACATTCACTCAGCAACGACAGCGAGCGACGTCTTGTAGTTGATATCGGTGGTGGCAGTACGGAATTGATCATCGGACAGCAGCTGGAAGCGCTGCACATGAACAGTTTCTATATGGGATGCGTCAACCTGAGCCAGCGATACTTTCCTGGCGGGGTGATTACCGCCAAGGCAATGTCGAAAGCCGAGACCGCCGCCAAGCAGGAACTTGAGCCCGTGGAGACATCGTATCGACCCGCCTGCTGGGATGCTGCCATCGGCGCATCGGGCACCATCAAGGCAGCGGCCGGCATTGCGCATGCGTGCGGATGGTGCGAAGACGCCGGGAGGATCACCTGGTCTGCCCTGAAAAAGTTGAAAAAGGCATTAATCGATGCGGGACATATTGAATCGCTTGACCTCAAGGGGCTCAGCGTAAGCCGGAAACCGGTTCTGCCTGGCGGTATCGCCATTCTGCGGGCTGTGTTCAGTACCCTGAATATAGATTACATGCAGGTTGCCACTGGCGCGCTTCGTGAGGGCCTGTTATATGATCTGGTCGGACGTATTCAGCATCAGGATGTTCGTGATCGCAGTGTCCAGGCTCTGGCGGTCCGCTGTGGGGCGGACCAGGTACAGGCGGGACGGGTTCAGGATACCGCCCTGAGACTCATGGATTCCGTCAAGGAGACCTGGAATCTGCAGGATGAGGAACTGGTCCAGATGCTGGGATGGTCTGCGAAATTGCATGAATGCGGAATGATGGTGGCTTACAATCAGTACCACAAGCACGGCGCGTATATAATCAGCAATGCCAACCTGGCGGGGTTTACTCAACAGGAAAAACAGCTGCTTGCGATGCTGGTACGAGCCCATCGCCGCAAATTCCCGCTCGCCGAGATGAAGGCCTTGCCTGGTCGCTGGCAGCAGCAGGCGATACGACTGGCGATTCTCCTGCGCATTGCGGTTACTCTCAACAGGGGCCGCGCCGAAATGCCTCTGCCATCTATAAAGATTACTGCCGGTAAGAATTCCGTCACCTTGAATGTCCCGCATGACTGGCTGGACCATCATCCTCTGACCAAGGTTGATCTGAGATCCGAAGCGGCATATCTTTCCGCGATCAGTTACAAACTGGTCACTAAATAATCCTGGCGTGTCGCGGCGGCGAGAGCTGCGCGCCCACTGTGCCGCATTTGCACTGGACCGCATCGATAACGGTGCTTCCTGCAGGTCGTGGTGAAACTTTCAGTCAGCCGTTAAAGTGGAATGCTGCATCCTTGTTTGGGCGCGTAATGTAATGACCTCAAACACCATCGATAAAACCACCCATGACCTGCTGCTGAAACGGGTTGGAAAAATATACCTTAAACAACGGCTGGGTTTAGAGCAGGACTACGAGCAAAAAATCTTCGGCCAGGGGCGCAATTTTTTCCACATCGAGAACTGGTATTCCGTACACTCCGTTATCAGGAACGGTCTGCGACTTTTCCTGTTGCATGGGCGTGGTCGGCGGAATGCCCGCCGTATCGAGGTGCGGCATAATCGCATCAACCTCGAGGTTCTTCCGCAAGCCTTTGAAGGGTATACTATTCTACACATTTCCGATCCACACCTCGATATGGCACCCGATTTTCCGCATGCTCTCATCGATGCGGTGCGCAAGGTTCGGTACGACCTGTGCGTACTGACCGGCGATTTCAGGGCGAACACCTTCGGTCCCCATGATGCCGCAGTGGATGGTATGCGGTTAATCCGCACACACCTGGAAGGAGAAGTCTATGGCGTCCTGGGCAACCACGACACCATCCTGATGGTTCCTGCATTCGAAGCGATGGATATCCGCATGTTGCTGAATGAACATGTGACCATCGCGCGCGGCACTGACGGTTTGATTCTGGCCGGCATCGACGACCCGCACTACTACCAGGCCGATAACCTGGAGAAAACTGCGGATAAAATACCCCCGGACATGATTACCATCCTGCTGGCACATTCACCGGAAATCTACCGGCATGCGGCCCATTCTGGTTTCGACATCATGCTTTGCGGGCATACCCACGGCGGCCAGATTTGCCTGCCGGGCGGTTTTCCTCTGATGTGCAATGCGCGCTGCCCGCGCGCGTACTGCAACGGCGCATGGTGCTACAACACTCTTCACGGGTACACTTCAGCGGGTTCCGGCTCCTGTATTGTCGATGTCAGGCTCAATTGCCCTCCGGAAATCACCCTGCATCACTTGCATCGATGTTGACGGTCTCACGCAGCCTGGAAACAAACCAGTCAATAACCACAAAGACAAGTATCGCGGCACAGGCCTCCTGGAGCGTTTCCTCAAGGACTGGATGCATTCCCCATAACGGCAACACTGTCTCGGGCAGCTGGTCGAGCAAGGGCACCGAGCGACTGCTGGTGATTCCCATACGGCGCTTGATAAAACTCGAGACCAGATCCCCGGACATCGCCAGCAGAGCGAAGAGCGAACCCTGTGCTGGCGAGAGATCGAACAGGGCGGCCATCAGTGAGGTAAGGAATATCGAGCTGACGATGCCGCGCACGGTTTTGGCCGGTCCCAGTAATGGTCGTCCATCGATGAACCGCAGATTGCGATCGAGCGGCTGGTTGAATTTCCGCCGCAATAACAGACGGGCGAATACCGGCGCCCCATTGGCGATTACCAGCAGCAGAACGAGTTTTAAGATGATATAAGCATGCATGGGCAGGTATCAGGTAGCAGATCGAGTGACTGTACCTAGGGTACCCTGTAACCGGTTTCATGTAACCAGAACCCGCCGGTACGAGCGACACCAGACAAAAAAAACCCGCTGTAGCAGCGGGAGTAAATGGAGGTTTGTTGGGCTAACCTTCGAATATCATTTGCTGCATATCCGTTATGTATTGCCGTTGTTGTTCGGCCCATTCCCGGAGGCATGGGTCGCCGGAGGCAGCACGTTGGAGTTCATCGATCTGGCGGTGTACTTCTTCGAAGCGTTGCGCCTGCTCAATCTTGTCCAGACACGACAACTCGTTAACATCAAGATTAATGTTTTCCAAGGTAATCGTTCCTCCTAACAAGACAGGACCAATGACAGATATGATTACGCCCTCATCCGTTTGCCCTGTCAACCACAATAGATTGACGCGATTTTTTACCCTGGATGAGCGGAAAACCGCAGGTTACTGATAATGATTGTATATAGCTAATGAGTAAATTTTGTATATTCGGATATCGCAGATGAATTTTTTTAAATTTTCCGCTTCCAGTAAACCGGACGTCTGGTTCGCATCCTGGTCGAATTGACAATCAAATCACAACTAATTGAAAACAATAATGAAACACCCATCGCTCTTGTGCCGCGTCAGGTATGAAATGGTCCTGGCGTCCCCTGAAATTAACCGGCAAGCAGGATCAGAAGGTTCCATCAAGGGGGCAAAGCAGCTGGAGTTGGTTTAATTGAATAGGGTAACTGTCTGTAATAAAAAGACATGGATATAGTAAATTAATGCTTGCTTATTTAAGCATATTCTAATAATATATTTATGTCCTCAAAAGACTACGGTGGTTGTACTTTAATATATTCTTATGTGGAGATACTTATCATGAAAAAGATTGCTACAGTGATTTCTGCTGCCGCACTGGCAGTTGCTTCTACCTCTGTTTTCGCCTGGGGTGGATGGGGTCCGTGGGGTGATAGCGGCTACGGTGATGGCTGGGGTGATGGTTGGGGCGACGGTTCCGCCGACTTCAACATGAACTTCAGCGGCGGCGGTCATGGCTCTGGTTATGGTCGTGGCTATGGCCGTGGTTACGGTTACGGCTATGGTGCTCCTTACTATGGTGGCTATGGCCCCTATGGTTATGGCGCCCCTTATGGCTACGGTGCTCCTTATGGTGCTCCTTACGGCGCCCCCGGGTATGCCCCGCCGGTGGCTGCCCCTCAGGCCACTGAAGGCAAGTAAGTAATCCTTACTTGCAGTAATACAAATGGGGGCGGCTCATCGAGTCACCCCCGTTTTCAATTCCAGGGTCAGAACTATCCGGATTAACGGGGGTACGGTAATGAAAAAGGGCATGCTGGTATGTCTGGTGCTCGTGGGAGTGATGTTTGCTTCCGCACTGCGCGCAGACGTCCTGGTACTCATACATGGCTATTTGAGCGGCTCACAATCCTGGGATGCCAGCGGTATCACCCCCGTGCTGGAACGCGCCGGTTGGCATCGTGCCGGAATTTTTGCCGCCGGGCCATCGGGTGTTCAGCTGATCCCGTCGGCGGGTAGGCCGGCTCGGGATAAAGTCTACGTCGTCGACCTGCCTTCGGAGGCCCCGATCCTGGCACAGGCTTATCCGTTGCGCCAGATCCTAAATATTATCAATAAGTTGAATCCTGGTGAACCGATCGTGCTGGCTGGACACTCTGCTGGTGGGGTAGTTGCACGTGCCGCACTGGTGCTTGGTGGTGCCAGGGATGTCAAGGCGCTGATTACCATCGCCAGCCCGCATCTGGGAACTTACCGCGCCGAACAGGCGCTGGATGCAACGGATATTCCGTTTCCCTTTTCGATGGTCACAGATATGTTCGGTGGAGAAACCTACGATATCGCAAGGAGGTCTCGCGGTTTGTTTGTGGATCTGGTAAGACCTCGTCCGGGTAGCCTGCTGTACTGGTTGAATAGTCAGAAGCACCCCGATCTGCAGTATTTTTCCATCGTTCGTGGAGAAGCGGCGATCATGTCCGGCGATTATATCGTGCCTGGCTACAGCCAGGATATGAACAATGTCCCCGCATTGAGCGGCAGGTCCACACGCATTGCAGTCGGTACGCAGCATGGACTTGAAATGATTGACGGAAGCGTCATTGTAAATGTGCTTGCCGGATTGAAATAGCGGGGATCGGGTCGCTGACATTCAGGGTGACGAGCCCGAAATTCCCCAGGAAAGATAATGTTCAGTTCCCGTATCTACCCGGTATTGACGCTAACCTAACCACCCTGAAGGTGCTGCGGCGTGGATTGACAATCGGGCATCTACAAACACCCCCTCTGTTCCCTGCCGGCCGATTCTCCGGCTCAAGACCTGCCGATGCCTCCGATTGGATAATCGTAATTAATTGAGTTATAAATGAAAGTGTGCTGGACGGCGGAGGCTGTCCCGGGTTTGAGCAGGAGGTGTGGTGGTGGTGCATTTTGTTGCCGTGCTGCTATGGCGAATAATTGCCTGGGTAGAGTTGGCGATATTCACGCTAGTACTGTACCTGTTGTCTTACCTGCCGCGGGTATTGCGTCCCTTCTTCTTTTCCCTGTTTCGCCTCTGGTGTCGCAGCTTTACTCGCGCGCTGGGCGTGGAATTGCGGCTGCACCAGAAAAATACCCGGGTGTTACCCGAACACTATATTTTGATCGCCAATCATCCGTCTGCGTTTGAGGATATCGGCATACCGGCATTGTTCCCGGTACATTCACTCGCCAAGATCGAGGTCAGCGACTGGTGGCTGGTCGGGCGCATCAGTACCGCATCCGGTACGTTGTATGTCCACCGTGAATCGCGCGAATCACGCAATGCGGCTGCAGAACAGATCGAGATGGAATTGCGCCGGGGAAAGAATATTGCCCTCTATCCCGAGGGCGGCTGCAAGGGCCGTCGCATCTTTGAATCATTCCGCTACGGTGCATTCGACATCTCAATGCGCACGGGTATACCCGTACTCCCGGTGTTTCTGCATTACGAGTCCCAGGATGACTTTGAATGGCGGGCGCCCCAGACCCTGCTGCACAAGCTCTGGCACATGATGAGAACACAGAACAGCCGGGCTAACTATTACGTTTATGATGCAATCAACCCGGCCGGATTCGTCGACAAGGAAACCTATGCCGAATTCATCCACAATAAATATCTCGAATGGCAGTCCCGCTACCTTGACTGACCACCAGTCTGTGCGTCATGGACGAACAGACGATACACGCAGGTCGTGCGGTGGATTGCACTGGCATGGGACCCCTGGATACACGCCCGCCTGGATTCCTGGCCGCTGAAATTCGGGTTCCCGCTTAATGAAACTCCGCTCCCAGATCTTCCTGTTCCTGTTCCTGTTCGGTCTGGTGCCTCTGTTCGCGGCGGTCATTATCAATGTGCCGCTGGTCTTCGAGCGTATCGAATCACTGTATCACAAGGCCTATTTGCAGAATCTTCGGGCCGGATTCAGTGATCTCGACCAGCATCTTGCACGACGTCATGAAACGGTGCGTCTGCTAGCCAAATTTCCCGAACCCGGCATGCTGTTATCGACCGAGGAGCAGAATAAGGACAGCGGCATCGATCTCAAGTCGGCGCGCTCCGGCTATGTGGCCTGGCTCAACCAGGTTTTGTTCGATCAACTCGATGTGATTCGTGTCCTGTTCATTAACGATGACGGAAAGACTGAATACTGGCTGGAGCGTGACAATGCAACGGGTCGACTCGAGCCGGGCACCGGAACCGCACCCCAGCAGGATCCGGAGTTTATCCTGGCCGGACAGAAGCTGCGCCCGGGAAACGTGCTGACAGGACCGATCGTCTTTGATCAGGCTGCCGGCGATCAGGCGCCCAACAAGTTCATGCAACTCGGATTTGTCAGTCCGATCGTCACCATGTTTTCATCCGAAACGGTGCATTTTGAGGATAAACGCGGCGTGGTCATCGTTTATCTGGACGTGGGCGGACTGGCCAGCGCCTACCGTGGGATCTACTGGGCATTCAGCGATGGCCGGTATCTTGATGCCGATGGAAGTCATCAGGAGTATTCCAGTGCTTTCAGGGATTTTCCCGGAGTAGAGGATCTTTTTGCCAAGGGGGAGCTTGGACTCTGGGAATACAAGGGTCAGCAGGTGCTTTGGGTGCCTTTGTTTGTGACCGAGAAATCGGGGCCGTTGTGGGTCGGGCGCAGTGTCGATCCCTCCCCGATTGTAAAACTGCGGAATGCGATCGAGTTCCGCGTGATAAGCATTGTGTTGGGATTGCTGGTCGTCGTTCTGATTATCGCCCGGCTGATTGCCCTGCGCGCAGAACGCCTCGGCAATGAATTGACCGAAGGAATATCACGTGTGATGGAACGCAACGAAGTGGTCCGTTTTTCCTGGCAACGCCCGGAGGAACTCCATGAACTGGGGGTGAAACTTACCCGTCTTGCCGAGACGAACGCGGAGCACAGCAAGGCGCTGCTTGATTATGCCCGTGAACTGGAGGAAACCAACCGTTTCAAATCGGAGTTTCTCGCCAATGTCAGTCATGAACTGCGTACCCCGCTGAACTCAATCCTGTTGTTGTCGAAAATGCTTGCCGACAGCGACAAGGGAAAGAATGCCGGTGAAGACGCCAAGCAGGCACGGGTAATTCATAATGCCGGCACGGATCTCAAGACATTGATAGACAATATCCTCGACCTGTCGCGCATCGAGGCGAAGCAGATGACACTGATGCGTGAAAACGTCAACCTGCGTGCCGTGCTCGAGAGTGTGCTTGAACTGCTGAAACCACAATATGATGTAAAAGGGCTGGTTCTGACGCTTGATATCGACGCAGGCGCACCCGAATATATTCAGACCGACAGGGAAAAACTCAGACAAATACTGATCAATTTCCTATCCAATGCAGTGAAGTTTACCCGTGAGGGTGGGGTCACGGTCCGGTTGGAACTTTGTCCCGGCACAAAGGATGTCAAGTTTGCCGTGTGTATTCGGGTGATCGACACGGGTATCGGAATATCCGCTGACAAGCAGGAGGTCATTTTTGAGGCTTTCAAGCAGGCCGATGGCTCAACCAGCCGCCGTTTCGGCGGAACCGGCCTCGGACTGGCCATCAGTCGAGAACTCGCCTTTCTCCTGGGGGGGGAGATACGGTTAGAAAGCCAGCCGGGGGCTGGGGCGGCATTTACCCTGCTGCTGCCCGATATCATGCCTGAGGATAGTGAGGTAGAGGGAAACGGACCACCGGCAACCAGCGGCAAACAGGATATGACAACCGAGGCCATCATTCCTGAAGCGGATT
The DNA here is from genome assembly GCA_963763115.1 of uncultured Gammaproteobacteria bacterium. GTDB lineage: Bacteria > Pseudomonadota > Gammaproteobacteria > UBA9214 > UBA9214 > CAVQCA01. The sequence continues at coordinate 13,885 of CAVXNM010000040.1, forward strand.
ACCCTGGTGCCAGGGTATTGCTGGTTGATGACGACATGAGAAACCTGCTCGCGCTTATTCCCCTGCTGGAACGCTGGGGAATAACGGTCATGGCGGCGGGTGACGGTCACGAGGCGCTGGAAACGCTCGAGACCGGCGGCAATTTTGATCTTGTGCTGATGGATATTATGATGCCGGAGCTGGATGGCTATGAAGTCACCCGGCGGATAAGGAGTCGACCCAGATTCGCGCATCTGCCGGTGATCGCCCTGACTACCCGGGGCGGCACCGATGACCGACGCTCTAGCCTGGATGCCGGTGCGGATGACTGTCTTGCCAAGCCGGTTGATCCCCGGGATCTTAAAATAATGCTGGATACATTCCTTTCTGATCGAAACGACAGGGGCGAGCAATGACGCGTTATGCCGGATTCCGTGTACTGATCGTCGATGACAATGAAAACAATTTGTACAGCCTGGGTGCCCTCATAAACAAGCATATGGATGTCGAGGTGCTTCAGGCGCTATCGGGACAGGCGGCTGTCGATAGCGCACTGAATAACCCCCGAATTGATCTCATCATTCTTGATATCCAGATGCCCGAAATGGACGGTTTCCAGACGGCCTCCATGCTCAAGGTCCGCCAGAAGACGAAGGACATCCCGATAATTTTCCTGACCGCGGCCTATAAAACGGACGAATTCCAGAAAAAGGGCTATGCGGTCGGTGCGGCGGATTACCTTCTGAAGCCCATCGATGACAACCAGCTGATTAACAAGATCAGTACTTATCTGCGGCTCATCGAGAAAGAGCGCGGGATGAACCTCCGTCTGGAGGCGCTGGTCGAAGAACGTACCCGCGAATTACAGGTTGCCAAACAGTATCTCGAGAACGTCATCAGCCATATGGGCGAGGCACTGCTTTTGCTGGAACCATCCGGCAAGATCAAATCCGCCAATCCCGCCGCCTACCGGATGCTTGGTTATGAAGATGGCGACCTGGTGGGCATGTCGATTGGCGATGTTTTCGAAGAGGAGGAGCAGGAACAGGCGAAGGCGTTCATGGGCATCTGGCTTGAAGCGCTGATACGCACCGGTACCATCAGCCGGATCGATGCCAGTTTCATCGCAAGGGACCAGCGACGGGTGCCGATCCTGTTCTCGAGAACGGCGATAATGAGCGACGCCGGTGAAATTACTGATATCATCTGCATTGCCAAGGATATGACTGGTTATGCGCGCATTGGCGATGAATCCGCCCGGAACCGGGTACGGACATGACAATGTGCTTGCAACCCGGGTCGTGCCCGGTAAACTTTGCGAAGGAGTATGTTTGGAGTCCGCGATGGAAGACCTAGAACCAGAACAGGCACCTGAAGAAGATATCACGCTCACCGCGGACGCGCTCAAGGCAATGGGGCATCCCTTGCGGTGGAAAATTCTGTGTACTCTGGGTAACAAGGAGATGTCCGTTGGCGAGATCGTTGAGAAGATCGGCACCTCCCAGAGCAACGTCTCGCAACACCTGGATCAGCTGCGCAACAAAAATATAGTGTCATCCAGACGTGATGCCAACCGGATCTATTACAGCGTCAGGAATGACCAGCTGCTGGAACTGATCGGGACCATGAGGTCCGTACTGTGCCGGACCAATCTTGATGACCTGATGTCTGATTAACTGCCCGTTCTGGTCGGGATTCTGTATCACGCGTGCCCTGCGAACTTCACCCCGGTATCCGGGAACGCACAGCCGGTTTCTATCCGCCGCCGTTGTCTGGTTAACCGGGGAAACTGCCGCACCTGATGCGCATCGATCGCATAAAATTCAGCTGTAGCTGTCCTTATACCTGGCATGAATTTCACCTGAACAGTGGAATCAGTCTGACACCAGGTCTCTACTTTCACGTAGCCGCCGATACCCCATGAGCAAACCGATGGATAAAGTCCTCCTCTCGATCGTGGAACTCGGCGGTTATCCGAACTTCACTCCACTGTACGAGGAACTCGGTTATGTGGTGACGGTTGAAAACTCCATGCGCAAGGGCATCGGTTTTCTCAAAAAAACGAAGCCGGCGGTTATTGTCGCGGAGTTCAATTACCAGTCTGATTTTCGCGATCGAACCAGCAGTCTCGAATCATTGCTGGCTGTGGTACAGCGCTTGCCGGGAACCCGGGTGATCGTATTCTACGACCGGGAGTATCTGCTGCAGTTTGATAAACTGCGTGCCCGCCTGCCGGTACATGCCGCCATCGCATTCCCCGTCGAGGCGCATGAGCTGAAATCCTGCCTCGCTGCGCTGGCGGCACGCCAGCCAAAGGGCATTGACGATTGAATCAAAACGTGTTTAGAGTAACTTGATGAATGTCATTGACGCCGGTGCCCGAGGAGAAATTCTGCGATGAAACATATATCCATATCCCTGCCGGTTTCGCGACACGGCCACAGGGCCGGTACTTCCCTGCTACGGGGCAAGCCGATGATTTTGCTGGCGCTGATCCTGCTGGTTACTGCCATCCCCGTTCTGGCGCCGGCCTCCGAGCTCAGGGTGCGTGTCTTCGAAAGGGGCGGAAGGCAACCGCTTGCGGGAGTATCGGTCTGCCTGGGAACCTCGGCAAATCCAGTGCAATTCGGATCTGATCAGACCGACAGTGGGGGGTATGCGGTATTTGCGGATGTTCCCCGGGCGTCCCTGCTGATAACCGCATCGAAATCCGGTTACAAGGGAGAACAACAATCACTGGTTACCTCCACGATTCCGCGTTTGCTGGTAATGTCACTGCCAGCCGGTGGCGGGGGGGGCGTATGTACGCCGGTTCCCGACCGCACGGCGGCGAGCACGGGCGGTCTGCAGATCAGCGATTTCAGCATCAACGAAGGCGCCACCGCGTCACCTGGCAGAGAGGTTCATCTGGATTATCGCGTGAGAGGTCATCCCAGTGAATACCGCTTCAGTGAAGACCGGGATATTTCCACCGCCCCGTGGCAGCGGTATAGCGCCCGACCCGTTTTTGTCCTCAGTCCGGGAAATGGCAAGAAGACGGTATATTTTCAGGTGCGACGGTATTCGAAGATCAATGGGGCCGATATTCAGACGCTCTCTCCGGTAGTGCACGATACGATTATCCTGCAGTCCGAATGACAGAGGGCGTCTGGTACACCGGACCAGTGTGTTGCCCTCCATTCTCACCGGCAAGGTGTCGGTTACTGGATCTCGACATGAACATGTCGTCAGACATCGCAGGGGCTGGAGGTTCGTGGGCTAGAAGACCGGTTCCTCAAGGTTATAATCGAGCGTTCTTTCCGCCAGGACCTTGCCTGCCGCTGACATGATAATCACGGTCCATGAGCCTGGCCGATCCGGCGTCAGGAGGCGGCTTGACCAGATTCGCGAATGAGAACTGTCAACATGAAACTGCGCCTCCTTTACCACCTGACCTCTGTATTCCCAGCTGTGTGTTACGACCTGGCCTGTCAGGTTCGCAAGTTCGGTAAAACAATAGATTCTCTCTGCAGTTCCATTGTTGAGCTCGGTGAGATTATCCACCGGCTCCCGATCCTTGATGGCGGTGGTGAACTGCGTGCGCAGCACGACACTGTGTGCCAGGGGCGTGTCTGCGGCACGGGTGGATTGCACCGCAAGCATCACGCAAATCAGCGTCACCACTGTCTTGTGCATGACGATAGACGGTCCGCGTGTGAAGATGCATTCATCAGAACACATGCACCCGGCAGGGTCTGTGATGCACTTCTCAGGCGGTATACTGTGAGGATAAAACGATCTATTTGACGGGGCGCGTGCGCTTCCTGCGCCCCTTGAAGCTTACCAGGGTCTGCACGATCAGCTCATAGGGCAGATTCTCGATGCGCCGGTACCGATCAATCGCCTCAATGGCCAGGCCGTTGATATCGTGTATCGAATCAGCTTGTGCCAGGTCTGGGTGCAGCAGTTTCTGGAGTCCCAGCAATCCCCCGATCTGCACCCTGATTTCCTTGGCATGTGGCAGCGGCCCGTCGGCATGGGTGATATGCAGCGAAAAGCGCGCATTGCGGCGCATTGTATGAAGTAACGCGATACACAGGGCATTGCCGGCGTCCGACTTGCAGGCGACTCCCTCACGGTCAGCGAGATGGAATCGGGCGGATTGCGTACAGCTGCAGCGTCTCGATGTGATCGCCTTTTCAAATACACAACGGCGCTGGCTCAATGCCTGGTAAGTTGCCCGGTATTCCTGTTCTTCCATGAGTTATGTCATGCCATGAAACGGCGCAGGACACCGCTGTGCAACTGCAGAAAGGGCGATCTAGATTTCCCATTCCTTGAGTATCGGTTTTTCCCGGTGTTCCAGCAGGAGCTGCTCCGCCTCGGGCTGGTTCCCGGCAAAAATGATTTTGTAGACGAAATCGACGTCCTTCGGTTGTGCCGTTCGTAGCGCCCTGACCTCGCTTTTCGCCTCCCTGTAACTGTCGTGCTCACGGGTGAATTCGAGCGCCCTTGCGGTTGCCGTTTCTCCAGGGATGATCTTGTAAATGTAGTAGGGCATGACGTGGGTCCGGTAGTTGGAATCGATGGATATGCGTTACTCATGCCTAGTATAACAACGCCAGTATATCTGTCTCCACGGTTCAGGGTATTCAAGACGAGCACCGGTCAGAACGGCTGCGATAAATCCAGGTGACGTAAATCGTGTCCCGCATTACATCCTTGCCCTGGACGGGTTCCTAATTGCTTTCCAGGATGATACTCACAACCCGGCTGTTATACAGAACCACGCACCCTGTTTGCCGGGAGATGCCGTCTCCGCTGTAATCGAAGGTATAGATGCGTTTCAGGCCATAATCATCGCGGTGCCGGTAATAGGGCCGGATAGTCTGCAGCGAGACGGTCCCGTCGAGCAACTGCAGTTCCTGCTGCCTGCATGAGGTCCGTGCGACCTGAATGGCGATATCGCGGCTCTTCAGACTCTCCAGCCAGTACCAGACCAGTAAACCGATAACCACCAGCAACGTTAGTGAGGACATGGCATCAATAGTAATGCAGATTGTCTGTATGAATTGCACGCCACCGTTCCGGTATCTGCTGAATCGGGTTTCAATAAGCAGACAAATCGAAGGGTTATGTGGTCGTTATTCCTTGTGGATTCAGTGAAATGGGTACGTCCCGGCGGGTTCGAGCTGTTAAAATACTGGCATCCAACGCAGCACGGAACATTAGAGGGCGGTACAGGACGCGTGTCATCACTTACATCTGAAGATAGAAATCACCTGGGACGCATGGTTGTCAACATGCTGGATGAATGGGGTATTAGGGCCTCCGACCAGGTGAATATCCTGGCGTTGCCGAACGGGACCCCGACCCGGATGCTGCGACGCTATCATGACGATACTCCACTGCCGGACGATCCTGCGGTAATGCAGAGGGTCGAACACCTGCTGGGAATTGCCGATGCGCTGCGCACCACTTTTCCCCGCAATTCCAATATCGGTCTCCTGTGGCTGAAACAGCCCTGCAAGCGACTGCGCAGACGCCGGCCGATGGATATCATGATCGAGGACGGATTGAGTGGCCTGATAACCGTCCGTACTCACCTCGACTGCTCCTTTGCCTGGCGCGAATCCGAACGAAAGGATTGATGGTTTAAGTCACCCTGTTTGCGGCGTGCGGGTTAATCGGTAATCATCGACGGAAGGGTAATTAAAGTCAGGGGGCGGGAGCATGTGAACAAGCCGGGGATTATGACTGCCATACCCAGACGCCGCTACAGATACGGTGAATTCACCGTCGTGGTGCTGGGTAATATCGAGAGCAATGATGGAATTGATTATCGTTACATCATGGCCGTGGTGAAGGGGGTGGATACCGAACCCGGACTGTATGTGACGGCGGAGAAGACCGGCGGAACGGGTCAGAATTCCGACTATACTATGCGTATCATCATGAGGGATGGAGCCGAAGTGATCGCCACGTCCCCTGCATGGGGTGCGCTAGAGGCATTCGTGGGGGAAGCGCTGGAAATCGTGGGCGAGGTGCTGGACCTCTCGGACGAAGTGCCCTATCAGTTGCGATGACTTCGTGTCATATGAGAAAGCCCGATTACAGACGGTCTGTCATGTTCCTCGTGATGTCATCAGTGCTGTGGACATCAACCTCGCCGGCCTTCTTTTGTTTTTCCATGGGTGGTGGGAGCAGGCACCGTGACGATTATTATCCTGTGCCCCCACCCTACGGCGTATTCGGCGCGGCTGGTCTGCCAGCCATGCCTTACAGCCCGGTGATGCCACAACCGCCCGTCACGCCCGTTGCACCCATTGAAATCCGGAATGTGGACTATCCTGTCCAGGCGGAACCGGTTCCGAAGCAGCATATATTTCACTGAGAAACCGCCTTCGGGGCATTGTCCTGAATTATCTGACGAGATTGAGCGGGCCGGGTAGGGGCTGCTTATCCAGCAGGCGCCGGAATTCCCCGGCCGTCAGAGGTTCGCTGAACAGGTGGCCCTGTTGTAAATGGACACCGTGTTGCCTGAAGAAGTTCATCTGCCTGATGTTCTGGACACCTTCGGCGACGACCGAAAGATCCAGGCTTTTCGCCATGGCGATTATTGCCTGTGCTATGGATGCATCATTCTTGTTTTCAGGCACCTCACGCACAAAAGACTGGTCGATTTTGACCGTATCGACCGGCAGCCGGCGCAAGTAACTGAGAGATGAGTAGCCGGTCCCGAAGTCATCCAGGGCAATGGATATACCCATGTTTTTCATTTTTTCAAGTGTGGCGACCACTGCATCAACATTCTGCATCACCACGTTTTCGGTAATCTCGAACTCGGCCATGCCGGCATCGATTCGTGATTCCTGCAGCGCTCGCCTGACGGTCTGTACGAGCCCGGGCCGCGAGAGCTGGGCGTATGACAGATTGACCCCGATCGTGAGCCTGTTGAATCCCCCAACATGCCATTTCCCCAGCTGGGCGAAGGCTGTCCGGATGACCCATTCGCCGATTGTCACGATCAGCCCGCTATCCTCGGCGACCGGGATGAAATCGGAAGGACAGATGATACCCATGGTGTCATGTTCCCAGCGCAGCAACGCTTCAGCGCCAATGATCGAATTGCGAGAGATATCAACCTTCGGCAAGTAAACAAGTTTCAGTTCGTTTTTCTCCAGTGCCTTTCTCAGATTTGTTTCCAGCGTCAGTTGCCTGCGCGACACGGCGTTCATCTCGGCCGTGTAGTAGATCAGTTTGTTGCGGCCCAGCGCCTTGGCGCGGTACATGCTGATATCGGCATTCTTGACCAGGGTGTCGGTATCCGTACCGTCGGAGGGGAAGATGCTGATACCGATGCTTGTGGTGATATGCAGTTCATGCCCGTGACACAAAACCGGCTTCACCAGCGCATCTATGATTTTCATGCCAATTCGTCCGGCATCCGATGAACCGCTGATCGAAGGCAGCAGCACCATGAATTCATCACCCCCGAAGCGTGCCACGGTATCCTCGGCACGTATGCAGTTCTTGAGGCGCCGTGACACTTCCCGCAGGATCTGGTCGCCAATGGCATGTCCCAGCGAGTCGTTGATGACCTTGAAGCGGTCAAGGTCAAGGAACAGTAATGCCATCATGCGCTGTTCCCGATGCGCATGTGACAGTGCGGTATTTATTCTGTCTTTCAGCAACACACGGTTTGGCAAACCGGTCAGCGGATCGTGATGGGCATGGTATTCCATCCGCTTCGCAACCGACTCGGCCTGGTCTTTTGCGACTTCGAGCTCCTTGTTCGCGACTTCAAGCTCCGCGGTACGGTTGGCCACGTGGCTTTCGAGTTCCATCTTGTGCAGTTTGAGTTCATTGTCATGAAACTGGATCTGGTCGAGCATCTGGTTGAAATCAGTGATCAGGTTACCGATCTCGTCATGTCCCGTTCCGGTGACTCTGAGAGAATAGTTTCTTTCGGTAATGATCTGGCGTGCAATTCCTGAAAGTCGCAGCACGGGGTCGATGATTATCCGTAGCAGTTGCTTGCTGATAATAAAAGCGATCAGCATGGAGGTGAGCAGCTACGATGATCGCCACGTTTATATACCATTGCATATGTTCGGCGATGATGTCTCTATCGGATCGCAGGTAGACATAGCCGACCGGAACATGGTTGTCCCTGATTCTCGAGTACAGTTCGACTTGATTGTTCCCGTACTGTATTCCTTCCGCGATCCCGACGGGATCGGGCAGTTGTTCAACCCTGCTATCATTGCTGTATTCTCCAATGATGCTGCCGTCGTTCGCGTAGATTGCCGCCGCCTGGATATGACGCTTCCGGGCGAGAAACATAAGGATTTCCTGCGCAGTTGGCTTGTCTCCTGACAGAACAGCCTCTCTGCTGTTGGCCGATATGATTTCCGCCAGGTTGTTAAGGATTTCTTCGGCGGCCTGGCGCGTGGTGATTCTGTCATTGGCAATGAACGCGGCACTGGCCAGCAACAGGGATACTGTGCTGATGATCATGATGACCAGGATGATCTTGCGACGCAGCGGCATGCTATGAATTATTCTCATCACTCTTCACACGCCGGGTACACCGGTTGAAGTTTTAAACCCATGAAAGACATGATTAATGGATAAAAAAAACCAGAGTCACCCGGGGTTACTATCCATCCCGACATTAGGGGCATCACCCGGTTATCGGCCATGGGGAAGCCGAACTTGAATGCCTGTCTGGATAAATATATATATTTAATCAGGTAGTTATTGGCTTTTCGGATGTGGTTGGCAGGGTTGAGGCAAAGTGCATGCACCGGGGCAATAGCCTGTTGAAAATGCCAGTGGCTGAGTGAAGATGTGACGCGATACCCGTTACGTTTCGATAACACTGATACCCGGTTGCAGGGGATTAATCCGGAGCTGCTTTCTCCAGCGGCAGGCCAGCCTTTTCCCATCCGCTCATGTGGCCATCCAGGTACCACACATCGGCGTGGCCGGCCTGCCGCAGTGCAAATTTGGCGATGACGGCGCGCGGACCATGCTGGCAGTAAACGACCACCGGTCGCTCTCCGGCTGCGGTGAGATCATCCGCCAGAAAGAACGATTGCCAGAACGGCATGTGAATCGCACCAGGTATATGTCCACGCCGGTACTCATAGGCAGAGCGCACATCGACGATCACAGGCGCAGTGCCGGACTTTATCAGCCGGTCAAGTTCGGCGGCGGATATGTATGTTGGCGACTTCATATCATCCCCTCCTGCCGTGCAGGACAGCAGTACCAGTGCGGGTAACAAGGCGACCGAAAGAGACTGATAAACCGGATGTTGCCGCATAATTTTCCCCAAAACATACCGGTAATACAATCATGGCGAATTTTCCCCCGGGTACCTCTGCTTCCTGGTCCTCGCGAGGCTGGTTGATGGCAAGGTGCTTGTTCTCGATCCCCTCGAGTCCCGACCGCAGTTATTGCCGAATGAACTGTTTGAAACCCTCTGGTCAGGGTGCTGGCCCTGGTCGCGCGGGTGAAGGAGCTCGAAAACATCCGCAACTTCATCACCGGTTCGCCCCTGAGGTGGTGATCGACTTGTTATTTACGTCTGTGTTCCTTGGGGTCATGTATTACAACTGTCCGTTGCTGTCCATGGTGGTGCTGGCCACGATTACGGCCTACGACTCGCTTTCCCTGCTGGTGACCCCGGTTCTCCGCCACCGGGCCGGTGCTAAGGGTGGTGCAGCTCTGGCAGGATTTCCAGCAGGCCTCGATATCGGTCCGCAAACTCGGCGATATTCTCAATACCCCGGGGGAGCCGTCTCACAACAGCAACTGGGCTCCTTGCCAGAGCTGGCGGGTCATATCCGGTTCTATGACGTGACCTTCAGGTGCGGTCCGAAAGTCGGGAGATTCTGTGGAGGTGTCGCTGGAGATACCCATCAGGCAGATTCTGGGCATCGTTGGCCGCTCGGGTTCAGGCAAGAGCACACTTGCGAAACTGATACAGCGACTGTACGTGCCCGCCAGCGGCAGGGTACTGATTGACGGGGTTCATCTTGCCATGGTCGAATCCGTCTGGCTGCGTCATCAGATCGGGGTGGTTCAGCAGGAGAGCATCCTGTTCAGCCGTAATGTCAGGGAAAATACAGCACTGCGTGATCCGGGTATGCCGCTCGCTTGCGTGTTATCAGGGCAGCGGAACAGGCGGGCGCGCATGAGTTCATACTGCAGCTTCCCGAGGGCTATGACACGCAGGTCGGAGGCTCAGGTACGGACCGCCTGCTCGATGGTTCGGGGAATGACAGTCTCACCGGTGGCGACGCCGATGATTACCTGGAAGGGGCGTAGGCGGCGACAGCTATTACTTCAACCGGGGAGATGGCCTGGATAAGATTGTCGAATCCGGTATGCCTGGTCCCCTAGAATCCACGGATTCCCCGGAACTCGACAGTATCGGGTTCGATGAGGATATCGCTCCGGAACAGTTGTGGTTTGAACGGCAGGGTGATGGGCTGATGGTAAGCATTATCGGTACCCGCGACGAGGTCCATATCGCCGACTGGTACCTGGGTCAGAACCATCAGGTAGAGGAATTCCATACGGTGGAGGGCTTGGTGCTGCTCAATACCTGCGTCGATCAGCTGGTGTTCGCCATGGCCACGCTGGCCGAGCCGCATTTCGCTGAACTGAGTCTGCCGATGGATTGCCAGGAGGAACTCCATCCCGTCATCACGCAGGCCTGGCAGGCGGCCTGCGTGACCAGGTTCACTACGACCATTAACACCGTTTTCACCGCAGAGCCGCAATGAACGCAAAGCATTTTAATTGTTTATTAATGAATTTCTTTGCGTTCTCTGCGGCTCTGCGGTGAGTTTATTTCTTTACCATTGCGGACAGTCAATGGATTTGGACCTGTGTGATAAGCTTCCTGAATGCAAATGCGTCGTGACATGCTGGCGATTCTATCGGACGGTCAGATCCATTCCGGCACGGGCCTGGGGCTCGTGCTGGGAGTGAGTCGCATGGCGATATGGAAACATATTCGGGCGCTGCGCGAATGCGGCGTGCCACTGGAGGTGGTGCGCGCCCGGGGTTACCGTCTGCCGGCAGCCGTTGAGTTGCTCGATGCAAGGGCCATACAGGACAGACTTGGAGCCGGGGCACGTGAGCGCCTGACGAGTGTCGATACCTTTCTGGAAATCGATTCCACCAATTCCTGGTTGCGTCAAAGGGCGCTCGACGGTGCTCCTTCTGGCAGCGTCTGTGTTGCCGAGATGCAAAGCGCCGGACGCGGTCGTCGCAGCCGTCACTGGGTTTCGCCGTTTGCGGCCAGCCTGTACCTCTCCCTGTTGTGGCGATCGGCAGCCGGTGCGGTGGAACTCGGGGGGCTCAGTTTGGCGGCAGGCGTGGCCATCGTGCGCAGCCTGAGAACCTTTGGAATCGATACGGCGGGACTGAAGTGGCCGAACGACGTCCTTGTCGATGGCGCCAAACTGGCGGGGATATTGATCGACGTGATCGGCGAGTCGACGGGACCGTGTTCCGTGATCATCGGCATCGGCATCAACGTGGCCATTCCGGAGACGGCAGCTGCAGAGATCGACCAGAACTGGACTGACCTGCGGCGGCTGACTGGCCGGGAAGCGTTTTCGCGCAACCGACTTGCATCGGCCGTCCTGGACCACACGGTCGCGGTGCTCGGGGAATTCGAGCGTTCGGGTTTGCAGCCTTTCCTGGAGGAATGGGGCCGGCATGATGTCATCCAGAATCGTCAGGTCAATTTGTGCCTGCCCAATGAGGTGATACATGGCCGTGCATGCGGTATTGATTCCGGGGGAGCCCTGCTGGTCGACACGGTGTCGGGGCGAAGGCGTTTTGCATCCGGCGAGGTCAGCCTGAGACTTGCACCGTGATACTGCTCGATGTCGGCAACTCCTCGGTCAAGTGGGCAACCGAGAAAAATGGCGTGCTGGAAGGTGGCGGGCGGTTTTATTATCGTGACGAAGGGTTCTCGCGCTCGGCCAGCCGGGCCTGGGAGGGTTTGCCTGCACCACGGGCTCTCGCAGTTGCCAGCGTCACAGACGCCGGCATGGAACACGAAATATCCGAGTGGGCTGGAACGGTCTGGGAGACGACACCGTGTTATATACGTGCCTCGATTCAGGCGGCGGGAGTGACCAATGCCTACCGGGAACCGGGCACTCTGGGCGCCGACCGCTGGGCCGCGATCGTTGCAGCGCACCATGATACTGAAAACCCCGTGTGCGTCATCGACTGCGGTACGGCCATTACCCTTGACGTCGTGGATGCCGCTGGCAACCATCAGGGTGGACTCATAGCACCGGGTCTTGCCATGATGCGGCGTTCCCTGGTGCAGGAGACCGCCGCCATTGGTCCGGTGCTGGACGGGGCGCACGGGCTGCCGTCCCTGTTCTCCAGGAATACGACGGAGGGTGTCAACAGCGGGGTAATGTACATGGCCGGTGCGCTGATTGATCGGGTGATTGAGGGCGCTGCCGCCGGCTACGGTCGCACTCTCGAGGCCGTGATTACCGGCGGTGATGCGGAAATACTGCTGCCAATATTGCGTAGCTCGCCACGTTACGATCGGTATCTGGTTCTGAAGGGAGTTGCCATACTCGCCAGGGAGATGCTATGCGGCACCTGATCTACCTGCTGGTTGTCGTGAACCTCGTATATTTTTCCTGGAATATGCTACAGAACGTGCCGCATAAGGGGCGCGCGAGTCTTGTCGAACGTATACCGCCAAATGCCAGGCGTCTGGAGACCATTCAGGAAAATGCGGCGAAGAAAGCCTCCGCCGTCGACGAAGATGCCCGCGACTTTAGCGACGGATCGGTCGTGGCGGTAAGTCCGCCGGGGGATACCGAAGCACAGCCGGTGACGGCGGATATCAACAGTGTCCAAACGCTGACGGCATCGGAACCGCCGGGGGCGGTTGCCCCATCGTCGAGTTGTCATGTGCTTGGCCCTTTCCTGGACGATTCGGAGATGAAGTCCGTTGAAAATCGGCTGAACCAACTCGGGTATCAACCAAGGGAGCGTACCAGCGCTGTTCAGGAAGAGGCAGGTTACTGGGTCTATCTGCCGGCCATGGAGCGCGAAGAGGCTTTACGGATTACACGCATGCTGAAGCAGAACAATGACATGGATTATCTGATTGTGAAAGGTAATGCCATTTCCCTGGGTGCATATGACAGCTCCTCGCGGGTGGATATACGCCTCAAGATGCTTCACAAATACGGGCTTGAACCCGTTGTGGAGCCCCGCTATGCAACACATACCGCCTACTGGCTGGATCTTGATCAATTGCATGACGAGCGCGGCGTACTGAAAACACTCCAGGGTGAGTATCCAGACGTCGAGGTGCGGGACGCCGCCTGCGAGTGAATTGCAGCTGGTGGGGTGTTTGATTAGAATAACCTTCTGTTCAGAGTACAGATGCTGGCGTAGCTCAGTTGGTAGAGCAGCTGATTTGTAATCAGCCGGTCGGGGGTTCGACTCCTCTCGCCAGCTCCATTAAATTCAAAAAGTTACGAATAAGCAGAATTCACTGAATGTCCTTGTCTAGCAATTTGGCTAGCATTCCAGTCATTTTGAGTGTCTTACATACTGGATTAATCCGAAGGACACGGCATTAGCACCCCCCCTTTATCACTTAGCCACAATGGCTATGTGACCGTCTCTCATTTTAGGGGATATTTTTCCAGCCTGATTTTTTTCATTAAATCACGAGTCAGCAATAGTAAGGGTTCCAGAAGCATTGTCTGGTATATGGACGCGGCTACCCTTCGGCATAGTCAGCGTAAGCGCGCTGCACCTGTGGATCGTGGTAGCACGCGCTGGTGATCGCGCACTTTGGGTTATCTATGATGACTTTCGATGGCACGCCGTTGAAGTGTTCGAACGAGCGGCGGTGACAACCGAGCCAGGTCTCGATGCTTTGATCACGCACCAGCTCGGCGTACTGGTGTCGGCTCCACGCGAGCACCATAACGAACACCCAGGTTTTAAACAC